>JAZNZY010000023.1:0-94565 GCA_045595165.1 Eubacteriales bacterium
CAAAAAACACCCTGAAATTCAGGGTGTTTTGATTGTCGGGGTCCCCGAGAAGCCGCAAGACTTCTTGGGGTGATTATGTTATTGAAATACAAACATTAAGTGCATAGGGTGGAGATAATACTCGCCGTTTACCGAATATACGATAAACATGGCTTCCTTGGGGTCTGTAGAGCCGCTGAAACCCTCTATAACGTAAGAAACCGTGAGAGAAAGGATCTCGTCCACCGTTCCGTCGGGCTCGAAGGAACCCGTGTAGGTAGCGTCAGAAGGAAACTCTTCAAGGGTTTCCTTTTTTACCTCGGTAACGGAAACGGAAGTAAAAGCGCCGCAAGCATCCTTGTTATAATCCTTGGTAGATGCCAGTACCTCGGCAACGGATGAGAGCAGGTCGGTATCGGATATTATGGTATAGTATTCCTCAAGATCGGAAATATACTTGTCCTCAAATACGCTTAAGTATTCTTCCGCATCACCGCTTTTGACCGCATCAGCAAGCGTGTTTATCGGATCTCCGTACCCGCCGCTTATGGTCGAAGCGCAGGATACTGCTACGAGCGCCAACGCGAGAACAATACATATTAAAAGTGATTTTTTCATTCTTCTTCACCGGCCTTTGCATTAAGCTTCATTTCCGCAAATTCTTCGGCAGTAATAAGAATTGCACGCTTTTTGGTGGTGGGATCAAATTCACCGATCACACCGCTTCGCTCCAGCTTATCCACGATTCTTGCTGCTTTTGCATAGCCCAGAGAGAGTCTGCGCTGAAGAAGGGAAGTGGATATGGTGCCGTATTCCAAAGCAACTTCAATAGCCTTGAGCTTGATGGGATCGTCCTTATCGTCGTCCTCTCCACCTGCCTCATCCTCGGCAACAACCTTCTTTTTCTTCACGCCGCACATTTTTGCTTCCTGCTCGATCTTTTCCATAACGGCTTCGTCATAGGAAACGCTGGCGGCGGATTTAATAAACTGTGTAACTGCGGTAACTTCCTTTTTACCGTCAACGAACGCGCCCTGAACACGCAAAGGCTTTATTGCGCTTACGGGTGCGTAAAGCATGTCGCCCTTACCCAGCAGACGCTCCGCACCGCTTTGTCCTAATATTATATCGGAATCCACGCGGGAAACAACGGTGAATGCTATACGGGAGGGGATGTTTGCTTTGATAAGACCTGTAATAACGTCGGTAGAGGGACGCTGTGTACCGATAACCAGATGCATACCTGCGGCACGGGCTTTTTGCGCCAGACGGCAGATAGAGGTTTCAACGTCATCGGGTGCGGTCATCATCAAGTCGGCAAGCTCGTCGATAACGATGACCACATCGGGCATATATTCCTTTTCGGGATCCCCTGCAATAGCCTCGTTATATTCGCGGGAATCTCTTGCGCTTACGTCCTGAATACGCTCAAAACGTCTTTCCATTTCCATAACCGCCCAGTTAAGCGTACCTGCCGCCTTTTTTGGCTCGGTAACAACGGGCACCAGCAGGTGGGGAAGACCGTTGTAATCGGAAAGTTCAAGCTTTTTCGGGTCAATAAGTATCAGCTTTACTTCTTCGGGACGCGCCTTGTAAAGCAGAGAAATAATAAGAGAGTTAAGACATACGGATTTACCTTGTCCCGTTGCGCCCGCAATAAGCAGGTGGGGCATCTTTTTAATATCCAGGAATACGGGATTACCCGCAATATCCTTACCAAGGCAGGTTAACAGCTTGTCCGTGGAATCTCTGAACGCAGGTGTGGCAATAAGATCGTGAAGTCTTACAATAGAAGACCTTCTGTTGGGCACCTCAACGCCTACTGCGCCCTTGCCGGGAATAGGCTCTACTCTTACGCTTGAAGCAGAAAGATGGAGCGCAATGTCCTCGGAGAGGTTGATGATCTGCTTAACCTTTACGCCTATTTCGGGCTGTAATTCAAAACGGGTTACGGTAGGACCGCAGCTTGTGTTCACTATCTTCGCACGGGCGCCGAAGCTTTCAAGAGTTTCGATAAGCTTTTGTCCCGTAGCGCGAATATCGGCTTGAGTAAATCCGCCGTCGGATTCGTTGCCTTCGATCAGCAGAGAAAGGGGAGGGAAAACGTAAGGTGCTTCGGGAGCTTCTACATCTTCTGTTTCCAAAATGGGCTCTTCGTCCTCAAGTACTTCAATATCTTCGGCAATCGGATCTGCCTCTGTGGCAGGCTCGCTTTCCTCCTCGGGTAATATTTCCTCAGGCTCAGGTTCAGGCTCAGGTTCAGGCTGAATTTCGGGCTGAAGTTCGGGCTCGGGCATAGGAATATCCTGCGCCTTTACTTTGTCATCCCAAGGGTCTTCACGGTTAATTTCATGCTTTTCTTCGGAAGCCTTTTCGGGCTCGGTGTCGATTTCGGGAAGATCAAACTTTCTCTGTCCGTCTTCCTCTGTAAACGTTACGGGTTCTTTTTCGCGTACCGATTTTTTCTCTTTTATCTTTTGTTCTTTTACATTGGGCTCTTTTTCTTTGCGCTCGGGCTGAACAGCCGAATAATCCGCTTCTTTAAAGAACTTGATTATATTTCTCACAACCGCATCGGGAGTACTGCCGCAAAGGAGTATGAGTGAAACTATGAAGAAAATAACAGACAGCACCCAGGTGGCGACTGTTCCGATAGCTTTTTCGGTGAGCAGATCTGTAAACCAATCAAAAATCACGCCTGAATCGTATTTTATCAGCCTTATCATCATAAGAAGGGTAAAAAGATTTACCGAATACAATATGGATTTAAGGGGCAGTGCGTTTTTCTCTCTGTCGCTTTTCCAGGTAAAGGAGATAATAAACATATAAATAGGCAAAAAGTATTTGCCTTTTCCCACCAGCCAATCCAATGCGCTGTTTACCCACGCACCGACCGCCTTCGTATCAAAGAAAAATGTGAGTGTAATAAACAAAGCTACGATGAATATTATATACGGAACGATGATCAAAACCTTGTTCATCCCATCGCCTTTTTTTGCAGGCTTGTAAGATTTATTCTGCTGTGGCTTGGCTGCCTTCTTTACAGGCGCGCTTTTTTTATTTTTTGTTGCCATCTTTTTTATATTTCCTTAACATTTATTTTATATAATAATATCGGCGATTATCGCAAAAACGCCTACTGCCGCGCAGTAAACAGAGAAATAAGAAAATCCTTTGTTCCTTGCAATGTATTGCAAAAGCTTTATAGCGCCAAAGCCGCTTACCGCAGCAACAACCGCGCCGATAATAAATGGAAGCAAATTCTCTGCGGGGATGCCGTTTTTAAAGAACTCCGGCAGTTCCAAAATGCTCGCTCCCAAAATAGCGGGAATAGACATCAGGAACGATATCTTCACAGCATCTTTTCTGTTAAATCCTCCCAACAAAGCGCCCGTTATGGTTATACCCGATCTGGATATTCCGGGAAGCAATCCCAGTATCTGTGCCACACCGGGATAAAAAGCTTTTGTGGGGTTGGCTTTTGCGATAGACAGTTTGTTGCTTGAAAGCTTATCGGAAATAAACAGCACTCCGCCGTTGATTATGAGCAACAGTCCGATAGCCCAGCTTACGGAGGATACCGCTTCCAGCCAATCCTTAATGAGTATTGCGGGGACGAGGGGAAGGGTGGCGAATACCAGCATTACAAACAGCTTTTCGCCGTATTCCAGTCTTTTTAAATTGAGCTTTTTTGTAAATGCTTTTTTCAGCAGGGAGAAAAATCCCTTTATAACCATTAAAACGTCCTTGCGGTAAACGGTGCATACAGCCAGAAGAGTTGCAAGGTGAAGCAAAACGTTAAACGCAAGATAATCGCTTCCCTCCGTGCCGGAAGCACCGAACAGATTTTGCGCCAGAGCGAGATGTCCGCTTGACGATATGGGAAGAAACTCCGCAATGCCTTGCAAAAGACCGTAAAGGATGCCTTCGATAATACTCATTAAAAAATCCTCACGCAGTATACATAATATTATATTTATTATAAGATATTTAAGTTAAAATGTCAATATTACCGTTAAAGTATAATAACATTTGACAAAACGAAACAGTTGTATTATAATATATACGGAAAGGAGTGGGAAATTTTGTCTACCGCTTTCAGAAACTTTTTGATTATATTTTTGCTTTTCCTCGTCGTGTTCGGCTTGGTGGCATGGAAGGTAGTTGTCCCTTATATAGACGATGTCCTTTTAAGTGAAACGGAAAAAGGCGGCGATGCCGAAACTTCGGATGTCGGCGAAGAATCGGATACGTCTGATGTTATAATCGATTCAGGCAGGGACAGAAAAGTCAGCCTCGCCTTTGTGGGAATGGCAAATAACGAGCATATTGCAAATATTTTCTTTGTTCGTATAGATGAGAAAAAAGGTATTTATCTCACCGCAAGCGTCCCCTTTGATGCGCAGGTGGATAACGGAGGAAAATCCGCCCCTCTTTATTCTTATTTGTATATGAGAAGCACCGAGGATATAATGCAGACCGTTCCGTATCTGGTTGGATATGAGATCGATTATTACGCCGCTTTTGATTACAGCGGATTATATGAGATTGTGAAAGAACTCGGTACGGTAACCGTTTCTTTCCCCACGGCAGTAAAGATATATAACCCTGATTTTATGGACGAAATTCAGGATTATCTTGAAAATGACGAGCCTGTTCCCGATGCTTATTATGATACATACGGTCCCGGAGATGCGAATATAGACTATAAGGCACTTGAGCTGATCTGGGAATACAGTCCCGAAGGAAACGATAAGGATTATACCATCAAATGCAGTATTTATGAATCTGTGTTTTATGCCCTTACCCAAAAATCTGCTTTGGGTGCAAATTCCGAAAAGTATCTTGAAATAATGAATCACGCATCTTCTACTTCCTTGGGTATTGAGGCATTTGAGGAATACGGTGATATAATGTTTGCCAACGGATATCTTTTCAAGGGTAACTACAGCAAACAGATAACGTATAACCAGACATTCTCAAAAATGATTGTCAAAATACGGCAAGCTCTGGGAGAATATTAAAATTCGTTTAATAAATACGAGAAATACTTGAAAATTGTGTTTTTCTGTGTTATTATAGCTTTGTAAAATTTATTTGGAGGTGTCCGATATGGCATATAAGGTAAACAAAGACGAGTGCCTCGGCTGCAGCGCTTGCGTTGATCAGTGCCCTATGGCAGCTATCGTTCTTGACGATGATGGCAAGGCAGACATAAATGCAGATACCTGCGTTGATTGCGGTGCATGTGCCGGTACATGTCCTGTACAGGCTATTGCTGAATAATCTGTAACAGACGTGAATGCGCCCTCTCTCGGGGGCGCATTGTTCTTCGTTTGGGAAATATGACGATATGGAAATGATAACAACAAAGGTCAACCGTTCAATAATATTATCCGAATATACAGACGGCATCCGCTTTGGTACGGATGCGCTGCTGCTTGCGGATTTCGTCGCAAGCCGCGGCAAGTGTATCGATCTTGGCGCAGGAAGCGGAATTATCGGCTTGCTGTTGTTGGCTTCCCAAAAAGCCGCTTGCGTTGACGGTATCGAGATACAGGATAAATACGTTGCTCTTGCGGAGCAAAACGCCGCCAACAACGGTTTTTCAACCCAATATAATGCCGTTTGCCGTGATATTTCACAGCTTAAGCAGTTTGAGTCAGGCGTATATGATTATTGCGTTTCCAATCCGCCCTATCTGAAAGCCTCCAGCGGATTTGACAATACGTCCGAGGCTATGAATATTGCACGGCGTGAGGTTTTGTGCACTATAGATTCAGTTTGCGCCGCGGCATCAAGAAGCGTAAAAAGCGGCGGTAACGTATATATGGTGTATCGGGCAGACCGTGTGGATGCTTTGTTGTACTCTCTCAAAAAATATTCTCTTCAGCCCAAGCGTTTGCGGGTGATATGTCCTTCTATGGGCAAAAAGCCCTCTCTCGTTTTGGTGGATGCGAAAAAAGATGCCGCAGAGGGCATGGTTTTTGAAAGCATTTTTTATATCTACAAAGATAATCTTCATTCCGAATATTCGGATGAAATGAAAAAGATATACAGCGAATTTTCCTGAACGCTGTGTAATTGACATTGGTGAATTTTTAAATGGTAAAGCGTTTTCTCTCTTTTGTACTTTCAGTTTTCTTGTTGCTCGCCGCCGCTTGGGAGGGGGGCTTGGGAAGTTTTGCGTCTTTTGCTGAAGGTGAACAGAGAGGGGACGCTTTTTCCCGTTATATCATTACCTTTAACGATGATGCGGACGTTTTCTCTTTGCTTCAGGGATACAAATACAGAGCGCTGTCGGAAGATGAAAACGTGTATCTGGTAGAAATAGAGGACGTTACCTTCCTTAAGCCTTACTGCGTTTCCTCAGAACCCGAATTATCCAGAGATCTTCTCGTATTTTCGGGTGACGAATCCTTAGAAAACGCTTGCAATATTTTTGAAGCGCAGGAACTGTCCGCAGATCCAAAGGATATTACGGTTGCCGTTTTGGATACCGGCGTTGACCGTGAGCATCCTTCTCTCAAGGGAGTTAATATTCTGGAAGGATATGATGCAACTTCCGATACCGCAGGTGTATATACCGACGAGGACGGACACGGTACGGCGGTTATAGGCATTATTGCCGCCGAGGATAACGGTTACGGTGTTACAGGCGTTGCCGGCGGTGTCCGCATATATCCCGTAAAGGTTTCTTCGGGAAGCGGAACTGTGTATTCGTCCGCTCTGGTCGCAGGCATTTATAACGCAGTTGATAACGGAGCAGACGTTATCAATATCTCTCTCGGCGGATATTCCTATTCCATAAGCGAACAGCACGCCGTAAATTATGCTTTGTCCAAGGGCTGTATCGTTATTGCCGCCGCAGGGAACGACGGTGCCAACGCTTCTCTTGCGGGAAAGTATTTTTATCCCGCTTCGTATGAGGGCGTGATTTCCGTTGCTTCCGTGGATGCGGACGGCGCTCCCAGCCGTTTTTCTCAGTATAATGATCGTGTTACTGTAGCGGCTCCCGGCAATAATATTACCGTATGCCGTCCCGATGGCATCCACGGTGTCAGCTCGGGTACCAGCTTGTCCGCCGCTATTGTAAGCGGTATCGCCGCATTGGCTCGCGCTTGTGCCGATGAGCTTGATGGAAACCAGTTCAAATATTTGCTTATGTCCGTGCTGGGAACAAACTATTCTCCCTACGTCGGATACGGTATTATTGACGCAAAGTCTGTGGTTGAGGCTTCCTACGAGCCTATCGTAACAGGCATATACAACGGTGCCGTGCTTACAGCTCCGACACAGATCTTCTTTAATAAAGGCGCGGCAAAGCTGGACGGAAAGACTTTTTCTTCGGGAGATGCAGTAACCAAAGAAGGACACCACGTTTTTACCTTGACGTATGAAAACAAGGTTGTTAATATTTCCTTTACGCTGTCCACCGAGGTTTTGGATTATTCTGTAAGCCAAAACAGTATTGTTTTTTCAACGGGATACGGTTATCTTGACGGTATGCCTTATCTTTCGGGCGCACCTATTCCCAACGGTTATCACAGCTTTGTTTTGAAGAGCGAACATAAGACGATCTCTTCGGTTGTGAATATAGGCTTATCGGGATATATACGGGGCGTCGAGCACGGGGGTAATTATTCTTCCGCCGTGGCGGTAACCGCTTACGGTAACGGCAGTTTTACAATAAACGGAATCGAGTTTTCTGGCACCAAGGTGCTTTCCGACGGTGAATATACCGCAGTTGCCACCGATCCTTCGGGTGCTTTAACTTATTCTTGCTCGTTTACCGTTAAAACCGATAACCGCATTCATCCGGGGTTTGGTTATGAATCCGTTATTTTTGCTGAAAATGAATACGGATATCTGGTTGTAGCAGACAGCACCTCATCAAGTTTTCGTGTGTACGATATTTCCCATCTTTCTGCTCCCTTGCGCACCGTAAGGACCGATTCCAAGGTGTTGGGATTTGAAAAAGACGGAGAAAATCTGTATATTGTTCTTGAGAGCGCTGTATATTCCGTACCCCATGAACAGCTTAAAGGCTCATCCGCGCCGCGTCTTACCCGCTGTGAAGACTATGTTTCGGGCGGCGGATATGTGTTTGACGAAAACAGCCTCTATCTTGACGGGCAAAAGATACTGACCACCCCTTACGGCAAACCGCTTGCCGTGCGCGATAATCTTCTTTTTACCTCTCAAGGCTGTGTTGATATTAACAGCGGACGGCTTGAATCCGCCTTTTTCGACCGTGCCGTTTCCATTACGGATAATTTCGTGCTGTTCGAAAACGCAGGACTTGTTGAATATACGGATATTCTTCATATTTCTGCTGCGACGGATATTTCCGAGATCGGATATTCCGATGTGTTTAACGATTATACCTCATTCGCTTATTTAAGCTTTGTTCCCGAGCAAATTGTTACGGATATGTCCTGCGGAAAGATTTTTATGCTTTCCGGCGGAGCGGTACATTATACCGATATTTCATTTATCACATCGGGAACCATTCCGTTAAACGATATTCCCTTGTATATCGCGGCGGGCGGTGGAAAACTTGCGTTGTTTTTCAGCGAAAGCTGTCTTGTTTTGGATTCAAATACATTTGAGCCGCTTTACCGTTACGATATGCCTTGTCCCCAAAAAGCCCTTGTCGGCTATTACGGTATCGCTGCTTGCTATGAGAATGCGCTTTTGTTTGCTTTTGACGGGGAAATCGTAAGAATTTCCGATATTGCGGTTTCCGATATAGATATTTCCTTTGAAAACGTGTACGTTGCAAACTCCGAGGGAATAGGTATATTCGCTTTTGACGGAAGCTATGTGGGCAGTATTTCTTGCGGAGATACAAACAAAGTATTTACTGATGGTGTGTATATCGCATCAAGAGATACGGTGTACCTCGTTTCCGACGGAAGCGTTGTGTCCAGAATACCCGCTGAAATCATTTCTATAATGAACGGGCTGGTATTTACGGTTGACGGCGTCTATTCTCCCGAAGGAATACGTCTTTCCGACCATATATTTGCAGGTGCTTTTTCGGGCGGATTCTGCGTTACCGGCAACGGTGCTTCACTTACTGTTCACGGCTCTGCAATGGCAGGAAACCGGCCGCAAATACAAAACGGCAACGGTATGTTTTATGAATATGCCGATATATACAGTGATCTTGGCGTGTTGTATATAGACGGAATTGCATTTAACGGCGGAAAATGTAACGTTGGCGGCAAGCATCGTCTTGAGTGTGTAATGCCCTTCGGTACTATATATTCCTCCGAATTCTCCATAGTTCCCGCTCTTTCGGGAATTTCTGTATCCGGCGGCAACCGTGAATTGAATCTGGGAGAAAGCCAGTATATTCTGGTTGAATATCTTCCCGAAGGCGCATCTGCTGTTACAGCGGAATTTTCCGTTACGGGAAACAGCGTTACGGTGGATCAAAACGGTCTTATGACAGCAGTAAGCGAAGGCACTTCGCTTGTTACCGTCAGTGCAGGGGGATTTTCCGCAAGTATAGTTGTTACGGTAACAAAGCTGGAAATAAGCTTTACCGATGTTCGGTTTGTATACAATGAATCTGCGCGCATTGTAAGCATACCCGCAGGTATAACTGCGGAGTATCTTGCCGATACTGTGGCAGACAAGGACGTTTATTTCATTGTTTTGGATTCTCTCGACGAAGTCGTAAATGAAGATGAAATTCTGTCCACGGGAATGTCAATAAATTTCCTTTCGGATACAGGGGAAAGTATAGGCCGTGTTCCCATCGTTGTCCGGGGCGATCTGGATTGCGACGGTATGCTCACCGCATCCGATATGCGTATGCTTTCCGATGGTATAAACGGCAACAATTTAAATTTGCATTCCTTTTATGCCGGTGATTGCGTGGCTGACGGTATTCTCGACCGGCAGGATAAGTCCCAATTGCTTTCTTTGATAATGGAATTTTCCGAAAATCTTCCCGCTTATGATAACTTTCTTAAGGTTACCGCTTCCATACCCGCAACACTTCACCCTGCAAGTGAATTTTCCGTGGTTCTGTACGTGGACGGCGGTATCGGTATGGATTCTGTGTGGGGCAGTTTCGCCTTTGACGATAACCGTCTTGAATTCGTGTATATGGCAGGGCTTGATTATAAGGTAGATTACAGCATCGACGGCGGAGTCATAAGCTTCGCGGCATACGAAAGCTCCGCAGCTCCCTCGGACCGTGTGATCAAATCCTTTGCGGAAGTAAGGCTCCGTGTAAAGGCGGATACCGATCTGTCCGATATAAATTTCAAGCTTTACGGCTGTGCCGCTACTGTGGAGGGAAGCATTGTTTCCTCTGCCGAGAGTGTAAAAACTGCTTTCGTTAAAAAGAGAACCTCTGCAGACTTCTCTATAAAGATAAATAATGCAGAGTATTTTGTGTTCAATCCTGCAATTCGCAGTTATTCAGTAACCGTGCCTTATGATACGGTTGCTCTTGATATTGAGTTTGATTATCCCGATGGGGGAATAGTTATCTTATCAGATACCGTTATACCCGAAAAAGATGAGCTTACTGTAAACATCAAATACACTTCGCCGTCGGGCGTTTCCACTGTTTACAAAATATTGGTTATCCGTGAAAAGCAGGCGGTTTTGAGTAACGATCCTTTTCTTGAATCAATATTTGTTTCCGAAGGGGAGTTAACTCCCGCATTCATTCCGGAGCGTTTGAAATATAAGCTCGATCTGTCTTATGATGCACCCGTTCCCGAATTCACCGCTGTTGCAAGACATAAAGGCACGGTAATAACTGCCGAAATACCCGAAAGCTTTCCCGTAGGAGAAACCGATGTGCTGTTTTACTGTGTTGCCGAGGACGGCACCGCAGTAACGTATACCGTAACCGTAGTACGCGCGGAACAAGAAATTTCTCACACTTCGGCAGACAGCTCATCACCCGAACCATACGGAAACGGAAACCCTGCCTTCGCTATTATTGCAGGTGTTTTGATATCGGTAACCGCAATTGTTTTAATCATTATTGTTATAATTCGAAAGGGAAAAAACAATGTCCAAAAAGACTTCTAAAAGCTCTTATTTCGCAGAGCAGAGAAAAAATAAAATATTGGAGCAGCAAAGAACGCAACGTCGCAACGCATTTTTCAAAAAATGCGGTATTTTCCTGGGATGTGTTGCGGCGGTCGTCTTGTGTGCCGTTCTGTGCGTTCAACTGGTTCTTAATTCCGGTGTGCTTTTAAACAAAACCGTTATGGAGAGCGAAAACTTTGAGATAACCGCAGGTATGATGAGTTATTATATCTACGATCAGAACCGCGCATTCGCAAAATATTACGGCTCCTCCATTGCCGATGTTTACGATTCGAATAAACCTCTCAAAAAGCAGGATTATTCAAGCGAGAAAACCTTTTTCCAATACTTTGCGGATACTGCGTATAATAACGCGTTGAGCTATCTTTACTGCTGCGAAGCCGCAAAGGAAAACGGTTACGATCTGTCCGACGAAACCAAACAGGCATTGCGCGAGCGTGCTGATTCTCTTGACGCTGATGAATACGGCAGAGGACTCAAGCACGAAGACATTTACAACGCTTTGTATTTGAGTGTGCTTGCCGCAGAATATTCTTCAAAGATGTATAACGATATAGCTCCCGAAATGAACGAGATAGATGAGTATTACTCCGAAAACCCCGTGTATTGCCAGAGTGCAGGATATCTCATGTATTCCGTGTCCTACGCCAAGGACGATAAAGCGGCTATGGAAAAGGCAAAGGATGCCGCAGACAAGATAGCCCTTTCCGAAAATGAGGATGAATTTAAAAAAGCAGTACTTTCTTATCTCACAGACGGAAAGGTAACCGAGCTTAGCAAAGCGGACGCCGCTACTCAAAAAGTAATAAACGGTATGAAGTATGACGGCGTGTCCTATGCCAATAACGAACTTGGTATCTGGCTGTTTAAAAAGGCGCAGGTAGGTGAAACCAGAGTGGTTCAGGACACCACCTCCAACTGCTATTACGTTTATATGCTTACAACAGCCCCCTTCCTTGATACACAAAAAACGGTTGACGTTCGTCATATTCTTGTTTCATTTGGCGATTTTGAAAGTAAGGAAGCCGCAAAAGCCGAAGCGGAGCGTATATATGATCTGTTTAAAAACGGCAACGGCACCGAAGAGGAGTTTGCGGTACTGGCATCTCGTTATTCGACCGACGAAGGCTCCTTTGCTGTCGGCGGATTATACGAGAGAATACAAAAAGGCGAAATGGTTGCAGAATACGATGATTGGTGCTTTGATGAATCCCGCAAGTACGGCGATACCGGTATTGTCGCAACATCCTTCGGATATCATATAATGTTTTTCTGCAAGGATAACATCCTTAACTGGCAGCTTAAATATTTTACCGAGAAAGCGGATGCCGCTTCCAAGGAGAAGCTTACCGAAATGCAGTACGAATATGAGTTGACCCATGATCTTGATAAGATCTATGCGATCCCCGAAGTAAAGTAAATACAAAAAACGCCCGATTTTCTCGGGCGTTTTCTTTTGCTGTGGGATTGTACGGTTTAGTATATTGTGATCTTGTGTACCTTAACCTTGTCGGTATCTGACATAAAGGTCATTTCATTGTTTCCTTCAAGAAGGCTTATAAGACGGTATTCGGTAATAATATTTCCGTCCGTGCCGCCTACGGTGTAGGTAGCGGCGTTGTGCCAAGTGATTATAAGCTGTATATCGGTTTGTGTAAGTGCGGGAGTAGTGGAAGAAAGCTCAACCGCAATTACGGCACGGCGGGCGTTGGGAGAGTTGTAAACAGCCTTATAATCCACAACGTCAGCAGTGAAAACGGGCTCTTTTCCTTCAACAAGGCTCTTGGGATCGGCAGTTCCGTAGCCTTCGCGCATTGCTTTGAAGGAAAGGCTTTCCAAAGCGTATGTGCAAAGATGCTCTGCGCAGATCCCCAACTGTGCTCTGGTCAGCTCGCCGTTTTCAAGGGAAACCGCCAGATTGTCATCTCTGGTTTCCGCATCGGAACAGACCATATAAACGTCGTTCTGCGCCTGTACCATCGCTTTAAGATTTGTTGTACAGCCCTTGCCGTCAACATCACTGATCTTTGCCCACCAGTCACTCATTACAAATCCGTCGAATCCGAAATCGTTGCGCAGGATGCCGATACAAAGGTCTGCGTTTCCTGCGGCCCATTCTCCGTTTACGGGATTGTAAGAGGTCATTACCGCACGAACGTTACTTTCGGTAACCGCAATAAAGAAGGGGAACGCATAGATCTCTCTTACTGCACGTTCGGACAATACCGAATCTACGTCGTGCCGTGATTTTTCCTGGTTATTGGCAAGGAAGTGCTTTATGGTAGCGGAAACGCCTGCGTTATCAAGTCCTCTGCAGATTGCCGCACACATTTTGCCTGCCAGCAGGGGATCTTCGGAAAAATATTCAAAGTTTCTTCCGCACATGGGATTACGGTGGATGTTGGTGCCGGGACCCAGCAGAAGGTCAACCGCATAGGATGCCAATTCGTTTCCGCAATGAGTATACATGCTTTCGGCAAGCTCTGTGTTCCAGGAGGCTGCTATAGCCGTAGCATCGGGATAAGCAAAGCACTTTGCATCGCTTACCATACGGATTCCGGAAGGACCGTCGGTACAGCACATAACGGGAATTTTCTTTTGGGAAAGAGGCTTTGTAACACCGCCGAACGCCGCACCGGTACCGGGAGTAACCTTGGGGCTGTTCATACCCTCGCCGCGTACTATACAGCAAAGCTCTTTGTCGCTGAGTTGGGCGATGAAATCACGCATAGACGCCTTGTTTTCCGCAACGTCATAGAGGGTGATGCCCTTGTCACCGGTGAAGGGAAGCTCGGGCAGATCGGGAAGGGAAAACTTTTGAGTTCTTGTAGGTACGTCCTCGTATTCAACAACGCCGTTGTTATTGTAAATGCGAGTGAATTCACGTACGGGAGCAAGTGCGGTAACGCATTGTTTCAATACCTTTGTTTCATCAATAACGGTTTTCAATACGTCGAAGGTATTTACGGAAGAATCACCGATACAGTAAGTATATTCGCCTTTTTCAAGAATGTAGCAGAAACGGTGTCCCGTCTTGCCGCTATCGTCATAAGAAGCAATTACACGCTCGGGCACGGAAACAGTGCCGTTACATTCTTCGCCGGGTGCCAGCAGGGGAGTCTTGTAAAAACCGCACAGAACGCTTTCGGGCTTACCTAAAACGCCCTGAGGCTGTCTGCAGTAGCACTGAACTACCTGCTTGCCGCTGTAATTACCCGTATTTTTAACCGTAAAGCTTATATCGACCGTACCGTTTTCTGATTTTGCATCGGTAACGTTGATTACAAAATCGGTATATGATAAACCGAAACCGAAGGGGTACGCAATATCCTGTTTTGCAAAGGTGTTGAAATAACGGTAGCCGACGTAAATATCCTCTTGGTAAAGATTGTATTCGGTACTGCCGTAATTCTTTGCGGAGGGAACCGCCTCGGGAGAAACCGCAATGGTATCGGGCAGCTTTCCGCTGGGAGATATCTTTCCGCAAATGACCTGAGCGGCTGCTTTTCCGCCCATCATTCCCGCCTGCCACAGATACAGCACGCTGTCGATGTTGTGCTTTTCAACCCACGACATATCCATAACACCGCAAACGTTGAGTAAAATGCATACTTTATCGAATTTTTGGCGTATAATAGCTATGTTGTTTTCTTCCGTTTCGGAAAGGAAGTAGCTGCCCGCTACGGGAGCGCAGTCCTTGTCCTCGCCTGCGGTACGGGATATAACGATGATTGCGGTATCGCAACGCTTGGCTGCGGCAGATACGAATTCTTCGGTAAGCTCAGGCTCCTTCTGGGACCAGGGATGTGTCCAGCCGTTATCGGGATCATAAGGATTTTCTTTAACAAAAGCATCGTAAATTGCTTCCGTTTCCGCATCAAGCAGTATACCCTCTTCTTTAAGAGAATCTGCTATGTTCGTTATATAAGGGGGTGCGACTCTTCCGCCGCTTCCCGTACCTGCAAAAAGGTAATTTTTTTGCATTCTGCCGAACAAACAAACTTTGCTGTTTTCCTTCAAAGGAAGACAACCGTTTTTGTTTTCCAGCATTACGATAGATTCAGCAGCACACAAAAGTGCATCGGGCACAGACTGCTCATAGGCATATTTCTTTTCGCCTAAAAGATATTCAAAAGCGTTTTTTACGTTCATAAATACAATCACCTCTTGCCACATATTTTACCATTAACTGCGGTTATAGTCAATGAGAATGTTTACAATTTTTCCTTGATTTACCGTTTACATAGTGCTATTATAAACTCATAACGATTCGGAGGTATCTTTTTTGAGAACCAAGCTTTCAGACCGTGTTCTTCCTACCTATACGAAAGGTGAGGAAATATTCAATATGGTTTCCCACATTGTGGGAGGCGCTTTTGCAATTTTCGCTCTCGTCACGGGAATTCTTATTTCTGCTTTTAAAGGAAACGTTTACGGAATCGTTTCCTGTTCCATATACGGAGCTTCAATGGTGCTTCTTTATTGTATGTCCAGCATCTATCACGGTTTGAGACCGGGAATTGCAAAAAAGGTTTTGCAGGTGCTTGATCACTGTACCATATATTTACTGATCGCCGGAACTTACACCCCCATATTGCTGTGCGCGATGCGCCCCGTTTATCCCGTCATCGCTTGGGTGGTTTTCGGTATCGAGTGGGGATGCGCCGCATTGGCAATTACCCTTACCGCTATTGATCTCAGACAGTACCGCGTTTTTTCTATGATATGTTACATTGTTATGGGATGGGCGATAATATTCGCTATCGTTCCCACCATAGAAGTGCTGACGATACCCGGATTTTTATACGTGCTGGGCGGCGGAATATTTTATACTATCGGAGCGATTCTTTACGGCTTGGGCAGAAAACGCCGTTATATGCACAACGCTTTTCACGTTTTCGTTATTGCGGGAAGCGTACTGCAGTTTATCGGAATTGCGCTATATGCGCTATAAGGAGGATTTTTATGTTAAAAACAGGTATTGTTCACAGCGTTGATATATTGGTTACGGATAACCTTTCCGCAAAGAATATGGGAAGCGGCTCTCTTGACGTGCTGGCAACTCCTGCGCTTATTGCGGGAATGGAAAACGTGTGTATGAACTGTGTTGCACCTTTTCTTGAAGAGGGGTCCACCACCGTGGGTACCAGGGTAGACGTTTCCCATCTTGCCGCCACATCCCTTGGGGACACCGTAACCTATAAATGTACCCTTGTTGAAGTGGATAAACGCCGCCTTGTTTTTTCTGTCGAAGCCTTTGACAGCTCGGGAAAAACAGGGGAAGGTACACACGAAAGATTTATAGTCGATACCGCCCGTTTTATGGCAAAGGTAAACGCAAAGAAAAACTGAACAACTCCCACCGTTCACAGTTTGTACAAATTTACCCTTGAAAAAAACCACACTTATGGTATAATACATTTAGGGAAATATTTACAAAAGAACGGAAAGGCGTGGCGAAAGTGTTTTCAAAAGGTGAATATGTGGTTTATGCCATTAACGGCATTTGTCTTATAGAAGATATCGGTCCTATGCGTAATTCCGAGGAGGACGATAAGAATTATTATATTCTCCGTCCAAATAACAGCCCCGCATCGGTTTTGTACGTTCCCGTTGATAATCCCGTGCTTTGTGGAAAAATGCGCGTGGTTTTTTCCAAAGCGGAGTTTGACGGAATATTATTCCAAGCCAAGCAGGAATGTATGGATTGGATCGATGACCGTAAAACCAGAATTGCTCGGTTCAGAGAGATACTTCTGGGCGGTGATATAAAAGCCCTCATTCTTCTTGCGGGCTGTATATACAAAAAAAGAACGCTGCTTAACGAAGCGGGCAAACGCCTTTCGGATGCGGACGAGCATTTTTTCAAATCCGCAGAGCGCATAGTTGAAGAGGAACTCGCCTGGGCATTAAAAACCTCCCGTACGGATGCGGCGGAATATTTACGAACAGCTTTATCATAAGCAACCTTGAACGGAGGTTCTTTATATGAAATGGAATATTCTTACAGTAGGCAGACAGTTCGGCAGCGGCGGAAGAACTATCGCAAAAAGCGTTGCGGAGCGGCTTGGAATTCCTTATTACGATAAGGAGATAGTGGAAAAGGTAGCCCTTGAAACCGGCTTTTCCGAAGATTACATAGAGCAGATCGGCGAGCACGCCCGCGGAAAAAGCGTGTGGTCCTATGCTTTCTCCAACCCCGGTGTTCCCGGCATTATGGGCGGAATGTCCGCTTCCGATTTTCTGTGGGTAATACAGAGAAAGGTCATACTTGATCTTGCCGAAAAAGGTCCCTGCGTTATCGTCGGCAGATGTGCGGACCAAATATTAAAAGAGAGGGATGACGTGCTCCGTGTATTTATCCACGCATCCGATGAATTCCGCGCAGAACGCATAGTCAGATTGTACGGCGAAAGTGAACACAAGCCCGAAAAACGCCTTGCGGATAAGGATGCAAAGCGCCGTGCTCATTATAAGCATTATACGGGCGAGGAGTGGGGCAATTCCCAGAATTACCATATGTGCCTTGACAGCGGTGTGATCGGCATCGAAAAATGCGCCGACTATATCGTTTCCGTAATGAAATCCGAATAAATCTTTTGAACACAAAACCCCCGATTTTATCGGGGGTTTAATGTTTGTAAGGTTATATGATCTCCGTTACGACCAATGCGCCGTCTTTATAAACGAATTTAATTTCCTTCCCTGCGTAGGCGAAGCCGTATTCTTTTTTTTCTTCTCTTTTGTAAGCGGGGCGTGGGTCATCACGAAGCGCGCCCATAAGCCCCTCCAGCTTTTCCTCTGTAAGCTTGTCTTCAAGCTCTTTGGGGATAACCACCTTCACGGAATAGTCCTTTTTTTCATCTGCAAAACCGCTTACCGCATCAGGCTTACTGTCGGTAAATGCGAGATAAGGCTTTATATCATATACAGGCGTTCCATCGCACATGTCCATACCTGCGACGTACAATTCTCCCTTTTCCGCATCTATCTTTAAGAGCTTTAAGCAGGACATACCGATAGAATTCGGTCTGTAAGGAGAACGGGTGGCAAAAACTCCCATTCGTGTGTTTCCACCAAGACGGGGCGGCCGCACGGTAGGGGACCAGTCCTCTCTTTCCGCAAGGGAAAATCCCCAAATTACCCATATATGGGAATATCCGTTTAGACCCTTTAACGCTTCCTTGACACGGTATTCGGGCAAAAACTTAATCGTTCCCTTTATTTCGTCCACAAGACCGCCTTGTCTCGGCAATCCGAATTTTGTAGGGAAATCGTTTTTAACTCTTGCTATCACTCTGAGCTCGGGACCGACCAAACGAATACCTATAGCGACCACGCCGTGCTCTTGTTCCTGGTCCGAGGTGTAATATTCCCGCATACTCTCCGCAAGCTGCTCGGGGGACCATCTGCGGTACGGTTCGCCTTCACAGCCGAGGGCGGAAAACAGATCCAAAAAGCTTGAAAACAACTTAATATACGTCACGGAAACTTTAAGTGTATTGCCGGTATCTCTGTTGGTGAAAACGATAGTATCGCCCACGGAGATTTTTTTGCGTTTTTCGTCGTATAATCTGTATTCTACTGTTTTTGTTCCGTTGAATATGTTTTCAAAAGGCTCGCTCGCAAGCATCATATTGTGAATCACTTTTATCACCTCTTGTAAAGATTGTAACACAAACTTATGCTTTTTTCAATCTTGACTTTTATTATCGGCTAATGTAAAATCGTAATAAGTAAAGGCGGTGAGAGTTATATATGAAATTCAATCTTTCTTCGGCTGATATCGCCCGTGTGGACAGAATCGAAAAAACGCGGAAGATCAATTTTCGTTATACACAGCTTTTAAGTACGTATCTCAATCTCTTTCCCGATGCGGTAAAATACGAATACGTTCGTGAGCTTATAGATGAAACGGGCGCAAGTGCGGAGGAAGCATTTTGCGCCGCTTTAACAGCGCTTCTTGGCTTGGATACGCAAAATGAGGAAGACAGAGTTATTATAAGAAAATATCTCCCAAATTCCGTAAAATGTCTGGATTCGTTTTATTACCGTTCCAACCCTTATTACCGCGGCGTTTCTTTTCCCGCGGTTTCTCAGAACGAATGGGAATTAAAGACTCTAACTCTATCTCCCTGGGAAGGATTTGTATATAACGATCCCTTGCTTTTGCCCGATTATACCGAACTTCCCCGAATAGGCTTTTTCAGAGAAAGCTTTTCTTTTCCCGCCGTGCTTCAAAACGGCAGGGAATGGATGACACTTATGCCCAACGAAACCGCCACTTTGGAAAATGCGGTTAAAAACTGCTTCGGCAACGTTGTAACCTATGGCTTGGGGCTGGGCTATTTTCCCTATATGGCTTCCGCCAAGGAAAACGTAAAAAGTGTTACCGTAGTGGAAAAGGACAAAAACGTAATCGAACTGTTTACTACCCACGTTTTGCCGCTGTTTCCCCATAAAGATAAAATAAATATAGTTTGTGAGGATGCTTTCTTTCATTGCGAACGAACCCTTGCCGCTAAGGAATACGATTACGTTCTTGCGGACATCTGGCACGATGCGGGGGACGGCTTGCCTCTGTATCTCCGTTTTCGTAAGCTTTCGGAAAAATTTCCCTATGCAGTATGGGATTATTGGCTTGAGGAAACGATGATATCCTATCTCCGCTGGCCATTTTTCAGCGAGATATACGCTTCGATCAAAAACGGCACCGACCTGCCGTTGTTCGGCAATATTACCGTAAGCGATTTTTCCCATATACAAGAGCTGCTTACCTTCGAAAATATAAGATTCCACGCTTGTGAGATCGGCGAATATTTAAAAATACGGGAGGATATGTAAAATATGAAAAAAAGAATTTTGGCACTCCTTATCTCTGCGGCAACCGTAATGCCTCTTTGCTGTATCGGTGCAGGTGCGGCGGGTACAAACAAAGCACCTACTGTTATTCCTGCGATCCGTGAATGGGAAGGGGATACAGGTGAGTTTAAAATTTCCGATACCGTGTTTATCAACATTGAAAAAGCGAATATCAGCGATGCTAAGCAGGCAATTATACGGGAATCCTTTTTGTCCTATCTCGGTGTCGAAGCGTTCTTTACCTTTGACGGCGGCGATATTGTCCTCGTAACCGATAAAAGCGATGATGAACTTAGCGAGGACGGTTATACAATGAATATAACCGAGGATAACATTACAATAAAAGCTCCCGAGGATATCGGACTTTTGTACGGTATATATACAGTCCTTCAATCCGTAAAGGCGGACGGATACGTTCCCTGCGGCAAGGCGAGGGATTACAGTTATTACCGCATACGCGGCGGTATGCTGGACGTTGCCCGCGCTTGGATTCCTTTGGAATACGTAGAAGAAATAACCAAATACTTCTCTTTCTTCAAGCTTAACGAAATACATCTGCATATAAACGATGCGGGAGCAAATAATTATTCCGCGTTCCGTCTCGAAAGCGACGTTGAAGGTCTTACCGCGACAGATGGATATTATACCAAGGACGAATACCGTGCATACCAAAAACGTATGCTGGAATACGGAGTAGAGGTAATAACCGAAATCGACACCCCCGCACATTCCCGCTGTTTTAATAACGTAAACCCCGATTATATGCTGGACAGCGGACATCTGGATATCTCCAAGCCCGAGGTAGTGCAGTTTGTAAAGGACCTTTTTGATGAATATATTACCGGGGACGATCCCGTGTTCGTTAATAAGACGGTGCATATCGGTACGGACGAATATCCCGCAGGCTACAGCGAGCTTATGCGTGCCTATACGGATGAGCTTATAAAGCATATTAACTCCCGCGGTTACACACCCCGCTTCTGGGGCTCCTTCGGTAACCAGGGCTTTAATGGCGAAACCCCCGTTTCTTCCGAAGCGCAGGCAAACTTCTGGGCAGTGGAATTGTCCGATTACAAGACCCTTTTTGACATGGGCTATGATATAATCAACACCTGCGGTCCCGTTTTGTATATCGTTCCCGGCGGCAATTACGGATTTGCCGATTATTATAATCTCGAATCTCTGTATTCTTCTTGGTACGTTAATTATATGGGATTCGATGCTTCCACTTCAGTCCAGCCCGATCACGAACAGCTTTTGGGCGGAAACTTCGCTCTTTGGAACGATCTGTATACAGAATACAGCGGATTTTCTATATTCGATATTTTTGACCGACTCCGCGGTGGAGTCTGCCTTATGGCGGAGAAGACCTGGTGCGGCGAGCAGACAAAAAATATCGAAGCAAAAGATTTCGTTTCCCGCTATGAAAAGATTTCCCTCTATTCTCCCGAAGGGGATCCGGGACGTCATAACGTGGAAAATATAAACGGCACTGTTCCCGAAGGAGTAAAATCATTTGGCTGGCCCTACACCGCAAGCGTGGACGTTACCGTAAACTCTCTCGGAGAGGGATTTACTTTGTTCGGCGGAGAGGACGGCGAGTTTTACGTTGATAAAGACGGTGTGCTGGGCTTTAAACGGGGCGTATACAACTTTAAGTACAAGCACAAGCTGGTCGACGGTCAGACCGTAAACTTAAAGCTGGTGGCTGATAACAAGCAGACCGTCCTTATCGTTAACGATACGTATTTCTACACACCTGTAAATACAAAAAATCTTTCTTTAACCAGAAGCTCAACCTTTACGCTTCCTCTCGAAAAGGTTGGTGAAGGTCTGGACGGAAAGATAGAAAATCTCTCCGTTGAAAGCGGCGCCATGGATCTTTCCACCCGTGTTATAAACGGAAATTATGCTCTCGGTAAAACCGCCACCGTTTCCGCTTTGGAGGTGGAGGACGGACGCTTCACTCCCGATCTTGCTCTTGACGGAAACACCGCAACCCGCGTGTCATTTTCGGCGAAAGCAGATTACCAGTGGATGATTGTGGATCTCGGCTCGGTACGTACCGTGGATAAGGTAGTCATTCAGTTCAACGAGCATATTTCCGATTACGTTATTTCTGTTTCCGAGGACGGTGAAACCTATACAGAGGTCGCCCATATTCAAACGGGCGAGGACAGGGCAAAGCAGACCGATACGGTGCCTTTTGAAGCCGTTAAAGCCCGTTATATCAAGTACGAGCAAAAAAAGCGCTTTTATATCCAGGATTGGAATGCATATTACAGCGGCGGTATTCTTGAATTCGAGGTATACGGCTTTGACCCCAAACCATATAATGAACTTATAAACCGTGCATTGGATCTGGTTGTGGAGGGAGCGCCTTCTTCGCTAAAATCCGCAATGCAAAAATTGGAGAATTATCTCGGCGAGGACGCTATTTACGATACCCACCTTGCAGCTCTTACGGAAAATCTGCAAAAAGAGATGTCCGCCTTTGAAGCATCCAAGAATGATACTTCGGATACTTCTTCCGCAGAAACTCCCACAAAGAAAAACAATGCGGCACTTTGGATAGGCTTGGGCGTTGCCGCAGCAGCCGTTACCGCCGCCGCACTGTATTTCGTATTCAAAAAGAAAAAATAAATATTGCTATCGATCAAAAATTCCCGCAAATCAATGACTTGCGGGAATTTTTCTTTTAGTTTTTCTTCAATTTAACTGTAACGAGCACTGCGACCGCAACAACTGCGATCAAAACAATGACGATCGGTATTACAACATTGTTCTTGTTGCCTTTATCGGTATCCGATACGCTTTCCTGTGCGGACGTATCGGCTTCGCTTTTGTCGGCGGGAATCGATTCTTCGGCATCGCTTTCTTCGCCATCACCGTTTGTTGAGATCAGTAAACGGTTGATTATTACCTTCGTATTTGCTTTGCCGGAAGCAAATATTTTTATACCGCTTACGGTAACCGTTCCGTCCTCGTTATAGCAACCGTCGGGAAATTCTACCGTTGAAAGATCAAGCGTTCCGCTTATTTTGCTTCCATCGCCTTTGATATCTCCGCTTCCGGCAGATATTGTTACGCCTGCAAGCAGGGAATTGATCTTAATATACTGCCCTTCGGCAAAGGAATCCGGTGTGCTTCCGCCGCAAAACAGCAAAATGCTGGTCTTGGAGTCAGCTTCCAGTTCAAGCTCATAATGAAGCAAAGCGTTTTCCGGATCAAAGGTTATCGGAGATTTCAGGTTATAACGTGCGTCTGGCCAAAGACCGTCGGTGTTATATAAAACAAGGGAATTTTCGGAACTTTTTTCAACCACCAGCGTTGTGTTATCATAGCTCCAATCCGACGGATCGGCAGATATTATGCTTTCTCCTTCGTATACATACCCTTCGCCGGGTAAATATCCGTTCAGGGTTATCGCCGAACCGACTGTAAGCACCTTTCGCATACTTGCGCGGAAGGAGCTTTCATATGAAGCGGTGTTCATTATCATTGCAAATCCGCCCACGGGTATGTCCTCTTCCTTTGCTTCGCCGGATACCGTGGAAGCCGCAGTAAGAGTATATTTGTTCTTTGCGCCGTCAACAGGGGAGAAAGTGAATATCATATTCCACTTGTTATCGTCATCCTTATTGAAGGTGGTTTTTCCCCAGGTGCTGTCGAATATGATCAGTTCATCTGCTTTTACGGTACGGTTCGCGCCGTCAATATTAAACGCTCTGTCAATAGAATCAATAACTATGTTTGCGTGGGACGTCAGAAGCGGCGAGATAACGCCCGAAAGCTGACTGAAGGTAACAGCTTGTCCAACAGAGATACTGTTTATATCAAATTCGTTACCTGCCTTGTCTTTCGCATCCTCGGCAACTACTATAACCCTTCCGTCCTGAGGTATTGCGGGAACGGAAGCGCTATCGTTTCCGTAAATAATATCGCTTACACGGTATCCGATCTTATCCTTGTAACGGATCACAATGTAGTTTACGCTTGCGCCTTCTTTTACGGCATCGCGGGCATCAAGTGAAAAAGTACGGTCATATATTCCCGCGTTGTTATATGATGCTCCGTTTTCGGCAGTGTTTATATAATTTAACGGAAGCGCGGTTTTTTCGGTATCTCCGAATACAGCCGTCGCATTTAGAATTACGGTTCCCTTTTCGGGATCTGATTCTTCCTTTGCCTTGGGCGCGGTAAAGTCAAAGGGAATCGTGAATTCATCTCGGTAGCCGTATTCGTCCATTTCGTCGCCTCGGTTTTCATAGGCGTTAAAATCATTCAGATAAGGGGAATAGGTACGGAATGCAACGGTGCCGTCTTTTTTATCAAACTCCAAAAAACGCATATATCCGTTTCCGCCGTTTTCGAGATTTTGGTAGTTTGCCATAAGCTGGTAAACGGTTCTGTCGGCAATTCCGTCGCCGTTATCGTCAATGTCTTCTACCAATCTGGTTGCATTATAATTGTGTCCGCACATAACCATACGTACGTTGGGATTTTTCAAAACGACTTTGTCGAATATCTCGTTGCCGATCTCCGTACGTGTTCCGTTGGCGTAAAGGTATTCGTGAAATGAAATAAAAGCAATGCGGTCCGCGTGCTTTTCCAGCACTCCGTTTATCCATTTGTAATCCGCTTCGGTGTGGTCGCCGTAGCCCAGATAAACGAATATGAAATCCGTTCCGTCAATAGTCATCAGATCGTAATGACCGCGGTTGTTTTCGTAGCTTTCGCCGTACCAATCGTTGTTTTCAAAACGAGCAGCGCCGAAATATTCGCCGAATTCGGTGTAGTCGGTTCCGTCAACGTCGTGGTTTCCCGCAAGAACACCGTAGGGAAGTCCGGAATCGTCCCATTTTTTGTACTGCTCGGTTACGAATCCCCATTGATCGCGGTTGTGAGGCAGGTCTACAAAATCTCCCGTGTGAATAATGTATTTCACATTCAGACGGTCAAAATTTTCGATTACCCATTCGTTTTGGTCAATGAGTATCTCTTGGTATGCAAAGGAATACCATTGGGGATCGCTGGTCCACAGAATAGTATAATTATCTTCTTCAATAAGTTCTATATCTTCCGCATACGCATCGATTGAGGGAAGTGCGCAAAAGCACATAAGCATAACCAGAAAAACACATAATGTTTTTTTCATTTAAAAAATCCCTTTCACACGATTTCTTTTCCAAAGGTATCTATCTCGTCAATAGCCGTATACATTACAGCGTAATGGAATTCCGTACCCTTTTCGCATTCCTCCGCCATACGCTTTTGCAGGCTCGAGCCTTCGCGAATAAATCTGCAGTCCGCACCGAAACAGCCTGTGGAGGGAAGCACATGCATACTGCGGTTTACAGCGAGAATATTGCTGGTTTCGGGCAGTACCTTTTCAAGCTGAGGGGAGAATATCCAGGAATATCCCGCAATGGCTTTTGGCTCGTGCTGGGGATAAAACTCCTTGAAGAATTCAACTGCCTGCTTGTATGCCTCCTTTATGGTTTCGGGTACGTATTGTATCTTGGAGGGAATGTGTATCTCGATAGTGTGAGTACCGCCGCGTAAATAATCCTTCCAAACTTTTTTTGAAAATTCGGTGGGGAATGTATCAACCTTTCCCTTGGGAGATACAACGTTGCCTATATACTTTTCGTCATCCTCGTAAAAGCTTGTTTTGCCGATCGACTTTTCTTCGCAGTCAACAAGCTCTCCGTCTTTACCGATGAAATATTCGCCGCCGATAAGGGAAACATACTTGCTTCCGTCTGTAATAACGGGGTAATCTCCCGTAAATTCACCGGGCACGAACTTAAGTACGCCGAACATAAACATACATCCGCCCGCACACAGCATATTCCAATGCCATTCAAGAATTCCCCAATAACCCTTTTGGTTTAAGCAGGACTGTGAATATCCGCGGAATGCGCCTATATTTTCTTCGTTAAGCTCCTTGGGAGGCTTTTTGTTTATAAGAGTGTTTGCAAGCTGTGTGGCTACCAATACCCAGCCTACCTGCTCGGGCTTGAGCCCTTCAACGGTAAAAAGATCGTCCTGGTATATGTAATTCACCCAGGGAACACGCTTGTATACGGTAATGTAAGCCAGAAAAGAAGCGCACAAATGTGCATCATCGTTTTCGTTTATAACCTCCGCACAGTGGATAAGTGCCTGCTTGCCGTCCTCGGGCAGGGAAGTGGAGTCTGCGACGAAAGCTGCATTTTCTTTAGATAACACGGGAACGCTTCTGTTGTATTCCGCCATAAAATCATCAAAATAATCCTTAGCATAAGCGGGCATTTCAAAGTTGTATTTTTGGCAAAGCTGTATGTAATCCATCTTTTACTCTCCTATGGTATATTCGTTTATATTTCCCGTAATTCCTTGGGAGGAAACGTATTGCGTAACACCTTCGGTAATAAGGGATATATTGTTAAAATGCAAATGACCTGCCAGCACCGCGGCAACAAGATGGGAATTTTTCTTTATCATTTCGATAAATTCGATATTTTCTTTCGGGCATCCATCGTAATTAAGCTGGAAATATTCACCCGCTTTTCTCAAGGCGGCTTCATTATCCTTTGTCATAATGGGGACGTGCAAAGCGATAATTACCGTTTTTCCCTTTCCGAAGGCTTTGGAAAGCTCGTCCTTTTGATAAGATGTAATTATACGCTTTGAATTATCAAATCCCAAAAGTATAAGATCATCAAATTCAATAGTCTGTACTTCGTTTTTCATAACGGATATCTTGCCGCCGGCTGGGATTTCATCAGGCTTTTCGTGGTTACCGCACACAGCGATAAACGGTATGTTCAAGGACGACAGCCCCTTTTCCGCAATGCGGAGATTTGCGCCGTTAACGTAATCCAGTATATCGCCTGCCATTACAACGGCATCACCGATTTGAGAAACACGCAAAAGATTTTCAAAATGCTCTTTTCCGCTTATTTTTTGTGCCTCTTCGAAGGGTTCGTTATAAGCAGATGTAAAACTGCTTCTTACGTTTTCCCAAGCCGCAGTTTGCTTTATGGCTTTTTCCTTCTCCGCTGTATCAGAAAGAGAATCGTATTCGGTAAGATGAGTATCGCTGAAATGATATATTACCTTCTTTTTAACGCCCTTCACGGGAATGTGGAATTTATGCATTACAATACTTTCCATTTTGTGCCACCTCGCTTTTTATATATGAAATTATAACACGGAATTAATATTATTACAAGTTCAAATTGACATTTATTACAATATATGCTATTATATATAACACAATATAAGTGACGGGCTGAACCCCCGCGATAATATTCGGAGGCTGTTATGAAGAAATTTTTTGCTTTGCTTTTGCTTGTCTTAATGCTTCTGCCTGCAGTATCTGCTTGCACGACGGACAATTCCCAGACAAGCGACGATTTATCCAACACAGAGGAGAGTGAAGTTTTGGTTACAGATAAAAATGCCGCTTCGTTCTGGAACGAAGCATACGCGGATTCCGCAAACGGAATTGACACCGCAGAGAAGGTATATTCTCTCGGCGTATTTGCAGACGGCATTTCTCTCGGTTCGGTTTCCAAAGCAGAGGGAACAGACCTTCGTTATCTCTTTGGCGGCGAAGGATATACCCGTGCCGTAAACCTTCCCGAAGGATATTGCCTTACTCTTCCCGGCGGAAATGCACAGGCTGATTTCAGCATCGGCGCTCTCCGCTCCCAGTATTTTACCGATGACTATTGCCTCACCGTTACATATGAGGATCAGAACCCTTACGGCGATCACGAAGACGGACTCGGTCTTTATCTCCACGAATGGCTTACCGAGCAGTTTGCTGACGTTAAGTTTTTAGCGGACAACAACCTCCGCCGTACAAGACAGGTAATTGAAGAAAATACCGAAATGCTTCCCGGTTTTTCCGTTACCGTTCACAGCATTGCTATAAATCTTCCCCTTAAAATAGAAATGCCTTATTATAATATCGCTATCGTACGTCCTGTTGAAACCTACGAATACTTCTATCTGTTCGTGTTCAAAGCCGTGGACGAAATGAACGATGCTTTTGACGCTATGCTTGCCACTTTCTGTGAGATCGAGAAAAGCGGTACTCCCGTTAACGGTATCGGCACGTTTGAGTGCAACGTACCCGAATTCTGGTCTGAAGAAACCAAAGCGTATTACGAAAAACTTTGCAACCAGGATCACGTGGATTGGGGCGCATTCTACCAAGGAAATGATTCCGATTACGTTGAGTGGCTTTCAAGCGAAGAAGCTCTGGATTACGATATGGACGTTTATATGACATATCTCCATATGGGCTGGTACGATTCCGAAAGTACCTTTGAGGAAAGCATTAAGCCCCGTGCGGAAAAACACGCAGGCGGTAACGGATTTAACGGCAAGCCCGTGCTTATGTTCACTTACCAGTGGACCTATACTAACAATGCCGCAAGCGGTTATACTCCTATGTACGATATCCTTCGCGGTAAAATGGACAAAAAATTCGTTGAATTGGCACAGTCTATCAAGGAATACGGCAAGCCCGTGCTTTTCCGTCTTTGCAACGAAATGAATACCGACTGGACCGATTACTGCGGTATGCTTTCTCTGGCGGATCCCGATATTTTCCAGATGTGCTGGGAACGTATGTATAACATCTTCTGTGAGCAGGGTGTTGATAACTGCATATGGATATTCAACCCCATTGCAACCAGCTGCCCTTATTCCAACTGGGGTAACGAGCTTTGCTATCTGCCCGATATTGAATGTGTACAGATGTACGGTGTTACCAACTATGAAATGAATAACGGAGATTCCGTTAAGAGCTTCAAGGAAATGTACACGCAGGTATATAACAACGGTATGCCTTATTTCGATAATTATCCTTGGTGTATCGGCGAATTTGCCTGCGGTGCCGGCGGTGAGTATTACTACGATTGGGGCGTAAACGGCTATGTTCAGACCGAGCTTGGAAGAAACGAAGAACGTCAGGCCAAATGGATAACCGATATGTTCAAAGCCTTTGAAAAGGACGAAGAATTCTGCAAGAGAATTAAAGTAGCTGTCTGGTTCTCCGCAAACGACTATGCGTCCGTTAACGATACCAGCGTTATAACCAATTATCTCAGACTTGACGAAAATATACCCAAGACTCTGGAAGCATTCAGAAAAGGTCTTGCGGAAATGAAGAAGGATACGTTAGAATGATTTTATACATAATTCGCCACGCAGACCCCGATTACGCAAATAACACCATTACCGAATTCGGTTGGGAAGAGGCAAACGCTCTCGGTGAATGGATGAAGGACGTAAAGATAGACCGCATCTATTCTTCTCCCTTGGGACGCGCTTTGGATACCGCCGCACCTACCTGCAAGGAAAAGGGACTTGAGCCCGTTATTCTTCCCTGGACGGCGGAGAGCATGGATTATATGGAATCCCACCGCTTTACTCCCGAGAGTAATTGTTCCTACAGCTTCTCTCTTCAAAAAGGTGTTTACGATTTTAAAGATAATTTTGAGGACGACCGTATGGCAACGGTTGAGAATATGATACGTAATTCCGATGAATTCCTTGCTTCTTGTGGTTATTCCAGAGAGGGTGCTTTCTACCGTATAACCAATCATAACGAAGACAGTATCGCAGTATTTTGCCACGGCGGTTTCGGTTGTGCGTGGATAGCACATCTTCTCAACACCGCACCTGCCGCAATGTATCCCGGAATTTCTCTCAATACTACCAGCGTAACCACTTTTGTCTTCCGCAACTCGGATACAGGCTTTACCCGTCCATGCCTCAAGCGTCTGGGCGAGATCGACCATATCCGCCGTGCGGGACTGAGAATTAATAACAGATAAAGGAGCACGCCATGCGTAAATTAGCGGCTGTATTATTAATTATGTTGTTTTTTACAATGCCTCTTACCGTTTCTGCGGCAGGAAATATAAAGGAAACCGCAGGAAAGTTTACTTATACCAACGATACCACTACTCTGCCTTACCGCCTTATCCTGCCCGAAAATTATGATGAAACCAAGGAATATTCCCTTCTTTTCTTCTTCCACGGAGCAGGGGAGAGAGGTAACGATAACGAATTGCAGTTCTTCCATTGCGTTCAGTATCTTGCAGACAATATGCCCGAAACCATAATCGTAGCTCCCCAGTGTCCTGCGGGACAGCAGTGGGTTGATACTCCTTGGTCAAACGGTGCATATTCAATTGAAGCTGTTCCCGAATCCGATGAAATGATCGCGGTTATGGAATTGCTTGAAGAACTTAAGAGCAAATATTCTGTTGATACCGACCGTATCTATGCCGCAGGTATTTCTATGGGCGGCTTTGCCACTTGGGATATTATGATGCGTCATAACGACGTGTTCGCTGCGGCCATTCCCGTTTGCGGCGGCGGTGATATTTCACAGGCAGAGAATCTTGTTGACGTTCCCTTGTACGTTTTCCATGGCGATGCGGACGATGCGGTGCCCGTTTCCGGCTCCCGCGATACCGTTCAGGCAATAAAGGATGCGGGCGGAAACAAGGTTGAATACGTAGAATATAAAGGCGCAGGACACGGTATATGGAACGATGCCTTTGCCACCGAGGGACTTTTGGAAAAGCTCCTTCAGCAGCGTCTTTCCGACCGTATTCCCGTTGAAGAATCCTCCCAAGAGCCTTCCGATGAAGCAAGCGATACTTCCGCTTCAACCGGCGGAAACGGCGGCTTCCTTAATTACGCACATCTCGTTCCCATTATCGCCGCAGTAGTAATCTCTATCGGTCTGGTTGTATACACCATAATCAAATATAAAAAGTAAATCAAAAACACAAAAGCCAAGCTGATCAAAACAGCTTGGCTTTTTGTCGGGGTCCCCAAGAAGTCGCAGACTTCTTGGGGTGATTGTCGGGGCCCCCAAGAAGTGGCAGACTTCTTGGGGTGATTGATATTTGTTTTATTGCCATCTTCCTTCGCGCTTGTGGAGAAAATACCCGAAATCAAAGCGTATTTCGTGCCTTTCCACATCAAGGTTGGTATAACAGCAGGTATCGTAGCCTATAAGCTCAAAGCCTTGGCTCATGTAGAACGCAATCGCTCTTACGTTGCAGGATTGGGTTTCCAGAATAATAGCCCGTCTGCCCTGTAGTTTTGCTTGCTCCTTGGCGAAATTCATAAGTTTCGTTCCAATGCCTTGTCTGTGAAGCTTGTCCGCAACCCAAAGCTCGGTTACCATAAGTCGGTTGCTCCATTCCTCGGGGCACATCTCAATACAAGCAAGCAATTCATTTTTGCCGTCCTGCTCGCAAACGATTCCGTATGCCTCGGCTTTTTCCCAATGGTCCTGATACAAGCTGTCGGGAAAATCGTATTCCTCGGGAGAATGAGTTACCGGTGTTTCGAATTTCTTTTTAACCATTTTAACGTTAAAACCGTCTTTTTCAACGTTGGTTTCAAGATCGTAGTATTCTTCAGTTGTGTATTTAATCAGTATTGGAGTACCTTTCCAAATTTCTTTGGGAAGGTGGATTATTTCGTAATTCATTTGTTTTTCCTCAAAATATATAAGGCACTGCATATATGTTTGCAGTGCCTCTTACGTGTTCTGTCGGTTATATGCGTAAATTTAAAGTTTTAAAAAGTTACCTTGTGGAAAACCTTTTTGCCTTTTTTGATCTTTACGCTATCGGCAATAAGGGAAGCGGGAATCTTATGGTTTACGTTTGCAACCTTTTCGCCGTTAACGGAAATACCGCCCTGCTCAACAAGACGTCTTGCTTCGCCTCTGCTGGAAGCCAGCTTGCAGGCTACGAGAAGGTCGATAATGCCGATACCGTCTTCGCCTATCATATCTGCGGTAAGAACGGTGGTGGGCATATTGGAATCATCACCTTCACCGGAGAAAAGTGCTGCTGCGGTTGCCTTTGCCTTGTCTGCTTCTTCCTTGCCGTGAACCAGCTCGGTAAGGCTGTATGCCAGAACTTCCTTCTTTTCGTTAATACGGTTATCTTCCCATTTGTCCATTTCCTCGATCTGCTCAACGGGAATGAAGGTAAGCATACGTATGCACTTCATAACGTCGGCATCGTCAACGTTGCGCCAGTATTGGTAGAAATCAAAGGGAGAAGTTTTTTCGGGATCAAGCCATACTGCGCCCTTTGCCGTCTTGCCCATCTTCTTGCCCTCGCTGTTAAGGAGCAGGGTAATGGTCATAGCAAAAGCGTCTTTGCCCGTCTTTTTACGAATAAGCTCTGTACCTGCCAGCATATTGCTCCACTGGTCATCACCGCCGAACTGCATATTACAGCCGTAATGCTCGTTGAGATAATAGAAGTCATACGCCTGCATTATCATATAGTTGAACTCAAAGAAGCTGAGTCCTTTTTCCATTCTCTGCTTGTAGCATTCTGCGCGAAGCATATTGTTAACGGAGAAGCAGGCGCCAACCTCGCGGAGAAGCTCGATATAGTTAAGGCTGAGAAGCCAGTCAGCGTTGTTTACAACGATAGCCTTGTCCTCGCCGAATTCGATAAACTTGCCGATCTGCTTCAAAAACTTGTTGCAGTTGCTCTGGATAGTTTCGGGGGACATCATCTGGCGCATATCGGTTCTTCCGGAAGGGTCGCCTACAAATCCGGTACCGCCGCCAAGGAGTACGACGGGCTTGTTGCCTGCCATCTGAAGACGCTTCATAAGACAAAGCGCCATAAAGTGACCTACGTGGAGAGAATCTGCGGTAGGGTCAAATCCTATATAAAATCTTGCGCCGCCGCTGTTTACCAGATCGCGTATTTCAGCTTCATCAGTTACCTGCGCAATAAGTCCTCTTGCTTGCAGTTCTTCATAAATGTTCATATATTTTTCCTCCGAATAAAGGTGAATTTACTGTTAGAGTACAATATATCACAAGCATCATATTTTGTCAAGTTTTTAAGGTGTTGAACGTGTTTTGCTGTCGGTGCATTTAATATTTTTGTGTTAAAAGGTGATATTTACTTGACACTTTTGACGCTTGCTGTTAAAATGTAATATAACACATATTAAGGCGTTCAGCCTGAATTCTGACGGAGGTAAATTTAATGAAGAAAATCGCATTTTTACTTGCGGCAATTATGATTTTAACATTGTTCGCGGGCTGTGTTTCCGATGGCGAAGTGTCCGATGTTTCCGTGTCCGAAACTCCCAATGAATCCGTAACCGATAAACCCGGTGAGGAATCAAAGGAAGAGGATGTGAAAATACCGGTAGAAAACCCTAAATACGCATCAGTAATAAGCAGCGGAAAAACATATAAAAACACTGCTACTCCCGGCGACGCTTATCCCGATTCGTATAACACCGAGCTTACCGACGGTCAGTTCGGACCGGACAACACCGGCGATTATACGGATGCCAAGTATTCCGGATATACCGACGGTACGGTATTCGTTACCATAGACCTCGGTCAGGTGTACGATAGTATTTACGAATTTCGTTGCAGCTTTCTTTCGACGAATAACGCAGGTATTTATCCGCCCAAGGGTGTAAAGATACACGCTTCGGTTGACGGCGAGAAATTTACCCGCATCGGCGAATGTACTATGCCCGAATTTCAAGAGGATTGCCGTGCGGAAGCTGTGCTCACTTCCGAGTACTACGTTTCCGCCCGTTACATAAGATTCGGTATCTCAAAGAACGCCGCTTGGGTGTTTATTGATGAGCTTACTGTAATTGCGGATGAAGAAAACGGTTCCCAAATCGATGGTGCATTTCTTGATCTTATCAAGCAGGCGTACGATACGCTCGGCACCGTTAGCTATGAGGGCGGCAAAGAGGTCGATTCCTCTCTCGCACTTGAAATGGTAAGTAAGGGTGCCAAATATTCTTCCTCCAAAAAGCCCATTTCCGCTTTTCCCGATGATAATAACCGCCTTACCGACGGTGAATTTACCGGCTTTTATGAAAGCGGCATCTGGGTCGGTTACGAAGGCGGAGAAGCCGTCAGCATAACTCTTGACCTTGGTAAAAAGCGTGACGATCTCAGTGTGTTCCGTGCGGAATGTTATTCCAACAACAACGTGGGCACGTATCTGCCCGTTGCGGTTACTTATTCTGTCAGCGACGATAACAAGACATTTACCGATATCGGCAGAGTATTCGGTGTCGCATCCGGACAAAGCGTCTATAGCTTTCCTCTGATATTATCCAAAGCCGCTTCGGGACGCTATGTACGCTTCACTCTTGAGGCTACCGAAACAAAGATGTATCTTGTGGAAGAAACGGCGGTTTACGCAAATACCGGTGTGGAAGAATCCAATTCTTTGTATCCGGCTTTGGTATTTGATTCAACAGTTAAAAATTGGCCCAATCCGTCTACACAAGTTGTAAACCTTATAAAAGGTCTTACCCAGCAAATCAATTCTCCTTCAGATATATCTGATGAGCAGGCAGTTAACAATACGGCTGTAACTTCTAAGCTTATGACAGATGGTAGATTTGCTACCGTCAACAATATTCACAACGGCCAGTTTTTTAAGTTTAACGGCGGATCATCCCGCGATGTTATATACGATCTTGGCGCAACCAGCGCCGTAAGTAAATTCACCGCACAGTTTACTCACAATGTGGGCTGGGCTGTACAAGCACCTACTGCTGTTGCTATCTATTTGTCAATGGACGGTGAAAAATGGTATGATGCAGGCTCTATGCCCGTAAATGCCGATACGGATGATTCCTTGGTATCCGCAGAATATACGCTCAAAACTCCTATACAGACAAGATACGTCTGCTTCTCATTCAATATAAACACGTGGTGCGGAATAGGCGAGCTTGAAGTATACGGCACGACCTCTACTGCAGGCGCTATCGCACTTTCTTCCGGAAAGGTGCCCGAGCGTAATCTTTTCGGAAAAGGTAACCAGGCGCCCAGAGAAGATGTCCTCGGCGGTGTTTCGGATCTCGTATTACTGTATCACGGCACCAACATAAAGGGCTACACCGTTGAAACCCTTATTCCTTATCTCGCTTATGTGGATACGGAAGGCAACATTAAAGATACTATGTTTGATTCGTTTCTGTTCCTTCTCAGCGGCGGATTCCCCTCAGGACTTTCCGGTTGGAACGATTCCAAGGGAAGTGACTGGGAGTGGACTGTAACAGATCTGTTTACCGAAGGTGAAAACATACTTGCTCTTGAAGAGGCAGCGGGAATCGTAAAAGAGGCACTCGGCTTGGACGAAGATTATAAATACGGCTTCACCGTTACGCTTTATTATCCCAATTCCGAAAGAACCGATTTCGGCGACATTGACGGCGACGGCGTTGTGGATGCTCTTACCACTGATGAAAACCGTCTGCGTGCTCTCGAATGGTATATGGAAATGTTCGAAGCCAAGCTGGGAAAATACGATTTTGAAAACATCGAATTCGTCGGATATTATTGGTACGATGAGTCTATATACCCTCAGGATAACGCTCCTTATATCGTAAGCGAAACTGCAAAGATGGTTCACAACCGCGGCTACGATTTCTTCTGGATACCTTATTACACCGCATCCGGCTTCTCCGCTTGGGATTCTTTTGGATTCGATGTTGCTTGTATGCAGCCCAACTACGTATTCAAGGAAGAAGAACCTTATTCCAAGATTCCTCAGGCGGCATATCTTACTCAGCTTTACGGTATGGGTATAGAGATAGAAATATCCGGCAAAGCGTTTAGCAGTGATATTATCTACAGAAAATATATGGAATATCTTTCCGGCGGCGTTTTATACGGCTATATGAAGGATTGCGTCCATATGTATTATCAGGATGTAACTGTATATTACGATGCGGCAGTTTCCAAGGACAGCGATATCAGATTGATATACGATTATACGTATCAGTTCATCAAAGGCACGCTTGATGTTTATCCCGATACTCTCGATGAAATTACCGTTAACAGTGTGAAAGGCGAGAGTGTAAGCGGCGCTATTATAGAGGACGCTCCCGGATACGTTGAGTTTGAGCTTTGCTCAATGCCCGAATCCGGTACGGTTTCTCTCGCAAGCGACGGAAGCTTTATTTACTATCCCGAAGCTGATTTTACCGGAACAGTATCCTTTACGTACATTTATTCGGAAGGCTTGTGTGATTCCGAGCCTTGTACCGTAACAATCGTAGTTGAATAAATAATTCAAAAAGCTGTCGCATAGATGCGGCAGCTTTTTTATATGAAAAAAGCGGCTGTGTTTTCACAGCCGCTAAATATTTACTTATTTTCAGTTCTTTTTCTTCATTACTACTACGGTTACGATTGCAGCAACAGCTACAAGGGCAACACCTACAACTACCCATACTATCCAGTTGTTTTCGCCGTCTGTATTGCCGGTGCTTACGTCGGAAGAAGCGTTGCTGTTTTCTACAGGCTTGGATTCGTCCTCTGCGCTGTTGTCAGACACTTCGGAAGCGTCCTCGGAAACCTGCTCGGATACGTCCTCGTCAGGCACTGAAGGCTCTTCTTCGCTTACTTCGCCGCTTACTTCACCGCTCTCGGAAATGCTTACGCTGAGAGAGGTGTTGGGAGTATAGAGCGAATTAAGATCGCCGGATTCGGTAAGCTCGTTGTTTTTAACATCTATAAGTGTATCTACGTCTTTGGCAAGAATCTTGAAGGAAACGGTGCAGGAGATAGGATCCTTGGTACCGTGGTCTTCTTCACCGCTGTTGAAAAGCAAGCAGACAAGTACGTTGCCTTCGCTGTAAAGCTTGCTCCAATTTTCGCCCTGCTCGCCCCATTCCTCGGGAAGGGTTGCGTCAACCTTTTGGAATTCAAGAACAGTGTTATCAAAAATCACGTTGGAAGATACGGCAATGATACCGTCAGGATCTGTGAATTCGGAATATGTAATAGTCACATTGAGTATTTCGCCGTCAACAGCATAGGATAAACCGATTTTACAAGCATCTGCGGCAGAGGAAACTACTGTAAATGCCATGCACACAAGTAATGCGGAAAGAAATAATATAACAGCTTTTTTAAACATAATTTTATACCTCCGTGTCCCATATAGTTTATTATATTTGTTTAACTTTGTCAAGTGAAGAATTGCAACAACCGAAAAAATATGTTATAATTTCTTTACAGGAGGCGGTGTATTATGAAAATTTTGGATGAATTTGAGCTTGAGGGTGGAATTGCCATAGAAAACTATCCCACACTTTGCCAAAATATTTCCGTCGGAGATATTCTTTGCGGTGCTCCCTGCACGGAGGGAATGTCATTTTCCGCAGGAGAAAATGAAATGGGCTATCTTTTCGGAGATTCCGCATTGCTGGCTGTCTACGCATATAACAACGGATACGATATTTTTGCCCGTATCACCGCAATACGCAGAGTAGAAGCCATACCCGTGTTGTTTGCTTCTCTGCACGCCGTCCACCGCGGAACCGTCTGGGGCAGGGAAAAGGATAAAATAGAAAAGGAATAGCATCGCATTTTCCGTTTGCGCTAAGCGCAACTCATTGATGCGAAGCATCACATCATTGCGACAGGTAATACAGCCTAAGGTGATGATATACGCCTTACGGCGATGATATACCACGCCTGCGGCTTGGATAAACAAAAAAGGAACTTTTGTATAAACAAAAGTTCCTATTTTTGTTGGTGCGGCTGATGGGACTTGAACCCATACGGTTGCCCACACGCCCCTCAAACGTGCGCGTCTGCCTGTTCCGCCACAGCCGCGTGAACGTTTACTATTATACACAAGATTTTAAATTTGTCAATACCTTTTTTAATTTTATTTTATTTTATATTTTTGTGTATTTTAACTCCGGCTTAAATAATAAAAAAGCACCCGAAAGTGCTTTTAAAATATTGTTGTAAAAAATCAATTTACAGCCCGAAGCTTACGTTTAAAGCTTCGTTTACCAGCTGCATCGTGCCGTCGTCCAGATGCCCCATTTTGTCTTTCAGCCGTTTTTTGTCCAGAGTACGTATTTGCTCAAGTAGAATTATGGAATTCTTCGCCAGACCGCATCCGGGCGCTTTTCCCGTGCCGATGCTGTCGCCGGTAACCTCAATATGTGTTGGAAGCCGTGCTTTGCCCGTCTGTGAAGTTATTGCGGCGGCTATGACCGTGGGACTGTGTCTGTTTCCAACGTCGTTTTGCACGATCAGAACGGGTCTCACACCGCCTTGCTCGGATCCCACCACAGGTGAAAGATCCGCATAATATATATCTCCGCGCCGTATTACAGTTTGTTCGTTCACTTTTGATCATCGCCCCGTTTTCAGTTTATTCCGGCAGGACTATTTTTGCCCGCAGGGGAGATGATTATGCACAGTAAAAAATTAAGGGCTTACTTTTTACGTAAGCCCCGTTTTTGTCTTTTATATATTTGAAAGAAGCTCTTTAAGCTCGGTAACCGTATCGTCAAATACCTTCATAGCGCTGCTTACCGCCTCGGGCTTGGTGAGATCGATTCCTGCGATCTTAAGCTCGTTGAGGGGATAATCGCTTCCGCCGGTGGTGAGGAATTCAAGGTATCCGGATGCATCGCCGGTTTCGATAATGTTTCTTGCAATAGCAACCGCGCTGGAAAAACCGGTTGCATACTGGTAGACATAATATGCTGTGTAGAAGTGGGGAATATACGCCCATTCGTACTGCATAATATCGTTTATACCTGCACCTTCATAGTAAAGTGAAATAAGGCTGTGATAAATTTCGCACAGCGCTTTGGGCGTGAGAGGTACGCCTGCCTGCGCCATATCGTGAGCTTTTCGCTCAAATTCAGCAAAAAGTGTTTGTCTGAACACAGTTGTGCGGAATCCTTCAAGGAAATGATTAAGAACGTAAGCTTTACGCTTCTTGTCCGTTTCATTTTTAAGCAGATACATGGTAAGCAAAACTTCGTTTACCGTGGAAGCAACTTCTGCAACCATTATACGGTAATCGTGGTTAACATAATCTTGCTTTTCGGAGGACAGATAAGAGTGCATTGCGTGTCCCAGCTCGTGAGCCATCGTAAAGGCATCATCAAGGCTGTCGGTATAATTGAGAAGCACATAAGGGTGAACACCGTACACACCGCAGGAGAACGCACCGGAGCGCTTGCCCTTGTTTTCGTATACGTCCATCCAATGCTCGGAGTATGCCTTGTCCAGCAGCTCCTGGTATCTTTCGCCCAGAGGAGTGAGTGCCTTTTTAACCATATCCTTTGCCTGCTCGTAGGTAACCGTGTAGTCCACGTCCTCTATCATAGGCGTGTAAAGATCGAACATATCAATATTCTCAAGGCCGAGAGCTTCCTTACGGAGCTGTATATATCGCTTCATAGTGGGAAGCGCACCGTGTACCGCTTCAATAAGAGAATCGTATACGGAAACGGGAATATTTCCGCCGAACAACGCCTTGTGGCAAGCGCTTTCGTAGCCTCTTACCGCCGCAAAATAGTTGTCTATCTTTACGTTACCGGAATACATAGCGGCAATAGTGTTAACATACTTTTTGTATGTTCCGAAGTATCCCTCAAAGGTTTCTTCACGTACGCGTCTGTTCTTGCTTTCGCGGTAAATTCCCATATTACCGTTGGTAAGCTGTACCTGTTCACCGTTTTCATCGGTTATTTCGGGAAGCTCCATATCAACGTTGGTGAACATAGTAAAGCAATCGTCGGGAATATTGTTGATCTCACCCATCTGAGCCAGAAGCATTTCGCTCTTTTCGTCAAGAACGTGTGCTCTGCCTCTGGAAATATCCTCCAGCATATGACGGTAAGTAGCGAGTCCCTCGTGCTCCATATATTTCTTTAACGTTTCTTCGGGAATGGCGAGGATCTCGGGCTCGATAAAGGAGCAAGCTGTGCCCAGCTTTACCAGTAAAGACATCGCCTTTGCTTCCATTTCCTGCGCTTCGTTGTTGCCGTTGTCTGCGCTCTTGTAAAGCATTGCATAAATATAGGGAAGCTCCGCCGCTTGGTTTGCCTTAGCCAGCAGGTCCATAGCCTTTTTAAGGCTTTCTGCGCTTTCGCCCAGAGTACCCTTCACGGAGGGAATGGTATCGGCTATTTTGTCCGCTTCGGCAAGCGCATTTTCCCAAGCCTGCTTATCGGAATAAATGTGGGTAAAATCCCACATAAATTCGGGATTCATTTCATTTCTGCTTTTCATTTTAAGCTCCTTTTCAGTTATATAAGAATTTGTCTTTTATAAAATACCTGTCAAGTCCTGTCTGCAAATGTGAAAATACTCTTCCGCAGTTGTATTTTACCTTTGCTGTATCAAAAGGAATATGGGAATATACCTCTTCCATGGGATACATACCCAATCCGCCGCCGCGGAAAACAATTTTTTTCGTATCAATTCCTGCGTTTTGCAAAGCCTTTCTGTAGTCATCGGCTGTACGCAGGAAGCCTTCGCTGTCGGTAAGTGCGCCCAAATATACGGAAAATACCATTCTTCCGCTTCTGTCGATACTTTTGTCCGGATATGTTATACTTCCGTCGGGATAACCGTATATTTTTTCGGAAACCACGGTAAAAGAACCGTCGGGGAAAGCGTCACGCAGAATATTTGCTATTTTCGTTCTCTGCTCGCTCATCAGCAACCTTTCGGTCTTTTTTGCGTATCCGTCAAATACCGTTTTGTCAAAAACTATCAGCTTTCCGTTGGCATCGGAATATTCCTTGGATATTACCTCTCTTTGCCACGTGCGGGTGACGTAATCGTATTCAAGACCTCCGATAATTTCATTTTCGCTGTCTGCGTAGTTTTTTTCTACATATTCGTTCGAAACCTTAAGGGCATTGGAATAGGATATAAGATTTCCGCCGAAAACGAGCTGAAGCGCTACCACAGCTCCGAGAGGAATTACTGCCCAAAATGCGGTCTTTTTGTTTTTGAACAGCGTTATGCAGTAATCGCACAAAAGTGCAGTCAGACCGCAGATAACCGTGTACACGATAATATTCAGCATATCTGCGGAATATCCTGCCGCAAGGAGTCCGCCGCATACGGCAAAAAACGCGGTTTTGGTGCCTCGCTTAAGCTTTAAAAATCCCGCGCCGATACCGCACAATGGGAGCAGGGGAAGGGCGGTGAGTATTCCGGAGAAGGGGACGATACACACTGCACCGATAAATCCCAGCACGGCGCACAGGACGGGACTGCCCAACGAGCCATATATCTTTTTAAATTTTTCTTTCATCGCTTGCCTCCACGGGGGATATTGTAAGGATTAGTATATTGTATAAGCAGACGGGTGTCGTCATCGTTCTGGCTTCCGTTTGACCGTTCAAATCCGCACTTACGGCATTTGTGTTTTATTACAAAGCCCCGCTTTGCTTCGGTGCGCACCTCGATCGGATCCATTACCGCACCGCATTCGCTGGCTCTGTCGCCGGGATTAACGTCAACGTGCCTTGAGCACAGACAGAACGGACAGTGATTGCGGGACGAATATCCCAAAGGCGGAACCTCTTTTCCGCAGTTGAGGCATATAAAACCGCTGTCGTTTTTTGCAAACAATGTGTTTTCCATCATAATCCTCCAAATTTGTTTACAAAATACTGTTTACTTTTGCTTTTATTTTTATTATAATATCAAATTGTTAATAATTCAAGTCGGGAGGCAAAATATGTCAAAGAAATCCGATAACAATCTCTCCTGCCGTTTGGGCAGAGTAGGCGGAAGCGCTCTTATGGAGGGCGTAATGATGAAAAGCGGTCCGGACGTGGCAATGGCTGTCCGCCGTACCGATAACGGAAAAATTACCGTTCGAAAAAAGAAATATAAATCCGTAAAAGAAAAAAGCGCATTTTTGCGTCTTCCTCTTATCAGAGGTATAGTTAACTTTGTTGAAACTATGATACTCTCTATGGGCACGATGACGGAAGCGACCGAGCTTTTGGGAATTGACGATGCGGAGCCTGAAGGAAAGTTCGATAAATGGATAACCGAAAAATTGGGCGACAAAATGATGCAGGTTATTTCTGCCATAGCGGTAGTGCTGGGCGTAGCTCTTGCGCTGGTTCTGTTTATGTGGCTGCCCTCGTTTATATCCGATCTTATCTTCAAGGTGGATACGGAGGAGTTCAATTTTGCATCCCGTTGTGTTGACGGCGGGCTGAAAATACTTATCTTTATCGCCTATATCGGCTTAACTTCTCTTATTCCGGATATAAAACGTGTCTATATGTATCACGGCGCCGAGCATAAAAGCATTGCTTGCTACGAATCGGGAGATGAGCTTACCGTGGATAACGTACGTAAGCACACCCGTTTCCATCCCCGTTGCGGTACTTCCTTTATGTTTTTGGTAATTATCGTTTCTATACTCGTTAACTCTCTGCTTTTGTGGGGAATCAGCGCCTTGTTTCCTATGGCGCCGGTAGGGGAAAGATGGTTTATCGTTCTCGCAAAGCTTGTGGCGCTTCCTCTTGTAGTCGGTATCGACTATGAGTACGTTATGTACGCCGGCAAGCACGATAATTTCTTTACCAAGATCTTTTCCGCACCCGGTCTGTGGATGCAGAGAATAACCACCCGCGAGCCGGACGACAGTATGATGGAAGTCGCCATTTGCTCCATAAAATCCGCACTTCCCGAGGAATTTCCCGAATTCGAGATTCCTACCGAGGACGTTGTGAACGCCGAGGAAAAGGATGAAGTTCAAACCGAAATACCGGAGGAAAACGCATGAACATAGGCGAATACAGATACGAGCTTAAAAAAACTCTCACCGAGGGATGTTCTGAGGACAGTGCGAGAGAGATAACCGAAATAATAGATATTTTGCTTTGCCATCATCTGGAGATTCCCAGAAACCGTTTGTATCTCAAATTGGAGGAAGCCGTTCCTTCCACTCTTCCCGCCAATATGTCCGATAGCCTCGGACAGATCGCTATGGGAGTTCCCGTACAGTACGTTATGGGAAGCTGTTGGTTTTACGGCAGAGAGATAAAGGTGGGCCCCGGCGTGTTTATCCCCCGTGCAGATACGGAGATTTTGGCGCAAGCGGCAATAAAGGCTATTCCCAAGGACGGCTGCTTTGCCGATATTTGCTCGGGAAGCGGCTGTATTTCCGCGGCGATAGCGTCCGAGCGTCCCGACGTTCGCGGATTCGCTCTTGAGCTTTCCCGTAAAGCCATTCCTTATACGGAGGAAAACCTTAAGGATCTTCCGTCAGTAACCGTAAAAAGATTTGATGCGCTGGATCCCGAGGATTACGAAGCTCTCGTTGCCGCCAACGGCAAACAGTTCGATCTGGTGCTCAGCAACCCTCCTTACATTCCTACCGACGATATTTCGACTCTGGACGCCAACGTGCTGTCCGAGCCCGAAACCGCCCTTGACGGCGGCGAGGACGGATTGCGTTTTTACCGTGAGATAACCAACTGTCTGCCTATAATCCTTTCCCCCGATGGCGTCATTTGCTATGAAGTCGGTATAGGTCAGGCGCAGGACGTTTCCGAAATTCTCAAGTCCGCAGGCTTCTCCGTAGCGGTGCTGAGAGATCTTCACGGTATAGACCGTGTGGTTTTAGGAAAAAAGTCTTAATAAAAGTGTTGACAATAAAAAAAGAATGTACTATTATTTAATATAATAATAGTATATTTTTTTGTTTTGGATAGGAGCGCAAATGAAGATCATTACCTCCAGAAACAATGAACGGATAAAAGAGATCGTCCGCCTGCGTGACCGTAAGGCGAGAACTCAGTCGGGTCTGTTCTTCATAGAAGGTATACATCTTGCCGAGGAGTATGTCAGACATTGCGGAATTCCCTGCGAGGTGTACTTTACAGAAAAAGCGTATGAAGCATATTCCGGCTTTTTTTCCGCCCTGCCCGAGGATATAAAATATTCGGTCAGCGACAGCGTGTTTGAGAAGATTTCGACGGAATCCGCACCTCAGGGTGTGTTGTGCGTTTGTAAGGCGTTACCGTTTTCCGCCGAAACTCCCAAGGGCGGTTCGATTTTATTTCTGGAATCGGTAAGAGATGCGGGAAATCTGGGTACTATAATCCGTACTGCGGTTTCTCTCGGTGTGAAGGGGATAGTCCTTTCTCCCGATTGCGCAGATATATATAATCCGAAGACGCTCCGCGCCTCCATGGGCGCGGTGTTTGCCGCAAATATCTTTATGCCCGCAGATTTTTACGAAGCGATCGAATCCGCAAAGACATACGGCAAAGTATACGCTACTGCCCTGCACGAGAATTCTCTTGAGCTCGGCAGCTTCGGAGTAGCAAAAACGGATAGCTTTATAATCGGCAACGAGGGGCAGGGAATTTCGGATACCGTAAAAGCCCTTGCGGACAATACGGTTATCATTCCCATGACGGGAAAAACCGAGAGCCTTAACGCCGCTGCCGCCGCTTCTATAATTATCTGGGAAATGACACGGAGTTACAATGGACGTTAGGTTATATTATATATGGCTTCAACGTGTGTGCGGAGCCGCCAACAGACTTACAGACCTTTTGTTTGATAAATTCTCTTCTGCCGCAGAAATATACGAATGCAGAGATTTTTCATTCTTACCCAAGGGCTATGCCCGTTATGAAAATCAGCTTTGCAACAAGGATCTTTCCGCGTCCTTTGAGATATACAAAACCTGTATAAACAGAGGTATACGCTTCGTTACTTATCACGATGCGGATTTTCCCGAAGCGTTGCGCAATATACCCGATCCGCCGGTTATGCTGTTTTACTACGGAGATATCTCCCGTCTTAAGGGAAGACAATCGGTGGCGATGGTGGGTACACGTACCTGCACGGAAGCCGGACTGGAATACGGCAAAACCTATGCGGAGAGCTTTGCGAAAGCGGGTGTTACCGTTATAAGCGGTCTTGCGAAGGGGATAGACAGCGCCGCAAACAGTACCGCTTTGCAAAACGGCGGTGTGTCCGTAGGCGTTTTGGGTACACCTATCGATAAGGTCTACCCGCCCGAGAACGTGCGTCTTTTCCACTCTATGTATAAAAGCGGAGTGGTCATAAGCGAATATTCTCCCGGCGCAGAGGTGGGAAGATATTCATTTCCCGCCCGCAACCGTCTTATCAGCGCTCTTTCCGATTGCACCTTGGTTGTTGAGGCGGCAGAAGGAAGCGGCGCGTTAATAACCGCAAAGCGGGCTATACAGCAGGGAAAACCCGTGTATTTCGTAGCAGGCAGGGTTACCGCAATGCTTGAGGGCGCGGTTTCCGTTTCCTCTCCCGCAGAGGTTATGGAGCGTTTGCAGTTAAACGATCCTACTTTACGAATTCCCACTACCGCTTATACCGTTACAAAAACCAAAAGTTACGGACGGCGCATAACGCACCCCCGTGAGAATAAAACCAAGGAAACAGACGAGCTCGGCTTGCTTGAAATAATAAGCCGCGGTCCCGCCACCGCATCCGAGCTTTCGGAAAAGACCGGAGTTTCCATAGACAGAACATACGAACTGCTTACCACTCTTGAGCTTGACGGCGCGATCACAGCCGCCGCAGGAGGAAGATATATTAAAGCCGGTGAGCAATAAGGAGAATATATGAGCACACTTGTAATACTTGAGTCGCCTACCAAGGCGCATACCGTCAAAGGCTTTTTGGGAAAGGGCTATAAGGTCGTTGCATCCAATGGCCATGTCCGCGATCTTCCCAAGAGTAAGCTGGGTATCGATGTGGAGAACAATTTTGAGCCCCAGTATATAAACATCAGGGGAAAGGGAGAACTTATCAGCGACCTTAAAAAAGAAGCCAAAAACGCCGATAAGGTTCTACTGGCTGCCGACCCTGACCGTGAAGGAGAGGCTATAAGCTGGCATCTCGCCGCCGTTCTCGGCATTCCTGAAGAGAAAATAAAGCGTATTACCTTTAACTCCGTAACAAAAGCGGCGGTTAAAGAAGCTATAAAGAACCCCAGAAGCATAGATATGGATCTGGTCAATTCCCAGCAGGCGCGCCGTATTCTTGACCGTCTTGTGGGTTATAAGATAAGCCCGTTCCTTTGGAAAAAGATCAAAAACGGCCTTTCTGCGGGACGTGTTCAATCTGTGGCTACCCGTCTTATCGTTGAACGCGAGCGCGAAATACGCGCATTTGTACCCGATGAATATTGGACTGTTACCGTCAAGCTTTCAAATTCCGAGGGAGATACCTTTACCGCAAAGTATTTCGGCGATAAAAACGGCAAAAAGGACCTTCATAACGAAAGTGATGCTTATAACGTCGTTAACTCTGTAAAGGGTTCGGATTTCACCGTTGCTTCCGTAAAGCGTTCGGTAAAGCACCGCCGTCCTCAGCCTCCTTTCACTACCAGCACTCTTCAGCAGGAAGCAAACCGCAGATTATCCCTTCCTACCCAGCGTACTATGATGATCGCGCAGGAGCTTTACGAAGGTATAAATATCGGTGAAAGAGGCACGCACGGTCTTATCACCTATATGCGTACCGATTCACTCCGTGTTTCCGATGAAGCGCGAGCAGCAGCAAAGGAATATATAGTCGGCAAGTACGGCGAAAAATATTATCCTTCCACACCCAATATATACAAGGTGAAAAAGGGATCCCAGGATGCTCACGAAGCTATCCGCCCTTCCGATCCTACTCTCGCGCCCGAAATGATCAAAAACCGTCTTACGACGGATCAATACCGTGTTTATAAGCTTATATACGATCGTTTCATCGCAAGCCAGATGAAGCCTGCGGAAATAGATACCGTTTCTGTTGATCTGGATGCTGCAGGTAACGTGTTCCGCGCTACCGGCGCAACAGTACGGTTCCCCGGTTATCTCGTTATTTGCGACGATTCCGATACCGGCGATGACGAGATCGCAAAGGATAAGCTTCCCGCACTCAGCGAAAACGAGCATTGTCTCTGTTCCGGAATTTTGCCCGAGCAGCATTTTACCGCACCCCCCTTCAGATATACCGAAGGATCACTGGTTAAAATGCTGGAGGAAAAAGGAATCGGCAGACCTTCCACCATCGTTACGACCATTACTACCATAATTTCCCGCGGATACGTGATAAGAGAGGGCAAATCCCTTGTTCCCACCGAGCTTGGCTTTGTTACCACCGATCTTATGATGAATGCCTTTTCGGGAATTGTTGATTATAACTTCACCGCGCAGATGGAAGAAGATCTCGATGAGATCGAATCCGGCAACAAGGATTATATAAAGGTTTTGGAAAGCTTTTATGCGGATCTTATGGCGGAGCTCAAGACCGCCGAAGAGCAGATCGGCAACACAAAAATAACGGTAGAACCCGAAAAAACTGATATGATCTGCGAAAAATGCGGTTCCGTAATGGTAGTCCGCAACGGACGTTTCGGAAAGTTCGCAGCTTGTCCCAACTATCCCAAGTGTAAAAATACAAAACCTCTTGAGCCCGAAAAGAAGCCTTTGGAGGCAAAAGAGATAATTTCCGATGAAAAATGTCCCACCTGCGGCGGCGAAATGGTATTGCGAAAGGGCAAGTACGGAAGCTTCTTTGCTTGCCGTTCGTATCCCGAGTGTAAGACCACGCTTCCCGTTATAAAAGACAGCGGCGTAGTGTGCCCCAATTGCGGTAAACGTATCGTTGTCCGCCAGAGTAAGAAAAAGACAACCTATTACGTTTGCGAGGATTCTTCCTGCGGATTTATTTCCTGGGATATACCTCAGACAAGAAAGTGTCCCCAGTGCGGAGATATAGTTTTAAAGAAAAAGAACAAAGATCAGTATTATTGCCGCAGTAATTGCGGCTGGACAGAGGAAAGCAAAAAATGAGAACAACAATCGCAGTTGATGCAATGGGCGGCGATAAAGCCCCTCAATCGGTTATAGGAGGCGCGTTGCTTGCCGCCGCACAGTTCCCTATAGATATTATTCTTGTCGGTGACAGTGATACGATCTACACCGAGATCAGTAACAGAGGCACAATGCCTTCCAATGTTTCCGTGGTACACGCAAACAGCGTTATAACGATGGAGGATTCACCTGCATCCGTACTCAAGGAAAAATCAGATTGCTCTATGGCAGTTGCGGCAGAGCTTGTCAAGGACGGAAAGGCAGATGCACTTGTGTCTGCCGGAAACACCGGTGCGCTTTTCACTGTGTCCTCTCTTAAGATACGCCGTCTTCCCGGCATCCGCCGCGCGGCGCTCGGCGCGGTCGTTCCCCTTGAAAATCCCGTACTCATCGTGGATTCGGGCGCAAATACGGATGCTACTCCCGAACTGTTGCGTGCCTTTGCTCATATGGGAAGCCTTTATGCCAACCTTGTAATGGGAATAGATGTTCCCCGCGTAGGACTTGTTAACAACGGTAGTGAACCCACCAAGGGCACGCCTCTTTATTCCGAAACCAATGCGTTGCTTTCAAACGAAAAGGGAATTAACTTTATCGGCAACGTAGAAGGCAGGGACATTCCTTGCAATACCTGCGACGTAGTCGTCTGTGATGGCTTTACCGGCAATATATTGCTTAAAACTATCGAAGGTATGGGACTTTTTATGAAGAGCAAGCTTAAGAGCATCTTCTATGCAAACCGTGTAACAAAAGTTGCGGGCGCTCTTACCAAAAAGCAAATTACCGCGCTCAAAAAGCAGATCGACCACCGTGAGCACGGCGGTGCGCCTTTCCTCGGTTTGGCAAAGCCTGTAGTTAAAGCTCACGGCAGCTCCGATGAAAAAAGCATATTCACCGCTATCAGGCAGGCAAAGACCTTCCACGAAAGCGGTCTTGTACAAAGACTAAAGGAGGCGATACAGAATGAATCAGCAAATTGAACCGTTGCCTTACGTTGAATTGGAGAAAAGAATAGGCTACGTGTTCCGCAATAAAGATTTTCTTCTCACCGCACTCACTCATTCTTCATTTGTAAACGAAACAAAGCAAAAAACCTCACTTCGTTCCAACGAACGTCTTGAGTTTTTGGGAGATTCCATATTGTCCGTTATCGTTTCCGAGCATATATACCGTTCCTCTCCCGAGCTTGACGAAGGCTATCTTACAAGAATAAGAGCAAATATCGTTTGTGAGAATTCACTCAGCGAATTTGCCCGTGAGATCGAGCTGGGAAGCTATCTCCGTATGGGACACGGCGAAGCCGTAACCAACGGAAGGGACAGAAAGAGCACGGTGGCGGATGCTTTCGAGGCGTTGCTTGCCGCAATTTACCTCGACGGCGGTATGGATCAGGCAAGAAGATTTCTTATGCCCCGTGTTAAGAATGCGCTTTCCAAAATATCCAAAGGCGGAAACGAGGATTATAAATCCCGCTTGCAAAAGATCGTTCAGCAGACTCCCGAAGAAATACTTGAATACGTACTTATCGGCGAGGAAGGACCTCCTCATGACAGAGTGTTTACATTCCGCGTAATGCTCAACTCAAACTGCTTGGGCGAAGGCGTAGGCAGAACCAAGCGTGAAGCAGAGCAAAACGCCGCAAGAGAAGCTCTTTCGGTTTTGGGTGAGCTTGATGAAGAACCATCGTAACATACCGGTTTTTATCCCTCAGGAGGGATGTCCCAACGCCTGCGTGTTTTGCTCGCAAAAGAAGATCACCGGAGTAGACCGTCGCGCCGAGCTTGATACTTTTCGTGCTACCGTGGATAAAGCCTTGGAAAAGGAGTGGCAGGAAAGCGAAATAGCCTTTTTCGGCGGAAGCTTTACCGCTATTGACAAAGGGCGTATGATCTCTCTTCTCGATGCGGCGTATGAATACGTTCGTATAGGAAAGATCAACGGAATACGCATTTCCACCCGTCCTGATTTTATCGATGAGGCGGTGCTGGAAATATTAAAAAGCAGGGGAGTAACCTCTATCGAATTGGGAGTGCAAAGCGTTTCTGATAAAGTGCTTTTGGCTTCCGGAAGAGGACACACCGGTAAAGACAGCGAAAAAGCTTGTAAATTAATTAAAAAATACGGTTTCCGTCTGGGCGGACAGATGATGGTTGGCTTGCCTCTGTCAACGGCGGAGGATGAGCTTGCCACCGCTCAAGCCATTTGTGATTGGGGCGCGGACGAAACCCGTATTTATCCTACTGTTGTTTTTGAAGATACACCCTTATACCGTATGACGTTAAACGGAGAATATACACCCCTTTCTTTGGAGGACGCCGTTTCCCGTTGCGCCGATTGTATGGATATATTTTTATCCCGCGGGGTAAAGGTTCTGCGTGTAGGACTGCACGCTTCGGAGCAGTTGGTTTCCGCTCCCTTCGGCGCTACGCATCCCGCTATGGGTGAATTGGTGGAAAGCGAATTATACCGCAGACGTATAGATGCTCTTATCGGAGAAGCACGGGGGAAAAAGCTGTCGGTATACGTTCCCGCATCCGCTTGCTCAAAGGCGGCGGGACAGCACAGAAAGAATACTGAATATTTTAAGAATACATACGGTTTTTCCAACGTTTCGGTCTACGGAACCGATATGCCGGACTATACGGCGAAAATATGTATAGAGGATTGATTTTTTGAAACTTAAAAGTATAGAAATGCAGGGGTTCAAATCGTTCCCCGATAAAACGCGAATAACCTTTGATGACGGTGTTACCGCCATTATAGGGCCCAACGGAAGCGGTAAATCCAACATTTCCGATGCGGTTCGCTGGGTGTTGGGCGAAATGTCTATGAAGAGTCTGCGCGGAAGCAAGATGGAGGACGTTATTTTTAACGGTACTCCCAACCGTCCCGCCGCAAACTTTTCTTCCGTTTCTCTTACCCTTGATACCACCGCGGAGTACGACCGCCACGCACAGACCTTTATGGCCATTTCCGAAGAGGAAAAGGGTGCAGAGGAAAAGAAGGACGAATATAAGCTTCATGACGGTACCGAGGTAACCATTACCAGAAAGTACTACAGAAGCGGCGAAAGTGAATATTATATCAACAAAAAGCAGGTCAGACTAAAGGATATCTACGAGCTGTTTTACGATACCGGTATCGGAAGAGAAGGATATTCCGTTATCTCTCAGGGTAAAATATCCGAAGTCCTTTCCCAGAAGGGGCACGAGAGAAGGGATATCTTTGAAGAAGCCGCAGGTATTTCCAAATTCCGTTATAAAAAAGCAGAGGCGGAAAGAAAGCTTGCAGAAACCGAAAATAATCTTGTAAGAATTAACGATATATTGAGCGAGGTATCCTCCCGTATCGGTCCTCTTGAAAAAGAGGCTGAAAACGCAAAGAAATATCTTGTGCTTTCCGAAGAGAAAAAAGGTCTGGAGATCACGCTCTGGCTGGATAAGATAGATAAGCTTCGTGTGGACCTGGAGCGCAACGCAACAGAAACCGCAGGCGCCCGTCTGACACTGGATAATTGTGAAAATGACGTGCGAACCCTTGATTATAAGCTTGATAACGCTCTCCGCGAGGGATACGATATCGGACGTGAGCTTTCCGAAACCGAGCGTCTTATTTCCGAAAGCGAAAAGAATATCGCCGCCGTAGAATCCGAAAAAGCACTTCGTATGAACGATGCGGAGCATTACCGCCGTATGGCAAGTCAGTACGCGGAAGATGTTTCCAGAAATAATCGGGAGCTTTCCTTGGCATCCGATATGCTATCTGCTGCCATGGCAGTTGGCGAAGAGCTTAAAAAGGAGCAGGAAAAGGCGCAAGCAGAGTTTGCTGAGGCTGAAAACACCTATGCAAGCTTCCGCGATATAGCTGTGTCCTGCACTGAGAAGGAGCAAAAGGCTGTTTCCGATCAAACCAACGCATACGAATACGTCTCCGGCTTGCGTGAAACTTACGCTGCGCTCAAAGCTAAATCCGAGGAAACGGTCCGTGCCCGCGATGAAGCGGAAGCACAGCTTAACGTCTCTGCAGCACGCGTGTCCGAGCTTTCTTTGGCTCTTGAGAAGGCAAGTGCTGATCTGGCACAAGCTGAAATTAAAGTAAACGAGAGTGCCGAAAATAATCTAGAGGCAAATAAAAAGTGCGAAGAAAACAGAACCGCCAGAAATAAGCTTAACGATGAGCTTTCGGCAGTAAATCTTGATATTTCCGCCCTTGAACACCGCAGAGAAAATCTGCGCCGAATGGAAGCGCTGTTTGAAGGATATTCCGATGGCGTTAAAAACGTAATGAGCGCTTCCGGCAAGGAGCTTAACGGTATAGTCGGCACGGTTTCATCCGTTGTTTCCACCGATGAAAAATACGTTCTTGCTCTTGAAACTGCTTTGGGCGCATCTGCGCAGTTCATAATAACCGAAAAGGAAGAGGATGCAAAAAAAGCCGTACGGCATCTTAAAAATACTGCGGGCGGCAGAGCAACCTTCCTTCCCATAGATACGGTAACGGGCAACAGAGTAAATGAAGAGCCCTTCAAAAACATAAAGGGATATCTCGGTATTGCTTCCGATCTCGTTAAGACAGATAAAAAATTCCGCAAGGTGATCGATGACCTTCTCGGCAGAACCATTCTTACCGACAATATGGATTCCGCTACCGCGGCGGCAGCGTCCTGCGGTTATAAGGTCAAAGCCGTTACTCTCGATGGACAGGTAGTCAACCCCGGCGGAAGTATTACCGGCGGCAGCACCCATAAAAAAGCAGGTCTTTTCACCCGCGCTATGGATATTGACCGACTCACCGGTGAAATAACCGTCAAAAATGCAGATGTTGAGAAGCTTTCCGCTTCTCTTGAAGAACTTGATATCAAATACGAAGAGCTTTGCGCTATCAGAGCAAACGCCGAGGAAGCGTATAATTCTGCCGTAGCACACCGTAACGTTTGTATTCGTGCGTGCGATGGTGCCAAGGTGCGATTGGAAGAAGAAAACAACCACAACGAGTCGATCAGACTTCAGGCTTCCAGACAGGAGCAGGATACGGTCGTTGCTCTCGAAGCAACCGAAAAACAGCTTGCTGAAGCAGAGGAAAAGCTTGCTTCCCTACGTGCATACGCCGAACAATGTTCTGCGGAAAATGCATCGGCTAAGGAAAACGAGCAATCTTCCTTTGACGAATGTAACCGTATACGTGTTGCTCTCTTTGAAAAGACTTCCTCTTACGAAAGACAGAGCGCTCATATACGCTCTCTTACCGAAAAGAAGGAGGGGATTCAGAACAGAATAAGCGATATCGAGGATGCTATCCGTCAGGCTGAGCAAAGCGCTTTGTCTGCGGAAGCGGCACTCGCAGAATATGATACCCGCAAGCTTGCCATCGCCGAGGAAGCAAAGCAGCACAGAGAAAAGCTGGCACAGCTTCTTAATTCCCGTGATGAATCCGAAAAGAGTGCGGTCAGCATCCGCGGACTTGTCAAAGAAGCGCAAAACAAAAAAGAAGAGGCGTTGCGCAGATTTACCGAGCTTGAATCCCGCGGACAAAATCTTAATACCGATTACGATTCTGTTTCGGCTAAGCTTTGGGATGAATACGAGCTTACGTATACTAACGCCTGCGCTTACAGATTGCCTGCCGAGCAAATGACATCTGCGGCAACCCGCGTTGCCTCTCTCCGCGCAAAGATCCGCGCTATGGGACATATCAACGTAAATGCTGTTGAGGAATACAAAACGGAAAAAGAGCGTTTCGATTTCCTTACTGCTCAAACAGACGATCTTAATAAGACACGCCGTCAGCTTGATTCTACCATCGAAAAACTTTCCCGTACGATGAAGGATACGTTTATCGATTGTTTCGAGCGCATTAATTCCGCTTTTGGAAGAACCTTCGCCGCACTGTTCGGCGGCGGTTCGGGCAGAGTTGAGCTTGAGGATCCCAACAATCCCCTGGAATGCGGCATAGATATTATCTTAAGACCTCCCGGAAAGAGCGTAAAGAGCATCTCTCTCCTTTCCGGCGGCGAGCAGTCCTTTGCAGCTATCGCACTGTATCTCGCGCTGCAGGAGATTAATCCTTCGCCCTTCTGTATATTCGACGAGATCGAATCTGCATTGGACGATGTGAATCTGGCAAAATTTGCAGATTACGTTCGTGAACACAGCGAATCCACCCAGTACATTCTTATTACCCACCGCCGCGGAACGATGGAGCGTGCAGATGTACTGTACGGCGTTACCATGTACGAAAGAGGCGTTTCCAATTATCTGCGTCTTAACGTGGATATGATGGAAGAAAATATCAAAAAATACAGTCATTCATAAAAAGGAGCAACAATGGGCTTTTTTGATAAATTAAAACGAGGCCTTGCAAAGACCAAGGCGGCGTTTATAACACCCCTTGAGAAGCTTTTTTCCTCTGCGGAAAAGGTGGACGATGACTTTTACGATGAACTTTTGGACGTGCTTATAATGGCAGATGTGGGAGTCGAAACCTCCGATTATATCGTCGAAACTCTTCGTAAAGAGCTTAAAGAAAAAAATATCTGGGAGGCTGATAAGGCTCGTGAAGAGCTTCGCAGAGTGATGTGCGAAACTATTGGTGAGTATATGCCTCTTGAGATAAAAGACGGACTTAACGTTATTCTTGTTATCGGCGTTAACGGCGCAGGAAAGACCACCTCTATAGGCAAGCTTGCGTCTATGTATAAAGCCGAAGGCAAAAAGGTCATTCTTGCCGCTGCAGATACCTTCCGTGCCGCCGCAATAGATCAGCTCGGTGTCTGGGCAGACAGAGCAGGCGTGCAGATGATCCGTCAGTCCGAGGGAGCAGATCCTGCCGCAGTCGTTTTTGATGCGGCCGCAGCAGCCCGCAAGCAAAAGGCAGATGTGCTTATCGTAGATACTGCAGGAAGACTACACAACAAGAAGAATCTGTTGGATGAGCTTGGAAAAATCAACCGCGTACTTGACCGTGAGCTTCCCGAAGCTCACAAGGAAACCCTTATAGTTCTGGATGCCACCACCGGTCAGAACGCTATAATGCAGACACAGGAATTCGGAAAAGCCGCAGGAATTACGGGACTGGTTCTTACAAAGCTTGACGGTACCGCAAAAGGCGGTTTCGTGCTTGCTATCAAGCATACTCTTGATATTCCCGTTCGCTTTATAGGCGTAGGCGAGGGAGTTGATGATCTGCGTCCCTTTAACCCGGTTGATTTTGTTAAAGCTATGTTCGGAGATTAAAATATGGAACTTGTTTTTGCAACCAATAACAAACATAAAGTCAGCGAACTTCGTGAGCTTTTTCACGGATATTTCGGCGATAAGGTAAATATACTTACTCTTAAAGACGTTGGTTTCGAAGGTGATATTATCGAGGACGCCGATACCTTTGCAGGAAATGCTTTTATAAAAGCCGATACAGTCTGCCGTTTTTGCGGAAAGCCTGCCGTTGCGGATGATTCCGGTCTGGTTGTGGATGCACTCGGCGGAGCACCGGGGGTTATGTCCGCCCGTTATTCGGGAGAGGATTCGGACGATAAAAGAAATATCCAAAAACTACTCGGCGAATTGAAAAACGTACCTTTAGAGGAACGTACAGCCCGCTTTGTTTGCCATATCTGTTGCGTTTTTCCTGACGGAAAGCGTATCGATTGCGAGGAAAACAGCGAAGGTAGGATCATCTTCGAATGTAAAGGGGACGGGGACTTCGGATACGATCCCGTTTTCCTGAACGAGGAGTACGGACTTACCTTTGCGGAAATGGATATGGAAACCAAAAACAAGGTCAGCCACAGAGGCAGAGCGGTAAGAACTTTTGCAGACATATTCGCCTCATCAAATGTTGACATAATACAGTAAATGTGTTATCATAATATGATGAATTAATTTTACTTTACCGGGAGGGAACGGCGTGAGCGATTTTCTTTATTACGTTAAGGAAACTCTGTTAAATATTACAGTAATAGATGTTATTGATATTGTTATCGTTTCTTTTTTACTGTATTACACTTTTAAATTTATACAAGAGCGCCGTGCCGCCAAGCTTGCCATCGGTCTTATATTACTGCTGGCTTTGCTGCTTGTCAGTGAAGTGCTTAATATGCATGCGCTCAACTTTATACTTTCAAATCTTTTCAGTGTCGGAATTATTGCGCTGGTTATCGTATTCCAGCCGGAATTGCGCAGCGTGCTTGAGAAGGTGGGTGGTGAATCCCTGCGGAGTATAAGGGGAAAAATGGATGACGAAACTGTTTCTCTGTATACCGAATGTATTACCGAGGTGGCAGTAGCCGCAGAACAGCTTTCTCAATCCAAAACGGGTGCTTTAATGGTATTTGAGCGTTCCACCAAGCTTGGCGACGTTATCCGTACCGGTACAGTACTGGATGCAAAACCCACGTCTTTCCTTATCGGCAACATATTTTTCAACAAAGCGCCCTTACACGACGGCGCGGTTATATTCAGAGAAGGCCGTATCCACGCCGCAGGCTGTTTTTTGCCTTTGTCCGATAATAACGAGATCGTAAAAGACCTCGGTACCCGCCACCGCGCAGGTATAGGTATGAGCGAAAACAGTGATGCTATCGTACTTATTATATCCGAAGAAACGGGAATAATCTCCGTTGCATCTGATGGCGTACTTAAAAGAGGCTTTTCCCGTAAGAAGCTGGAAACTTATCTCGAATCTCAGCTTATAGTAAAAGAGAACTCTTTGAAGAGCAAGGTTAAAAACCAGCTTACCCGTATTACAAAAAAGAAAAAGGGGGATGAAAAGGTTGATCAATAAGCTTAAAGACGTTTCCAATTCAGTCCCTCGTCCCAATAAGAGAAAGATCGTTACTTTCTCCACAGCGTTTCTCGCGGTTGTTTCCGCTGTTGTGCTTTGGTTTTTTGCTATAGACTATGATAGCCCCGATTACACCAAGACTTTTTCAAATATCAAGGTAGAAGTTACCGGGTTGTCCGAGCTTCGTCAGACGATGGGTTATACCCTTATTGAGGAGCCGGATCTTACCGTTGACGTAACCATCGCCGGCAAGCGTACCGACGTTAATCAGGTGCGTTCCTCCGAAATCACCGCTTCCATAGATTTGTCTACCGTGGCAGCGGCAGGGGAGAATAAGTTTTCCGTACAGATATCTTCTCCCAACGGTACGACCGTGGCATCCCAAAGCATAAGCGAAGTAAGATTGTATGTCGATAATTTTATTTCGAAGCAATACACGGTCAAGGTGCGAAATCTTAATTACACTTTGGCTGAGCATTTGCATATCGATACCGTAAACTGCAGTCCCGCTACCGTTACGGTTTGGGGACCCGAGAATGAGCTGGAAAAAATATCCGGTGCGTACGTTGATCTTGAACTTGGTGAGCTTGTAAACTCCGTCAAGGTTACGGCAAGTGCAAAGCTTCTCGATATTAATAACGCAGAGGTCAACAACCCTTATATAATGGTTGCAAACAGCTCTGTTACCGCATCTGTTTCCGTTTACGCAGAAAAAGAAGTGCCTGTCCGCGTAAAACTTATCGGAGGTATATATTCCGGCCTTACGGCTGACATCCGCTGTGATATCGACACGGTCTTGCTCCGCGGAACTGTAGAGCGTATGGCAAATATAAGCGAATACGTTATTGAAATCGATGAAACCGATACTCAGTTTGATTTGCCTGTAAAGGTACTTATAACGCCTCCCGTGGGAAGTATAAACGTAGGGGAAGAACAGTATGCAACCGTTCTTATTTCGGTTCCGGATATCGGCAAGCTGGATATGATAATACCCTCGAAAAACATCGAATTCATCAATATGCCGGAGGAATTCAGCGCAAAAGCTCTCAAGGACGTGGTAATTGAGCTTCGCGGTCTGCAGGATGTACTTAACACCCTTACCGAGGAGGATATCAAGCTGAGCGTGGATATGTCCCTTTTGGGAGATCTGTCTGCGGGAAGTATGACCGTTCCGGTAACGGTAACCATTTCAAACGAAGCTGTTTCGGGTATATTTGTTTACAACCGTAACGCATATACCGTTGAGATAATTATAAAATAAATTTTAGGAGATGAAGGCCTTGACTTCAAGGAAGTGGGTCATAAACGGCGCCAATACAACCGCCGCCGCTGCATTACGGGCGGAAAGCGGATATTTGCCTCTCACAGCAAGATTGCTTTGCTCCAGAGGATTTGATACATCCGCTAAGGTTGCCGATTTTTACGATACAGAAAAACTTTCTTTTTACGATCCCTATCTGCTCAAGGATATGGATAAAGCGGTTGACCGCATAAAAAAAGCTATACAAAACAAAGAGCGCGTTTGTATTTACGGCGATTACGACGTGGACGGTGTTACTTCCACCACTATGTTGTATACATATCTGCGTTCTCTCGGCGTAGAAACTACATATTTTATTCCCGAGCGTATGAACGAGGGGTACGGACTAAGCCGTACTGCCATTGAGCGCTTTGCGGGCAATGTGGATCTGCTTATCACCGTTGACACGGGTATAACCGCCGTCGCCGAAACCGAATACGCAAAGCAGTTCGGAATGGATATGATCATAACCGACCACCACAGTTGCAGGGATACTCTTCCCGATGCGATAGCGGTCGTCAACCCTCACAGAGAAGATTGCGAATATCCCTTCAAAAAGCTTGCTGGGGTAGGCGTAGTGTTCAAGCTTCTTTGCGCCCTCCACGGAAACAGCGATGATATATGCAAACGCTACGGTGAAATAGTTGCTATCGGCACTATTGCCGATGTTATGCCCATCGTTGGCGAAAACCGTCTTATTGCGGCAATAGGTATCGAAAACCTTTCAAACACTAAGTATCACGGCTTGCGTGCGCTTATGGAGCAGGTTGGTATATTCAGAAACGGCAAAAAGGTTAAAAAAATAACTTCTTCCACCATAGGATATGTGCTTGCGCCACGTATCAACGCCGCTGGCAGAATTACCAGCGCTGTGCGTGCGGTTGAGCTTTTACTTGCGGATAACGAAAACGATGCAAGCCGTATCGCCGCAGAGCTTTGCGAAATAAATAAGCTTCGCCAATCCACCGAGCTTGATATTTATAATCAGGCACTTTCCCAGATAACCGAGCAACATCCCGATAATACGGCGTACGTCCTTTCTTCCGACGGATGGCATCAAGGCGTTATCGGCGTGGTTGCATCCCGTATAACAGAGAAGTACTCGCTTCCCAGCGTATTGTTCTCTTTTGACGGTGATATAGGAAAGGGAAGCGGCAGAAGCATTAAAGGATTTTCCCTTATGGATGCCTTGGCTGAATGCTCCGACCTTTTGCTTGAATACGGCGGGCACGAGCTTGCAGCAGGTCTTTCTATCGAACGCAAGAACCTGGAGGCTTTTTCTGCCCGTCTGAACGATTATGCGGAAAAGCATATAAAGAAAAACGAGCTTGTTATTCCTCTTGAGATCGACTGCGAAGCGGCATTTTCCGAGCTTACTCTCCGTCAGGCGGAGGATATTCAGCGTCTTGAGCCCTTCGGCTTGTCAAATCCCGTTCCCGTATTTATTCTTAAAGGTGCGGTTATAAAGAACGTAACACCTCTTTCCGGCGGAAAGCATATGAAGATACGAGTTTCCGATGGCGGCAGAAGCGACCTTACCGCCGTGTACTTCGGAATGAGTGCAGAAAGCTTTTCTCTCTGCGAAGGGGATCGGTGCGATATAGCCTTTTCTCTTGAAATCAACGAGTTTATGGGCACAGCAACGCCCCAGCTTCTCGTTAAGGATATAAGACTTGCAGAAGGCGAAAACGATAAGCTTGACAGCGAATACGAAGCATATCTTCGTGCCGTCGATTTCGAGGATCAGTGTCCCGTATCTGCGGATTGTATTCCCACTCTCGCAGATTTCAGAGAAGTGTTCCGTTATCTTCGCCGCAGCTTTGACGGCAGCAAGCCTTCATCGGTACGCCGCCTTGTCAGCAATATCCGCGAGGAAACGGGCAACGATATAAATGTTTGTAAAATTTTAATTATCAGCGACGTTTTGCAGGAGCAAGGTATTGCAGAAGTAGAGCATATACCCGGTATGATGATCCGCATCGGCTTAAAGCCCTTCAGCGGAAAGATCAATCTTGATAATTCCAGACTTTTGGGAATGGTAAAAGCAAAACACGCGTAAAACAGGTGTAATATGTCTGTAAGTTTTGAAAGCTTTATAGAAAAGTTAAAACAAAACGGAGGCTACGATATAGCCAAGATCACAAAAGCATATGAATTCGCATATAGGATGCATGATGGACAGACCCGCATTTCCGGTGAGCCGTACATCATTCACCCACTTTCTGTTGCGGGTATCGTAGCTGATCTTCAGCTTGATACAGATTCTATATGTGCTGCCTTTTTGCACGATACCGTGGAGGATTGCGGTGAAAAGGTTACTCTTAACGTTATAAACAAGGAGTTTGGAAGCGACGTTGCCGATCTTGTTGACGGCGTTACCAAGCTCGTCCACATCCGCTTCGAAACCAAGCAGGATGAAAGTATCGAGAATTTGCGTAAAATGTTCCTTGCAATGAGCAAGGATCTGCGCGTAATTTTTATAAAGCTTGCCGATCGTCTTCACAATATGCGTACTCTTGACGTACGCCGTGAGGAAAAACAGCGTGCCGTTGCATTGGAAACAATGCACGTTTACGCACCCTTGGCTCACCGCCTCGGTATCCAGAAGATAAAGCAGGAGCTTGAAATGCTTGCTCTCAAATATCTGGATCCCATCGGGTTTCGTGAGGTTGAGGTAGACGTTGAAAAACGTTACGGCAAAAATAAAGGTTTTTTGGATCATTACAAATCTCTGGTCGGCGCAAAGCTTGATGAAAACCATATCAAGTACCGTCTTGAGGGCCGTATAAAATCCATATATTCCATTTACAAAAAGATGTATTCAGGTAGTAAAAGCTTTGAAGAAATCTACGATTTTTATGCTATACGTATAATCGTGGATACCGAGCTTGATTGCTATACATCTTTGGGTATAATTCACGAAGCCTTTAACTTTATTCCCGGCAGATTCAAGGATTACATTTCCACGCCAAAGCCCAATCTTTACCGTTCTCTTCACACTACCGTTATAGGTAAAGAGGGTATTCCCGTGGAAGTGCAGATCCGTACCTGGGAAATGCACCGAGAAGCAGAATACGGTCTTGCCGCCCATTGGAAGTATAAATCAGGTGAGCAGGCAAAAGCGCTGGTAGATCAAAAGCTTCAGTGGATACGCACTCTGTTGGAAACCGAGAAGGATACCGACGATCCCGATGAATTCTACAGACCTCTTAAAATAGACCTTTTCGAGGACGAGATATTTGTATTTACCCCCAAGGGAGATGTTATCAACCTTCCCACCAACGCAACTCCTATAGACTTTGCATATGCCATCCACTCTGCTGTCGGAAACAAAATGGTAGGCGCTCGTGTCAACGGCAGTATCGTTCCCATAGATTCTATTCTTGAAAACGGTCAGATCGTTGAGGTTATCACCTCTTCCGCATCCAAAGGTCCCAGCCGAGATTGGCTTAAAATAGTTCGTTCCGGCGAAGCAAGAAACAAAATACGCCAGTATTTCAAAAAAGAAATGCGGGCGGAGAATATAATTGTTGGTAAAACCGAGGTTGATCGTGAGCTTAAGCGTTACGGCAGAAGCTATTCCGAAGCGCAAAAGAACGAGATCGTTACAAACGTTGCTGCCCGTATCAGCTTGCCCGATCCCGATGATCTATATAATAATATAGGCTACGGCGGACTTTCTATCAGTAAGATCGCCGCAAAATTAAAGGATGAATTTACCCGCGTGGTGTGTCCTCCCGAGCCTGTGGAAGAAGCGCCGGTGCCCGAAAAGCCTGCGGCTCCCAGAGGAAGAATCGCCAATTCGCAATCCGTAATTATTGATAGCGTTTCCGGTTGCGAGGTTAAATTTGCAAAATGCTGTAATCCTCTTCCCGGTGACAGTATTATCGGATTTATTACCAAAGGCTATGGTGTTTCTATCCACAAGTACGATTGTCCCAACGCGCAGGCAGGCTTGCAAAAGCCCGAGGATAAAGACAGATGGGTGGTCGCTTCCTGGTCCGAGCAGATCGAAAAGCGGGAAGTCGGCAAGTTTGATGCGGTGTTGAATGTATATGCGGATTATTCTTCCGCACTGTTTGCAGACATTTCAGTTCAGCTTAAAAATATGTCTGTTGATATTATTTCTATATCATCAAAGGAAAATATAGGCAGTTGCCTGCTTACCGTGGTTATTAAGTGTAGCAGTATCGACCATCTGCACAGCATAATGTCCCAGTTGCGTAAGGTACCTAACGTGCGCGACGTTACCCGCGGCAGCGAAGGCAGGGTAGTATAAATGAAAATTGTCATTCAGCGCGTGCTTTCCGCCTCTTGCACTGTGGAAGGAGAGCATATATCAAATATCGGTATAGGCCTTTTGGTGTTTTGCGGTGTAACTGCAACCGATACCGAGGAGGATATTAAAAAAGCGGCGAAAAAAATATCGGGAATGCGTATCTTCCGCAATGATGCGGGCAAGATGTCATTGTCGGTCGGTGACGTGGGAGGAAGTGTAATGCTTATCTCCAATTTCACCCTTTGCGCCGATTGTTCGCACGGCAGACGGCCCGAGTTTTTGTCTGCCGCACCTGCCGCCAAGGCAGAGGAATATTATAATAAATTAGCCGCTATGATCGGGGAATCCCTTCCCGTTGTGTGCGGTGTTTTCGGAGGAGATATGCGTATCAGTGCGGAAAACTTCGGTCCCGTTACTGTATACCTTGATACTGCTTCTTTATGAAACTTACAATAAATAATACCACAGGTCTGTTAAACGATTATTATTTTCAGACACTATCTCTACTTTATTTCCCCGGTGAAAAATTCCCCACCGGGGTTGATTTAAGTCCCAACAGCGCGGAATATTATTTGGAAAAGCGGGGTAACGGTTATTACGGAAAAGCCGTATTACATACCGCTTTCGCTTGTGAGCAGGGCGAATTTTGTACCGATGGATACGATTTTTCCGTTCCCGTACACGATGAACTTAATGCTCAATGTGCAATCGGAAAAGCGTTTCTCATTGCAGGCGAAAAGCTGTTTGGATTTTCACTTCCTTGGGGTTATATTACCGGTCTTCGCCCCGTAAAACGTGCAAGATTTTACCTTGATAAAGGCTACGATGACGAAACCGTAACCCGTCTTTTTGTAAAGGACCACAATATTTCCAAAGAAAAAACCGAGCTTTCCATTCGTACTGCTCATAATGAGATCCGTATGCTTAAGGACGTGGGCGAAAAAACGGCGGGACTTTATATCTCCATACCTTTTTGCCCCACAAGATGTCAGTACTGCTCTTTTGTTTCGTATTCAACTCCCAGACTTTTAAAAATGCTTCCCGAATACGTTGAGCTGCTTATCAAGGATATACAGTCCACAGCGGCTGTGCTCAGTGAATTGGGAATAAAGCTTTCTGCCATCTACGTTGGCGGAGGCACTCCCTCCATTCTTTCGCCTGAGCAGACCCGCCGTGTTCTCGGCACCGTTACAGATAATTTCGATCTTTCGTCTTTGCGGGAATTTACCTTTGAAGCGGGCAGACCGGATACTATTACCGCAGACAAGCTTATAGCGGCAAAAGAAAACGGCGTGTCCCGTGTAAGCATTAATCCCCAAAGCCTTAACGAGAACGTCCTCCGCGCTATTGGCAGACAGCATACTACACAGCAGTTTTTCGATGCGTATGAGATCGCCTGCGGTATCGGATTTGACAGTATCAACGCCGATCTTATCGCAGGACTTCCTGAAGATACGTTCGAAACCTTTTGTTCCAGCTTTGAAAAAGTACTTTCCATGGGCTTCGAGAATATAACTTTACATACCCTCAGCATAAAAAATGCCGCGGCGTTGCGTTTTTCCAAGGAAAACGTTTACGATCCTTCGGGCAAGCTTGCTATTTCCTGCGTGCAATATGTTTATGACCGTATGCTGGAAAGCGGTATGGAGCCTTATTATCTGTACAGGCAGAAAAACACCGTCGGTAATGCGGAAAATACGGGATATTCCGTTCCCGGTAAAGAGAATTTGTATAATATCCTTATGATGGAGGAGCACTCCAGCGTGTTCGCCTGCGGTGCGGGTGCAATAACCAAGCTGGTTTCTCCCGATGAAGAGATAATTGACCGTATCGCCCACCAGAAGTACCCGTACGAATATCTTGATACTCCCAAGGGAATCGGTGAAGATAGGATAAAAAAGTTTTATAAGCAGCATTTTGGATGCTGACACGTTGTGTTTCGTTTAATGAAAGGACGTTATGAGTAATATAGATAAGTCTTCCAAAAGCTTTGTAGCGGAAGCCGCCATAATTTCTGTTTCAAATTTTGCCGTCAAGCTTGTAGGCGTGCTTTTTAAAATTCCTCTTGCCAATCAGCTTGGGGAGTTTATGGGTGTTTTTAACGCCGCATATTCTATATACGCAATGCTGTTTATGATCTCCACATCGGGACTTCCCGTAGCGGTATCAAAGCTCGTTGCCATCGCAAAAGAGAAGGGAAGACGCCGTGAAGCCTCGCAGGTATTCCGTACCTGCGCTTTAACCTTCGGTACCATCGGCTTTCTTTGTTCTTTTGGAATGTTTTTGGGTGCGGATATAATTTGTGATATCACTGCACATCCCGGTGCGGAGATACCTATGCGCGTTATCTCGCCCACTTTGTTTATTATTTGTATAACTGCATCTATACGAGGTTATTTTCAGGGACTTCGCAAAATGGTTCCCACCGCCGTTTCCAATTTTATCGAAGCGGTGTTAAAGCTCATTCTGGGCTTGGGCGGTGCGGCGTTTGCCGCTTCCAGAGGATGGAGCGGACCCGTGCAGGCGGCGTTTGCTGTTTCGGGTATTTCTATCGGCGTAGTTGTGGGAACCGTTTATCTTGCAATCTGCTATTATAAGCAGCGCAATTCAAATATTCCCGATACGGATCCCACCGTTTCTCCCCGTTCAACTCTCGCAAAAGCAGCCCTTCGCGTTGCTATTCCCGTAACGTTGGCAGGCTCCGCATTGTATTTCTCTACCTTCTTCGATACGGTTGTTATCAATAACCGCCTTATCGCATCGGGCTTTACCGAGGAAATGGCGGACAGACTTTATACCGCATATACGACCCTTGCGATTTCTATATCGGATCTCGTTCCGTCCACGCTGGTGTATCCCATAGCGTTAAGTATACTTCCTGCTATGACCGCCGCTTTGGAGGGAAAGCGTACCAAAGAGGTAAGAGGATACATACATTCCTCTATCCGAATTTCGGGAATAATCGCTATTCCCAGTGCTTTCGGTCTTGCTGTTCTTGCACGTCCCGTTATACAGATGATATATTTCGGCTCTCTTTCCAAAGAAATAACCCTGCTGGACGGAACAACTGTTATGCCTATTGACGTAGGTGCAGCTTCGCTTGCAATTTTGTCTGCGGGAATAGTATTCCTTTCCCTTATGTCAACGACCAACGCATTACTCCACTCTTACGGCAAAAATTTCCTTCCCGTAATTTCCATAACCGTAGGTATAGTTTTGCTTATAATCACGGAAACGTTGTTGGTTGGAATTCCCGCCGTGGGAATATACGGTGCGCCTATCGCTTCTCTCATATGCTATATGACCGCTACCTTCCTTAATATGCGCGCTGTACGCAAGGTTTCGGGAATGCGGCTCAACCCCGTAAAATTGTTCGGCAAGCCCGTGATCTGCTCGGCACTTTGTGCTCTTGCTGCATTCGGCGGATATTCTCTGTCCAAGCTGTTTGTTGACGGCTCATCACGTCTTGATAACATAGTAATGTTCGTTTTCGGCGTTATCCCCGGTGTTGTGGTCTATGTAGCGACTATGCTGGCGTTCAAGGGAATTACCGCAACAGAGGTAAGATTGCTTCCTTTCGGCAATCGCATTGCCGCGATATTTATAAAATGCGGCTTTCTTAAGGAGAGTGTAAAATGAACGAAAATGTAAAACAATTTGTAAATAAAGAAAGATATACCGTACAAGACCTTTGCGAGATCGTAAAAATACTTCGCGGTGAGGACGGTTGCCCTTGGGACAGAGAGCAAACCCACCAAAGTATAAGAAGAGATCTTATCGAAGAATGCTACGAGGTAGTGGAAGGTATCGATAATAACGATCCGGTGCTTATGTGTGAAGAACTTGGCGATCTGCTTTTGCAGGTAGTTTTCCATGCTCAAATAGGCGCTGAAGATAAACAGTTCGATATGAGCGACGTGGCAGATGGAATTTGCCGCAAGCTGGTGCTCCGTCATCCTCATGTTTTTGCTGATGTGGATGCCGATACCTCCGAGAAGGTTTTGGAAAATTGGGACAAGATAAAAAAGCAGGAGAAGCAGAGGCTTTCCATTTCGGACGAAATGTATGCTATTCCTCCCGCGCTACCCGCACTTATGCGTGCCAATAAGGTCGGTAAAAAATCAGGTAAAGCAAATTTTGATTTCCCCACGGACGAAGAGGCTTTTGCGAAGGTAACCGAAGAGCTTAACGAGCTTTACGAAGCACATACGAACGGAACCAAGGAGCAGGTTGCTGACGAAATGGGAGATCTGCTGTTTTCCGTGGTCAACGTTTCCAGAAAAGTAGGGGTGGAACCCGAGGAAGCTTTGACAAGAGCTACCGAAAAATTTATGAGGAGATTTCAAAAACTTGAACTTGCGGCATCGGAAAGCGGTAAGTGCCTTGCGGATATGTCTGCCGAAGAGGCTGACGAGTTGTGGGAACGCATAAAAAACCACGATTAAAAGTACTTTTTTTTAAAAAAAGTCGAAAATAGCTATTGAAAAATCAAAAAAATAATGATATACTGTGTCAAGCGAAAGCAAAGGACATTATGAAAGGAGTTCATTTTATGAACAAGATCACATTGGCAGACGTTGCAGCAAACGCTGCAGGTATTAAGAAAAAGGATGCAGAAGTAGCAGTTAACGCAATTTTCGCAGCTATGGCTAACGAACTCGCAGCAGGCGGCAAGGTTCAGATCGCTGGCTTCGGCAACTTCAAAATGAAGGAAAGAGTAGAGCGCGTAGGCAGAAATCCCAAGTCCCACGAGCCCATCGTTATCCCTTCCGCTAAGGTAGTTAACTTCACTGCAGGTAAGCAGCTTAAAGAGCTTCTTAACAAGTAATCAGTGTTTATGAGGTATGAGGTCTTATGCGGCTGGATAAATTTTTAAAGGTTTCTCGTATAATAAAGCGCAGAACAGTCGCCAACGAAGCGTGCGACAGCAGTTATGTGGCTGTTAACGGTCTTCCCGCTAAGGCCTCCTACAATGTTAAGATAGGGGATGTTATTACCGTTTCCTTCGGTAACAGAACCACTTCGTTTCGCGTTCTCAGTCTTAACGAGCACACCACAAAAGCAGAAGCAAGTTCAATGTACGAAATAACGGAATGATATTTATCATCGCTTCATATATTTAGATTATGGAGCGTGAGAGATATTGAACGAAAGAAAACATTCCGTTACTTGTACTGCACGTGATATTACTCTTGTCACCGCAGTATACGATATTATCAGTTTTGATGATACGCAGGTCAGCCTTTCTCTGGGAGAGGATACCATCCTTTCCGTCAGTGGAACGGGCTTGACACTTCGCCGCCTCTCTCTTGAAACGGGCGAGGTGGATATTTCCGGCAGGATAGAAGCTATAGTTTATCTTGATGGCGGCATAAAACAAAAGAAACGCCGTCTGTTCGGCTGATGGAAGTCGATTACCGCGCACAACTGCTCTTAGCGTTGTATTCCGTTCCCACAGGTTTGTTTTTGGGAGCGATATACGATATGCTCAGGTTGGCGCGTTTACCTTTCGGAAAGATCGGCGTGTTTTTTACCGATATCCTGCAAACATTTCTGTGCTTTTTAGCGGTGCAGATATTGCTGTTTAATTTTTGGAACGGTAAAATTCGCGTTTATCCCTTTTTAATTTGTTTTCTAAGCTTTGTTTTATACAGAGCTACTATTGGCAGACTCACTACTGCCGCATATTTGAAATTGAGTTCGTATATAAAACCGCGGTTATTATATAAAGTCGCCGTGGTTAGAGGATATATTTATAAAAAGCGGTTGCTTAAGCAGGCATCCGTCGGATTCGGGATCAAACTCCCGCGGAGGAAAAGAAGTGGCAAAAAGAACACGGCCTAATATGGTTATGAAGCTTGCCTTTGTTTGCGTTTTGGGCTTCTTGGTTATTTCGGTTATACAGCTTCAGGTCGAGCTTAAAGAACTGCGCCAACGTAAGGCGGAGCAGGAAATTCTTGTGCAAACACTTGAGGATGATATTACCGAGCTTACCATAAGACTCAACACCCCTATATCCGATGAATATATTGAGCGTGTAGCCCGTGCACACGGGTACCGAATGCCTAACGAGATCATTTTTTATAACGATATTGCGGATTAGAGGTTGAGCCGGTGGTACTTGATGAAATTGTAAAAGGCAAAGTAACGGGAATAACCAAGTTTGGCGCTTTTGTTTCTATGGAAGGCGGCAAAAACGGAATGGTACATATTTCCGAAATAACAGACGGATTTGTAAAAGATATTAACGATCATATTCACATCGGTGACGAAGTCGAAGCTATGGTCGTAAGTATTGATGAAAACGGCAGGATAGGTCTGTCTATTAAAAAGTGCTTGGCTTTAAAAGCACGCACCGCCCCTCCGCCTATGTTTGACGAAGGTATGCCCGCACCGGATACCGATTTCGAGAATATGATGAAGCGGTTCAAGGCTGTGAGCAACGATAAGCAAGCGGATATTAAGCGCGGATTCGAGTCCAAGCGCGGCACCGGAAAAAGAGGAAGAAAATAATTTAAATCCCGTATATGCGGGATTTTTTTATTTTGATAACAACTTGATAACAACTGTGTTTTATTATATAAAGCATAAAGGAGCGTTGTAAAATGGCGAATATTCTTATTGCAGAAGACGAAATGAGCATAAGTAACCTTATAAAAATGAATCTCGCTTTGGTAGGGCACAGTTGCGCTCAGGCTTTTGACGGGAATTCCGCTTTGCATATGGCAAATTCTTCCCGTTTTGATCTTATAATACTGGACGTAATGCTTCCCGGAATATCGGGCTTTGATCTCATTTCTCGGTTAAACAACACACCCGTTATCTTTGTAACCGCCAAAAGCGGCTTGGAGGACAGAATTCGCGGCTTACGTTTGGGGGCGGACGATTATATCACAAAACCCTTTGAAATACTCGAGCTTGTTACACGGGTAGACGTTGTGCTTCGAAGAACAAAGGCAGTTTCTCATTCCTTTGAATTTGATGATATCAGAATAGATTTCGATTGTAAAAAGGTTTTTAAGAAAGGAACAGAGATAAATTTAAAACCCAAGGAATTCGATCTTCTTGGTGCGTTGGTAAAGAACCGAAATATCGCACTTTCGAGAGAAAAGCTTCTTGAAATAGTGTGGGATTATGACTATGAAGGCGACACCCGTACGGTAGATGTACATATTCAAAAACTACGCAAAAAACTGGATATAGAAGAACGGTTAAAAACCGTATATAAGACAGGATACAGACTGGAGGTGTGATATATGCGCTTTTGGCACAAAACATATATATTAACGCTGTTGCTCTTTCTGATTTGTCTTAATACGGGAATTATGACGCTTGCCGTTTATACTTATCAGAAAAACGTTGAATCCATAGAAGCGTCTGCAACCGCGGAACAGCATTATATCACCCGTTCTTTTGAAAACGATTATCAATCTATGCTCGATGCGGGGGGAATAGCGAACCCTTCGCTTTTGATGCAGTCGTACGGAAATCACTATGAAAGCAAAGGAATATATTTGTCTTTTGAAAAGGACGGTAAAAGCATATATTCAAATTTTAATCGTGAGTATTCGGTCGGCAAAAACAGCATAGTGCAAAAAAAGATCGACGGTATCCGATATATTTTTATATCTTCAAAGATATGCAACGGTGAATACGATATAGTTTACGTAAAAAACGTTTCCGAATTGGACGTCGAGTTCAAAACTCTTATGGCGGTATACATCTTGACTGCCCTTATCGTTTCTGTCTTTCTTGCTTTAAGCTTGTTTCTTGTGTTAAAACGCTTGTCCGTTCCCTTGGACAAGCTGCGTTTAACCACAGAAAAGATAGAAAAAGGAGATTTTTCTGTCAGAGCAGAGGAAAAGGGGAAGGATGAGTTTGCGCTTCTCGCAAGAAGCTTTAATGAAATGCTTTACAAAATAGAGGAGCAAATGAACTTTTTGGAAATAGATGCCGAAAAAAAGCAAATGCTTGTTGAAAATATGGCGCACGAATTGCGAACGCCGCTTACAAGTATTCACGGATACGGAGAATATCTGGAAAAAGCGGCTTCTACAGAAGAAGACCGTATTCTCGCGGCAAAATATATCGTTTCCGAAGCATCCCGCCTTAAAAGAATATCCGATATTTTACTTGATACCGCCTATGTTAGAGAAAACCGTTTTGAACAAGCCGAAGTGTCATTGGGAGAACTTGTGTCGGACACGGTATACCGTCTTTCCCGTAAAGCCGAAGAAAACGGTGTTACCCTTGAGGCGGATTTCACGGAATGCAGTGTTAACGGAGAAAAAACGTTGCTGTCTATGTTGCTTTACAATCTGGTTGAAAACGGTATAAAAGCTTGTAAAACGGGAGGCAAAGTTAAGATCTCTTGCTCTGATCTTCAATTGATAGTAGAAGATAACGGAAAAGGTATGACGTCAGAACAGCTTACTCATATTACCGAGCCCTTCTACCGTACCGATAAATCCCGTTCCCGCTCCGAGGGCGGGGCAGGTCTGGGGCTGGCATTGTGCAAACAGATAGCGGAGGCGCACAATGCGGTCATGACCTTTGAATCCATACCTGAAAAAGGTACGAAAATTACGGTAGATTTTACAAGTTGATTACAACTCGAAAACAACTTAAATACAACGGAGCTTTATTATATGTTTGCAGTAAAGAAAACTGCAAATATTTTCCGAAACGGAGGAAACCATTTTGAAAAGCAACAAAAGAACAGTAATTGTTGCATTGTGTCTTGTTTTGGCTTCTGTGTTGACACTTACCGGATGTATGTATGCCCTTGCAGCAGAAACCGGTGATGAAAAGCCTTATACATCAGAAGATTTTGAAAACAGCTTTGGCGATGCGGTTATCGAAGATGCTCCCGTATCCCAGGACTCAATGCAAGAAAAACACGGAGCATACCTGCACGTTTCCGAAGACGGCAAAGAAGTTACCGTTTTCAGCGACGAACAGCTGGCGGAATTGCTTTCCGTTAGAGCAAGCGGTAAAAGAAACGCTGTTACCTATGATGATATTCTTTATGTCATCAATGATTCCGTACGTATTTATTCTACCTATGACACCGTAGTTTTGAATGCGGATCTTACAAAACAGTTGGATCTTAACGTATTCACCTGCACCGATACCGGTGTTATAACTACCTGCGAGCCCGATTCCGATATCAACTACAGCAAGATGGTAAGAGATATATATTCTATAATCGTTTACCGTCTGTACGCTCTCGATTCAGGCTTTACTCATATGTATTTCGGCTCTTTGTGGAACCACGAAACTCTCAGTGCCGAGCATATGTTCAGCTACGAAGGCGACGGTATTAACGATCGTGAGAATTTCTTTAAGACCAAAAACTGGTTTGTGCTTTCTCTTGACAGCGGCACCGAGATCGGAAATGAATATAATCAAAAATTGTCCGCGGATTACTCTGCCATTGCTGCCGAGCATATGGCTATGTCAAATCCCGATCCCGATTTCGTATTTGATTTTGAGGGTAATTCCATTTCCGCGCCTTACTTTATAATCGAAGCACCCCTTGTTGAAGATTCTTATAACTACAGATACGTCGATTCATATAAAATGTACCACATAGCTGAAGACGCTTCCACCTATACCGCTTCCTATCCTACTGCGGAAATCAACTCTTTCAAGCGCGAAGGATATTTTGACCGCATTTTTAATTTCCACGTTGAAAGTGTTACCATTCACGCAGGTGATTACTCCCGGTATCAGGTATGCTCCGAGCTTTCCGAAGAAGACAAGGCTGCCCTTATCGCCATTCTTAATTGCGATACTCCTTGGGAAAGCGGACTTTCTCTCGATCCCGTTATATGCAGATTCAATCTGGACGGAGCAGGCTTCAATTACAGAGATGGAATTATTTATTCAACCTCCCGCACCTATCTGCCTCTTACCGATGAACAGAACGAAATAGTCGCCGCTATTGTGGAAAAATACGATAATTATTTCGAAGTTTACCACGGTGAGATCAAAGAGATCGAATTTTATCCCTTTAATCCCTTCGTTCAGAATGAATTGGTTTGGGCAACTGAGATCACCGAAGAAGAGTTTGACAGAATATGCGAGATTCTCACCCGCGACGAGCCTTGGGAAAAACGTGATTACGATTCTCATGAAATTACCGCCCGTCTTACGATAAACGGACGTGGCTTTAACTACAGTGTAGACAGAATCTACGATACCGCAGGCGGTATGCTTCTCCTTACCGAAGAAGAATGCGCGTTCTTTGATTCACTCATAGAAAAATATAATAACGACTGATTTTACCGTAAATCCTTTTTGAATTACCCAAAAGCAACAATGCCTCCCAAAGACATCTTTTGTCCGAGGGAGGTGTTGTTTTTATGTAAAACAGTATTGAAAGAATGACAAATAAATGCTATACTGTAAAAAAGTCAACTCGTATAGGGGCGTGTGCTATGAAGAACGATCTTTCAAAACTTTCCGTAACCGAATATAGCATATTCGCGCCCGTTAACGAAAAGATCTGCTTTGTTTTTGTTTCCGATCTTCACCACTGCGAAAATGAGCCTGTTATCAATGCAATCGACTCCGTATCGCCGGATGCGGTTTTGGTCGGCGGAGATTTTATGCACAATATGTCCTTTTACACCAAGGGCTTTGAGTTTTTGCGTACCTGCGCAAAGAAGTATCCCGTTTTTTGTTCCCTCGGCAACCACGAGGGCAGGTTTGAAGGTGATATTCACAAAGCCGTTGCGGAAACGGGCGCTGTCCTTTTGGATAACTCTCACACCGTATTTAAAGACGTGCGTATCGGCGGACTTACATCGGGATTTTTAACCGATAACGTTCCCGATACAGCTTGGCTTAAAGATTTTTCTCGGTTGGACGGATACAAGATATTGCTCTCTCATCATCCCGAGTATTATAAAAAATATATAGATTCCACCAACGTAGATCTTGTTTTGTCGGGGCACGCTCACGGTGGACAATGGCGCTTTTTCGGCAGAGGAGTATATGCGCCGGGGCAGGGAATATTCCCCAAATATTCCGGCGGATTTTATCACAACCGACTTATTGTGGGACGTGGCATCGGAAATGCTCACCGCATTCCCCGCATAAACAACAACCCCGAAATCGTAAAGATAACTTTAATTCCCAAGGAGTAATTATGGACACTTTGGATATAGTTGCACAAGCTTTAAGCATTGTCGGAATGGCGTGCAACGTGCTGTCTTTTCAGCAAAAAACACAAAAACGAGTTATCGCCTGCCAGCTTGTAGGCGCGGCTATGTTTACCGCAAGTTACCTTTTGCTGGGTGCGTACGTCGGAGCTTTGCTTAATTTTGTTGCTATTATACGTGCCATCGTTTATATGAACAAAGAAAAATTCCGTTCCGAGCATATTTCCTGGCTTATCGGTTTTACTTGTGTTTATTTGCTTTCATACGTTCTCACCTTTACGGTCTTCGGCAAAGAGCTCACGCCGCTGAACGCCGTTGTTGAGTTTTTACCCATCATCGGTATGTTCGCCACCACGGTAAGTTTTCGTTTAAAGGACGCTGCCTCAGTGCGTAAGCTGGGGCTTATCAGCGTTCCCTCCTGGTTTACATACAACATCTTCAATTTCTCCATCGGCGGCCTTATTTGCGAGATTTTCTGCTGCTGTTCCATCCTTATCGGAATGTTCCGCCTTGACAGAAAAAGAACAAAATAAAATCACCCCAAGAAGTCTACGACTTCTCGGGGACCCCGAATTAAAAGCTGTCCGCAAGGACAGCTTTTTGTATCAAGTCATTTTTTCTTGTTTAACTTTATGGTCTATAACGTGGCGGGATGCAAGCTCGTTTTTGATATCGTCAACGGTAATACCCATCTCTGTCATAAGCACCATAACGTGGTAGGCAAGATCGGCGATTTCATATACCGTTTCCCGCTTGTCATCAGCCTTTGCGGCAATAATGACTTCGGTGGTTTCTTCGCCAACCTTTTTAAGAATTTTATCAATTCCTTTTTGGAAAAGATACGTGGTATACGAGCCTTCGGGAAGTTTTTCTTTTCTGTCAAGAAGCAGACCGTACAGCCCTTCCATAGAAAACTTTTCCGCTTCCTCAGAAACCAGCAGGGGAGTGTTGAAGCAGGATTCAGCTCCCGTATGGCAGGCGGGACCGTCCTTGTTCACTTTTACTACCAAAGCGTCCATATCGCAATCTGCGGTTACAGAAACTATATGCTGATAGTTTCCGCTGGTTTCGCCCTTAAGCCACAGACATTGTCTGGAACGGCTGTAAAAGCAGGTAAGCCGCTTTTCCAAAGAGATTTCCAGACTTTCCTTGTTCATATACGCAAGGGTAAGCACGTCGCCGCTTGTATTATCGACTATAATTGCGGGAATCAGCCCGTCTTTATCAAATTTAAGCTGTTCGATATTTGTCATTACAATCTCACCTCAATATCATTTTCTCTTAAGGTCTGCTTAAGATCCTGAATTTTTACTTCTCCGAAGTGGAAAATAGAAGCCGCAAGACCTGCGTCAACGCCGGGAAGCGTCTTGAACAGCTTTACGAAATCCTCTTTGCACCCCGCGCCGCCTGATGCGATAACGGGCACGGAAACGGCGTTGCAGACCGCTTCCAGCATTTCGAGATCAAATCCGTTTTTCACGCCGTCGGTATCAATGGAGTTTACCACCACTTCGCCTGCGCCGCTTGCAACGCATTTTTTTATCCAGCTTATAGCTTCCATTCCTGTGTTTTCTCTGCCGCCTTTGGCAAAAACACGGAACACGCCGTTAACTCTTTTAATATCAACAGAAAGCACCACGCATTGATCACCGTACTTTCTTGCAGCAGCGCTAATAAGGCTCGAATCCTTTATCGCGCCCGAATTAACGCTTACTTTATCCGCGCCGCATTTTAACACTCTGTCAAAATCATCGGTGGTATTTATCCCGCCTCCTACCGTAAGAGGAATAAATATAGTGCTTGCTACTTCCGTAAGTATATCGGTGAAAAGTTTTCTGCCCTCGGCAGAAGCGGTTATATCGTAGAACACCAATTCATCAGCCATATTATCGCTGTAAAACTTCGCCAATTCCACGGGAGAGGAAACGTCGGAAAGTCCTTCGAAATTAATGCCCTTTACCACACGACCGTTTTTTACATCAAGGCAGGGAATAATACGTTTTGTTATCATTTTGCCACCTCAACCGCTTTTTTAAGATCAATTGCACCGGTGTAATACGCTTTTCCGATTATCGCGCCGTAAATGCCCATTTCTTTGAGTGCTCGTATATCTTCAATGCTTGAAACACCGCCGGACGCAATAATATCTATTGTGAACGTATCCGATATCTCTTTATAAAGTCCGCGGTTTGTGCCTTGCATGGCACCGTCCTTGGAAATATCTGTGCAAATCACCGCAGAAACACCGAGAGAAGTCATTTCTTCAAAGAAATCCTTAGCAGTTATGTCCGATACCTCAGTCCAGCCTTTAATTGCAACGCATCCGTCTTTTAAGTCAACGCCTACTGCTATCTTGTTTCCGTGCTTTTCAAGAGCATTTTGCAAAAACGCCTTGTCGGTTACCGCGGCTGTACCCAAAATTACTCTGTCAACACCTGCGTTAATATATGCATCTACAGTGTTTATGTTTCTTATACCGCCGCCAACCTCAACAAAACCGCCGAATGCAGTACATATTTTTTCAATGGTGCTTTGGTTTGCGGGAACACCGCTTTTTGCGCCCTCAAGATCAACCAGATGTATATGCTTTGCACCGCAGGCTTTAAAATCCTCGGCGACGGAAACGGGGTTTTCGTTGTATACCGTCATCTGCGCGTAATCACCTTTATATAAGCGTACCGCTTTACCGTTAAACAGGTCTATTGCCGGAAATATATTCATTTTTTATTAAACCTGCCCTTCTTCACAAAACGCTTTAAGTATTTTAAGTCCCGCATCGCCGCTTTTTTCGGGGTGGAACTGGCAACCGTAAATGTTTTCTTTTTCAACTGCAGCTGTAACCGTAAATTCGTATTCCGATGTTGCAGCCAAAGAATCTTCACAGCTTACCGCGCAAAAAGAATGAACGAAATAAACGTAATCGCCCTCGACGGTGTTTTTCATCAACTTACTGTTTTTGTTTGAAATATGAAGCTTGTTCCAGCCCATATGGGGTAACTTGAGCGTTTGAGTATACTTACTCATAGGTACTACTGCGCCTTTTAAAAGTCCCAGTCCGTCGTGCTCGCCGTATTCATAGCTCTTTTCAAAAAGAAGCTGCATACCAAGGCAAATTCCCAAAAGGGGAGTGCCGTCAGCCGCTTTTTGCTTTACAAACTCATCAAGCCCGCTTTCCCGTAGCTTTTTTATGGCATCTCCGAAAGCACCCACACCGGGTAATATTAACTTATCTGCTTCTTTGAGCAAATCTTCATCAGCAGAAATAAACACCTTTTCACCGATTGCGGATATGGATGATGCAAGAGAAAACAAGTTTCCCACACCGTAATCAATTATACCGATCATTATAAAACTCCCTTTGTGGATGGTATTTCGTCCTTGGCTTCGAGATTTATTGCCACAGCCTGCTTTAACGTTCTGGCAACGGATTTGAACGCACCTTCAACTATGTGGTGAGAATTCTTTCCGTCCAGCTTTCGTATGTGCAGACTCATTTGGCAGTTTCTGACAAAAGCGAGGAAAAACTCTTCTACAAGCTCGGTATCAAAGGATCCGATCTTTTGAGTGGGAATATCCAGATCATAACACAAACAGCACCGTCCGCTTATATCGACTGCGGTAAGTATGAGTGTTTCGTCCATAGGAAGTATAAAGCTACCATAACGGTTAATACCCTTTTTGTCACTTAACGCTTTTTCAAATGCTTGACCCAGACAAATGCCGATATCCTCTGCGGAATGATGAAAATCTACGTCAATATCTCCCTTGCAGGTAACATTTAGATCAAATCTTCCGTGGGAAGCGAATAAAGTCAGCATGTGGTTTAAAAATCCGCAACCGGTATCTACCATGCTTTTACCCGTACCGTCCAGATTAAGATAAAGAGAAATATCCGTTTCTTTGGTTTTTCTGTTTATGGTTACGTTTCTCATTGCTTTCCTCCAAAAAGGATTTCCTTCACTGTGTCTATAAAAATTGACATTTGCTCCGGCGTTCCGATAGTAATACGGTTGAATTCTTTAATTCTCTCGTTTCCGAAATGCCGTACGAGAATGCCGTGTTCCTTTAGTTTAAAGTATAGCTCTTCTCCGTTTATCAGGTCGCTTTTTGCAAAAATGAAATTCGCATTGCTTTCAAGCACCGTAAAACCGATATCCTCAAGCTGTTTTTTCGTCCAATCCCGTGTGGATGCTATCTCGCGACATTTTTCCATATAGTAATCATCGTTGTCTACCGTGGCTTCGCCCAGCTTCATCGTAATACGGTTGATATCGTAGGGATTGGTAGAATACTTTATCTTTTCAAGGTCTTCAATAAGACCTTTACAGCCAAAAGCGTATCCCAGTCTTCCTCCCGCAAGACAGCGGGATTTTGAAAAGGTGCGTACTACCAGGAGATTATCGTATTTTTCGGTCAGCTTGTAACAGCTTTCACCGCCGAAATCAACGTACGCCTCGTCAATAAGAACGACGTTATCGGGATTACTTTTGACAATTTCTTCGATCTGCCAAAGGGGGAGGGAAATTCCCGTCGGCGCGTTGGGATTTGCGATGGCAATAAACTTGTTTATCCCCGTGTAATCCGTATAATCAACGGTAAAATCTTCTTTTAACGGGATACGGGTAAATTCAATGCCGTGAAGCTGTGCAAAAACCGAATAAAATCCATAGGTTATATCGGGAAACACAGCTCCGCTTTCTTTTGCGAAAGCAAAAAAAGCAAAATTCAGAATATCGTCCGATCCGTTGGAAAGGAAAATATTTTCGGTATCCATTCCGTAAAGACCCGCCAGCTTTTCCTTCAGCGCCTTGCAGGTAGGATCGGAATACAACCGCAGATCAGCTATATGGTTTTTGTTTATTGCATCCAAAACCCTTGGCGCGGGGGGATAAGGGGATTCGTTTGTATTTAACTTTATATATTTCATATCCCTTGGCTGCTCGCCGGGAACGTAAGCATTGGTGCTTTGCAGACACTTGTTAAGAAAACGGCTCATAATTATTCCTCAATACGTACGGTAACGCTTTTTGCGTGGGCGTCGAGCCCCTCTTTTTTTGCAAAGTAAGCGACTTTTTCTCCTATCCTTGCCAACGCGTCGCCGGTGTAATAGGTGAACTGGGACTTTTTAATAAAATCATCAACGGAAAGGGGACTGGAAAACCTTGCAGTACCGCCCGTAGGTAACGTATGGTTGGGACCCGCAAAATAATCTCCCAACGCCTCGGGACAGTTTCTCCCCATAAATACGCTTCCCGCGTTGGTAATCTTATCAAGAATGTCAAATGGATTGTCTACCATCAACTCAAGATGCTCGGGTGCAATTATGTTCGAAACCTTGATAGCATCGTTAAGGTTATCGGTTACGATTATCTTTCCGTAATTATCAATAGATCTTCTTGCTATTTCCAGTCTGGGCAGAACAGCTAATTGCTTTTCAATTTCTGCCTGCGTTGCCTTTGCCAGATCCATACTGTCGGTTACGAGAACGGCGCTGGCATTTGCATCGTGCTCTGCTTGGGAAAGAAGATCAGCCGCCGCGTGGGAAGGAACGCTGTTTTTATCTGCGATTATCAGAATTTCGCTGGGCCCTGCAATCATATCAATAGATACCTGACCGTAAACCTGCTTTTTCGCCTCTGCAACGAATGCGTTACCGGGCCCTACGATTTTATCCACCTTGGGTATAGTTTCGGTGCCGTATGCAAGAGCGGCTATCGCCTGCGCTCCGCCAACCTTGAATATACGGTCAACGCCTGCAATCTTCGCGGCGGCGAGTATTACGGGATTAACCTTTCCGTCCTTGGAGGGGGGAGTAGTCATAACGATTTCGGGGCATCCTGCGATCTTTGCGGGAATACTGTCCATAAGAACGGTGGAGGGATACGCCGCCGTTCCTCCGGGAACGTAAAGTCCCACCTTTTCAATGGGAGTTATCTTTTGTCCGATAACAATGCCGTCATTTTCGCTTATTATAAAGCTGTTGCGCACCTGCTTCTGATGAAAAGCTCTGATGTTTTCAGCGGCTTCACACAGTATATCAAGAAATTCGTCTTCAACAATCGCAAATGCTTTTTCAATTTCTTCGGCGCTTACTTCGATAGAGTCGAGCACGGCTTTATCAAACTTTTCTGTATATTCCAAAACTGCTTTATCGCCGTTTTTTCTTACGTTGGATATAATCTCTCTTACGGGCTCAGCCACGCTTGTAATATATTCCTGGCGTTCAAATATTTTATCGGCAGGTATTTTGCCGTATTCATATATGCGTATCATTTACTTTCCACCTGTTTTGCTATTTTGTTAACTATGGCTTCAATTTCTTCGTTTTTAAATTTATATCCCGCTTTGTTTACGATAAGTCTTGCGCTTATGGGGACAACATCTTCTACAACTTCAAGATTATTTGCCATTAAGGTACTGCCCGTTTCAACAATATCAACGATAACGTCGGATAAATCCAGAATAGGCGCAAGCTCTATGGAACCATTAAGGTTGATGATATCGATATCGCGGCACTTCTTGTCATAAAAGCATTGGGTGATATAAGGGAACTTGGTTGCCACGCGGAGTGTGGATTCTCTTGAATCAGTAAACCCTTTTTTAGCCGCAACAGCCATTCTGCATTTGCCGATATTCAAATCCAGCAATTCGTATACGTCGGGACGGTATTCAAGAATAATGTCCTTTCCCGCAACTCCGATATCCGCCGCACCGCGTTCAACGTAGATAGCAACGTCGGAGGGTTTTACCCAAAAATAACGTATACATTTTTCTTCGTTTTCGAATACCAGCTTTCTGTTGGTTTCTTCAATGGAGGGACATTCATAGCCTGCCGCCTTGAACATACCGTATACTTTTTCTCCCAGTCTTCCCTTGGGCAAGGCGATATTAACTGTTTTCTTCAACAAGACTTACAACTCCATTCTCTGCTTTGTAAAGCTTCTTCCAGGTTTTGCCTGAGGGCAGGGTAGAGGTAACGAGGAAAGAGCCTTGCTCGGAAAGCTTGCGTGTAAAGCGGATCAGCTCCTCGGTATCGTAATTCTCACCCTTCAGCACCACCGCGTCGATCACAGTACCGTTCCCGCTTTGTTCAAACCTTTCCAGAAGATCGGTGTATACCGCGAACCCGATCGCCTTACTTTTTCTGCCCATCTTTTTAAGCAGTTTATCGTATTGTCCGCCGGAAAGTATTCCTGCGGGAATTCCGCTTATATATCCTTTAAATACCACACCGCTGTAATATTTCAGATCACTGCCTACCGAAAAATCTATTTTTACGTTATCTTCAAAACCGCAGTCCTTTAAAATACTGTATAGCGAGATCAGCTCGTTCAGCGCGTTTATTTCGTTATCTTCGGTTAAATACCCCGCAAGACCTTCTTTAATTGCTTCGGGTTTTCCGGAGAAGGATATGAGTGCATTCAGCTTTTCGGTTTTGAATTTATCAAGCCCCAATGCGTTGCACAGAGAAACGAGCTCGTGGCTGTTTTTGGATTGCAGGCATTGAAGTATCTTGTCAGCTTTTGCATTGGAAGGCAGTGTGTTTTTCAACACGTTGCTTATCAATCCCATATGGGATATATCCAAAATAAAATTCGGTGATATGGCGTTAAGGCTTTTGGCGGCAAGCAGGACTACTTCGGAAATTTCATATTTTCCGAGATCACCCACGCATTCCAATCCCGTTTGCATAATTTCTCGGAAGGAATGAGTTCCGCCGCTGACACGGTAAACGTTTTCGTTGTAATACACCTTCTGAACTTCCCCCGTTATATCGGGAACGTTTTTAATAATGGAGAGCGTAACGTCGGGCTTCATGGCAAGAAGCCTGCCGCTTCTGTCTGTGAATGTGATCACCTCGTCGGAAATAAGAAAGTCCTTGTTGTTGACGTAAAGATCGTATTCCTCAAACCTGCTCATTTTGTAACGGGTGTATCCGTATCCTTCATATAATTCTCTTAAAGCAAACACTGCTTGTTCGTCGCGGCGCATCATTATATTTTATCTCCGGTTCTTTTCATTCTGTCAAGTACAATACGGTATCCGTCGCTGTAATTCAGGCATTTGTTAACTCTGCTTATGGTAGCCGAGCTTGCACCCGTATCGCAGGAAACGTCATTGTAATTTTTTCCCTCATCAAGCTGGCGGGCAACAAGAAATCTTTGCGATATCGCTTCCAATTCCTTTACTGTGCAAATATCCTCGAAGAATTTATAACACTCCTCGGGATTTTCAAGAGAGAGTATAGCACGGAACAAAGCGTCGGTTTCGGGATTTCGTATGGATTTCATTCAGTTCACACCTTAAAAACGAATTTTTGCCATTTTAACACTTTAGCGCGCTAAAGTCAATAGGAAAATGAAAATATTATATTTTATACAATAATCGCTCCGAAAACCAATAAAATAAAGTCAATTTAACATCTTGATTTTTTTACACTTTGGCAATATAATAAGATGAAAAAATATTCAACGGAGGGAAATATTATGCGAATAGTAATTAAGATAGGAACAAGCACCCTTGCGCACCCTACGGGGCATCTTAATATCCGCCGCGTAGAAGAGATGTGTAAGATCATAAGCGATATGAAAAACGCGGGAAATAAGGTCATATTGGTTTCCTCCGGTGCTATCGGAATGGGCGTAGGCAAATTAGGGCTTTCCTCCCGCCCTTCGGATATTCCCACAAAGCAGGCTGCTGCGGCTGTCGGTCAATGCGAACTTATGTATACATATGACAGAATATTCAGCCAGTATCATCATACCGTAGCACAGCTTCTTATTACTGGTGAAGACGTTAAAAACGAAATCCGTCATAATAATTTCAACAACACCTTGGAGCGCCTGCTTGAATTAAATGCGATTCCAGTTATAAACGAAAACGATACAGTCGCTACCGAGGAAATAGTTATCGGTGATAACGATACGCTGGCGGCGATCGTCGCTTGCTCGGTCAAAGCCGATAAGCTCGTATTACTTTCGGATATTGACGGACTGTATACCGCAGATCCTCATACCGACCCCGATGCACGCCTTATATCTGTAGTAAACGATCTCGACGATACTATTCTTTCTCTTGCGGGCGGGGCAGCATCCGATCAAGGCACCGGCGGTATGGTAACCAAGCTTCAAGCCGCCAAGATATGTATGGAATGCGGTTGTGAAATGATAATCACCAACGGAAGCCATCCCGAGAATTTGTATGATATTCTGGACGGAAAGACCGTAGGCACCACTTTTACGGAGAAAAAATAATGGTAAATTTATTCATTTCTGCAAAGGAAGCAAAGCCTCTTGTTTCCGCTTTGACTTCACAGCAAAAAAACAGTGCTCTTTTAGAAATGGCAAGGGCCTTAAGAGAGAATGTAAATGATATCCTTGCCGCAAACGCCGTTGATCTTAAAGAGGCGGAAGGAAAGATACCAAGCGTTATGCTTGACCGTCTTATGCTGGATAATTCCAGAATCGAAGGTATGGCAAAGGGAATTGAAGAGGTAGCGCTCCTGCCCGATCCCGTGGGACATATTCTTGATACCTATACAAGGCAGGACGGATTGTCAATACAAAAGGTTTCCGTTCCAGTGGGCGTTATTGCCATCATATACGAAAGCCGTCCCAACGTCACCAGCGATGCCGCGGCGCTTGCTTTAAAAAGCGGAAACGTATGTATACTTCGTTCCGGAAAGGAAGCCTTCAATTCGGCGAAGGCGATAGTAAACGTTTTAAAAAAAGGTCTTATAAAAGCAGGTGTAACGGAAAATGCAGTTAATCTGGTTTCCGATCCTTCCCGTGAAAGCGCAACGGCACTTATGACCGCCAACGGTTACGTTGATATGCTTATTCCCAGAGGCGGTGCGGGGCTTATTAACGCTTGCGTGCGCCAAGCGACCGTTCCTTGTATCGCCACCGGCACGGGAATATGCCACGTATATGTTGAGAAAACCGCAGATATCGATACGGCGTTAAAGATAGTTGAAAACGCAAAAACAAGCCGTCCCAGCGTTTGTAACGCTATGGAGGTCTTGTTGGTGGACGAGGATATTGCTCACGAATTTTTACCCCGTTTACACAAGACTTTGGTAGAGGACAGAAATAGTAAACATCTTGTTCCCGTGGAATTAAGACTTGACGAAAATGCGGCGAAGATCATCGAAGGCATACCTGCTTCGGAAAAGGATTTTGACACCGAATTTTTGGATTATATTCTTGCGGTGAAAGTGGTTGAAAATACCAAAGAGGCAATTGAGCATATATCTGCTCATTCCACAGGGCACAGCGAAGCTATTGTTTCCAACGATACCGTTGCACAGCAGTTGTTCGTATCTTCCGTTGACAGCGCCGCTGTTTACGTTAACGCTTCCACCCGATTTACCGATGGCGGTGAATTCGGTTTGGGATGCGAAATGGGTATTTCTACCCAAAAGCTTCACGCAAGAGGTCCTATGGGACTTAAAGAACTTACCACGTACAAATATGTAATTCACGGAGAAGGACATATAAGATAAGGAGAATAGTATGAAATACGGTTTTATCGGTTGCGGTAATATGGGAAGTGCCGTGGCATACGCGCTTTCAAAAACCACCACTGATTTTGCGGTTACCGACCGTTCCGGAAAAGCAAAAGTCTTTGCCGACAGCATCGGCTGTAAATACACGGATATAAATACCGTTGCAAGTGAATGTGAAAACATATTTCTTTGCGTAAAGCCTCAGATGATGGGAGATATGTTAAGGGGAATTTCGGATATTCTCAAAGAAAAAAAGCCCGTTCTCGTCACTATGGCGGCAGGGCTTACCACCGAAAAGATATGCGAAATGGCAGGCGAAAAGCTTCCCGTTATCCGCATAATGCCCAATACTCCCGTAATGGTCGGTAAGGGTGTGATTTTGTATTGCGGCAACGATTTTATTTCCGATGAAAAGTTAAAGGATTTCATATCCGATTTAAGCTATGCAGGCAAATTTGATAAACTGCCCGAAAATCTTTTCGATGCGGCAACATCCTTAACGGGATGCGGTCCTGCATATGCCTATATGTTTGTTGAAGCTCTTGCCGACGGTGCAGTTTCCTGCGGAATTCCCCGTAACAAAGCAATAGACTATGCGGCAAACGTTCTTGCGGGAGCCGCAGAAATGGTTATGTCCACCGGCGAACATCCGTCAAAGCTAAAGGATAACGTTTGTTCTCCGGGAGGAAGCACTATCGCCGGTGTGAGATCGCTGGAGGCGAACGGCTTCAGAGGCGCTGTCATCGATTGTATAATGGCGGCAAATGAACGGAATAAAGAATTAGGAAAAATGAACTGAGGAGAAATGAAAATGAAAAACATAGATTGGTCAAACATCGGATTCGGTTATATTAAAACGGATCTTCGCTACGTTTCGAATTATAAAAACGGTGAGTGGGACGAAGGCTGTCTTACAGAGGATGCAAATATTATCATGAACGAATGCGCTTGCGTTTTGCAGTATGCCCAGACCTGCTTCGAAGGACTGAAGGCATATACAACTGCAGACGGAAAGATAGTTTGTTTCCGTCCTGATCTTAACGCTTCCCGTATGGCTGATTCCTGCCGCCGTATGAAAATGCCCGTTTTCCCCGAAGAAAGATTTGTGGAAGCGGTGGTGAAAACCGTTGAAGCTAACTCCGAGTGGGTTCCTCCTTACGGCTCCGGCGCATCTCTCTATCTCCGTCCTTATATGTTCGGCTATGATTCCATCATCGGTGTGAAACCTGCCAACGAATTTCAGTTCCGTATTTTTGCTACTCCCGTTGGACCTTATTTCAAGGGCGGCGTTCGCGCGCTTACCCTTCGTGTTTCCGATTTCGACCGTGCGGCTCCCAAAGGCACGGGACATATCAAAGCGGGTCTGAACTACGCTATGAGCCTTTACGCTATTGTTGACGCACACGAGCAGGGATATGACGAAAATGTTTATCTGGATTCCGCTACACGCACTCACATTGAGGAAACGGGAGGCGCAAATATAATCTTCGTTACCAAAGACGGCAAGCTGGTTACACCCAAGTCCGATACTATTCTGCCCTCCATTACCCGCCGCTCGCTCCTTCAGGTTGCAAAGGATTACCTTGGTATGGAAGTGGAGGAAAGGGAAGTGTCCCTTGCTGAAATAGGCGATTTTGCGGAATGCGGACTTTGCGGAACCGCTGCTGTGATTTCTCCCGTCGGCAAGATCGTGGATCACGGTAAGGTGTATTCCTTCAGTATCGGCGAAAGCGGAATGGGCGATACGATTAAGAAACTGTACGATACGCTTACAGGTATCCAGATGGGTACTGTTACTCCTCCCGAAGGATGGGTCAAGGTAATAAAATAACTGAATAATTATTTCAAAATAAAGAATATTTTTTCGTTTTTCCCTTGACATATATTTGTTCGGATGTTATAATCATTCAATAATATATAATGCACAGTTTTTTTGATTTTTCACGGCAAACAGAACGGTATTGACTATTTATTAATTCTTAGGTCCCTCTCTCTTTGCGTAAGAGAGAGGGGCTTCTTATATTACGAATCCGCCCGAAAGGAAGCTTTTATACATATGGTTACTATCGATAAAATTTTCCACGCATCAACAGTTCTTAAAAATATCATACGTCCTACTCCCTTAGCAAAGGCGTACGGTATCGCTCCCGATTGCGATCTGTATTTCAAGCCCGAGAATTTGCAAAACACGGGCTCCTTTAAGCTACGCGGCTCCGGATATAAGATAGCTATGCTGTCTGATGAAGAAAAGGCAAAGGGCGTTATAGCCTGCTCTGCGGGCAACCATGCGCAAGGCGTCGCTCTGGCTGCTTCCAAATGCGGTATATCTTCTCTTATCTGCCTGCCCGATAACGCGCCTATTTCAAAAATAGAGGCAACAAAAAGCTACGGTGCAAGCGTTTGTCTTGTTGAAGGCTGTTATGACGATGCTTATAACAAAGCTATGTCATTAAAAGATGAATTGGGACTTACCTTCGTCCATCCCTTTGACGATGAAAACGTTATTGCAGGTCAGGGTACTATAGGTCTTGAGATCGTAAATGATATTGACAATATCGATGCGGTTATCGTTCCCATCGGCGGCGGCGGACTTATTTCCGGCGTAGCATATGCTATCAAAGCAATTAATCCTCGTATCAAGGTATACGGCGTTCAGGCGGCAGGCGCGGCAAGTATGTATAATTCCGTTAACGGCGGCGCAATACAAACTCTTTCTACCGTTTCTACCATAGCAGACGGTATCGCCGTGAAACGCCCCGGCGATAATACTTTTGAAATGGTCAGAAAATATGTTGACGATATCGCCCTCGTTACCGAGGATGAAATATCCTCTGCTATCCTCGCTCTTATCGAAAAGCAAAAAATGATAGCCGAAGGCGCAGGCGCTGTTTCCGTAGCGGCGGCAATGTTCAATAAATTCCCCATAGCGGGCAAAAAAGTCGTAAGCGTTGTTTCCGGCGGGAATATAGATGTTACCAGCCTTTCCCGCGTAATAGAACGCGGTCTTATGAAGTCGGGCAGAAGCTCAAGTCTGCTTATCGAGCTTGTTGATAAACCCGGTCAGCTTAAGGATGTTTCCCGTATTATCGCTGATTGCGGCGGTAACGTTACAAGCGTACACCACGAGCGTAACGGAAATACCGAGAGCATAAACGGCTGTTACCTCCGTATCGTTATGGAAACCCGTGATTACGATCACGTTCGTCAAATTACCGAAGCTCTTAAAAACGAAGGCTTCAAAATTGTAGAGGAGTAAATTATTATGGAATACATATACACCAAAAACGCTCCCGATGCTATCGGACCTTATTCTCAGGGTATGGTAGTCGGTAATTTAGTGTTTACATCAGGTCAGATCGCGATCAACCCCGCAAGCGGCGCCGTTGAAGCAACTACCATTCGGGAACAGACCGAGCAGGTTTGCAGAAATCTTTCCGCAGTTCTTGAGGCGGCGGGAACGAGCCTTGAAAAGGTTGTGAAAACCACTTGCTTTTTAAGCGATATGGCAGATTTTGCCGCTTTTAACGAAATATACGGCAAATATTTTACGGGCAAGCCCGCCCGCTCCTGCGTAGCTGTAAAAACACTACCCAAGAACGTTCTTGTTGAGGTAGAGGCTATAGCGGAAAAATAAAGCGTATATTCCAAGGAGCAAAAAATGAACAACAGTAAATACAGTATAGGATATTTTCCCGCTCCGGGAAACCATTGTAAATGGGTAAATAAAGATCATATTGAAAAAGCCCCCCGTTGGTGCAGCGTTGACTTGCGTGACGGAAACCAGTCACTCGTTATCCCTATGAGTCTTGAGGAAAAGCTTGAATTTTATAAGCTTTTGCTGGCGGTGGGATTTAAAGAGATTGAAGTGGGCTTTCCTGCGGCTTCCGAAACGGAATATGAATTTTTGCGTACACTTATCGAAAAAGATATGATCCCTTCGGACGTTACCGTTCAGGTGCTTACCCAGTGCAGAGAGCACATTATCCGCAAAACCTTTGATGCCTGCAAGGGTGCACCCAACGCAATTATTCATTTCTATAATTCCGTAAGCGTTGCCCAGCGTGAGCAGGTGTTCAGAAAATCTAAAGAAGAAATAAAGCAGATCGCTATTGACGGCGCTCGGCTTGTAAAACGTCTTGCTTCCGAATATGAAGGCAATTTCCGATTCGAGTATTCTCCCGAAAGCTTTACAGGAACCGAACCCGAATACGCTTTGGATGTTTGCAACGCTGTGCTTGATGTGCTTGAGCCTTCCGAAACCAATAATGTCATAATTAACCTTCCGGTTACCGTGGAAATGAGCCTTCCTCACGTCTACGCTAATCAGGTTGAATATATGAGCGAAAATCTAAAATACCGTGAATTCGTAACCCTTTCTCTCCATCCTCATAACGATAGAGGTACAGGCGTTGCGGATACCGAGCTTGCATTGCTTGCAGGCGCGGACCGTGTCGAAGGTACTCTTTTCGGCAATGGCGAGCGCACGGGAAACGTGGATATCATTACTCTTGCAATGAATATGTATTCCCACGGTGTCGATCCCGAGCTTAATTTCTCCAATATGCCCGAAATCGTTGCAACCTACGAAAAATGTACTCGTATGCACGTTTACGAAAGAAGTCCTTATGCAGGCGCATTGGTATTTGCCGCTTTTTCGGGAAGCCATCAGGATGCTATCGCAAAGGGTATGAAATGGCGTGAGGAAAAGAATCTTACACAGTGGACCGTTCCTTACATTCCCATCGATCCCAAGGATATAAGCCGTACATACGATGCGGATGTTATCCGTGTCAATTCCCAAAGCGGTAAAGGTGGTATCGGCTATCTGTTGGAGCAGACTTACGGCTATGTTCTGCCTCCCAAAATGCGGGAGCATTTCAGCTATGCCTGCAAAAACGTATCTGATCACGGCCATTGTGAACTTAAGACCCACGATGTTTTGAAAGTGTTTACAGATAATTACCTTAATCTCGAGAGTCCCGTATCCATCTCCAATATGAGCTTTGTTCAGAAGGAAGGCGGAGTGGATGCATACGTTACCTTCAAAAAGGATGGCAAAAAGACTACCGTTCACACCCAAGGAAACGGCTCTCTCGATGCGGTAAGTAACGCACTGAAGGAATATACGGACGATACTTACGTTCTCAAGGTTTATACCGAGCACAGCTTGGAAGGCAAGAGCTCGGATGCCACAGCCGCCGCTTATATCGGAATTGAAGATAAAAACGGTAATATGCACTGGGGTGCAGGTACGGATACCGATATTGTCCGTGCAAGTATTCACGCATTGTTAAGTGCGTATAACAATATGATCAGATAAAAGGAGTCAATTACCATGGGCATGACCATGACTCAAAAAATACTCGCCGCCCACGCGGGACTTGAAAGTGTCAGTGCGGGACAGCTTATCAGCGCCAAGCTTGATATAGTTCTCGGTAACGATATTACAACTCCCGTAGCGGTAAATGAATTCAAAAAAGCGGGATTTGATTCCGTTTTCAATAAAGATAAGATTGCCATAGTGCTGGATCACTTCGTTCCCAATAAGGATATTAAAGCCGCCGAGCAATCCAAACAGTGCCGCGAATTTGCTCTTGCACATAGTGTAAGTCATTTTTATGACGTGGGCAAAATGGGCATAGAGCATGCGCTTCTTCCCGAGCAGGGCGTGGTTACCGCAGGCGATTGCATTATCGGCGCGGACAGCCACACTTGTACTTACGGTGCGCTGGGTGCTTTTTCCACAGGTGTTGGCAGTACGGATATGGCGGCAGGAATGGCAACGGGAACCGCTTGGTTCAAGGTGCCCTCCGCTATCAAGTTTGTTCTTAAAGGCAAGCTTTTTCCTTACTGCAGCGGCAAGGACGTTATACTTACTATCATAGGTATGATAGGTGTTGATGGCGCATTGTACCGCAGTATGGAATTTACGGGAGATGGAGTTGCCTCTCTCAGTATGGATGATCGTCTGTGCATTTGCAATATGGCTATCGAAGCTGGCGCAAAGAACGGAATTTTCCCCGTTGACGATATAACCAGGAAATATATGGAGGGACGTTGTGAACGTACTCCCGTTATTTACGAGGCAGACGAGGACGCAGAATACGAGCGTGTTATCGAGATCGATCTCGCTTCCATCGTTCCTACCGTTGCTTGTCCCCATCTTCCCGAAAACACTCATCCTGCAGAAGAACTTGCCGATATAAAGATCGATCAGGTCGTTATCGGAAGCTGTACCAACGGCAGAATGGAGGATATGGAAGCCGCATTCAACATACTTAACGGCAAAAAAATTGCGGACAACGTACGTTGTATTATAATCCCCGGAACTATGCAGATACTCCGCGAATGTGTGGAGAGGGGATACGTTACCGCATTTATTGATGCGGGCGCAGTAGTTTCCACACCCACCTGCGGACCTTGCCTCGGCGGTTATATGGGTATTCTCGCCGCAGGCGAACGCTGCATCGCCACCACCAACAGAAACTTTGTGGGCAGAATGGGACACGTGGAAAGCGAAGTTTATCTCGCTTCTCCCGCAACTGCCGCCGCAAGCGCACTTACGGGATATATTACAGACCCTCGGAGGAAAAGTTAATGGAAACCAAAGGAAAAGTTTTTAAATATCCCGATAACGTTGATACAGATGTTATTATTCCTGCTCGTTATCTTAACACCTCCGATGCAAAGGAGCTTGCCAAGCACTGTATGGAGGATATTGATAACACCTTCGTATCCCGTGTAAACAAGGGTGATATTATAGTTGCAGGCTGGAATTTCGGATGCGGTTCTTCCCGTGAACACGCACCTCTCGTTATTAAGACCTGCGGAACAGGTTGTGTTATTGCAAAAAGCTTTGCCCGTATCTTTTACCGCAACGCCATAAATATCGGTATGCCCATATTGGAATGTGAAGAAGCGGCAGACGAGATCGAGGACGGAGATCAGGTTTCCGTGGATTTCGATACCGGAATAATAACAAATCTTACGAAAAACAAAACTTATAAAGCGCAACCGTTTCCCTCCTTTATACAGAATATCATTCAAAAAGGCGGATTACTTACCTCTCTTAAGGAAGGCTGATAAATATGCAAAAGAATATAGCCGTTATCCGCGGCGACGGTATCGGTCCGGAAATAGTCGAACAGGCATTAAACGTGCTTAACAAGATCGGCGAGCTTTACGGTCATACCTTTAAATATACAGATGTGGATATGGGCGGATGCGCCATAGATAAGTGGGGAGATCCTCTTCCCGCAGAAATGCTTGATAAATGCATTAATTCCGACAGTGTGCTTTTAGGTGCCGTCGGCGGTCCCAAGTGGAACGATGTCCCGGGAAATATGCGTCCCGAAAAAGGACTTTTAAGACTTCGCGCCGGAATGGGCGTTTACAGTAATAACCGTCCCGCAAAGATATGGCGTCAGCTTGCAAGCGCATCTCCTTTGAAAGAATCTATCGTAAATAAGGGAATAGATTTCATCATAGTACGCGAGCTTATCGGCGGAATATATTTCGGCAAGCATCAGACCGAAACCGCAGACGGAGAAAAGGTTGCTGTAGACGAGCTTAAATATTCCGAAAGCGAGATCGAGCGTATCGGCAGGATCGGTTTTGAAACTGCCATGAAGCGTGGTAAAAAGCTTTGCTCCGTGGAAAAGAGCAACGTTTTGGATTCCAGCCGACTTTGGAAGTCCGTTATGCACCGTCTTGCAGCCGAATATCCTGAAGTTGAGCTTACGGATATGCTGGTGGATAACTGCGCAATGCAGATCGTTAAAGACCCTTCTCAGTTTGACGTTATCGTTACCGAGAATATGTTCGGAGATATACTGTCCGATGAAGCTTCTATGATCACAGGTTCTATCGGAATGATTCCTTCTTCCAGTCTGGGAGCAACTGCGTGCGGTTTATATGAGCCTATTCACGGTTCTGCGCCCGATATTGCGGGAACGGATAAAGCAAACCCCATCGGAACCATACTTTCCGCAGCAATGATGCTTCGTTTCAGCTTCGATATGAGCGAAGAAGCGGATGTAATAGAAAATGCGGTTTCCGCAGTACTTGATGCGGGATACAGAACGGGGGATATTTTCGCTTCCGACGAAGGCCTTACTCTCGTCGGTTGCAAAGAGATGGGCAGACTTATTACAGAAAATATACGGAAAGGATAACACGAATGTTACTTTCAGGAGCAGATATAATCGTTCGCACGTTGATAGAGCAGGGATGCGACGTTGTTTTCGGATACCCCGGCGGACAAATAATCAACGTGTACGATTCATTATATAAATACAGCGATGAGCTTAAACACGTGCTTACCGCTCACGAGCAAGGCGCTGCCCATGCGGCTGACGGATACGCTCGCGCCACGGGTAAGGTAGGTGTTGTAATCGCAACCTCAGGTCCCGGTGCAACCAATCTTGTTACCGGTATCGCAACAGCTTATATTGATTCCGTTCCTCTAGTTGCCATAACCGGTAACGTTCCCAATTCGGTTATCGGTACGGATGGATTTCAGGAAATAGATATTACGGGTATAACCCTTCCTATTACCAAGCACAACTATTTCGTTGGAAGTATAGAAGACCTTGCGGATACCATCCGTGAGGCATTCAGAATAGCTTCTTCGGGAAGACCGGGTCCCGTACTTATCGATGTACCCAAGGACGTACAGATAGCCAAATACGAGTACGAGCCTATGCCTAAGGTTGAAAAGGATGTTAAAAACGCCGCAAAAGACATTCGCATACAGCAGGCGGCTGAATGTATAAATAGCGCAGAAAAGCCTTTTATATATTTCGGCGGCGGGCTTATCTCCGGCGATGCCCGTGAAGAGGTGCTTGAGCTGGCTGAGCTTATAGACGCACCCATCGGCTGTTCTATGATGGGTATATCAGGCGTTCCCACAGATCATCCCCGCTTTTTGGGTATGCAGGGTATGCACGGTCATTACGCTTGCTCAATGTCTATGCACAACGCAGATTGCATTATAGCTTTAGGTGCAAGATTTAATGATAGAGTTACAGGCAACCGTGCGAAGTTCGCAAAAAAAGCAAAAATAGTTCATATCGATATCGACGGAGCAGAGCTTTCAAAAACAGTAGAGCCTACCCACGGTCTTCGCGGCGATGTAAAGCTTACTCTTCAAAAGCTCATTCCTTTGCTTAATAAGGCTGTCCGTCCCGAATGGCAGGCTGTTGTTGATCGGTTCAAAGCCGATGAAGCCGCAGGGCTTGATTCCAGAGAGGGAATGACTCCCAGAAACGTTATAAATACCCTTAACAAATATCTTGATGCTGATACTCCCGTTGCAACAGATGTCGGTCAGCATCAGATGTGGTCAGCACAATACCTTAAATTCACCAACAGCCGCAGATTTATTTCCAGCGGCGGTCTGGGAACGATGGGCTTCGGTCTTGGTGCGGCAATTGGCGCACAGTTGGGTTCAAAGCAAAGAAGCGTCCTCGTTACGGGCGACGGAAGCTTCGGTATGTGCCTTAACGAAATGGCAACGGCTGTAAGCGAGAATTTACCTGTGGTTATTCTTATAATGAACAACGGCGTACTTGGTATGGTTCGTCAGTGGCAAACTTTGTTCTTTGATAAACATTATTCCAACACCGTACTTGACAGACAGACCGATTTCGTCAAGCTTGCAGAGGCGTTCGGCGCAAAAGCAAGCCGCGCTTTGACCTTGGATGAGCTGAACAATGCTCTTGCGGAGGCTTTCAACCATAACGGACCTTATCTTATCGATTGCGCTATTGATAAAGACGAGTTCGTGCTTCCCATGCTTCCTCCCGGCGGCTCTATGGACGATATTATTGTAAAGATAGGAGACTGATTATGGATAACAGATTTACAGTTGCAATTCTTGTTAACAACCAGTTCGGTGTCCTTAACCGTGTTACAAGTATGTTTCGCCGCAGACAGTTCAATATAAGTGCACTTACGGTGAGTGAAACGGAATCAGCCAAATATTCCCGTATCACCGTGCTTTCCGAGGGCGACGAGATAAGTAAACAACAGCTTATCAACCAGCTTTACAAGCTTCCCGACGTTTGCTCTATTGTCGAGCTTAACCCTGCGGAAACAGTCAGCAGAGAGCTTTTGCTTGTAAAGGTAGCCAACGATCCCGAAACGAGAAACGACGTTCGAGCCGCTATAGACGCATTTGAGGGCAAGATAGTTGACTACACCCGCGAAACCACAATGATACAAATGGTAGGGGATAGCCACAAAATCGATGCTTTCATCAACCTTTTACGCGATTACGAGATACTTGAGATCTGCCGTACGGGTGCCGCATCTCTTGAACGGGGCGACACAACCATTCGAAAAATTACAAATCTTTAATATATAAAAAAGAGGTAAACAGTTATGAATAGAATTTTTTATCAGCAGGATTGCGATCTTCAGAAATTAAACGGCAAGACCGTTGCTATTATCGGCTACGGTTCTCAGGGCCACGCACACGCACTTAACCTTAAGGATAGCGGCGTTAACGTTATCGTAGGTCTTTATAACGGAAGCAAGAGTTGGGCAAAAGCAGAAGCTCAGGGTCTTACAGTTATGACAGCGGCAGATGCAGCAAAAGCAGCCGATATCATTATGATTCTTATCAACGATGAAAAGCAGGCAAAGCTTTACAAAGAAAGCATCGAACCCAATCTTACCGAAGGAAAGACCTTGGCATTCGCTCACGGCTTTAACATTCACTTCGGCTGTATCAAGCCTCCCAAGAACGTAAACGTTATTATGGTTGCGCCCAAGGGTCCCGGACACACCGTAAGAAGCGAATATCAGGCAGGTAAGGGTGTTCCTTGTCTTATCGCTGTTGAGCAGGATGCTACCGGCGATGCACTTGAGATCGGTCTTGCGTACGCTCTC
>JAZNZY010000024.1:0-55051 GCA_045595165.1 Eubacteriales bacterium
GCAGAAAAGAACCCCAACTTTGTTATCAAAGCAGGTTTCGTAGAAGGCAACCTTCTTGACGAAAAGGGCGTTCAGGATCTTGCAAAGACTCCTTCGAAGGAAGTTCTTATCGGCAAGATGCTCGGCTCTCTTCAGTCTTCCCTTTACAGCTTCGCATACGTACTTCAGGCTATTATCGACAAGTCCGGCGAAGCACCTGTTGCAGAAGAAGCTACTGAAGCAGCAGCTGAATAATTCTTGCTTAAAGCAAGAACAAACCGCGTGAAAACGCAAAACAAAATTTAAAAAAATTAACTAAAAATATTCGGAGGATTTTAAAATGAACGAAAAATCTCAGCAGATCCTTGACATCGTTAAGGAACTTACCATACTCGAACTTGCAGACCTCGTAAAGGCTCTTGAAGAAGAATTCGGCGTATCCGCAGCTCCCGTTGCAGTAGCAGCAGTTGGCGGCGCAGCAGAAGCAGCTCCCGCAGCAGAAGAAAAGACCGAGTTTGACGTAGAACTCACCTCTTTCGACGAAGCTAAGAAGCTTAAGGTTATCAAGGCTGTTAAGGAAATCACCGGCGTATCTCTCGGCGAAGCTAAAGAGATCGTTGTTGGCGCTCCCAAGGCAGTTAAGACCGGCGTTTCCAAGGAAGAAGCAGAAGCTATCAAGAAGCAGCTCGAAGAAGAAGGCGCAACCGTTACTATCAAGTAATTCGGTTCACACCAAGTCTTACAAAACAAACAACAAAAGAATCCGTAGTTGTATTCCAACTACGGATTTCTTGTAGGTCCCCAAGAAGCCTTGCGGCTTTTTGTGTGATTTTAATTATCCCTTTTTGGTGATTTATATGAAACGTATTTTCATTATAATTTTAGCCCTTTCCCTTCTCCTCTGCGCTTGCAAAGAAGAAGAGGTATCCTTTGGCGATGTTACTGATACCGCCATGCTTAAGCAGTATTACGGGGGCGAAACCATTACAGATTGGCGTGTCATAGCCGCTTTATATCTGGAGGGCGGGGATATTTCCGCTCACAGAGTTTTCCTTTATGAGGGCGACAGCGTGTACGAAACAGCCGCTTCCGCCATCTCCGCCGCCATACTTACTCAGCTTTTTGAGGTGGAGGGATACGATACGGAAAAGTACGTCACTCCCCTGCTCCAAGCAGTTTCCGAGCCGGATGAACTGGCAACCGCAGATCTCTGTATGGCTCTTATGGCGTTTTACGTTTGCGATACCGAGGTGGAAAACCTTGGTGATATCCTGACTTATCTTGCCGATATCCAGCTTGCGGACGGCGGCTGGGGCGAGGATGAGAATGCCCGCTCCTGCGACGCATACGTTTCCGCTATGGTGCTTAACGTTATCACCGCTTACCGCGAGGAGTATGACGATAACGAAAGCCGCGACGGATTGCTTACCTATCTTGGTTCTTGTATCGAAAACGATAATACCGTCCTGGATTCCGATGGCGAATCCTCTGCCCTTGCCACAATGGGCGTTCTTAATGCTCTCGTTTTTGCGGGAATTCCCGCAAACGGAGAGATTTCTACTGCACTTTGCACAGCGGTTGGCGATTTTTCCGCAGGCGGAACCTACGCAGAATATAAGGAAGGCGCACACGACGACTCCGCTACAGCAGAAGTCTTTCTCGCCTTTGCCACCGCAAGACGCGCAAGTATATTCTCATTCTTCTCCGACGAATACAAGGATATGATAAATAACCAATAGCAACAAAAAAGACCGTTTTCATGGTCTTTTTTTATTAATCCATAAACAGGAACAAGCCGATCTTGCTGTTTTCGGGGTCTTCGGGGATGAGGAGTGTATTCCTTTCCACCAGATCGTGCACTGTCATCATACGCGTATTGAGAATAAACATAGATGCGCAGTAATTGAGAAGATGGGAAAGCTGGGGACTGATATTCCTTTTTATACTCTCTTTGGTTTCGTTGAACGCCTGCACGAACATTCCTTTCAATTCTTCTGCCAAGGGGTGGGATAAAAGAATACCGTTTAAAGCATTCAGTTGTTCTTTGGTTGCCACAATAATATCCGGCACCACTTCCCCGTTTTCGCCTTCGTGGGCGTGGATATTGTTTATACAAGCATCCCATATTTTCTTTTCCGCCGAAGTGAAATCCGCAACCTTGCGTTTATTCTTAACTGCATCTGCCAAAAAGACGGTGTGAAGAGAATCAAATAATTCTCCGACGACGTGCCACAGACCGTAATCTCCTACCTTGTACGCCCAAAGCTCTACGCTGCCGTTACCGGATCCGTTGTGTCCAACCATAAGATTTTCGGGCAGTACTGCCATTTCCATTCCCATAAAGCCCCAGGTTTCTCCGTTTTCGCGCTTTTCGGGGTACACATCGGTGTAATCCGGGATCGTGACCACAATGCAGTCTACCGTATGAATAGCCAGCCACCATTTAAGATTATTATCGCTTACGGTAGGTCCTGCCACGCCCAAAGCGCGGATCTTATCAAGACTGTCCGCCAAGATTTTCTCAAGCAATGCACTGCGTTTTTTGGATTCGCTGCGCTGTGCGTTGTAAATATCCGTCTGGCACTCCTTGCTTGCAATGAAAAAGTTTGTAATATACTTATCCCCTATCTTCTTAAGGAGGGTGGCATCCTTGAGTATTTCCACTTCCTCCTCAAGATAAGGCATTGCCGTACCCAATTCAACAGCCAAATCCTCTAAAGACGAAGGATTATTGTCTGCTTCAAGCAGAATGTTTTTGGGCAGTTTTCTCTGTACCACACCCCAAGGACGGTTCATTTCCAGTTTACCGCTTGCTATAAAATGCACGTCATCGGGTTTATAGCTTCTTATTCCGTATTCTCTTGCCATATTCATACCTTCTTTTAGTATTTTTCGCGCACGGAAAAGGTTTGATTTTACCGTGCCAACGGGAAGTCCCACAGATGCGGCGATATCCTTAAGCTTTCTGTTTTCGATATAATAAGAAACAAGTAGGTTTCTGTATTCCGAGGATATATACGCAAGCTCCCTGCGCAAAAGAAGTAAAGCTTCGTTTTGTATAAGCTCTTCTTCGGGGCTCTCGCTTTCGCTTTCATGCTCGTATTCGCTTATATCCTCGTACTGCTCCCAGCTTGCTTTTGCGTGCTTTTTTGCCGCCCAAAGACTGTACCTGTTTCGGGCTATCTGCCATACCCACCCACGGAAATTAACCGGTATGTTCCCGCGGTCAAGGGACGACAAGACGTTCACAAGTATATCCGATGTGAGATTTTCCGCCTCGGTACTGTTGCCTGTCTTTTTAAGGCAAAAATAGTATAGGCGCGACATATACTCGTTTGTTAAAGCTTCAATATATCTTTGCTCCATCTGTCTGACCTCCTTTCATTCAAGTAGTGTATGAAAAACAAAAAGGGTTGCAAATATTATAAAACAATTTTAAACGAAGTTCAAGAAAAACTGCCGTAGAAGAAGAAAACGGGTTTCTTTTAGATGCAGAAGGCGTTTTTAGGAGCGGGGATTGGGCACCCCAAAAAATGCGATAGCATTTTTTAGGGACCCCTGTGGAGCTGTAGTAGTCTACTGCCCCCCGACTAAAAACGCCTAAAAAACGCAAATAAAAATAAAAGAACTTCCGTAGACGTTTACTTCTACGGAAGTTTTCCTTTTAATATTGGTGTTCGGCAGGAGCAAGCCCCTGCCCTACATTTGGGAACGCACTAAACGAAACAATTTACTTTATTTTTGCGTTTTTGTTCTGCGCTAAAAGAAAACGTTTTACGCTTTGCCGTTGCAGCCGAGAACATTAACCAGCTTATGACGAACAAGCTCTTTGATGTTTGCTCTTGCGGGCTTGAGGTATTCTCTGGGGTCGAACTTATCGGGATGTTCTGCAAAGAACTTACGGACAGTACCGGTCATTGCAAGACGGAGGTCGGAGTCGATGTTGATCTTGCAAACTGCCAGCTGTGCAGCGCGACGGAGCTGATCTTCGGGAACGCCGATAGCGCCGGGCATTGCGCCGCCGTAGGTGTTAACCATTTCTACATAGTTCTGAGGAACGGAAGAAGAACCGTGGAGAACGATGGGGAAGCCGGGGAGCTTCTTGATGATCTCTTCGAGAATATCGAAGCGAAGCTGGGGATTTGTGCCGGGCTTGAACTTGTATGCGCCGTGAGAAGTACCGATAGCGATTGCGAGAGAATCACATCCGGTGCGAGCTACGAACTCTTCAACTTCTTCGGGACGGGTGTAGTGAGCGTTATCGGAAGATACGTTAACTTCGTCTTCAACGCCTGCGAGCGCGCCGAGCTCTGCTTCTACAACTACGCCGTGTGCGTGAGCATATTCAACTACCTTCTTGGTAATCTCGATATTCTCTTCGAAGGGCTTGGAGGAAGCGTCGATCATAACGGAGGTAAAGCCGCCGTCGATGCAGGATTTGCAGGTTTCAAAGCTATCGCCATGGTCAAGGTGAAGAACGATGGGAATTTCGGGGCATTCGATAACAGCAGCTTCTACCAGTTTAACGAGGTAGGTGTGGTTAGCGTATGCACGTGCGCCCTTGGACACCTGAAGGATAACAGGAGCCTTTTCTTCACGGCAAGCTTCGGTGATCGCCTGAACGATCTCCATATTGTTGACATTGAAAGCACCGATAGCGTAACCGCCGTTGTATGCTTTTTCGAACATTTCTTTTGAAGTTACAAGAGGCATGGGTATTACTCCTTTAAATAATTTTTTCCAAACGATGTCATTATAACCCTTTTCTTTACAAATGTCAAGAAAAGATGCACATTTTTTAGTCTTTTTTATTTACCTAAAGTTTCTATGGTCTTTTCCAGATCCGCTTGAATTTTAGATTCTATACTCTCGTATGCGGAGGTAAAAGTGTTGGAGCCGGAGAATGCGATGGGGTTCATAAAGGTGTTTACACCGCCCCAGCCAAAGATGATAGCGTAATCGTATACGCGGCTGTCAAAGATAATGTCAAGCATTGCGGCGCCGTCGTTATCCTGAAGCTTACGCATCTTAAGAAGAGTATCATAATAACTGGTCTTTACAGTGCCGGTAGCCGCCTGACACATAGCATCCAAAATGATAACAGCTTTTTCGTATTCCTTATTGGTCTTGGGAACAGCGGCGCAAGAACAGTAAACCGCAGATACGTTTACACGGTAATCTTCCTGGTCTTTATCAAGCTTGGGAGCGGGAAGAACGCCGAAGTTACATTCGAATTCAGCCATTGCCTGGATATTACCGATGGTAGCGGCACGGAACAAAGCGTGACCGGTAGCGACCGCCTCCGTAGTGGAATCCCATATCTGAGGATATTTGTTTATAAAGCCTTCGATATATCCCACGGAATCATCGTTGCAAAGATCAAAAATCTTGTTGAACGCTTCGGTCTGACCGGTGCCCATAACGTTTACCACGGGAAGATCTTTTTCGTCCTTACCGGAAAGAGAATAACCTGCACCGATAAACATACTGGTTACGTAGTTGTGGTTAATAAGGAATCCCCAACGGTCATCGTAGCTGTCGAGCATGCCGTTATCCTGATCCACGCTTACGGTCCTTGAAATTTCCAAAAGCTTATCTATTGTCCACTCGCCGTCGTATACAAGCTGATAAGGATCCTCCAGATGAAGCTCATCGACCATATCTCTGTTGAATACGATACAGTGGGTGCATTCATAGCAAAGCAGGTTCATATCGCCGGTTACAAAGTAAAGATTGTTGCCGATCGACATGGTCTCCTTTGCATCCTGCGCCCACCAGGGGCCGGAGAAATCTACAACGGAAGTATCTTCTGCCAGGTTATAGAAAAGTCCTTCCAGAGCCAGAGAAGCCGCATCGGGCATCCAAGGCATAACTACATCGTAAAGGTCGGTGCCGGCGGAAGCGTTGGAGCGAATAAGGTTAACCATCTCACCGTTGCCGGTAGTGCGGATCTCCTTAATAGTAACTCCGAACTTCTGCTCTACAAGAGCGTTGCGCTCGAAAACAGCTTCCTGAATGAGTTCGCTGGAAAGCTCGTTGGGGCATATCTCAACGGAAGCGTATGTGTTTGCATAATCGCCGACTGTCAAGAAAGTAAAATCCGTGGGAGTGCCGTTATCCGAAAAATCTTTTTCGGGCAGGTTGGAAAACAGCACGTATTCTTCGGAAACTTCGGAAGAAACGTCTGAATTATCTGCCTGGGGCTGCTGGCATGAAACCAAAAGTGTTCCTATTAGCAAAGCCGCCAGTAAAGAGCAAAGCAGTTTTTTCATAATAATACCTCTTTTTTCTGTTTTAGGTATGCGCCGTTAATCTGCCAAAAGCTCGTCTGCAGCAGCTTCGTCCTCTTCGGTAAAGTCTATGTCCGCAAAATCTGCGTCTATATCCTCTTCTTCCCTGTTTTTTCTGCGGGAAGCGGAGATATCTGCAAATATTCTTTTAACTGCTTTTATTTGATCCTTAAAAATTCCGCCGATATCTATGCGTATATCCTTGGTGCCATCCTCTTTCTTTGCTATGTTAAGGTCATAGAGTACGGCACGAAGCTTCAAACCGCCGTTTTCGTCCCTTTCATAAATGAAAGGGACAGTCAAAACCGCAACGGTAACAAGTTTTGCAGCAAGTGAAATCTTTTTCATTTAACTTACCTCATACCATTGATGGTGTTTTCCATAGAAGCTTCGATAGCACCTTCGATAGAATCGTACTTGGATTTAAAGTTGTTGGTGCCGCTGAATGCGATATCGTTCATAAAGGTATTGATTCCGCCCCACTGGAAGAGGATACCGTAATCGTAGGTACGGCCCGCAAAGATGATATCAAGCATCTTTTCATCATCCTCGCCCTGAAGCTTACGGAGCTTGAGCAGGTTATCGTAGTAGCTGGATCTTACGGTGTCGGTAGAAGCCTGAGCCATAGCGTCCATAACAACTGCGGCGCACTCGTAATTCTTGTTGGTCTTGGGAATTGCAACGCAGGTAGCGGCGATTGCGGATACGTTGGAATAGTACTGTTCCTGATCTTCGCTTGCCTTGGGAGTGGGAAGAAGACCGAAGGAGCATTCGTATTCCGCAATTTCAAAAATATCTACCATTGCGATTGCGCGGAACAACGCGCGCTTGGATGCGATCGCTTCGGAAGCGGCAACCCATACGCTGGAGAATCTGCCGATATTTGTGGAAGAATCTATATGTCCCACAGCGTCATTACTGCAGAGGTTGAAGATTTTATCGAATACCTCGATCTGTCTGTTGCCCATAACGGAGATAACGGGCATATCGTTTTCGTCCTTGGTGGTAAGACGCTCGCCGGACGCAAGGAACATGGAGGTGGTAAAGTTGCTGTTGATAAGGCAGCCCCAAACGTCGCTAAGATCCATAGTACCGTCGTTGTTTTCTTCACGGGTGATGCCCTTGGAGATCTCAAGCATCTTATCAAGAGTCCATTCGCCGTCATATACGAGCTGATAAGGATCTACGCCGTTTTCGGTAGCAAGATCACGGTTGAAAACGAGGCAGTGGGTGCAATCGTATGCCAGCAGGCAGAGGTCACCGGTGATGAAATACAGCTTGTTATCGATAGAAAGAGTATCCATCGCAGCCTGATCCCACCAAGGACCGTCAAACGCAACCGCATCCTCGCCCAAAAGGTCATAGAACAGACCTTCGGCAGAAAGAGTAGCAGCTTCGGTCATATAAGGCATAACCGCATCGTAAAGGTCGGTGCCTGCAGATGCGTTGGCACGGATATCATTTGTCATTCCTGCGGAGCTGGTAGTGCGGGTTTCGGTGATCTTAACGCCGAAGCGCTGCTCAACAAGAGCGTTACGCTCCAAAACAGCGTCCTGCAAAAGCTCGGGAGCAAGCTCGTGAGGAACTACTTCTACGGACTTGTATGCGCCGGACCAGTCGCCTATGGTAAGTATATTAAATTCATAGGGCGTGTCGCCGTCGGCATAGTTAACGTCAGGCAGGTTGGAGAACAGAACGTACTCTTCGTCGCTTACTTCGGAAACAGTGCCCGAATTTTCGGCGGGGGGAGTGTTGTTACACGCAACCAGAGATGCGCACAGCATAAGGAGAACCATTAAAATACAAACAAACTTTTTCATAAACAGATTCCTTTCAGTTTTATGAATTACATTTTTCCGGTGGAGCCGAATCCACCTGCGCCACGGTCAGTTTCGGACAAGGTGTCCGTTTCGGTAAATTCACCCCGCAGGAAGGGCATTATAACCATCTGGGCAATACGCTCGCCTCCGGCAACGGTCTGTGCCGTTCCGGAATGGTTGTGAAGCGCCACCATAACCTCGCCTCTGTAATCCGAATCCACCACGCCCACCTTATTCGCAGGTGCAAGACCCCGCTTGGACGCGAGCCCGCTTCGTGCGAAAATAAACGCGGCGTACCCTTCGGGAATCTCCATAGCGAGTCCGGTATGGATCAATACCGTTTGACCGGGAAGGATAGTAATATCATCACCCGGAAGCGCGCACAGGTCTGCTCCTGCGGCGGATGCGCTTGAATAAACGGGAATCTTTGCCTCGCTGTTAAGTTTTACAAATCTTACCGTCATAACACCTTACCGCCAATGAAATTACATTCCTTAATATATATTAAGATTTTAACAAATTCTATAAAGAAATGCAACCTCTTTTTCTCAAATTATTCAACTTTGTGCAGTTTTTTCTCTGTTTTTTACGCATTTTGAACAAAAATCACCCAAAAAAACCCCCCCGCAAATGCTTTTGGCGTTTGCGGGGTGCAAAGACGTTTAAGTATTAAAGCAAGTTAGTCTTCCAAGAACAGATCTATAGTATCTGTCATATCAGCCTCGAAAGCGGACTGATGAGATTCAACGTAGCTGGCAAGACCTGCTCCGCCGGTGGTAAGGCAGTTGTTGTACCACTGAATGCAGTCGTCCCAGTTGAATACGATAGAGATATCAACAAGACGGTTGGAGAAGAGAATGTCAAGCATTTCTGCTGCATCGTCATCCTGGAGTGCGCGCTTGTTCTTAAGAGTTCTTTCGTAGTATTCGGGAGTGATGTACTCTCTTGCGGACCAAGCCATTGCTTCAAGAGTGAAGGTTACGAAATCGAAATCCTTGCAGTTTTCCTTGATAGCAATGCACTGGAACCAGTAGGGGTTGGTAGCGGAAGCGTAGGTGTCCTGTTCTGCGTTGAACTTAGGAACGGGAAGAATACCATATGCAACCTCAGATTCACGGATCTCAGGGCTGTTAACAACGTCAACGGTAGTAATACGGAAGAGGGACTGACCCTTTGCGAAATTAGCTACGAGAGTAGAATCGGACCAAGTGGTAAAGCGTTCGGTATATGCGCAGGAATCAACAGCGCTGATAACCTTTTCATAAACCTGAGAGAATGCGTCGAAGTTACGGTCATTCATAACGGAAAGAACGGGGATATCATCCTCATCCTTGGTTACCATAGGACAGTCTGCGCCAACAACCAGGGTATATGTATCGAAAGCTGCCATTACGCTGCCCCAGATAGCATCCTTGTTGTGGGTCATATTGCCGTCACCATCGGGAACTGCGGCAGTCTTTGCCATTTCGCAGAACTTATCGAGAGTCCATTCGCCATCGCGAACGAGCTGTGCGGGGCTCTCAAGGTTGTTATCGCGGAGAAGTTCGATGTTGTAAACAACACAACGGGTGTTTTCGTCATCCATCATAAGGATATCGCCGGTAGAGAAATAAAGCTTGTTAGCGATAGACATATCCTCGTTTGCGGCAACGTCCCACCAAGGCTCATCAAGGCTGAGGTGAGAGCCTTCGATAGCGTAAAGGTCTGCAAACAAACCTTCTGCTGCAAGAACACCAAGGGTGGAAAGACCGGTTACGATAACATCGTAATCGTCAATACCGGAAGCCTTATCGGTCTGAACCTTATTGATAAAGGGATCCCAAGCGGCGGACCAGATGGTTTCGATAGTAATGCCGTAGCATTCCTTAATCTGCTGGTTACGCTCGTAAGCGGCGTCGTTTACAGGCTCACCGGTGTTTTCATCGGGATCGAGAGCTTCTTTGCAGAATGCATGGAAGTTTTCTGCGGTGTCGCCTGCGCTGGCAAGGATCTTAAGAGTCTTGCCGTTGTACTTATCGGTCGCGCCGAGGTGAGGAACGTAAGCGTTGGGATCAACACTGACGCTGTCAGATGCATCGGAGCCGGCGTCATTGCAAGCGCAAAGCACAACAGAAAGCATCATCAGTACGACCATAAGCAAGCATACTGTTTTTTTCATGTTTTTTCTCCTTGTATATTATTTTAAAAAAGAGTCGTATTTAATCCTTGGTAAAGAATTCCAAGGTTTTTTCCATTTCGAAATTAAACTGGTCCTGTTCGGACTCAACAAGGCTGGCAAGTCCGTTGGTGCCCTGAGTAAGCACACGGTTGTAGTACTGTATGCAATCGTCCCAGTTATAGCAGATGGAAACGTCCGCTATACGGTTGGAGAAGATTATATCAAGCATTTCCGCGGAATCGTCATCATCCAGAATACGCTTGTTTTTAAGAGTTCTTTCGTAATATTCGGGGGTTATGTATTCTTTGCCGGTCCAAGCCATAGCTTCCAAAGCGAAGGTTACGAAATCTAAATCCTTGCAGCTTTCCTTTATGGAAACAGCGTGGAACTGATAAGGATTGATGGTAGTGCAGTAAGTTTCCTGCTCTTCGTTGAACATGGGAATGGGAAGGATTCCGTAACGTATTTCCGCATCGCGGAGGGACTGCCCGTTAACGGCGCTTATAGTTATGGTATAAAATAGTGCCTGACCTTTTTCAAAGTTGGCGCACACCACGCCTGCATTGGGATCGTTCCACGCATAGTACTGTTCGGTATAAGCGGTGGTTTCTCTGTCGGTACAAATTTCCCAAACCTTTTCAAAAGCTTCGTAGTTTCTCGTATCCATCATTGCGAGACGGGGAATATCGTCCTCATCCTTTGAAACCAGAGGGCAATCAGAGCCGAGAATAAGGGTATAGCTTTCAAAGCTTGCCTGAACAAGTCCCCAGACGTCCTCACCGGTAACAGTCATTTTGCCGTCGCCATCGCCTTCGTGAGAGGCAGTTTTTGCCATTTCATAAAGTGCATCAAGAGTCCATCTATGGTCATAAACCAACTGTGCGGGACTTTCCAGCTTGTTATCTTCTATAAGATCCTTATTGTAAAGGATACAACGAGTGCTTTCGTCGTCCATCATAACGATATCGCCGGTGGCAAAATATAGTTTGCCCGCCACGGACATATCCTCGTTAAAGGGCTGATCCCACCAAGGCTGATCAAGGCAAAGATTGGAATTTTCGAGAGAATTGAGATCGACGAAAAATCCCTCTGCCGCAAGAGTACACAAATTCTGAAGACCGGTTACGAACACATCGTAATTATCAAGTCCCGTAGCCTTGTCTTCACGGACACGGTCAATATAAGGAGAAGGGGCTTCCTCCCAGATGGTTTCAATGGTAAAGCCGTAATTTGCCTGAAGCTGGAGGTTACGTTCATAGGAAGCGTCGTTCACAGGCTCGGTCGTAAGCTCTGTAGCGTTAAATGCCTCTTTTGAAAAATTACTTTTCTCGTTGCTGGCAAGGATAGTAAGCACTTTGCCTTGATGAGCGGTTGTTTCCCCCAGATGAGGAACGTAGGCTGTGGGAGCAAGTGAAACTTCGGGTTCGGAAGCTTCAGATGCATCGTTACAGGACGCCAGCGCGGCGGTGAACAAGGAAATTAAAACCAGGAAAATGCAAAGAGTCTTTTTCATAATTTTCTCCTTTTCGCAGATAAAGCCTTTTAGTAGGATACCTACGTATCCTACTAAAACAGGGGTACCCCTGTTTATGCCGAAAAAATCCTATTAATTTTTTACCAAATTATATTATACCTTATAAACCGAACATTGTCAAGTACGGCAAAAATTACCTTTTAACAAAAAACTCCTTATACCAAAGTAAAAACGAATATATCATCCATATTTTACGCATATTGTGCTTTCCTGCCTTGTGGGAATCCAAAAGTTTCATAAGCTCGTCTACATCGAAAAACATAGATGCGCTCTCGCTTTGGAACTCTGTTTTGACGATATTATAGTATTCGTCCTGCCGCAAAAGCTCGTCCAAAGGAACGGGAAATCCCCTCTTTACCATTTTTGCGCTTCGCTCGGGTATATGCTTTGCCGCCGCATGGCGAAGCGCCGTTTTGGTTTGCTCCTTGGTAGCTCTGTATTTTGCGGGAACCTGCATAGCGGTTTCCAGAACCTCTTTATCAAGGAAGGGAACGCGCAACTCAAGGGAATGGGCCATACTCATTCTGTCTGCCTTAACCAGAATATCGTATGCCATCCAAACGTGGATGTCCGCATACTGGGTCTGGGAAGCAGGATCCAGAGAAGCGACTTTATCAAACACCTTTTTGGATGCCAAAGCGGGTGATTCCACTGCGGGATGTCCCTTAAGCACGGCGCTTGCGGACTGTGCATTGAACACGTAATTGGCACGGGCATATCTTTCCCAGGGCTCCATCGCCCCTGCGGTGATAAAATGCTTGCCCTTGAAATCGGGAAGTATATTCGCCACGCCTGCCAAGGCTTTTCTTATGAAACGGGGAACCTTTTCGTACCTGCCGAAATGCCATTCGCTTTGGTAGAGAGGATAACCGCCGAACAATTCGTCAGCTCCCTCGCCGGAAAGGACTACTTTAACGTATTTCGATGCGGTTTCCGCAAGGAAGAAAAGAGGTATTTCCGAAGGGTTGGAAAGAGGCTCGTCCAGATAATACTGTATATCCGCAGCACGGGTAAAGAACTGCTCGTCCTTCATAACCGTGGGTATATTGGGAAGTCCCACAGCGGATGCGAAAATTGCCGCATCCTGCAGTTCGCTCACCTTTTCCCTTTCGTAGCCGATAGAAAACGTCTTTACGGGCTCTCCCGTAATTTCCTCGTTGCGGGCGGAAACCGCCTTTGCAACCATAGAAGAATCCACGCCCGAGGAAAGGAAGCAGCCCACCTCAACGTCGGCAATACGGTGAGCCTCAACGCTCTCCCCGAAGACGGAATTTATCTTGTCCGCCCAATCGTCAATACTGCCTTCGTTTTTGATATTCCACTTTATATCGTAATATTTCTTTATATTCAGGGCACCGTCTTTGTATGTGAAAAAGTGTCCTCCCTCAAGGCGGAACACGTTTTTAAACATAGTTTCCTCCCCTACCGTGTATTCGTAGGTGAGATATTGCGCCAGTTTTTCGGTGTTAAGTTCTTTAACGAAATCGGGATGAGGCAAAAAAGATTTTATCTCACTACCGAAGATAAAGCTTTTTTCGTCCTTGTAGTAATAAAAAGGCTTTATTCCGAAAATATCTCTGCAGCCGAAAAGGGATTTTTCTGCTTTGTCCCATATAACGAAAGCGTACATTCCCCGCAGCATTTCGCATATTTTTTCGCCGTATTCCTCGTAGCCGTGGAGTACGACCTCGCTGTCAGAACCGGAAACGAAGGTATGTCCCGCCGCTACGAGCTTTTCACGTATTTCGCGGAAGTTATACACCTCGCCGTTAAAGACCAGAACCTTGGTGCCGTCCTCGTTTTGCATAGGCTGTGCACCCGAGGCAAGGTCGATAATGGAAAGACGGCGAAATCCCAGAGCCGCTCCGTCATCCACGTAATAGCCCTCGTCATCGGGACCGCGGTGGACGATGGTATCCGCCATGGATTTTATAATTTTTCCGTCGTTATCACGTTTTTCGATTATTTTATATCCGACAAATCCGCACATAACCTTTACCTGACCTGTTTTCCCATAGTTTTAATGCAGGCCTCTGCCAGCACTTCCATCGCGTCCACGCAAGAGGAGGGGTGGTTTCCTCTGAAAACGAGAGAAAGCTCGGTACAGCCCAATATTATCTTTTCAGCCCCGCGGGACAGCATATGACTGCAAATATCCGAAAACATTTCCATATCCACGGGAACGCCTTTTTTGACCTGATCGTAAATAACGGACATTACCATCTTTTGATGTTCTTCATCGGGAAGGACTGCCTTTATACCCTGCTTTTCCAGCGAGGATTGAAGCACTCCCGTTTTAACGGTGCCGTCCGTAGCCAGAATTCCCGCGCTTTTCACGCCCGCATCGGAAAGATACTTCGAAACCTCATCCGGCATATGGATGACGTTGGCGTTCAGCTTGGGCGCATATTCATCGTAAAGCGCAAAGGAGGTAACGCAGGGCACTGCGATAACGGTACATCCCTGAGAAACCAAAAGATTGCCCATACGCAAAATTGCATCTACGGGAGAAGGGTTGCTTTTATCCAAAAGATATGCAGTCCTGTCCGGCACGCGGGGGAAGCTGGCAAGTATAAAATCCATATGCTCCGCATCCGAAAAAGCGGAGGTTTTTTTGGTGAGTATTTCGCAGAAATATACGCCCGCCATAGGGCCCATTCCGCCGATAACGCCGAGAATATCAGTCATTATAGCCTCTTTTGCCGAAATGTTTTTTGTATTTTTCATAGTAGTGGTACTGACCGACAATAAAACGCAGAGTGCGCTTTAAGCCCATATCGGGACCATACCAGGATTGACGCAGGCACTTACCCTGCTTTACAAGCTGTTTTGCCTTTTTAACGAGGGATTTATCCGAAACGTATTTGTATATTATACCCTTGGGAACGGTTGTCCACAAGCATTCGTTGCGGGCATACACACATTCGTGGGGAGAATCTTCGTAAACGTCCTTTACCAGAAATTCCGCCAGATTATAGCCTGCGGCGCAAACGAAAAAGCTGCTTCTGCCCTGACGGGGGTTGGTTTCCAGCAGTTTGTACTGCCCGTCGCGGGGGTCTTTTTTCATATCTATATTTATAAATCCGTGGTAACCGATCTCTTCGAAGAATTTAACAAGCCGTTTTTCCATCTCTTCGTCGCTGCCGGAGATTATGGCGGCATAGGAGCCGATTCCCTCGGGAGTGTGCTCCTCCAGAAGCACGTTGCCCATACAGATCATACGGCACTTTCCGTCGTTACCCACGTAAGCGTTTACCACGCGCATTGCGCTGTCGTCCCCGGGAATAAACTCCTGAACGATAAGAGTATCGCGGTAAGAGGAAGAATATATCGCCTGAACTACCGCCTTGAATTCGTCCTCGCTTTGAATTACGAACACCTTTTTCTTGCCCTTGAAGGAGCAATTCCAATACGCCACGCTGTTGGATGCCTTTACCACCACGGGAAAACCGAATTCGGGAGTAAAGCTATCCTTGGTTTCAAAGGTTATTTCTGCGGTGCGAGGGTAAAGAAAGCCGTATTTTTCACACATTTTATAAAAGTTTTCCTTTAAGGAAAGCTTCATAAGCAGATCGTAATCCGGCACTGCAAAGCGGTACATATCCTTTATTCTTTCGCAGTTGCGGCTTACCAGCTTTGTATAGTTATCGCCGCAGGGAACGAGTATAAGGGTTTTATCCTTGTGGGAATTATAAAATTCCGTCATTACCGAAACGAATACGTCGTTATCCTCGATATTCGGCTCGGCTCTTACAACCTGCACTATGCGGCTGTCTGCGGTTGCGGGAAGCCTGCCCTTGCCTATCGCCACAGAGGATATACCGTATTTTTCGTGAAAGCACCTTGCCATTCCGTATACGTTTTGGTCACTGCCCAAAAGCACGGGCAAAAATCCTGTATTTGCCATATACAAGCCCTTCTTTCCCACTCTAAACATTTTTACAGAATATTGTACCACGAAAAAAGATATATTGCAAGTAAAAAATATCCCTGCGAAAGTTTTTCGCAGGGATTATGTGTTTTGCTTAAAGTGAATGTTCGCGCGCTTTGGCGGCAATCGCATTTGCCATATTGACTGCATCTTGAGTGGATACGCCTTCGGCTACTTCATATATGTTGAGCATTCCGTTCTCAAAACGAGCCTTGGCAAACATATGACCGTCCGTACTAAAAAACTCATACTCGATTCCGCTTACGGAGTATGCGCCCACATCGGGAAACGTAACGATAATCGAATCATTAATTTTTTTCCTGATGTAAACCGTTTCACCGTCGGCAGTAAGCTTCTCCACGTACCAATAATCCAGATTTCTGTCTTCTGCCGTATGGGTGAAGCCGGAAACAACGCCGTTTTCGTATAAAGTTGTTACGGTATAGGTGCAGGCATACCCTTCCATTTCCTTTTGGGAAATTTCTTCAGTTTTCAAAACAGCCCCGTCTTCGGTGTAATAAGTCCTATTCCCGTCCGTTATCGCACCATCCTCAGAATACGTATGCTCATATTCGTAATAAGCGTAGTCGCTGTCATATTCGTCCACAGAATACCCCTGCGAAGACTTTGGAACAGAAGCGCCGGGCTCATAATCGCTTTTATCGCTGTGAAGAAGAACATCTCCGTCATATCTGTAGGTTTCATCGTGAGTTTTTTTACCATCGGTATATACGGTGATAATCTTTTCGGTAAACTCGCCGTTGGTATATTTCATAGCGGTAAGAGTATAGTTGCTTTCGTCGCCGTTATATTCTTTTGTATATTTTCTTAAAACGGTATCACCGTTTTCTTCGGTAGTATTTTCCCACTCCTCTGTGACAAGAGAATCTGCGGAGGTTTCGGATTCGTCCTGTTGCGGAACGCTTTCCGACGTCAAAGAAGCATCCTTCGAAACATCGCACTCCTGCACACAAGCTGAAACAAGAAGTAAAGCCAACAAAACAACAAGAACAATACTTATTTTCCTCATATTAATCTCCTTTGGGATAACTTTTGAAACCAAAACGGCTGATACACCGTTTATTCTTATTCAACCAGATCGGCAAGCTGGGCTTCGGTTACAGAAACCGCATATTGAATAAAATCATCCTTGGGAGAAATGCATACACTTCCCTGCTCTGCGGTAGTTTCAAGATAGAAGCACTCTTCCAGCGGGTTTGCAAACATCATTTCCACAACGATACCCGCACAGTTTTCGCCCGTCAGCTTTCCTGCGTTCACAAGTCCGTAGTATATACCGTCCACACTGTTACCGATAATACCGCTCACATATACGCCGCCGGTAACTTCGCCTTCGTTAAAGCAACGGCTTACCTCGCCTGTGAGGAAATTACCCACGATACCTGCCAAGGTGGACTCGCCCTTTACGGTGCCGCCGTTATAACAGTTCTTTACGTATGAGAATTGAGCAAATCCCACGATACCGCCGCACCAATCCGCCTCGCTTATGATGGTGCCCCAGTTAGCGCAGCCGTCTATTATCGAATTTCCGATAGCCGCCGCAATTCCGCCGCCGCCCACAACGGTGCCTTCGGCAAAATAGCAGTTGGATATGGTAGGCATTTCGGGTGAATCTTTTCTTACGGTAGTATTAACTATTCCGCCGTTGCGTACGTAGGAGTATACAACGCCGAGATTTTTAACAGTACCGCGAACGTAACCGAAAAGACTGCCTTCGTAAACACCGGCAACAACGTATCCCTTGCCGTCAAAGGTGCCGTCAAAATAATTCTTTCCGGTAGCGATAGAAGTCCATTTGTTGTAAGAAGCATCCGCATCGGGAGAAGGAGTGCCTTCGTTAAGCTTTATGGAAGCGCCGAGGGCGATAAACTGACCGTCATAAGAGTTTCCGCCGTTAACAGACTGGGCAAAAAACGCAAGCTGTGCGGGAGTTTTTATAATAAACGGATCGTTTTCCGTGCCCGTGCCGGACTCAAAGCCTTCCGCAACCGTTCCGTCCCAAACAGGAGAAGTTATTTCGGGAATGTTAAGCACAGGTCTTTTAACAATAGGTGCAGATACGAGCGGAGGCTGCTCGGGCTCGGTTGAAGCCTCTGCGTCAGGATCATAGGGCGCGCTTTCCTCTGCCGAAACCTCTGTATCGGGGTTGTAATCTCCGCTTTCTTCAAAGGAAACCTCATCCTTTGAAGAATCTGTATTTTCCTCGTCATCGGGTATACCGGAAATTTCAACACCGTCGGTTATTCCCGAGGTATCGTTACTGCCCTCAGCGCTTTCGTTTTTTCCGTCCGCTATTGGGGTGGAATTTTCTCCGCCTCCGCCAGCAGGGGGAACGGGTGCATTACATCCCGCCAGCACAGATAAAACAAAAACAAGTGCAATTATAAAAGCAACAATATTTTTCTTCATCATTTTCCATCCTTTCGTGTTCGGTTTCAATAATAATACTTTTAAAAAGCCCGTTTGGTTACATTGATTTTACAAAAAATGCAATAAAAAAGCACAGACTTACCCGTAACAAATATACGGAGTCTGCGCAAAGCTTCATATTTTTTACAGCAAAATCTGCCCAAGGTAGACTCCACTTTCAAGGATATTATAACATACATTAGGGACAATGTCAACTGCTTTTTAATACCTGAACAAAAAAATCGGCTCCGTAAAAACGGAGCCGAGCTTTATGTTGTTTAATTAGCCGATAAGACTCATTATCCAATCCATCAGGTTGTATTTTGCAAATACGGTAACGGTGATAAGAGAGATGGTGGACATGATCTTGATAAGAATATCCAAAGAAGGACCAACGGTATCCTTAAGAGGATCGCCTACGGTGTCGCCTACAACTGCTGCGCTGTGAGCATCGCCGCCCTTCTTGTGACCGGGAACGCCGCCAACTTCGATGTACTTCTTTGCGTTATCCCATGCGCCGCCGGCATTACCGGTGAACAGAGCAAGCATAATTGCGGAGATGGTAGCGCCTACGAGAACGCCGCCAACGAATTCTGCGCCGAAGATAAAGCCGCAAACAACGGGGAATGCAATAGAGAATACTGCGGGAACACGCATTTCCTTAAGAGCGCCCTGAGAGGAGATCTCGATACAGGTCTTGTAATCGGGAAGAACCTTGCCTTCGAGCAGACCGTCGATTTCTCTGAACTGACGGCGAACTTCTTCAACCATCTTACGAGCAGCCTTAGCAACAGCATTGATAAGCATACCGGAGAACATAAAGGGCAGAGCCGCACCAACGATAGCACCAACGAGAGCAGCGGGTTCGATAACGTTAAGAGTGATCTTATCGAGAGCGCCTTCTGCAAAGTTGGGAACTTCGGGAGCTGCAGTATATGCGAAGATATAAGAGGTCATCATAGAAAGGGTTGCAAGAGCAGCGGAGCCGATTGCAAAGCCCTTACCGATAGCTGCGGTGGTGTTACCTACTGCGTCGAGCTCGTCGGTGATCTCACGAACTTCGGGCTCGAGGTAGGACATTTCTGCGATACCGCCTGCGTTATCGGAAATAGGACCGTAAGAGTCAACGGAAACGGTGGTAGCAACGAAGGAAAGCATACCGATTGCGGCAGCTGCAACGCCGTACATACCGGAAAGGAGGTAAGAACCGTAAATAGCAACGCCGAGAACTACGCAGGGAAGCATACAGGAGATCATACCAAGTGCAAGACCCTGAGTGATGGTGAGTGCGGAGCCCTCTACGGAAGAAGCGGAAAGTTCCTTGGTAGGCTTGTAATCATAGCTGGTGTAGTACTCTGCGATCTTACCGATAACGATACCTGCAACGATACCGATAGCAGCAGCAACCCAGGGAGAGATCCAGCCGATATGGAATTCAACGGAATCGAATACGGAAAGGTTATCGTAACCTTCGATCATAAGACCGTTGAACTTATTGAAGGAGAAATAAGCGATAACAGCGCCGAGAACCATAGTAAGGATAGCGGAAATGTATGTAGCGCCGTTAAGTTCTTTGTGGGGGTTATCGGAAAGCTTCTTGCGTACAAAGAGAGAAGCGATACCGATTACACAGGAGATAAGACCTGCGCCTGCGAATGCAAGGGGGAAGTAGAGCATTGCTTCAAGCATTTCGGTGTTGCCGAAAACGTGCTTTGCAAAAAGCTCTATAGCAAGGATAGCGCCGGAAAGAAGTGCGCCAACGTAACTCTCAAGAAGGTCGGAACCCAGACCTGCAACGTCGCCTACGTTATCACCAACGTTATCAGCGATGGTAGCGGGGTTACGGGGGTCATCCTCGGGAATGTGTGCTTCGGTCTTACCAACAAGGTCAGCACCCATATCTGCAGCCTTGGTATAGATACCGCCGCCGATACGTGCGAAGATTGCGATAATAGAGCAGCCGAGAGCATAACCGGAAAGGGTCATGGTAAAGCCTGCGCCGAAGTCGAGAGAAGGATTGATAAGACCGAGAATGCTCTTGCAGGAAGCTGCCTGAACACCTTCAACGGAAGCGCTGATCTGACCAAGTCCTACACCGAAAACGAGGAATACGATGAATATACCCAGAAGTGCGCAGCCGGAAACGCAAAGACCCATTACAGAGCCGCCTTTGAAGGCTACCTTCAAGGTATTGGACAGAGATTTGGTGGTACGTGCGGTGTTGGTAACACGGACGTTAGCGAAAGTAGCGATCTTCATTCCTACCCAGCCTGCGGAAGCAGACATAGTTGCACCAACGAGGAATGCAACAGCAGAAGACCAAGAGATTACGAGAGCAAGAAGAGCCGCAACAACAACTGCTACGATGGCAACGATCTTGTACTCGTAGGTAATGAAGGCGTTTGCACCAACACGGATAGCGGAAGCAATTTCCTTCATTCTGTCGGTACCTTCATCAAGCTTCTTAACAGAGAAATAGTTGTATGCAGCATAGCCGAGACCGCAAATTGCAGCAACTATTACAATGCCAAGGACGAGATAAACGTTCATTTTTATTTCTCCTTCTATTTTACGGCATTTTCGCCGTTTATTTATTATCTGCAAGATCGCCTTTAAAAAAGCCAATTTCTTGCACGTTACCGAGTATATATCAAAAACGCAATATTGTCAATATATGTATATAAAAATTTTAAACGTTTTTTTAACAAAAAAACAACATTTTTATCCGAATCTTTGTTTGTTTTGCGAAACGGACCCATATAAAATCCATTTTACGCAAAAAAAGTATTCTTTACAAACATTTGTTTCTTTTTTTACAAAATTTACCTGTTTTTTGTAAAAAACGGGCAGTAAAATTTACATACTGCGGTGTTCTTCCGGTTTTCCTGCAAATACTGACATTATTCTGCGTATTTACGGACGTAAAATAAGCACATATAATGTTAAGCTACACCGACCTGCGGAAGAAGGAGAGAAAAATGGAAAACCGTGATATACTTATATCCGTGTGCAGCGAATTCGTATTGGAGTACAGAATATGCGGAAACATCATTATCGTAACAAAGCGGTCCGATAACGGAGCAGACGAAAACGAGGTGGTGTTCACCAACACCTGCGATGAAAAGACCAGAAAGCTGTGCGGTCTTTTGTGGGCGGCAAGGGCGACGCCTCTCACCGCAAAAGAACTGGCGGCAGAGATTGAGGTTTAATATTGACATCGGGCGCAAAAATTGATATACTTATATGAAGAATTATTTTAATTATAAGGTATGAGGTTTTTGCTATGGGCAGACGGAAGATAATAAGCTTTGCAAACCAGAAGGGCGGCGTGGGAAAGACTACCAGCGCCGTGAATATTGCCGCCTGCGTAGCCGCAAAGGGAAACAAGGTGCTGTTGGTGGATGCGGATCCCCAGGGCAACGCCACCAGCGGTCTGGGTATAAACAAGCGCACCGCCCCCGGCAGTGTGTATGACGTTCTGATCGGAAGAAAGACCGCTTCGGAATGTATCTGCCGTTCTTCGGCGGAAAATCTTTACGTTATACCTTCAAGTATAGATCTTGTAGCCGCCGAAATAGAATTGGCGGACATTCACCGCAGGGAATCCCGTCTGAAGACGGCGCTGGACACGGTGAGAGATCAGTTCGATTACATAATCATAGACTGCCCTCCTTCTCTGGGACTCACAACCTTAAACGCTCTTACCGCATCCGACGGAGTTGTCATACCACTGCTGTGCGAATATTACTCCCTTGAGGGATTATCACAGCTTACCCTCACTATAAAAACCGTGAGAAAGCTTTACAACCCTTCCCTTGAGCTTATCGGCGTGCTGGTGAATATGTACGACGGCAGACTGAACCTTACCGCCCAGGTAATGAACGAGATTAAAAAATATTTTGCGGACAAGCTGTTCCGCACACCCGTGCCGAGAAACGTAAAGCTTTCCGAAGCACCCAGCTACGGTCTTGCTATAGTTGATTACGACCGTTCCTCAAAGGGTGCGGCGGCATACACCGCCCTGGCAGAAGAATTTACAGAAAGGTGCAAGTGATAATGGCTAAAGCTGCAGATAAACAAAGACTGGGCAGAGGACTTGACGCTTTGATGTTCGATAACGAATACGAAATATCCTCTCCCGGCGGAAGCGGAGTTACTATGGTCCGCCTCACCAATATTGAGCCCAACCCCGCCCAAGCAAGAAAAAAATTCGACCCTACCCTACTGGAAGAACTGGCACAGTCTATAAGCGAGCACGGCATTATACAGCCCATCGTGGTTCGTGAGTTAGGCAACGGATATTACGGTATTATTGCAGGCGAACGCCGTTGGCGCGCCGCAAGAATAGCGGGGCTTACCGAAGTCCCCGTGCTTATAAAGGATACCGACGAGGCATCGGCGGCGGAAATATCCCTTATAGAAAACCTGCAAAGAGAAAACCTTAACCCCGTGGAAGAAGCCTACGGTTATAAGGATCTGATCGAAAACTATTCTCTTACCCAAGAGCAGGCGGCACAAAAGGTGGGAAAATCCCGTGCGGCGGTAGCGAACATACTGCGCCTTTTAAAACTTCCCGAAACGGTGCTTGAGCTGGTAAGAGATGATAAGCTTACATACGGCCACGCCCGTGCGCTCCTTCCCCTTACGGACAAGCTTACGGAGCAGGCAATTTTCGCCCACGCAAACAATATAATATCCGGTATGCTTTCGGTAAGAGAAACGGAAGCGCTGGTAAAACGGATAATGGAAAACAAGCCGCTTCCCGTGAAAAGTCCGGTGGAAACCGAATATTACCGCCGTCTTGAAAGCAAGGTAAGCGAGCAAGTGGGCAGAAGAGTATCTATAAACGGAAACAAGCTCTCCATTGCGTATTCCGGCACGGAAGACCTGGAGCAACTTATAAAATCTTTGTGCGGAAGCACTTTCTTTGAGGAGTAAAATAAAATGCTTGATATTAAATTTTTAAGATCTAATCCCGAAATCGTAAAACAGAATATTAAAAACAAATTCCAGGATGCAAAGCTCCCTCTCGTTGACGAGGTTATAGAGCTTGATGCCGCATCCCGCGCCGCACAGCAGGAGGCAGACAACCTCCGCGCGGAAAGAAACCGTATCTCCAAGCAGATAGGCGCTTTATACGGTCAGGGCAAGAAGGAAGAAGCAGAAGCCGCAAGAGCCACCGCAAACGCTCACGCCCAAAGACTTGCGGAACTTGAAAAGCTGGAAGAAGAATACGCTGAAAAGATAAATAAGATAATGATGGTCATTCCCAACATTATCGACCCTTCCGTTCCTATCGGCAAGGACGACAGCGAAAACGTAGAGCTTGAAAAGTTCGGCGAACCCGTTACCCCCGATTTCGAAATTCCCTACCATACCGAAATAATGGAACGCCTTAACGGCATTGATCTTGATGCGGCACGTAAGGTCGCCGGCAACGGCTTTTATTACCTTACCGGAAACATTGCACGTCTGCACTCCGCAGTTCTCTCTTACGCAAGAGATTTTATGATCGACAGAGGATTTACCTACTGTATTCCTCCTTATATGATCCGTTCCTCCGTTGTTACCGGCGTTATGAGCTTCGCTGAAATGGAAGCTATGATGTACAAGATCGAGGGAGAGGACCTGTTCCTTATCGGTACCAGCGAACACTCTATGATCGGCAGATTTATAGACAGCATCGTGCCCGAAGAAAAGCTTCCCTATACTCTTACCAGCTATTCCCCCTGCTTCCGTAAGGAAAAGGGCGCTCACGGTATAGAGGAAAGAGGCGTTTACCGTATACACCAGTTTGAAAAGCAGGAAATGATAGTTGTCTGCAAGCCCGAGGAAAGCCCCCTGTGGTTTGAGAAGCTTTGGCAGAACACAGTAGACCTGTTCAGAAGCATGGACATACCCGTAAGAACCCTTGAATGCTGTTCCGGCGATCTGGCAGACCTTAAGGTAAAGAGTGTTGATATCGAAGCTTGGTCCCCCAGACAGCAAAAGTACTTTGAAGTCGGTTCTTGCTCCAATCTGGGCGATGCTCAGGCAAGACGCCTTAAGATCCGCGTAAACGGCAAAAACGGCAAATACCTTGCCCACACACTTAACAATACCGTTGTTGCACCTCCCAGAATGCTTATCGCATTCCTTGAAAATAATATGAGAGCGGACGGAAGCATCGCTATTCCCGAGCCTCTCCGTCCCTACATGGGCGGCATGACCGAGATAAGATAGGAGCTTTATAATGACGATAACCTACCTCGTTTGGGGAATTACCGCAGGTCTGTGCGTGGCAACCCTTTACCTTTACTTTATCAAACGCACCTGCGGAGGCTTTGTAAAAGCTCTTACCGATAACGGCTGTATCGGCGCAGAAAACGCAAAAAGCTGTGATGAATTGGGTATAAAAGAGCCCAACGCATACCTTAAAAAACAGCTTTCCGAAAACGGCGGTATGTCAAGAATGATAAAGACAGACGCTGACGGAAAGTATTATATCCGCGAGGAATATTCCTCTATGGCAGCTAAAAAATACCGCGCGGAAAGCACACCTCTCATCGCCGTTATCGGCTTGGTGATAGTTATAATCATTGTAGGCGCAGTGGCATCTTATCTGATGCCCGGAATATTAGACAGCTTGGGTGAATTGTTTTGAATAACGAAGTTAAAAGCGCATTAAAAAGCCCCTTTATTAAAATAATACTGTTGGCTATGGTGCTGGTTATAATCACCGTAGTGGTGTTCTTTTCTATGGGATACCGCTTCGTTTCCACCGACGAGGGCTACCGTTTCTTCGGCAAAGCAAGCGGCGGTCAGGAAATGACGGGTACTATACGTTATCCCAACGGTGACACGGCAACGCTGGATTTCGCCGCAGGAAAGATAACCTTCGCAAACGGGGACGTTTACGAGGGCGGCATAAGCGGTATATACCGTAACGGCAAGGGCAAAATGACCTATGCCGCCACGGGGGACGTTTATGAGGGCGATTTCCTTAACGATGCGATTACCGGTCTGGGAGTATATACCTATGCAAACGGCGACGTTTACGAGGGCTCTCTTATGAACGGTAAAAAGCACGGCAACGGCAAGTACACTATGTCCAACGGAAGCTTTTACGAGGGCTCGTTTAACGATAATATGATGCACGGCACAGGCACTTACACCTGGGCAAGCGGCGCCAAATATGTGGGTGAATTCAAAAACGACCTTAAAGAAGGAAAAGGTGTGTTCACCTCCGCCGACGGGGACGTTTACAACGGCGAATACAAGGCCGACAAGCGCAACGGTCAGGGTGTTTACACCTGGAAAAACGGCGAAACCTACACGGGATATTTTCTTGATGACTATATGGACACCCGCCTGAGAAACGACGACGGCACGTTCAGATACGATGATAAAAACGATTATGTTCACAGAGGAGAATCCGTTTATACCTGGCCTAACGGTCATTCCTACACCGGATATTTCGTTGAAAACAAAATAGCTATGGGTCCCTTAGGAGGTTCATAATGGCAAAATTCATTCTTTCTGCTTTTGCGGATGAAATAGACGCAAATTTTGACACACAGCTTGAATCCCTCAAGAAATTAGGCATAAATATGCTTGAAATAAGAGGAGTTGACGGAAAAAGCTTTGTAACCCTTTCCGATGAGGAAGTGGATACAGTAAAGGAAAAGCTTGCCGATGCCGGCATAACCCTTTCTTCCCTCGGATCTCCTATCGGCAAGATAGCCGTTGACGGTGATATGGAAGCCCACAAGGCGCTTCTTACCCGTATAATGGATATCGGCGATAAGCTGGGATGCAAGCGTATACGTATGTTCAGCTTTTATCCCGCAGAAAATATGAATAGAAGCGAGTTTGCCGAAAAGGTATATGCCCTTACGGAAGAGCTTCTCGTTATGGCTGAAAAGCGCGGCTTCACATTGTGCCACGAAAACGAAAAAGGCATATTCGGTCAGAGCCCCGAAAACGTGAAGGAGCTTATGGACCGTTTCGGCGGCAGACTTAAAGTGGTGTTGGATAACGGCAACTTCCCCTTCTGCGGCGAGGATGCCTCCGGCGCATACGCACTGCTTAAAAATTACGTTGAGTATATGCATATTAAGGATTGCGACGGAGACGGAGTAATAGTTCCCCCCGGATACGGCAACGCATATCTCAAAGAAACCCTTGCACAGATAAACAAGGATACCGAAAGTGAGTTTATACTCACGGTAGAGCCTCACCTTATGATGTTTACCGGACTTTCCTCTCTTTCGGATACCGACGATATCAAACACAAATATTCCTTTGCAGACGGATACGAAGCCTTTGAATTCGCTGTAACGGAAATAAGAAAAATGCTTAATGAGCTTGATTGATGTTATTAAAAAACATCCCGCCATCACTTGTCTGATAGCCGGAATCATATATTCGGTGCAGTTCTGGAGCGATTATACTTTTATATTCGCTTTTCCCGGGCTTGCGCTGTACTTCTTTGCGCTTTTCTCCTGCGAGAGGAAAGCGTTTTTCCGTTATTCATATCTGTTTTGCGTGGGATTTTTCATTCCCCTCTATTATTGGTTTATGGCGCTTTACCCCTTTGAAGGGTTCGGCTTTTCCGCCGCAGAGGGGATAACTATAGTTATAGTTGCCTGCATAGGAATCGCGCTATATCACTCTCTACTCGTTTCGGCAGTGATGCAGCTCCTTAAATTCGTGCCCGATAACGTGCACCTCCGCGCATTCTCCTTTGCCTGCCTCTGGACGGTTGCAGAATGGGTGCTTTCCATAGGCGAATTATCCTTTTCCTGGGGGAAGGTCGCTATCGGTCAGGCATCGTTTTTGCCAATGGTGGAAACCGCATCCCTTTTCGGAAGCTATTTTATATGCTTTATCGTTGCCCTTGTATCCGCCTATATAGGATTGTGGCTTATGACGGGACAAAACAAGCTGCTGTGCGTATCCGCAGGCGTGCTGGCTCTAAACATTGTTTGCGGAACGGCGCTTGCTTTTATTCAGCCGAAAACAGAAAATAATACCGATATCGCCATTATTCAGGGGTGCATAACGGGAGAGGACAAGTGGCGCCCCGATTATTACGATCATATCGTTGAAACCTACGTTTATCTTTGCGAGCAGGCAGCAGACGAAGGGGCGAAAATACTCTTCCTGCCCGAATCCCCCCTGCCCCGCTACAGCTCCGAGGAATGCGAAAGGCTTTATCCGCTTGCAAAGGTGGCGCAGGAAAAGAACGTAACCATACTCACGGGAGTGCTGGTAGCCGACGATGAGGACAGATATTACAACGCCATTGTGGCAATTTACCCCGACGGAAATATAAGCAACCGTTACGATAAACGCCACCCCGTACCCTTTGGGGAAACCATACCCTACGGAAACCTGCTGACAAGCTTGATTCCCGCCTTGGGAAATATGAATCTTTCAGAATCTCTCACCGCGGGAGAAAATACCGCACTTATTGAAGCAAACGGATATACCTTTGCTCCCCTGGTGTGCTTTGATTCCATTTTCTCCGAATTTTCGAGGGAGGCGGTAAACGAGGGAGCGGATATAATCTTCGTTGCCACCAACGATAGCTGGTATAAATCCACCAGAGGCGTGTACGAGCATATGAAGTTTTCCGTACTGCGCGCCATTGAAACGGGCAGGCCCGTGGTGCGGGCAGGCAATACGGGAATAAGCTGTATTATTGATCCGAGAGGACACATACTTTCCCAAACCGAGCCTATGGTGCAGGATATTCTTTATGGTGAGGCGTCTTCCTGCGATACGGTAACGCTGTATTCGATTATGGGAGATATCTGGCTGTATCTGTGCATAGCTTTTTTCGCGGGAGTCTGCGGCTACGGCATATATAAACGAAAAAGGAAGGTAAAAACAAATGATAATAAATCTTGACGGAAGCGCGTATATTGATGCGCATATAGCAAAAACATCCAAAGAGATGCCCATTCCTCCCCGCCCCGCGGTGGTAGTGCTTCCCGGCGGCGGATATATGTATTGCTCCGCCCGCGAGGCAGAGCCGGTGGCAAACCAGTTTAAAGCCGCAGGCTGTAACACCTTTACCTTGTTTTACCGAGTTATGGAGGAAGCAAGGGACAAAAATCCCCTTATAGACGCGGCAAAGACCATACATCATATCCGCGAGCACGCAGAGGAATATCACGTAGACCCAAACAGAATCGTTACTATCGGTTTTTCCGCAGGAGGACATCTTTCCGCCTGGATAGCCTCCGCCTTTGACGATCCCGTTTTGGAAGGGCTTGACTGCCGTCCCGACCTTGCCATAGCCTGCTATCCCTTGGTAAAATCCCACCCCGAATGCTTTAAACTGCTTATGGGACTGGACAGAGAGCCCGCCTACGAGGAATACGCCCACCTTTGCACCCACAATATGGTTTCAGCAAAAACGTCCCCTATGTTTATATGGCACACCTTTACCGATGAATGCGTGCCTCTTTCCGATCCGCTGGCACTGGCAGACGCATTGTATAAAGCAAATAACCCCTTTGAAATGCACATCTTCCCCAAGGGACCCCACGGACTCTCCGTCTGCACCGAGGAAACCGCGCCAAACGGCACCGGCGATTATAACGATCCCTATACCGGCAGATGGGTGGATATGGCAATTAAATGGATGAATAAACAGTTTGGAAGATAAAAAGCAAAAAACCGAGCTAAACGCTCGGTTTTTGTTATTCGGGGTCCCCGAGAAGCCGCAAGGCTTCTTGGGGCAATTATTCTGCCATTTGTTTTGCTTTTTCGTAAAGGGCGAGATATCTGGGATCGTCCCGTACGGAATCAAACCAACACCAAGAGGTAAGCGCCCTCTCTATATCGTTTTTAAGCTGCCAGAACAGCCATAAATAAGGGGACCAAACCTCGGTATTATCGTTGGTGCGGATATTTACTACACAGCCCTTGGCTACCTTAGATATCTTTGCGTTTTCAAAGAGCACGGGGTTGCCCGTATCCATCCACGCGCCGTCGGGAATCAGGAGCCAGCGATCGAACAATTCAAAGCTTTTTTCCAAATATTCAAAGCCTTCATCGTATTCCCCTGCACCGATAAGCGCCCCTGCGGCTTTTAAACAGCAATCCGCATAGCATCCGCTCCACGCTTCGGGAACGATTCCGTCTTCCGAAATGTTTTCCAGTATGCGCATACGGTATTTCATAAGAGCGGCGGTTCTTGCGGGATTTTTAAACAGCATATCGTTTTCACGCTCATAGTACCGCATATATTCCCTGCCGAGAAAGTGCATAAGTGTAAGCATATCGTTGGCATTGCTCTGGCTTTCGAATTTATCCATTACTCCTCTGCGCCAGTATCTTTCTTCGATACGCTCGTTTAGGCAGGAGGAATAAAACTGCTCGCTTTTATACTGCCAGTTTTCCCAGTCTTCGTCGGTACAGACGATACTCATTACCTCCGTGGCGTTCTGCCTCGTATATTCCCAACTGCATTCCGCAAGTATCTTGGTGCACACCTCTTTAACAAGCTCATATTCCGTATCCCACGCATCGCGCTCCTTCATTATTGCCCAGACAAGGTCTTCCATTATAGTAAAATCCGAAGGGTACTTGCGGTAATACTCTTTGGCAAGGGGAATTTTATCCTTCCATTTAAGCGCGGCGTATCTTTTTTTGTAATCCTCAATATCCGCCTGTTTTGCGGCATCGTCATTACCGATAAGCTCATCTACCGTTATCTTGAAATAATTGGCAATTCTCGGAAGCATAGTAATATCCGGATATCCGCCCCGCTCCCAATTGGATACGGCTTGGGGAGAAACGTTCAACGCAGACGCCAATTCCTCTTGGGTGAGTTTTAGCTTTCTTCTTTCCCGCAATATGCTTTCTGCAATTTTCAGTTCAGACATAAAAATCTCCTCACATATAACAAAAATTATAAGCGCGCACCTTATGAAATAATAATAACACCTATCATTTGCTTTTGCAATAACTGCGGAATTTAGTTTTCTAAAGCACCACTTTAAAAAAACAATATCCGCTTTAGTTAAATATATTTTTTTCGATAACAAAAAACCGAGCGTAAAGCTCGGTTTTTGTTATTTTATTATTTCTTTATAGGAAGTGCCGACGATTTCCGCGGTGGCGCGGGCAGAGGTTTGCTCCGAAACGGCTATACACACGCCTTCTGCCTGCTCAAAGGCTATATTGAAATACGCCGTAACGCCGGTTCCGTAGACGGTATCCTTTTCCTCCCCGCCCATTTTGGTAACGGAATAACGGATTTTTTGGTAATCCGTATAGTCGCTCTCCGTCTTGACAAGGGCGCAGGGGGACATTTCCACCGTACCGGATGCGTTTACCGCAAGGATAGCTCCCTCGGTATACGCCCGTACCAGACCGCCCGTACCCAGCAGAGTGCCGCCGAAATAACGGGTAACCACTACGGCGCAATCCACAAGATTTCTGCCCCGAAGCACGTTCATTACGGGCATACCCGCCGTGCCGTGAGGCTCGCCGTCATCGGTAAAGCGGGAGAGGTTATTCTCTCTTAAAATGTATGCATACACGTTATGACGGGCATCGGGATACTTTGCTTTTATTTTTTTAACAAAGGCGATTGCCTCTTCCTCGGTTTCCACCCGCGCGGCGTTGCCGATAAAAATGCTTTTTTTCTCCGTAAAGCGGTCCTCGGCAGGGACACCTAAGGTTATATATCCCCTCATTATGCGCTGAATTCGCTGTATACGGAACGGATAGCCTTTTCGAAATCCGCATCGTCAACACCGATGATGATATTAAGCTCCGATGAGCCCTGGTCGATCATACGGATATTTATATCATTCTTTGCAAGCACGGTAAACACGCGAGATGCGGTACCCTTGGCGCTCTTCATACCTCTGCCCACTACGGCAATAAGGCTTACGCCGGTAACCACGTCGATATTATCGGGAGAAACTGCGCGGGTTATCTCGGTAAGGATATCCGCTTCTCTACCCTCTATCTCTTTTCTGCTGAGTACCACGCACATAGTATCTATACCCGAAGGCAGATGCTCAAAGGACATGCCGTGGGAGGAAATTACCTCCAGCACCTTCTGAACGAAGCCGACTTCGGAGTTCATAAGGTCTTTTTCTATACGGATAACCGCAAAATCCTTTTTACCTGCGATACCTGTTATGAGTCCGTCCGTAGGGAGATCTTCAGATTCGGGAACGATCATCGTGCCCATATCCTCGGGGCGGTTGGTGTTTTTAATATTTATGGGGATACCTGCCAGCTTTACGGGGATAACTGCTTCTTCGTGAAGCACGCCTGCTCCCATATAGGAAAGCTCACGCAGTTCGCGGTAGGTTATTGTCTTGATGGGAGTGGGGTTTTCCACGATACGGGGATCGCACATAAGGAAACCGCTGACGTCCGTCCAGTTTTCGTAAATATCCGCCATTACCGCGCGGGCAACGAGAGCGCCTGTAATATCGCTTCCGCCGCGGGCAAAAATGCGCACTCTGCCCTGCTCATCTGCGCCGTAAAAACCGGGAATAACGGCGTTATATACGCCTGAAAGGCGCTCACCCATAATAGCATTGGTGGTGTGAGGGTCAAACTTGCCGTCTGCGGTAAAGCGGACAACCTCTGCCGCATCCACAAACTCGTATCCCAAAAATGCCGCAAGGATAATACCGTTCAAATATTCTCCGCGGGATGCCATATAATCAACGGTGGTGCCTTCCTCAAGGGCTCTTTCGATAACGGCGAATTCGTTATCCAAGGAAACGTCCAGACCGAGGTCTGCAATAATTCCGATATAACGCGCCTTTATCTGCTCCCAAATGGGCATATATTCCGCCGTTTTCTGGCAGGCGATAAGCATATCCGTTATTTTAATATCTTCTTTGTGTCTTTTGCCCGGAGCGGAAGGAACTACGTATCTGCGGGCTTTATCCGCATTCACAATAGCTGCAACCTTTTTGAACTGGTTTGCATCCGCCAGAGAGCTGCCGCCGAACTTGGCGACCTTTTTTCTGTTTCTGAACAACATTTTATCAAATCCTTCTTCGGAATACTACACAATATGACAGTATAATAATATCACATAATTTTTTGGTTTGCAAGAGTAATTTGCAAGGACGTTATCAGTATATGCGGTATGTAGCCAATTTGAAAAAAATGCAGAATAAATCTGTTGAATATACACAAAAAGCTTTTTAACGTTTTGTTACCGCTGCGTAAAAAATCTGCGTGGTAACAGGAAAATATTGACAACACGCCCCCTATATGCTACCATAAAAACAAGGGAGGAGAATATATGACAAAGACAAAAAGAAAAACCGAACTTATAATAGTACTTTGCTCATTGTTGGCGGCGGTGTTGATAATATCGTCTGCCCTTTTCACCTTTTTGAATTGGAACAACTTTATACTTAAAGGCTTTGAAACGGATTTTGAGAAAGCGGTAAAAGCCGAAGGGTTTGAGATTTTGGAAACACAGTCCGTTTACGGAAAGCTGAACGGCAACGGAAACGGCATTAACTATTTTTCCGCCGTGCTTATAAAGGCTGACGAGGACGAGGTAAAGGCGCTTGTCCAAGGGCTTGAAACCGAGTTTGAGGTTGCAAAGTATTACAAACAGGAAGACATTGAGATTGCCACGGTTCACAACGAGCACGGACGGCTTAAATACGAAACCGCCCTTAACGAAAACGAAACCTATTACACGGTGTACGTATTTGAATCCGACATAAAAGGAAGCAATCTCCTTGATCCTAAAGGACACTGAATACATTTACAAAAATATCACCCCGAAGTAATTTCGGGGTGAAGTTAGGCGCGCCCCGCGGGGCGCGCTTAGTTGTTGTCGGGGTCCCCGAGAAGCCGCAAGGCTTCTTGGGTTGATTTTAGGAAACTATATAAGCCGCTATTATTTTTCCGCTGCCGGAAATGGAGGGGATATCTATCCATTCCTTTGTGGTGTGGTAATCTCCCCCAAGGGGTCCCATATCGTCTACGGTGGGTATGCCCGCTATTGTGGTGTACGCCGCATCCGAGCCGCCCGTAACCGAGTTTTCCTCAAATTCGCCCAAGCCGTATTTACGGGAGGCGGAAAGAATATCATTAAACAGCTTTATATTTTTATCAGTTCTCTCCATAGGAGGGCGGGAGGATACCTTGGTGGTTACGGTACGCGTTCCCTCCACAAACACGGTATTGCCCACGGCAAAAAGATTTTCTTCCGCTTCCTTTATATCTTTTTCGGTGCGGATGCGGATATCCATACAAACGGTGCAGTTTTCGGGTACGGTGTTCATTACCGTGCCGCCGTTAATAATACCGCAGTTATAGGTAATACCGCCCACAGCGGATTTTTCCTCGATCGCCAACACCTTATGGGCAGCTTCTTTTATTGCAGATGCGCCGCCGAAATACGTGCCTGCGTGGACGGGGATTCCCGTAATATCGTATTTATACCGCAGAATGCCTTTGCGGGCGGTGGTTATCTTGCCCTCTATTCTGCCCTCAAGGTTAAAAAAGGCTCTTGCTCCCTTCGCCTCGGCGCACATAAACTCTATGGTTTTTAAATTGGAAGAAAGAGACTGCACCTCTTCATCGCTTTGCAGGATCATTTTTACGGGAGAAAAAGTATAGCCGCAGTTTTTTAAAGCTTCCATTACCAAAAATCCCACGGCAATACCGCCCTTGCAATCGTAGGTGCCGGGACCGATAAGTGTATCTCCTTCCCGACGTACACCGAAAAGCCCTTCGGGATGCACGGTGTCCATATGCGCGGACATACATACCGCTTCTCCCGTTGCATCGGGGTTGAGGGTGGCGGACATCACGTTGCCCGAACCGTTTATTTGCTCCACCTTTACCTCGTAACCCATTTTGCGGGCAAAATCTGCGCAAAAGGCGCACACGGCGTCCACGCCCGCCTTATTATCCGATTTGCTGGAGATATTGCAAATATCAATTAAAAAAGAAAGGTATTTTTCGTTCAGTCTTTCACATTCGTTAAAAAGTCTATCCATATCCATAAAAGCACCGCCAAAATATGTTTGTTACAGTATATCACAGAAAAGTAAAAAAGTATACAAAAATAAATGAATTTCAAAAAGAATAACGGCAGGAGCAAGGAATCCCCAAAGCCCCTGCCCTGCGTTGCTGCCAAATGCTGAATGTATGGCGGGGTTATAAAGGCAAAACACGAGCAATAGAGAACACTTGCCCTGCAAAGCTATGAAACTTGACAATTCGACAAGCGCATGCTACAATAACAATGAACACAATAACATAAGGAGATTTATTTATGGAATCTAAATTTACAGGTGGACTTTTAGGTTTAATTGGCGTTAGCATTTTACAGTACCTTCTCATCGTTATAACGCTCGGTTTCGGAACGCCTTGGGCGGTGTGCATCAAAGAAAGATGGGTTGCAAAACATACTATTATCGATGGACGTCAAGTTGTTTTCGACGGTAAAGGCGGCCAGCTTTTCGGAAATTTCATTAAATGGGAGCTTCTCTCTATAATCACCCTTGGTATTTATTCCTTCTGGCTCGGCATAAATATGAAAAAATGGGTAGTTAAGCACACTCACTTGGTTTAATTCAAAAATATAAGCCCCGACACACAGTCGGGGCTTCAGAGCGAAGACAAAGTTGGTCTTTACGTGCTTGAAAAGAAAGAAAAAGAACAGCTAAAAGAAAAAAGTATGCTTTTTAAAACGGAAGCATACTTTTCTTTTTGTCGGGGTCCCCGAGAAGCCGTAAGGCTTCTTGGGGTGATTTTAAAAAGGAACAAAAATATTGATTTTTTTCAAGCACTTCCACGAAAAGCTCGACTACCGTAGATAACTACGCCTACGCTCGCTTTTCGTGAAAAATACCTGTCTTTGTCGCACTCTGCCCAATCTGCAGACTTTGTCTGCAGATTGAAGCCCCGACACACAGTCGGGGCTTTGTTTTTATAAAATTTTTGAAAGAAATTCTTTTACTCTGGGGTTTTTGGGGTTTTCAAAGAATTCCTCGGGAGGGGCGTCCTCCAGAACATGACCTTCGTCCATAAACAGAATTCTGGTTGCCGCTTCGCGGGCAAACGCCATTTCGTGGGTTACCACTACCATAGTCATATTGTTTTCCGCCAATTCCCGCATTACCTCAAGAACTTCTCCTACCATTTCGGGGTCGAGAGCGGAGGTAGGTTCATCAAACAGCATTACCTCCGGGTCCATAGCGAGGGCGCGGACGATGGCGATACGCTGTTTCTGACCGCCTGAAAGCTGTGCGGGATATGAATCCGCTTTATCCGAAAGACCCACACGCTTTAAAAGCTGTTCCGCACGGTCGGCGGCTTCGGGCTTGGTAAGCTTTTTGGTCATTACGGGCGCAAGGGTGATATTTTCCGTTACCGTCATATGAGGGAACAGATTAAAGTTTTGGAAAACCATTCCCATACGGCGGCGGACGTGGTTGATATTACACTTTTTATCGGTAATCTCGGTTCCGTCCAGATAAATACTGCCCGAGGTAGGCGTTTCAAGAAGATTAAGACAGCGGAGCAATGTGGATTTACCGCTTCCCGAAGGACCGATAATAACCACCTTTTCGCCTTTTTTGATCTCTAAATCAATATTTTTGAGCACCTGCAATTCGCCGAAATCTTTTGAAAGGTTTTTAACGCTTATCACTCTGACGCAGCCTCCTTTCAAAAATGCCAAGCAGCTTTGTGAGTCCCACTACCATTACAAGATAAATAAGCGCAATGGCGATAAGAGGCCAAAAAGCCGAAAGGGTTCGGGATTGAATAATAGAATAGGATTTGGTAAGGTCCACCAAGCCGATATAACCGACAACCGAGGTTTCCTTTAAGAGGGTTATCATTTCGTTGCCCAAAGCGGGGAGTGCGTTTTTTACAGCCTGAGGTAAAATTACCTTTACCATAGTCTGTGCAGAGGTGAGTCCAAGGCTTCTGCCCGCTTCAGTCTGTCCGATATCTATGGAAAGTATACCGGAACGGAAAATTTCCGAAACGTATGCGCCGGAGTTAAAACCGAAGGCGATTATTGCCGCCAGAGATTTATCTATATCCACAGATGCGAACACTACGAAATATATAATAAGAAGCTGAACCATTACGGGAGTGCCGCGTATAACGGTAACGTAAATATCGCACAGCCATTCAAGGCGGAAAAAGCGGAAATTACGACTTCTTCCGTTTCGCTCTCGGTTTGCCCTTATAAGACCTACCACAAAACCCAATACTACGCCGATCAGGGCCGCGAATAACGTAACTTTGAGGGTTACAAGTAAACCATCAAGAATGATCTTCCACCTGTCCCCCTCAATAAAGTTAAACACAAACTGATCGGCTAAATCTTTGAAAAAATCAGCCATTTCAGTAATATTCCTTTTTATTCAGCCGCGATATACTTATCTATGATCTTCTGCAGTTCGCCGCTGTCCTTAAGAGCCTTAAGAGCTTCGTTTATCTTTTCTACAAGCTCGGTATTGCCCTTTGCGATACACATTGCGTATTCTTCGTAGGTATACTCTTCGTCGATAATAACGAGATTATCGTATTTTTCGATATACTTCTTTGCGGGCTCGTTATCGATAATAACCGCATCGATCTTGCCCTGAGAAAGAGCGAGAACAGCTTCCGTGCCGCTGTTGAACTGCTCAACGGAGCCGATGGTGGAGTCATCGGAAGCATAGATATCGCCGGTGGTGCCGGTCTGTACGCCGACCTTCTTGCCTGCCAGGTCCGCAACGCCGTTTATGCCGGAGTCGGAAGCGGTGATAACTACCTGCTTACCGGTTGCGTAAGTATCGGAAAAATCTACGTTTTTAAGTCTGTCCTCGGTAACCGTCATACCTGCGATACCGATATCAGCCTTACCGGAGCTTACGGAAGTGATGATCGCGTCAAATTCGATATCTGTTATCTCAACCTCAAGACCAAGGTATTCGCCAACAGCCTGAATGATCTCGATATCAATGCCTGCGAAGTTGCCATTATCATCTCTGAATTCGTAAGGAGGGAAGGTTGCGTTGGTAGCAACTACCAACTTGCCGTCTTCTTTTATTTCATCATAAGTTCTGAAAGATGCACATCCTGCAAATGCAAATACCATAACCGCACAAAGGATGATTGCCAAAATCTTTTTCATTGTTGTTTCCTCCATAAAAATATTTAAAATTTAGGTACGAGGTATAGTATACTCTCTTTTTTTCAGAAATCAAGTGCTTTTATGCACTAAAACGGATATTTTTCATCTTTTTGAATAATTTTACGTAAAAAATACACGTTTTTCTATTGCGGCGCCTTACAAACGTCCACCCAGTCGGCAAAAACAGATGCCTTCTCCAGTTCGGGAATAGTCAGCTTTACTGCGCTGGCAGCGTTTCCGCAAGCGGGATAAACTATATCAAACTGCTTTAAGGATACGTCCAAAAACACCTTTACGCCTTCGTTTATACCAAAGGGGCACACTCCCCCTACCCCGTGGCCGATAAGAGCTTCCACCTCTTCAAAGGGGAGCATTTTTGCTTTTGTATGGAATACGGCTTTAAACTTGCCGTTATCTATCTTTGCGTCCCCCGCGGCTACGATAAGCACGGGTAAATTTTCCACAAGAAAGGACAGCGTTTTTGCGATCTCCGCTTCTTTACAGCCGATCGCCTGCGCCGCCTCTGCCACCGTAGCGGAGGAAACGTCAAACAGCATTATTTTATCCTCAAGCCCAAACTCTTTAAGATGGGCGGTTGCTTTTTCTACGGACATTTTTACTTCCTCCAAAAACTATATTTCTATATTTATCTCGTACTTATCCTCGATAAGTATATAATTTGCACCGTGTTTTTGTGCAAGCAAAAGCAGTTTTGCGTTGTCCTCCAGGGTGCTTTCAAGGGTGCACCAGCTGTCGTCTGAGCGGTCTTCGATAACGCTTGCGTATTTCTTTATATCGTCAAAATGTTTTTTGATATAATCTTCGCTGAAAATAATACAAAAACACTTTATATGTTCCAGATACTCCGGTTCAAAAGCCTTTGCGTAATCAAAGGGGATATAACACCCCTCCACGATCAGATTCTGCTTGTTTTCGATAGCAGTCTTTATCATTTCCCGAACTATGGGCCACAGATATTCGGTAAGCTCATCGTCGTCTTCGGGCGTGAGGGCAGTTTGCCCGCTTCGAATCAATCCCATTTTGAGATGATCTATGGAAAGGTATGGGTATTTATATTTTTCCAAAAGTCTTTGCGCAAGGGCGGTCTTTCCCGCGTGGGACGCGCCCGAGATAAGGATTATCATATTATCACTTCCTTTTTGTAAAAGAGATTATAACATAGCGGAATAAAAAATTCAAGCACCCGAAATCACCCCAAGAAGCCTGACGGCTTCTCGGGGACCCCGAAAAAGTGCTTGAATTTCGATTGTTTAAGGTTTTTCAATTTCGCTTCCGCCCCATTCAACCACGGTAAAGCCTTGGCGGATAAAGGGAGAAAAGCTTTGAGGGGCAATATCCACATACGTGTCGGAGACGTAATATGTCATAAACACGCGGAGCAGGCTATCGGGACAAGGAGCAATATCCAAAACCGCGCCCTCCGTATACGTATCGTTCTGGAAGGAAATTACGTTATATGTGTTTTCCTGCATACGGGGCAGCCAGTACACGATAAACTCGTTGGCTTCACGGGGAGTGAGCCCTTGGGATGCGAGCGCCCATTCCAGGAAGGACGCGGTATCCTCACCGCGGACACAAAAGCCTGCGGAAAAATCCCAGTTACCGTATTGGACCCCTTCCCAGTACAGAGCGTAATATTCCTTACCGTCGGGGAAAACCAAGGTTCCGTCGGGGTATGCTGTGAAATTATCCCAACCCTTGCCGTAATCGGGGTAAGTGCAGGTTAAAGCGCCGTTTAAAGTAAGCTTAACGGAGCAAACCGTGGGCACTTGAGGGTATAAGTATATAATGGGTTTTTCGGGCGCATCATAATAATACGATGTTATATCTTTGGGTGTTACTCGAACGTATTTCGCGGGATCCTTAGGGTGCTGTACCATCATAGCGTTGGCTCGTATCGAATCACCGAGGCACCATTCATCCGCCTGATCGGTAATAACGCACACGAATTCGCCCCACGTTTCTTTTGAACTGGGAGCAACTACTTCAAGAAGCAAAGCGTTGGTAAATTTACCGGCAATCACACCGTAAACAAAATAGTCGCCGTCTACTGTTTCAACGCACTCCACTTCATCATCGGAAAGCGGTTGCAGCTCTTGTAGAACTGCCGAATTCTCTTCGGGCGCCGAGCTATCGTCGGGAACAGTGCTTTCTTCGGGTACGGAAGAAGCCATACCTGCTTCATCCTGCGCAGAGGTATCCGGATTATTACTCTTTTCTTCTTCGCAAGCGTAAAGAACACCAAGGCACATCAAAAGGGAAAGAAAGATGCAAATATACTTTTTCATAAAACATACTCCTCTCGGTTTTTACTAGTCTGTATATAATACCGTCAAAAAAAGCGTTTGGTTTCAAAAAAATAAAAACTTTTTCAAAAAAGTATATTAAATGGCTCTGTATATTGCAAAATCTGTTTTTTACAGAAAAATATAAACCAATGCGCCCATAATCAAAAGAAAAATTACAGACCAGACACACACGGACACTATGGAAATGTTTTTCAAAGCGGGATTTGGAGCTATTTTTATATTCACAAGCGAGCAGAAAAAGCCCACGGAGGCAATAAACCCGCCTATAATAATAGTTCCGAAGTACATTATCGGGAGTATTGCCATCATAGCTATATCTTCACCACGCTTTTCAAATGCGTTTAACGATACGTGGCACCCGACAACCAGCCCAACCTCGCAAACAAACGAAATGCATATTATACACAAAAGTATGATCGACCACACTTTTTTGTTCATAAAACACCTCCGTTACACCGGAATTTTTTCTGCCGTAATTATTTAAACACAAGGTGTTTTTAAACTATACCCAAAACCAGTTGGAAGGAGATAAATCCCGTGCTGTCGTTATCGGAAAGGTAGACTACGCTGAGATAAATAACGTCACCGTCCGCAAGCGTAACTTGGTAGCTTACAGTTTCCTGTCTGGTTTTACCGGATGCGCCGGTGGAAGTATTGACGTTAATACCGGTTACCACTATGGAATCTGCTTTTCTTCCCTCCAGATATTCGCTCATTTGAGTGAGAGCGGCATCTGCGTTTTCTGCTTTTTGGGAATGCATAAGCCCTTTGGCATCGGATATGCGGTTTTCCGCAAGTGCGGTAAGCATTTCCTCTACCTTGGGAGCAGCCTCCGATTCTTTAACCAGATCGCCTGACAAGCTCTGGGTAAAATTACAGGATGCCAGACAGCAGATCAGAACCAGTGCAACTAAAGAAAAACCAATAAATCTTTTCATAGAAATTTCTCCTTTCGTTTTTTCTATCCATATTGTATCACAAATATGTTTAAATGTAAATAGGGACGACAGAAATTGAGTTTAGAGTTATGAGTTTGCGTCGCAAACATTATGATACGCTTCGCGTAGTTATGATATGAGCAAGGCAATCATAACTGATAATCACCCCATCGGTGGTTTTATATAACATATTTCGCCGTTAGCAATCGGTCAAAACAAATTTTAATCTCATGCGGCAAAAATGGTTGCCACTATTACAACTATTACAAACCATATTAAAAATGCGAGAGACGCGATTCCTACAGAAGCGAGAATTTTTAAGAAAACGTTGTTGATTTTTCTGACAACGGTAGAGGTGATTATACCCGCCAACGCACCGATAGCACCGCCGATAGCGCCGCCGAAAAATACCAATATACACGGCAGGAAGCTGAGCAGAAATTCAACCACGGTAAGACTTCTTACCAATACGTAGGTTTCCGTATCGTTCATAAGCTTGACTCCCGTCAGGAAGTTTCCCTTTACCTTATAGCGGGTCTCACCAAGCTTAAAGGATTTTTTACCGTTTTTTTCAAGCTTTTCCCCGTCAACCGTTATGGTTTTCTTGCCGGTCCAAATATTTTCATCATAAATAAATTCTTTGCCGTCATAAGTGGTAATTGATTTCATTCTTTATATCTCCTTCAAATCTTCAAAATATCGTTTTTGTGTTCAACTAATATTACAGATATATCATATCTCAAATTTCTACAAAAGTCAATAGATGGCACAAATTTTTACAAATCGAATTGCCATAAAAACGAAACCTCGAAAGAAAACGCAAAAAGCTCCGATAATTCGGAGCTTTTTTGTATACAAGATAAAACTTATCTCTTGGAGAACTGGCTTGCACGACGAGCAGCCTTCAAGCCGTACTTCTTTCTTTCCTTCATACGAGGGTCACGGGTGAGAAGACCAGCCTTCTTAAGAGAAGGACGGTATGCAGCTTCGTCTGCCTGGGTAAGAGCGCGAGCGATGCCGTGTCTTACTGCGCCTGCCTGACCGGAAATACCGCCGCCGTTAACCTTGCAGATAACGTCGAACTTACCAAGGGTGTTGGTAACGGTGAAAGGCTGACGAACAACCAGCTTAAGGGTTTCAAGACCGAAATAATCGTCTATATCTCTGCCGTTAACGGTGATAACGCCGGTACCGGGAACGATACGTACTCTTGCAACACTGGACTTTCTTCTGCCGGTGCCGTAGAAATAGGGTTTTGCGGGTGTATAAGTCATTTCTTTGCTCCTCCTATTACTTTACTTCAACAACGATGGGCTGCTGAGCCTGCTGTTCGTGTTCTGCGCCCTTGTATACTCTGAGGCGAGCGAAGGATGCGTCACCCAGCTTGTTCTTGGGAAGCATACCCTTAACTGCAAGGGATACTGCCATTTCGGGCTTGGTTCTCATAAGAGTGCTGTACTTAACAGCCTTGAGGCCGCCAACGTAACCGCTGTGATGATAATAGGTCTTCTGTTCGAGTTTTTTGCCGGTGAGAACTACCTTCTCTGCGTTGAGGATGATTACGCAATCGCCGCAATCAACGTGAGGGGTGTACTCGGGCTTATGCTTACCGTTAAGGATGGTAGCAGCGGTAACAGCAACCTTACCGAGGGTCTTGCCTGCGGCGTCGATTACATACCACTTGCGGTTCACATCTTCGGTTCTGAGCATGAATGTGGACATGGAAAATTCCTCCGTTTAATATACTTTCTTTTTTCGTGCCTTGCCATTATACCACGCAAAAATAAAATGTCAATAGGTTTTGAATAATTTTTTTAAGTTTTCTATACTTTTTCTTTCATTTTCTTTAATTTTCTTTAATTTCGTGAAGTGCGAAAAACGATTCGCGCATATTTTTATTGATTTTATTTAAAAGCCATTGTATAATACATTTTGAAAGGCAGGGATGAAAAATGCTGGAGTTTGACGGAATACAAAAAATGCTGGGCTACACCCGCCGCGCCTGCGCGGATTATAATATGATCGAGGACGGCGACAGGATAGCTATCGGCGTTTCCGGCGGCAAGGATTCTCTGGCGCTCCTTTGCTTTATGGCGAAGATGAGGCGGTTTTACGAAAAGAAATACGATATAGTGGCGATCACGCTGGATGCGGGATTCCCGGGAGCTGACTTTTCCAACATAACCCGTCTGTGCGAAGGGCTGGAGATAGAGCATCATATAATCCCCACGGATATATACGATATAGTATTTAATATAAGGAAGGAAAAGTTCCCCTGCTCTTTGTGCGCAAACCTGCGCAGAGGGGCTTTAAACACTGCCGCAAAGGAATTTAACTGCAACAAGGTGGCGTTGGGACATCATTTTGACGATACGGTGGAAACCCTTATAATGAATCTGTTTATAGAGGGCAGGTTCGGTTGCTTTTCACCCGTAACCTATCTTGACCGTATCGGCATAACCGTGATGCGCCCTCTTGTTTACTGCCCCGAAAAGGAGATTATAGGGTTTATAAACAAAAATAAAATTGAAGTTTCCCCCAAATATTGCCCTGCGGACGGCACAACACGCCGCGAGGACACCAAAAAAATGCTGGAGGAAATGTCAAGAAACGACCGTTATTTAAAAACGCGGCTTTTCGGCGCTTTGGAGAGAAGCGGAAAGGACGGATGGCACACCAATGAAAGACAGCGCAGAACAAAAAGCGAAAAGAATACTGAACAGAGCCATTGATCTGTTTTTCGCACCCCAATGCTGTGTGTGCGGGGACAGGGCGGCGGACAGTACGCTTCCCTTTTGCAAAAAGTGCATAAAAGATTTTCAGGTGTCCCTTGTAAAAGATTGTCCCGAATGCGGATGTACACGAAAAAGCTGCTCCTGCGAAAAGAGCGGAAACACGGTGTTTTTGTTTTATTACGATACGCCCGACGAAAAGAGAGTTATACTGAACTTAAAGCAAAATCCCGATAAACGCACAGCACGGTTTTTGGGAAGGCTGCTTTCCGAAAAGGTTAAACGAGAAAAGAGCACAGGCTTCGATTGCGTGGCATACGTTCCCAGAAGTCCGAAAAACGTACGTACTCACGGCGGAGATCAGGCAAAGCTTATCGCCGCAGGAGTGGCGGAAGGATTGGGAGCGCCTTTAAAAGCTCTTCTCGTGCGGAAAGAAAAGCGGGGCTCGGACCAAAAGCTTTTGGACGCCGTTGAGAGAAGAAAAAACGTAAAAAACACCTTCTTTCCCTCTGAAGAGGCGACAAATTACCGCCGCGTACTGCTGATCGATGACGTAACCACCACGGGCTCCACCATTGACGAATGTGCGGATATTTTGCGTGAGGCTGGAATAAAGCAAGTTATAAAAGCAGTATTGGCAAGAACACCGTAATATATTTCTCTACGATAATAACCCCACACAAAACACGCATCCCCGCCGAAAAGGCGGGGATGATTTGTTGTTGGGGGTAATTATTGCTGTTCGTTTTCTGCGGGCTTTACGGCAAGGCCTGCCACATCGGACACGGGGAGAGAAAATACTATTCCCTGTGCCTTTTTCTGCATACCCATTTGCTTATACAGCGCGTGAAGAACCTGATCGCGGATATCTTTGTCCACTACCATCATCAAAATCTCTTTATCGGAATGGATGGTGATACCGAAGAAAGCGGCTTCATTTTCGCGGGCAACTCCTCTTCCGTTGATTATGGTACCGCCCATTACACCCTGCTCACGGGCTACGTCCATAGCGTCCTCCGCATAGCCTGCGTTGACGATGGCGAATATCACTTCGTGGTTATTGGTAGTCATTGTTATTCCTCCCTGCCCTGCTTATTGTTGCTGAGAAACTGATACATATTTACACCGATCACCCCTGATAAGGGCACGGCGAAGGCTATGCCTTTTCCGTTTCGGATAGTTTTGAACTTTTCCTCAAGACATTTCATAATAGAGTCAACCATATCCTCTCTCACGACGCTGAACAGCACCGCTTTGTTGATATTAAGACCCAGCATATCCACGATCTCCGAATTCGCGGTGCCTTTTCCGCCTGCAGTCATTTGAAAGTTTACCTCAAACTGACTGAGCACGTCCAGATAAAACTCCGCCTTTGAACGGTCAACGACGGAGATGACCAGCGTCAACGATTTTATTGCAGATTCATTGATTGCGTTTGCCATACGTCCGCCTCCTTACATAAAGTTGATGATCTGTTCATCATCTGCCAGCAGGATACGCTTCATCGCGCGTCTTTCCTTTATCTTGTTGGAAAGTATCGCCTTAAAGCCCAAAAGCTGAATGGTGATCAGCGGTGCCATAGCTACAAGAGCTACCACTCCGAATCCGTCCCGCAGTACTGCGCTCTCTCCCTGCAAAGCCACGCACACACCTACCGCAAAGGGAAGGATGAAGCCCGATGTCATAGGACCGCTGGCAACTCCGCCGGAGTCGAAAGCGATGGCGGTATACACAGGAGGTACAAACAGGGACAAAGCGAGAGATATAAAATATCCGGGAATGATATAATATGCCAAAGAAAAATCGAAAATAATGCGCACTACGCTTAATGCGATCGCCGCACCCACACCGATACAAAGACCGATCATCATTGATTTTTTCTTAACGTATCCGCCGGTTACTTCCTCTACCTGAGTGTTGAGAACGTGGATAGCAGGCTCTGCCAAGACTACCAAAACGCCGATAACCAGCGCAATTCCCACCAATAATGCGGGATGCAGTTCTGCAAGCTGCGTGCCCATCTTATAGCCCACGGGCATATAGCCCACGTTAACGCCGGTAAGGAACATTACCAGTCCCAGATATGTAAACACAACGCCCGTGCCAATCTTGAAAAGCTGACGCTTGTGAAGCTTGAGGAAAAACACCTGACACAACAGGAAGAATACCACTATAAGCCCCAACGCGATAGCAACTTCTTTTGCAACGTGGAGAGCATTTTCAATATACGCGCCCAAAACGCTTTCACCCAGAGATCCGTAGTTTACGGTGTATTCAAGGTTGTTATTCGCAAATATACCCAGAACGAGCACGGCGAGAATAGGTCCTATGGAGCAAAGCGCCACAAGACCGAAGCTGTTTTCCTGGCTGTGTCTGTCCCCCAGAACGCTGGAAATACCGATACCCAACGCCATAATAAAGGGAACGGTAATGGGTCCCGTGGTTACTCCGCCGGAATCGAACGCCATGGGAAGCAGCTCCAGATTTTCGTTTACGGCGAGGAGCAGCGCCAAAGCGAACAAAAGCATATAGAACAGCATAAGCAGTACGGAAAGCCGTCTTTTGAACACTATGCGCAAAATCGCAACCACCAAAAACGCGCCTACGCCGAATCCTACCACGTATACAAGCAGCTTGCCGTTCATAACAGAGCTCACCTGGTTAGCCAGCACCTGAAGATCGGGCTCTGCGATGGTGATAAGCATGCCCAGCACGAAGCACACCGTAAGAAGCAACCAAAGCTTCTTTTGGCGGGAAAGTCCCGCACCTACGTGAGTTCCCATAGGGGTCATTGCGATATCTGCGCCCAGATTAAAAAATCCTATTCCCAGAACCAGCAGCACCGCACCGACGGTGAAGCTGATCATTTCATTTTTATCAAAGGAAAAACCGGGGAGCAATGCAACCAGATACACGATAAGCGTGATCGGCAGCGCAGAAACCAACGCCTCCCGAATTTTTGCCCATAATTCCTTCAAATTGCTTCACCTGCCGTAACATACTTTATCATTTTACAGTATATCATAAAAAACTTCTTTTGCCAAGCAATAATATGCAACTAATTTGTAAACTCAGTACTATACTTTACCCGGCGAAATAACCGAAACCGTGCGTTTTTTGTATAATACTCCCGATAATCACCCCAAGAAGCCTTGCGGCTTCTCGGGGACCCCGATAATCACCCCAAGAAGCCTTGCGGCTTCTCGGGGACCCCGATAACAAAAGCGAGGTGAAGCACACCTCGCTTTTTGATATGTATTTTTCACGGATTGAGCATAGTATCTGCAAACCTTTGTGCGAGCTCGGCGCGGCGGTTTTCGTCCTTTGACTGTGTGCTCACCGAAAACAGCAGTGTGTTTTCGTATTCGTTATATGACATCACAAGCCTTGCGTCCTGAATTTCAGTCAGCTGCTGCAGGAATTCTTTGGTTAATTCGATCTCCGCGCTTTCGCCGCTTGCAACGTTGATGCAAAAAGCCTTGTTGGTTTGATTGCTGTATGCAAACGCAAATGCGCCGTCATTGCTTAATATATACCGATCTGCCCGCGCAAGAAGCAAAGGCTCAAAAACGCCGAAAACATCCTTGCAGTACAGCGCACCGCCGTCTTCGTAGACCATAAGACGCTGGTGGTAGGGATATCCGTTCTGACCGTATGTGTCTGAACTGACTTCTGCGGTTACGTCCTTGCCGCTTGCCAACTCGTATGCGGTATAGACACCGTCTTTTTCCATAAGCGCAACGGTTTCGTCAATCATAAAGCGTACAAAGTTTCCCTGCAAAACGGTCTGTGCAACGGCAGTTCCCTCTTTTGGATCGATCACCGCAAACACCCACTGATCTGTGTCCTTATTCGGACTGTATAAGCGGGAGTACCAAAGCTCGTCAGGACATTTAACGCTGCCCGGTCCCAATACCGTGCCCCATTCGTCGGTTTGGATCTGTTCTGTGCGCACACGGTTACATTGCTTGTAGTAAACCACGTTACCGCTGTCTGATAAAAACGCCTCGCTTGAAGCTCTGATCGGCAAAGCAACAGCCGTGCCGTGCTCCAAATAGAACACTCCCACACGCTCACCGTTATACCAAGTGAGGTCTCGGTCCGCTTCTAACTTATAGCGGTCAAGGTAGCTTTTGTCAACATTCCCTCCCGAGTATCCCGCATCGGGATACACCACGGTAATCACCTTGCCATCGGCGGAAAAACGGAACTCCGCATCGCCGTTCGCCCACATCGTACCGAGCAGGGAGTTTTGGTAATCTCTGGGAAGCTTGATACAGCTGTCCGTTTTGAAATCATATAATATATAAGACAGACCGTTGCCTATAACATCGTGTATAACGGCAAGACAGGTTCCGTTTTTGCCGTCCATACCCATAATCTCCACCCAATACGGCTTGTGTTGGTAGAGCTCCTCCACCGTTTGGTATGCGCGGACGTAAATTTCCCAAAGACATTCAGACAAAAACCGTATCCGCAGATTTTCTTCCGTATCGTAACGGAATCCGTCGAGTTCACGGAAAAATTCCAGATCGGGCTCAAAGGTATCATACTTTAACTGCCATTCGACCAAATAACGGGACATTCCGTAAACAAATTCGGTAAGCAGGTCACGGTTGTTTTGTGTGCTCAGCATACCGGGATACAATTCTTCGGCGGTTTCCAAGCACGCCTTGATCAAAGGTTCCAAAGAAACCCTTTCACTGCCTATGATCTGGGTATCCAGATCCACTGCGGTGTTTTGCTCAAGGTCATAAAATACGGGATAATAATGCTCGTCGTAAGCGACCGCATACCGATCTGCAATAATATTTTCAAAGCTAACGGAAACATCCTGTCCCACGGGGAGATTTTCGGTTTCGATAAACGGCTCTGCAGAAATATCATCGGATTCAACCGACTGACCACTGCTCGAAAGCGTTAAAAAGCGCCCCCTTGTTTTACGGAAAGCGGACGAATTATCAGCATTGGTCTGAAACAAAAACGCAATACTGGTAAAATCATCCTGTTCCCACACGTTGGGCACTGAATATAATTGACCATGATACGGCGGATCTGAATTTATGTGCGTTATCGTTCCGATGCAAACACCTGCTATAAGCAACAACGCGAGGCTTGCCGCAAGCGGCATTATCCAATAGATGCGTTTGGGAGCGCCGGTACTACGTACGGTCTGCGCATCTGAGATCAGGTCATCACGCAAAAGTCCCAAAGCATTCTGCATCAACTCTCTTTTATCTTTTTTCATATCAGTACTCCTTCTTTTTCGAGAAAAGCAGACAGTTTCTCGCGCGTGCGCAACAGCATCATCTTAACCTTGCTTTTTGAAAAGCCGAAGTGTGATGCGATATCCGCAACGGAATCGCAATACCAATACCGACAAATAAACACGTTCCTTTCGTCTCGCCCCAGCGCATCCAAAAAACGGTTGAGCAGTTCAGCCAGCTCCTCAGCGCGAAGTTGCTCGTCAAAGTCGTTTTTATCTGCGAAACAGTCGATCAGCTCATCCAACGAAACGTCTGTATGTGCACCACCGCGTTTTTGCGCCGTCTTTTCCCGCACCCTTTTGATTGCAAGATTGCGTGTGATTTTTGCCAGAAACGCTCCGAGGTTTTGCGGATTTGCAGGCGGTATGGAGTTCCATAGCGCTAAATACGTATCATTTTCGCACTCGGCGGCATCCTCTCGGTTGCGCAGGATGTTGTTTGCGATCGAAAAACACATTGCTCCGTGTTTCTGTTTGGTTTGCAAAACAGCGTTCTCGTCCCTTGCAAAAAACAAGTCGATAATTTGCTTATCGTGCACGGCGCACCCTCCTTTTTTTGAGGTATTTCAAAACGGTTTCAATTATATAGTACCGAAAAATGGACTGAAGGTCACAAAAACACAGCATCTTTTGTAAAAATGCGATTATTTTATCATTTGTAATTTTACCACGCACCGTGAGAAAAGTAAATGCCTTGTATAAATCCCCTCGATTTTACAAATAATAACACCACAAATGCAAAAACAAGGAGAATTTTATATATGAAAGCAACGGGAATTGTGAGGAGAATCGACGATCTGGGCAGGGTGGTTATTCCCAAGGAGATTCGGCGCACTATGAAGATACGGGAAGGCGAAATGCTGGAAATTTTTACGGGCAGGGAAAACGAAGTGGTGTTCAAAAAATACTCTCCCGTAGGCAGTGTAGGCGAGAGCGCCGCAATGTTTGCGGAGGCGGCGGCAAAGGCAAGCGGAGTTAACGTGGCGGTATGCGACAGAGATACCGTAACCGCGGCGGCGGGCAAGGACAAGCGTGCCGTACTGGGCAAAAACGTATCCCACACCCTTAACGAGCTGATGGAAAACAGAAAATGCTACACCGCAGACAGCGATGGCGCATCTATTACCGACACGGGAGAAGGAAGCATTTCTCATTTTTGCCCCGTGGTGGCGGACGGCACGGTGGTAGGCGGAGTAATGTCATTCCGCACCGACGGATTTACAGCCCCCGCAGAAGCGGAAAAACAGGTGATATCCACCGGCGCTATGTTTTTATCAGGCCAGATCGAAATATAAAAAAATCGGCGAATACTCGCCGATTTCTTATTTTACTATAAATCTATCCGTCGCTTCGAGGGGGAATACTTCAAGTATTCCTTTAAGCTTTGCGGGGGCGTTCAAGAGGTTTGTGTTATGGTGGGAATCCGACCCGAGATAAAACTTACAGCCGCAATCCTTTGCGATACGGTAAGGGCGAAGCACGCGGTCAAGTTCATCCTCATTATACCAATGGGTGTATATATTCAACTCTACTCCCGCGCCGCAGGATGCAAAGCCGCCGAAAATATCGTAAAACTCCTTATCTGAAACCATATCCACCGTATTTATATGAGCCTTTTGGGAAGAAGGATCGATAAGATTGCAGGTAAGGTGGGCTATGCCCGTTTTGTTAAAAGGCAGGTCCGATTCCAGAAGCCTGTAAAACCTGCGGACGTAACGCTCTTTGCGTTCCTGCATTGTCATTCCCGCGGGGACGGTAAAGCCCTCCATATGGAAATGGGTGGTGGAAACTATGATAAAATCGAAAAGAGAATAATTTTCTTTTGCAAGTCCTATATTTCCCGCCATATCCATATCCGTTTCACAGCCGAAGAGGAAACGAACTTTGTCATTTTTCGGCAAAGGCAGGCTTTGGGAAACGTGATCGTAATCAAGGCTTTTATACCAACCCGACGCGCCCGAAACGGCTGCATCCCAAAAATGGTCGGTAACGGCAACGGTATCCAGATTATTTTGCACAGCGTAATCCAGTATACGCGCGCAAGTCTGCCCATCGTCCCCCGAGCAGGGAGAAAGGCGGGTGTGTATATGCATATCGTGATTATATTCAAAAGCCATAGGATTTTTCTCCTTTACTCCTTGAATTTATCTGCTTCTTCGGTTGCCATACGGTCGCATTCCTCGTTTTCGGGATGTCCGTCATGACCCTTTATCCATACGGTATGAACGGTATGGTAGTGAATAAGCTCGTATATTCTCTGCCAAAGGTCGGGGTTAAGTACCGGCTTTTTATCCGCCTTTACCCAGCCTTTTTTACGCCAGCCCTCCAGCCAGCCTTTTTCGAGAGCGTCTATAAGATACTTTGAATCACTGCACAGAGTAATTTCGCAGGCTTCCTTCAAAGCCTCCATTCCCACTATTGCCGCCATAAGCTCCATACGGTTGTTCGTGGTGCTTTTTTCGCCTCCCGAAATGTGTTTTCGGTGGCCGTTATATTCCAGTATAACTCCGTATCCCCCGGGACCGGGGTTGCCGCGGCAAGCTCCGTCGGTATACATATTTACTTTTTTCATTTTATTCACCAAGCTTGATAAGTCTTACGTCGTTACCCGAGAAAACGCAGGTATCAAAAGAGCCCAGCAGACGGGAATATATACGCTCCCCGTAACGCTTCAACAGCTCTTTCCCGCCCAAGTTGGTGCTTAAAACCACGGATTTTCCGTTTACAAGCCTCTGGTTCAAAAGCTGATACAGCACAGCCGCAGTATATTGGGTGGAAAATTCCGTGCCCAGATCGTCTATTATAAGCAGATCGCAGGTGAGGTATTTTGAGGTATCGTCATTTCCTCTGCCGAAGCGGACTGATTCAAAAGCATCGAACACCGTCTGGGCGGATTCGTATATAACGGTATAGCCTTTATCTATTACCTTCTGGGCGATGGCGGAGGAAAGGTGAGTCTTTCCCAAGCCCGTGCCGCCCGTGAGGAGCAGATTTGCCCCCGTGCCGAAGTTATTGGCGTAATCAAGGCAGGTGTCCAGAACGTCGGACATATCGTCCCTGCTCTTTCCGCCGTAATATTTAAGAGAAAAGCTTTCAAAGGTCTGGTCAAGGAGGGCTTTGCCCAAGCCGCTGGAAAGGTATGCGTCCACCGCGCACATTTTTATTACGCAGGAGCAAAATGTCTTTCCGTCATAGCCCGTATCCTCGCACACGGGACATTCAAAAACGGGGGTATCGTAATCCTCGGGCACACCGTGGGAAATAAGCTTTTGACGGCGCTCCTCCTGCAAAGCGAGATTTCTTTCCTTTATACGGTTTATCTCCTCTTCGCAGTTTTTGCTTCTCATTGCGCCGATAATGCGGGAGGAAACGGCGGACAGCTCTTTATCTATTTCGGCTATATCGGGATATTTTTCATCCAGCGCCAAGGTCTTTTGGTATGCTTCGTTAAGCGCCTTTTCACGAAGAGCACTCTTTTTTTGCATAGCCTCCGATGCTGTCATTTGCGTTCACTCCTTTTCTTTTTGGTGCGGGCAACTGCGGCGGCGAAAAATTCATCGTCATCAAAGCTTTTGCCCGTGTTTTCTTTTTGCTCTTTTTTCTCGTTTTCCGCTTTGTCCACCGCTTCTACGGTAAGCAGACCGTCCTTGTGCCAGCGGGCGAGGATTTTGTTCATATAGCTCAGCTTTACCTCGCCGATAGAATTTATCATAATATCGTAGGCACGCTGGATAAGCTCGAAGGGCAAGTCCTTTTCCACAAACCAATCGCCGATATACTGCTCTTCCTTTGCGGTGAAGGCACGATCCCCCATACCGCAAAGTCTGCGGAGCTTGTACACACGCTCGTTGGCGCGGTTGCGTTTTTCGAGGTGAGATTCCAGCTTTTCGTATGTATCCACGCCCTCGGATACCAAGCCCTGAGCGGTTTTGGTAAAATATTTAAGGGCGGTCTTTCCTCGGCTTACGCAATAGGAAGCAAGGGTACACATATATTCCGCCGTAAGACCGCAATGATCGTAAAGATAAAGAAGAGAATCGTAATCAAAACGGGTGAACATCTTGCCGTAAAGCGCCTGCAGAGATTCGCAGGCGGCGCGGAAGGCTTCGTCCTTTTGTATAGAATTCGCCACGGTGTCCGCATCGTAGAGCTGATCCCGTTTATCAGGCGCGACGGGAGTACTGCTTTGAGAATCAAAGACTACCCCTGCCCCTCTCCAAAAAGATACTGCGGCGCGGAAAGCCTCTTCCGAAATCCCCAATTCCTTTGCGCTTTCGGGCACGGTGTATTTATCCTTTGCGCAGAGATACAACGCTACCGCAAGCTCATCACGGGTAGCGCCTGATATTACCGCAGATATATTCGCAGGGAATTTTTTTGCCGCGTTATCGCTCATTACGTCCTCTTTTCAGGAAACGAGTCCGCTTTGGGGAAGCACAGAAAAGGACATTTTCGTATGCTCCGCCAGATTGCCGACTATCTCCACAGTATAGTCAATATCTATTTTACCGCCCTGCTCGGTAAGTCCGTTGCGCAGGGATTTGGTGTTCACCTTAATATGCATAGGCATATTTCCGTTGTGGTAAACGCAGGAATAGCTTTTTTCCGTGTCAAACACCATAAGAGAATTGAAATCTCCTATCTTATTTACAGAAACCAGATTTTTGCCCAAAGATGATACGGTGGTTACCGTATCCGTTTCCTCCTCGGAGAAAACGCAGGTAAAACCCTTTCTTGTACGGGAAAGGTAGCCGTTTACCGTAGCGGTGCGCACCTCTGTACGGGGATTCTCTATATGCAGAGGATCGTGGCTTTTACGCTCGGTCTTTATGTTTACTGTTACGGGAATCTTCATAGGTTTAATAATTGTTGATATCTATAACCGTTACGTCGGAAACGGGAGCGTGCAAAAAGCGGTGTGCGCTTTCGGAAAAGCTCTCCACTCCGTCGGAAACGTAATATTTGCCCTTTCCGCCGCCCTGAATATCTTGGCGGCTTGATACTATAAGCATATCCTTTAATTCTGAAACCGCCTCTGCGCCTGAGGAAACCAGCACGCTGTCAGGCAGGAAATAGGATATGACCTCCGAAAGCAGAGGATAATGTGTGCAGCCCAATATTACCGCATCGGGACGCATATCCGCCACGGGAGAAAGATACTCACGGGCGATCTCCAAGGCGGGAATATGATTTACGGAGGTATAACCGTTTTCCGCAAGGGAAACGAACATGGGGCAAGCAACGCTTACCACGTCATTACATCCGTTTTTATTAAGGGCTTTTTCAAAAGCACCGCTTTTAATGGTTGCGGGGGTGCCCAGCACGAGAACTCTGCCTCTGCCGTTTTTGGCGATTTGTGCCGCTTTTTTCGCCGCGCCCTCCACCACGCCCACTATGGGCAGGTCAAAGGTTGCCCGAAGGATGTCCAAAGCGTTGGTGCTCACGGTGCCGCAAGCGGCGAGTATGGAGGTAACCCCTTGGGACACGAGAAAACGGCAGTCCTGCAAAGCATAGGAACGTATAGTATCCACGCTTCGCGTGCCGTAAGGGATACGGGCGGTATCGCCGAAATAGACATAGTCCGCTCGGGGAAGCACCTTGCGCAGTTCCTCAACGGCGGTGAGTCCTCCTAAGCCCGAATCAAAAATTCCTATCATAGCTTTTCCTCACAGGCGTTCTCTATAAGCTTTTCTATAAGTGCGGAATAGCTGTAGCCGCACTTGCCCATAAGACCGGGATACATACTTATGGGAGTAAAGCCGGGAATAGTGTTGATCTCGTTAAAATACAACACGTCGTTTTCATCAAGGAAAAAGTCCACTCTTGAAAGTCCCGCGCAATCCAGAACGCGGTATATCTTTTCCGCGCAGGCACGGATGGTATCGGAAAGAGTATCCGAAATGCGGGCAGGAACGTAATAGCTGGCGGTATCGGAAACGTATTTGGTTTCGTAATCGTAAAAGTCGCTGTTGGGAACTATCTCACCGCAAACCGACGCAAAGGGCTTGCTGTTGCCGCAAACCGCAACCTCGATTTCCCTGCCCACGGTGTTGGGCTCGATAAGCAGCTTTTTATCGTGTTGGAAGGCAAGGTCGATTCCCTTTAAAAGCTCTTCCCTGTTTTTAGCCTTGGTAATACCCACCGAGCTGCCTGCGTTTGCGGGCTTGACGAAAACGGGATAGGAATATCTGCTTTCGCACTTTTTAACCAAGGAATCCACGTTGCAGTTTTTAACGGCGGTAATAAAGGGAACCACAGGGATGCCCGCCTCGGCGCAAATGGTTTTGGTGGCCGCCTTATCCATGGAAACGGCAGAGGAGCAGGTGTCACAGCCCACGTAGGGAATGCCCGAAAGCTCCAAAAGGCCCTGCATGGTGCCGTCTTCGCCGTTCTTGCCGTGAAGCACGGGGAACACCACGTCGATATGTATAATATTAAAACTGCCGTTGGCGCCGTCGAAGGTGATTATGCCGTGATGCGCCTTGCAGGGGGATATTACCGCGGG
>JAZNZY010000025.1:0-13708 GCA_045595165.1 Eubacteriales bacterium
AAACGGGCTGACCGTTGCGGGGATATATACTACCGAGCAGGTTAATGAATTCAACCAAAAGCGGGAAAACGGAGAGTGGTTTGTGGTTACCGAAGAGGACCTGCGGTTTTTGCTGGATGACACGGTAAAGCTGTTTACCGAGTACGATATTATACGTGTTACCGATATAAACGGAAATGTAAAAAGCTTTGCGGGAGTTGGATACTATTCAACCGAAGAATACTACAGCCTGTTTAACAAGGTTACTTCGCTGCCCGAATATTCCTTCTGCCTTGATAACGATATTGTTGAAGCCCTTATAACACGCATTGAAGTAATATACCCTCTCGTTTTGCGGCAGGAGGACATAGTTTCCTCCGACGGAGCGAAATTCGATATGAGTGCTATAATGGTGTGCGGTTACGAAAGCGCGCCGAGTCGGGAAGAATACAAAGCTATATGCGGTGATATTGCCCACAGCTATGTATTTAACAAACTTTCCGACAAAATAAAAAACAACACCCGCACGGCGGTTTTCTTTGAAAACGGAGTTAACCTGCGCAAGGTGAATACCACCGAAGAACCGGAAAACATATTCCACAACTGTATCCCCAATAAGCCCTATAAATACGAATACGCCACCGATGAAAAAAGCGTAGTTATTGAGCTTTATGATGAGCAGGCGCAAAAGGTGGTTGCCCTTGTACGTATTACCGATGAGGACCGGCTTGCGGAGATAGAAAGAATGTGGGTTGCCCTCTTTGACAACTGCGGAAACGTGGGCTTTGAGGACAACACGGGGGTGGACAAATACCGCGTGTGCGTGCATCTGAACGGCTTTCCCAGCTGCTGGTATTCAAGCGTAAATCTATGCTCCTTCTTTTACCGCTACGGGGAGAACAACGATGCCTGGTCTACCTACAGCGACGATAATTTTGCGTCCGGTATGTTCCACCTTAACGGGTGCAAGGAGCTTGCAAGTTATCTTGATAAAATAATTTACGATACCATAGGAGGCGAGTAGGATGTTTATAAAAGGATTTAATGCCACAATAAAAAATCTGGTGCGTTCAAGAACCTTCTGGCTGTGTATGATACTGTTTGTGCTTCTCGTAGGTTGGCGGCTTTCCAAGCCCAGCTTCGGCTACGTTGATATGGAGACCTATGAGCAAATAACGGATACCGACCCCCGATTCGTGCTTACCGCCCACAGCTATTACAAGCTTATGGGCAACGTACCAAATATGTTTACTACCTACCTGTTTCCGCTGGTAATGGTGTTTTTTACAGCTATTGTTATTAACCGGGATTACGGCGACAGATTTTTCGAAATTGAAAAAGCAGGCGGAATGCGCCCAACCGTATATCTGCTTTCCCGTATTGCCGCGCTCACGGCTTTAGGGTTTGCACTTATGCTCATTGCAAGCTTTGCCTACGTACACGGATACGTGATCACCCGCGGCGGAGTAGTGGATATGGGAATTTGGCAATATATCGCCGATTCAACGGTGAGAACACTGCGTATGTGCCTTTTTAAAGGGTTCCCCTGCACTGTTTTCTTTATAGGCGTTACATACTGCGTGGGAGCAATATTCAAAAACGGTATAGCCGCGGCGATAATACCGACAATATACACGCTGGCGGTATATTTTGTCGATCTTCGTACACCCGCCAACGACGGATTACTGCTTGAAACGTTAAGCCACTACCCTACAAACGTAACCCGATTTTTCTATTTCTACAAGGTGCCGGGCGAGGACCAGCAATTCTGGTGCGATTTCTATAATATATCCTGGACAGACGTACTTATATCCATAGGATTTTTGACCGGAATAGCGGTTTTAGGCTGTATAATTTCTTATTTACGTGTACGTAAAAGAAATATTTAAAAAAACTTTTTAAAATTTTATCTTTCCTTTACAATTAGGTTTTATACTGCAAACACAGTCTGCAAAAGACACTCCTTTTTGAATGATTTGTGCCGGCACGCCGAGAAAGACACACCCTTTCCTCGGCGTGTCGGACTTTTTATATAAATATAAAAAAATATTTATAAAATTTGATAATTTATTGAGAATTGGGTTTTACACTTACACCGTAAAATAATATACGAAAGGTGTTTGTTATGAAAAGAGCGATAATTATACTGCTTCTACTCGCCTTTACCCTTGCCTTTGCTGCAAGCTGTGAAGACGGAAGCAGCGAAGACAAATACGAAGAAAGCAACTACGATAACGTTTCGGTGTTTCAGCCCACCGATAACGAAAGCGAAAACGGTAAGGAAGACGTTTCTTCTGCTCCCCTTACGGGTGAATTTACCGTGAAAGACAAAGTTTACGATTTCCGCGGAAAGAATATTGCAATACTAAGCGTAAAGAACGGGACGAACAAAAATTACAGCGTTACCGTAAAGGGTTCTTTCCTTGATGAAAGCGGCAACGTGTTAAAAGAAGAAACCCAGACCCTTGATCAATACAGCGCGGGATACGAAAATTATTTTATCTTTGAGCCGAATATCGCATTTGATAAATTTACATACGAATTCGAAACCACCGAAGCGGACGGACCGTTTTTTGCCAAGTATTTTGACTTCCAATATAACGGATTGAATTACGCGCCTACCGTTATTCGCTCCTTAATGGCGCGGGGAGATTACACGAGATACCCCACCGTAAACGGCGTTCTGCGTTATGAGTATACAAGTGAAGAACAGTCTTCATTTTACGTGCGCTGGGTAATAATGAGCGCGGAAGGCGAGATAATGGCGCTGTGCGACGATGTGTGCAGATTCGATGAAGCATGTCAATTTGAAGACGGCTGGCGACCTTTTCCAATGCACAAAACCACAGACCGCAATTGGAAGCACCCCGATGAATGGAATAATTTTTCCGCAATATGCGTGGTTGTAGAAGTGTCGGCAGATAAAGACAAAATATTTGATACACCGTATACCGATTACAGTATCGAAGGAAGTATGGAGTAAAGGAGTAAAATATGAAAAAGACTATATTTTTATTAATTGCGTTGATGATGATATTATCAATGTTTACTGCTTGCGATGAAGGCGGCGATAATCTGTACGAGGAAAGTAACTACGATAATGTTTCCGTATATCAGCCGCAGGAAAACGTAAGCGAAAACGACAAGGAAGATGTTTCTTCCCCTGCCCTTTCGGGTGAATTTACCGTAAAAGACAAGGTTTATGATTTCAGAGGAAACAATATTGCCATAGTTACCGTAAAAAACGGCACTAACAAGGATTACAGCGTTACCGTAAAAGGAAAATATCTCGATAAAGACAGCAACGTGTTAAAAGAAGAAACCCAGACTCTCGACCAATACTCAGCGGGATACGAAAACTATTTTCTTTTCGAGCCGAATATTGCCTTTGATAAATTTACATACGAATTTGAAACCACCGAAACAGACGGTCCCTTTTTGGCAAAGGACCTTGGCTTCAAATACAACGGATTGAACTATGCTCCCTTTAACATAGATTCGTTGGTGCAGCAGGATGATTTTACAAGGTATCCTTCCGTAAACGCAGATCTGCGCTATGAATACCTGACTGACGTTCCCGCTTCCTTTTACGTGCGCTGGGTGATAATGAGTGCCGACGGCGAGATAATGGCGCTGTACACCGATGTGTTGAGATGCGATGAAGTATGGCATTTTGAAGACGGATGGCGTCCTTTTCCTATGTATCAGACTACGGACAATGATTGGAAACACCCCGAGGAATGGAAGAATTTTTCTGCAATATGTGTTATGAAGAAAGCTTCTACGGATAAAAACAATACGTCGTGGGGTACAATAGCACCCGACGTTCCGATAGAAGGTAGTATGCAGTAAAGGAGAAAAAATGAAAAAGACTATATTTTTATTAATTGCGTTGATGATGATGTTATCAATGTTTACTGCTTGCGATGAAGGCGGAGATAATCTGTATGAGGAAAGTAACTACGATAATGTTTCCGTATATCAGCCGCAGGAAAACGTAAGCAAAAACGAACCGGAAGATGTTTCTTCCCCCGCCCTTTCTGGTGAATTTACCGTAAAAGACAAGGTTTATGATTTCAGAGGAAACAATATTGCCATAGTTACCGTAAAAAACGGCACTAATAAGGATTACAGCGTAACCGTGAAGGGAAAATATCTTGATAAAGACGGTAACGTGTTAAAAGAAGAAACCCAGACTCTTGACCAATACTCAGCGGGATATGAAAATTATTTCTTCTTCGAGCCCAAGATGGCATTTGAAAAGTTTACTTATGAAATAGAAACTACCGAAGCAAAGGGTCCCTTTTTAGCAAAGGATTTGTTCTTCAGATACGCCGGCACGAAAGAAATGCCGAGCATTATATGGTCACTTGCAGGACAGGAAGATTTCACAAAATACCCCACGGTAATGGCAGATATGCGCTTCGAATACACCAACGAGAGCGAAGCTTCTTTTTGGGTAACAATAGTATTCTTTAACGCAGAGGGAGAAATTATGGCGATATGCGACGAGGTAAACAGATATGATTCGCCCTCCTATTTCGCTGACGGCGGCTGGTATCCCTTTGACCTTTACCAGACAACAGATAAAAGCTGGAAGTATGACGGACAGTGGGAGGATCTTACCGCTATATGCATTGTAAGAGGAGTTGTGCCCGACAGCGATGAAGTATGGTGGAATATACTGCCCAAGAGAAGGACGCCCATCGAAGGAAGCGCGGAGTAAATTATGAAAAAAACGATAGCTATTTTTATTGCGGTATTAATGCTTTCGGCTGTATTCGCAGGCTGTAAGGACGACGGGAATATTTACGAGCAAAGCGATTACGATAACGTGTCCGTATACACTCCCGAGCCCGACACGGACACAAGCGAAACGGAAAACAGTGTTGCCCTTACGGGTGAGATTGTAGTTAAGGACAAAATATATGTTTACGGCAAAAAGAAGGCTGTGATCGTAACCGTGGAAAACAACACAAACAAAAACTATTCGGTTACCCTCAATGGCAGTTTTCTTGACGGGGACGGAAAGGTAGTTTCTACCGAAGAACAAACCTTTGCTGAATATTCCGCCGGGTATATTGGTTACTTCCTTTTCACACCCGATATTGATTTTGAATCATTTTCCTGCGCCATAGATACTGCCGAAACAGACGGACCGTTCCACGCAAAGGACGTTGTGCTCAAGTTCCACGGACTTGAAGAACAAATGGATTATAATCTTGATAGCGAAAAGTTCGATGCAGGCGACCACGAGAAATATCCCACACTGGAAGTGCGATTTTCCGCCGCATACAAAGGAAAAGCCGAAAGCTTAAAGGCTTGTATTCTGTGGGTAATGATAAACGAAAAGGACGAAATAGTCGATATATTCGGCAGATGTCCTATGCTTACGACAAACGGCAGAGAAAACCACCAGAACCTCCCTTTGTTCCAGTCTACGGACGGACCCCTTGTATGGCCCGAGGAATGGCAGGGAGATATAAAAGCTATACCCGTTTTGATGCTTATCACCGACAGTCAGAGTGAGGTGGATGCCTGGTGTGCAAAATACGCCTATTGATTGACAAAATACAGGTTTTAAGATATTATTAAACCGAAAGGGCGGTGTGAAAAATGGCGCGTATTCTGATAGTCGAAGACGAAATACTTATAAACCAGCTTATACACGATGGGCTTACCTCTGCAGGACACGGATGTGAATCTGCACTTGACGGGGCGCAGGCGCTTGAATTGCTGGGAAACAAAAAATATGATCTTATAATACTTGACGTTATGCTGCCCAAAATGTCAGGCTTTGAAGTGATAAGGCATATCAAGGACACACCCGTTATATTCGTTACTGCGAAAAACCGTCTTGATGACAGACTGATAGGTCTTGATCTGGGCGCAGATGATTATATAGTAAAGCCCTTTGAAATGCCGGAGCTGCTTGCCCGTGTCCGCGCGGTACTGCGCAGGACAAAAAAGAGCGAAAAGTTCGTTATTAATGATCTCACCGTTGATTTTGAATCCAAGAAGGTATATAAAAACGGAAAAGAAATTAAGCTCACCGCCAAGGAATTCGGCGTGCTGGATATGTTTATAACCAATAAAAACTGTCTGCTTACGAGAGATCAGATATTGGACGCCGTGTGGGAATACAATTTCGACGGGGAATCCAACCATGTTATAGACGTATACGTACAGCAACTGCGGAAAAAGCTGGAATTGAAGGACAAAATTAAAACCGTTTTCGGTGTAGGATACAGGTTTGAGGTATGAAGCGCAAAAGATTCTTTGAAAGATCATATTTTATAACCCTTGTGCTGTTTTTGGCGTTTTTCAATATAGGTATACTTGCGCTCGCCACCTATACTCACGCAAACAGCGTAGAGGCAGCAAAGCAGGTATGTATATCCGAACAGTTTGCCATTATAGAAGCTTTTGAAAGAGATTATTCCGACGGAGGCGAAACGGACGGATATTTCCTTATGCTTTCTTACGGCACTCATTACGAGGACAAGGGAATTCTTTTGCGTTTTTCAACCGAAAAGAAAACGGCATATTCCAATATACCCGATACTTACCCTATCCCCGAAAAAGGACAAATGATTATCCAAAACACAGACGGAAAAAAGCATATTTTTATAAGCGATACCGTCTGCGGCGGAAAATACGTTTTGACTTACGCAAAGGATATAAGCTATCTGGACGAACAGCTTAAAAGTCTTGCTATAGTATTCGGCGGTGTTTCTGTGCTGGCATCGGTAATACTTGCTTTTTGTCTGTACTTTGTGCAGAGAAAGCTGTATGCACCTCTTAAAAAGCTACAGGACGCAACCAACGCCGTATCCCGCGGGGATTTTACCGTGCAGGCAGACGAAACGGGCAACGATGAATTTGCATCCCTCGCCGGCGATTTTAACAGTATGACAAACAGAATTAACGAGCAGATGAGCAAGCTCAAAAACGTTGCCGAGGAAAAACAGCGTATGCTGGATAATCTGGGACACGAGATGCGCACTCCCCTCACCTCCATATACGGCTATGCGGAATATGCCTTCCGCAATAAGCTGGACGAAGAAAAGCATTTACAAACAATGCTTAACATTATGGACGAATCCAAGCGGTTAAAGCGTGTGGGAGATATACTTTTGGAGGGGGCGTACCTGCGTGAAAACAAGATTGAAAAAAACGTTTTTTCTGCGGCAAAGCTGCTTGAACACATACATCGCATTTTTATTATGCGTGCGGCGGACAAAGGGGTTAAAATCACTTACAGATGCGAAGACATTTACGTTACGGCAGATAAGTCGCTTATAGAGATACTTGTATCCAATCTTACGGAAAACGCACTTCGTGCCTGCAAAGAGGGCGGAGAAATAGAATTGGGCGCAGGTATTGTTGACGGGGCAAAGATCATTTATGTAAAAGATAACGGAATCGGTATGACCGAAGAACAGCTTACCCGCATAACAGAACCTTTTTACCGAACAGATAAAGCCCGAAGCCGTCGTGACGGCGGAACGGGCTTGGGACTTGCTTTGTGCAAAACCATTGCCAATTCCCACGAAGCGGAATTATACTTTAAATCCGCTTTGGGAGAAGGCACTACCGCGTATCTGCGGTTTGCAGACAAAGGAGAAAGTGAAAAATGAACCGAACTACCAATATAATTTTAAAAACTGCATCTCTTATACTTGTATTTGTGCTTGCCCTTTCCTCTTGCGTGGTTATGCTTTCCTTTGCAGAGGAAGGAAGCGTGGAACCTATTGACAGGTTTTCCGCACCGGATATAAATAATGCGGGTGCACCCGCTTCAAGAGAAAGCCTTGAAAAGAAATTTGCCAAATACAATACAGAAACTACGGAAAACGGAAAGAAAACTATTACCATATACGATACCGAAACCGTAAATGACATTTCACTCAGAAAAAGCCTGGGAGCATGGCTTTATCTCACCACGGAGGAAATGCTGTATATTATTGAAAACACGGTTGAAATGTTCAAAACCTACGATATTATCCGTGTTTATGATAAGGACGGGAATCTCCTCTCATATTACGGGCTGTCCTTCTATTCATCTGAAGAATATCTTGCCTGCTTTAATGGATTTGATTTCGGCATCAACGATATTTCCTTTGATATGAAGACGGATATATTCAACGCCGTATTTGCACGCGCCGAGGTTTTGAACAGCGCGGTATACGAAGCGTACCTTAACGGTACCGGCGGACGTGCAACGGCAATGATAACCGATATGAAGTACGCCCCCAACAGTGATGAAGCGCACGTGCTCAGCTTCGGTCTTAACCCTTGGTCAAAGGACAAAACCGATGAAAACGGCAACCCCGCCCCCTCAAACAAGCATTACGGCGTGTGGATATTTGATAAATCGCTTATATGGTTCAGCGGAGATTCCGCAGAGGTAGATTTGGGATTCAACCCTCTGGATATGGAAGCGTTGTATCCTGCAAAATTTAATTTTGATACCATAGGTAAAGTTAAATACGACCAAAACGGCAAGGTGATCGTGGCTGAAGTATACAGTTCCGAAAGCAGACAGATGATAGCCCGTGTCCGATTTGACGAAATAAACGATCCGAAGATAATCGAAAAAGCGGAAAAGCTGCAGGAGCAGGTATTCGGTCAGATGGAAAGCACGGATAATCACTTTGAAAAGAGCGATTATTATATCGTACTGCATCTCAACGGCTTTGAATCCGATACGACGGTTATACATCACCGATACGTATATTTTGCAGACGGCGATCTTACAAAGTACAATCTGTACGAGGACGGTCTGTTTATGGATTACACCACCGTATATTCAGACGGAAGCGTGTTTGCTTCCTATATGAACGAAATAATTAAAGACCGCTTGGAAAACTGAAAAATACACCTAAAATTCCCGTTTTGAAAAAAACGGGAATTTTTATTCGAAAAAATGTGTGATATTTTACTTTTTATTGAGAATTGCCCTTTATGATACCTATATAAAGGAAATAAAAGGAGAAATGTATATGAAAAAGGCGATTGGTTTGCTTGTTGCAGCATCCTTGTGTCTTGTTTTTTTGATTTCCTGCGGGGAAACCGAAACCAAGCACGAGATAAGCGATTACGATTCCGTATCCCGCATAACCGCAGAAGAAAACGATGCTTCCGGCAACCGAACAGACGAGGTTTCCCAAGCCCCTGCGGAAGGCGAAATTGTGGTAAAGGACAAAAAATACGTTTTTGAGGGGACCGACCTCGTTATTCTTGAAGTGGATAACAAAACCAACCGCGATTATTCCATAACGATAAACGGCGCGTATCTTGACGAAAACGGAAAAACGCTGAAAACCGAAACGCAGACATTTGACCAATATTCCGCCGGATATAAAAACTACTTTTTGTTCCGTCCGGGAATTAATTTTGATAAATTTTCCTACACCGTAGAGTTAAACAAAGCCTCCTCTACCCTTTTTGCCAAGGATATTGAATTTGAATTCCAGGGACTTTCGGAATTCAGAAGCGTTATAAGCGAGCGAATCCCTCTGGGGGATTACAAGCAATATCCGGGCATTATGTCCCAATATGCCTATAAATACAGCGGAAATGAACGAGTACTTATTAACCTTGATTGGATACTCTTTAACGAAAAGGGCGAGATAATATTTATAAACTACCGCGGAGATTGGCTTAACCCGGGACAAGATTTTGACACCTACGATAACCACTGGCTGTACCATCCCGCAACAGATGATTTAGAGTGGCCCGAAGGATGGAAGGGCAATATAACCGCAATAACCGCCGTGCACCGTGTAGCAACCACGTTCCCCGATCAAAACGCAGTTCCCGAAGAGAGTACCCCCGAAACGAGTGTACCCGAAATAAGCACGCCCGAAGCCAATCGGAATGACGGCAGAGAGCCGATTATTGCGGTATACGAAGACAAGCCGAGAAACATAACGGTGGAAATATACGATGAAAATACTAAGGAGCTTGTAAAATTTTTTGAGATAACCGACCGCAAGGAATGTAACGATCTGTATTTTAATTTTAACAAATGCTTTGCGGATGCCTGCAACGAATACCCCGCCCACAACGTTACGGGAGATGACAAAAACTACAAAGCCGAGTACAGAGTGCTTGTGCGATTTACCACCTATGCAGACGAAGAAAGGACAGAAATTGCCCTTTGTGCCGAGGTATGTTACCCCCACGGATACACGAACGAAATATACAGTATTGTACACTTTGACATTTTCGATATCTACGCCATCAATAACGGCAAAAACTTTATAGACCCTATTGACGAATACGTAAAGAAAGCATTGGAGGAATGAAATGAAGAAAAGTGTTGCTTTAATACTTATTTTCGCTTTGCTGTGTATTTTTCTTGCTTCCTGCGGCGGACAAGAATCCACACAGCACGAGATAAGCGATTACGATTCGGTTTCCGCCGTCACGCCCGATGACGGGCAGATATGCGGTGAAATTACCGTAAAAGACAAAAAATACGTTTTTGAGAGAAATGACGTTGTGATACTTGACGTGCAAAACGGCACTGATACCGACCTTTCCATAACAATTAACGGCACGTACTCAGATGAAAGCGGAAAGGTGCTTTTAACAGAAACCCAGACCTTTGACCAATTTTATTCGGGATTTCAAAATTACTTTTTATTTAACCCAAAGATAAATTTTGCAAAGTTTACCTACACCGTGGAAAGCGTTAAGGCGACAGAAGAATGCTTTATGAAAAACGTGGTGGCGCAGGCGGGAAAGCCATTTTCGGGCAGAAATGATGATAACGCCGCGCTGGTATGCGATTTCGCCGCATCCAACGGAAACGATTTTACAATAACCCTTGGCGCAAGCATAGTGCTTTTTAATGAAAAAGGCGATATCGTCTTCATTATCCACAAGACCGACCCGTACACAAAAAATCCCACTCACCCCGAGTTTTCCGCGTCTTTTGATGAATGGAACAGATTTTTTATATATACGGATACGGAGCACGCTATAGGAAATCTTGAATTACCCGAGCATTTGCAGGGAGAGTTAACGTCTGTCATCTGCGTTGATATAATTAAAAAAGGAGAATAAATATGTTCAAGCAAACCTACAAAAACACTATTAAAAACCTTTTAAGATCACCGGTTTTCTGGTTCATACTTTTGGTTTTGATATTTACCGTAATGTATGACGAATATACCGGACATTACGGCGGGGACACCGAAGCCACGTTTGTGTTAAGTTACCAAAACTTTGTGCAGACTATGACGAATATTACCTGCGCCGCCATACTGTTTTATCCCCTGCCTATATTTACCGTCTTTACCGTGGTATTGATATTAAACCGTGATTACGGCGATAAATTCTACGAAATAGAAAAATGCGCGGGACTGCGCCCCTCCACCTATATTCTGGGCAGACTTGCGGCATTGGTAACAGTAAATTTCGTGGTGCTGGTTTTACTTAACATTACGGCGTCAATATATTACACCTTCTCTCGCGGCGGTGTGGAAGGGCACACAGCAATGGAGCTTATAAAAGAAATCCTGATACGCACTATCCGTCTTGATATTTTCGTTGCTATGCCTACCGTTTTGTTCTATATCGGAATTACCTATCTTGTGGGCGCGCTGTTCAAAAACGGTATTCCCGCGGCAGTTACCTCCATTGGTTACGTTATAGCTTTCTATATGGGATTCCTTATGTTCAGATTCCGCGTAGACCCCTTGTATTTTGATTACCTTTCCCCCGTTCCCTGGAAGCTGCGACAGTATTTCCATTACTACCAAACCGAATGGTGGGAGGATTCTCTTATCAGAAACGATCTGAGTATCGGAAAGGTTGCCATATGTATAGCCTTCCTTTCCGGTGTGGGAATCGTGGGCTCGCTTATAGCTTATCTGTGCACACGCAAGAGAAACGTGTAAAAAAAGAGGTGAAAAAATAAAAAATGCTGTTTTTAAGAGCAATTAAAAAGAATATCTATTTTCTTTTCATCACGTTGGCGGTACTGTTGTTTTCCTGCCGTTTCTGGGAGCCTATGCCCCTAATCGCCGCACTACCTGCCCAGGGATTTATTGATTACACAGAAAAAGTAGTACCATTTTTGCTGGTTTTGCCCGTTTCCTTTTTGCTGTACGATCAATATGAGATCGAGCTCGGGCTGACTTGCGGTGTAAGGACCACAAGACTGTTGTTCGGCAAGTTCTGTGCAGTGGTATTGGGTGCCGCCATACCTTCGGTTTTAATGGTAATTCTGTATAAATACGCGGAATATATTCCGCAAAACGGAGAAAAAATACGTATTCCCATTTACATACCCGAAAACTTTAAATGGTATATGCTTGTATCCGCATTGGTTACTGTCTTATTCTTCGCATCCCTGTTGCTGTTTATAAGAGTAGTCACCCGTAACTGCTACGTGCCGGTGGGACTTGGTATACTGGCATACACTATCGCAGATTCCTTGAATAAAAGAATTCATTCGGGTTCCGAGGATATAAGACACTGTTTATACGATCCCTTCTTATCCAACTATTTTATGGGCGATACGGTGCTTACAGAGTATTACCGTGTAGGACCTTTATGGACGTATAACAGACTGCTGTTTTTCGGAATAGCTGTTGTACTGCTTATTGCAACATACTTCTTGCTCCGCAGAGAGAAATTACACCAAGGCTTTAATGATTAATTGAAAGGAAAAACATTATGAAAATAGAAATTAAAAACATAACAAAAATCTACCCCAGAGGAAAGAAAAAAGCCCTTAACGGCGTGAATATCGAGATCGGTCAAGGCATATTCGGTCTTATCGGTCGTAACGGTGCAGGAAAGACAACTTTAATGCGCATTGTTGCAACTATTATGGATGCAACGGAAGGTGAAATATATTTTGACGGCAAGGAACTGAAGGCAAACAAAGACGAATTCCGTTCTTCGTTGGGATACTTGCCTCAAAGCACAAAGCTGATGCCCAGAATGAATATTGTTGAATTTTTGGACTACGTTTGTATTTTAAAGGGAATAAAAGACAAAAAAGAACGCAAAGAAAGAATTACAAATGCAATAGAAACAGTAGGTCTTGTAGGAGAAGAGAAAAAGAGATTAAAAGCATATTCAGGCGGTATGTTGCGCAGAGCAGGTATTGCGCAAGCTCTTATCGGTGATCCCAAGGTACTTATTATCGACGAGCCTACTACCGGTCTTGACCCCGAGGAAAGATTGTACTTCCTTAACCTGCTTTCAAAGATTGCTATGGAGAGAACAATAATATTCTCCACCCATATCACCGCCGATATTGAGCATCTTTGCAACAACATCTGTGTGCTTGAACAAGGTGAAGTGAAATACCTTGGAGAAAAGTCTAACTTTATTGACCGTGTTTCGGGGAAGATGTTTGAGCATACGGGAACAAAAGAGGAAGAGGAAACACTGCGCAGAGAGGCTGTAGTAACCTCCGTTGCGTACATAGACGGCAGTCCCTGCGTGAGATACGTTGCGGAAAAGCCTTTTACGGAAAAGTCTATATCCGTTACCCCCACACTTGAAGACGCATATATTTACGCTCTTGGCGGTGTAAAGAGATGAGAAAATCCGTAATAATGCTTCTGTTAACGGCGGTCACTTTGACCGCCTTGGCGGGATGCAAAAATAATGACTCCAATATCTACACCGAAGCAAGCTATGACAGCGTATCTGAATTTGTGCCCGACAGCGTTTCCGGTGAAGAAACAGAAAACAGCGA
>JAZNZY010000026.1:0-57018 GCA_045595165.1 Eubacteriales bacterium
AATGAATAAACCCATAACGGTTATAAACGGTCTTTCGGATGTGCTGAAAGAACAAAAAGCCATCGGCAGAAATATCAATCAGTTAACAACACTCTGTAATATGGGCAAGATTGTATGTCCTGATTTGAAAGAGTTAAAACAGCAATATGCTGAAGTTCTAACCACACTTAACGAAATAGTCGGGAGGTGTGGATGATGGCAACCTTTACGGCAATCCCCGAAAAGACACAGACCGCCACGGCGATGAAACGAGTGCTTGATTATGTTATGCAAGACAAGAAAACAGACATAGACGGAATTAAGTTTGTAAGCGGACAGCACTGTGTTCCCGAATCGGCGTATCAGGAGTTTATGGCTACCAAGAATCAATACGGTAAAGCAAAGGGTGTATTCTTCAAACAGTACGTGCAATCATTTAAACCCGATTGCAATGCCACACCCGAACAGATACACCGTATAGGCTTGGAAACCGCAAAACTGTTTGATGGATTTGAGGTGGTTGTGGCAACTCACATTGACCGTGACCACTGGCATAATCATTTCGTTGTCAACTCGGTAAACTGCGAAACGGGATATAAAATCCAAATCAATGAAAAAGGTTTGGAAGAATTACGGCACAAGTCGGATGCTATCTGTCAGCAGTTTGGGTTAGAAATATTAACACCATATCAAAAGACTAAACAAAAATCTATAAATCAGCGAGAATATCGCACCGCCTTACGCGGTGACAGTAAGAAACTGAAACTGACAAATGCAATAGATTATGCGGTAGCAACAAGCCGAAACAAAAAGCAGTTTATCGAACAGATGGACAAACTCGGATACGGTGTAAAGTGGATAGACCATTACAAGTATATCACCTATACTACACCGGACGGTCAGAGATTTCGGGATAACCGATTACTTGATGACAAATATTTAAAAACTAATATGGAGGAATTATTTGCTTATGGATATTATGAAACTAAAGAGCAACAATCCAATAGAACAGATAACCGAGGAAACGGTAGCGACATTAACCGAGCCGATACAACCTCAGTATCTGCTTCTGACGTTGGAACAGTACAACAAAATAGCGGAATACTTTTCTACAGTTGGGAACAGCATTGTAAGAAACACGGATTTGATATCCGAATTGCCAACGCATCAGGATTTGAACGACCTAACGGTGCAAGCGCTCAGACCGTATTTAGCGGAGATGCGAAAGATAACGGCAGACAAGCTGGACTCAATAGAGTGTTCGACCAAGGACAAATTATCGAGGCAGACGGACTCCTTGAGAGAGCAGCTACACAAGGAGATCAACCGTATGATGAACGAATTGAAAGCCAAGGATCTGACACCGTGGAAACTCAGACTGAAATGGACAGCGGTTGGGGCGATATTACCATCGATGCTTTGTATCTTGCTGCTAATATTACAATGATAGGAGAAACGGACAATAATGATAAACACAACCCGAAAGTCGTCCGTGAACGCAAACGCGGACAAAAGAAGCAACAAAATAATAATGACAGCAATGAAATGCAGTTAAAAATGTAAAGGAGTGATAACCGTCATAGTCCCAAGAGTTCCGTGATGCCTTATGAAAAAAGGTGGATGGGATATTCCGGATTATGAAATAGAAGCAATAGTAAAATGTTTCTTGCCTGATATTCAAGAGTTCTTTGCCACAGAAGAAGGCAAGGAACTCCGAGAACAGTACAAGTCAAGCAAGGGGCAAAAAACACCACCACAAGCCGATAAAACGGCTTAAAAGTAAACACACGGCAAGATGACATTACACCTTGCCGTGTGTTCCATTTAGAAAATATTATTAAGAACCATTATAGTTTAGAACATATTAATTTTCGCTTTGCCATTTAATAGCACCTCCTTATGAATTTTGAATTAAACTTTATTTACCTCTAATAGTTGTAGTATGTTAAGTAACATTTTTTGATGATTATAATTATTTTTTTTACCTTCTTCATCGAAGAATAATAACATAGATCTATTAACTTCTAAAGCATTGCTATATCTTTCAAGCATATCTAATGATGGTCTTTTTCGATTGGATTCCACATCACATATATAACTTGAAGTCAATTCCATCTTATCTGCTAATTCTTTAACTGTTAGATCTCTTATTATTCTTAATGACCGTAAAACATTTCCAATTCCAGTTCCTTTTTCATTCGAACTTTGTCTATTGTCCAAAAAGACACCTCCAAATAAAAATGTATATTCAATTCTTATGAACCATAAAAACAGGTGACTCTCCTGCCGCCTAACCTGTCACATTAAAGCGACAGGAGAGTTTGTATCTTATTGTTTATTGGTTAAAAACCAAATGATCAATCTAAGAACAATATCAGCAAGAAACTTAAAAATCCCATGAGAATCGCACCATTCGATAAAACGGACAAGGTTCTCAAAGAAACGAATCTTCTTACTGCCACCATTATTAAAATGGTCTTTCATAAGAATAAGTATCTCCTTTAAAATATTGTAAAGCTTATGTCATACTTGTATTATTCCCAAAGGCTCTACACTTTGGGTTTGTTTTTTTACTGGTTTCAAGTAACAAGAACCAGTTTTTACTTTACTGCTCTAATAAAATAATATGGCACTTTCATATTAAAACCTCCATTCAATCGTGCAGCTGAAGTGTTTGTTGCGAACTCAACAAAGAAAAAATTCTTCTTCTTGGTGTAAGTATACACCAAGAAGAAGAATTTGTCAATAGAAAATTTGAAATCCTTTATATAAATATTTTCATTGAGTATTGTATATTTATAATACCTCGATATTATGTAAATATCAAGGGGTCAAGGCACGTATTTTTTTATTTACTTATATGATGTGAAGTAGAACTTAAAATAATATTAATGCTTTACGTTAAAATTAGGATACTCTTCAAAAATAATAAATCCGAACCCATCTCCAATTAAGAGAAGGTTCGGATTTATACTGTTTGGTGCGGATGACAGCACTTGAACCTGCACCCAATTGCACTGCTTTCTAAGACCAGCTCGTCTGCCAGTTCCGACACATCCGCATATGTTGCCCGATAATTTTAACATATCGGGCTGTATTTGTCAACTTAAAATCAAAGGTTTCTTGCGCGTTCGAGGGCGGCATCGATATTGGGCAGGAAGTTTTCTTCACCCAGAGCGGCAACAAATCCGTCCTTTTTCATTACGGAAAGGGGCTGTTCGTTTGCGTGGGAGATAAGCATTTGCACGTTTTTCTCCTTGCATATCTCGTACACACCTCGGAGCGAACGCATAGCCGTTTCGTCCAATGCAGGTACACCACGCATACGGATTATTATTACCTTAACTCCCTCACGCAGGGGAACGGTTATTTTATCCGAAGCGGCGAAGAACATAGGACCGTTTATCTCAAAAACATCGGTATGCTCGGGGATATTTCTAAGTCTGCCTCCGTCGGATTCCAGCATTTCGTCCGCCTTTGTCCACTGGCGCACCTTGGTGTTTTCTGCCATACGGCGCAAAAACAGTATAGCGGTGAGCAGCATACCCACCTCGATAGCTACCACAAGATCGAATATAACGGTGAGCAGGAAGGTGGCAACAAGCACCAGAATATCGCTCTTGGGTGCGGTCTTGCATATCCGCACGAACTGACGCCATTCGCACATATTGTACGCAACCATAAACAGTATGGCGGCGATAACGGGCATAGGGATCCACGCCGCAAAGGGCATAAGCACCACGAGAATAAGCAGTAATACAATAGCGTGTACTATTCCCGCAACGGGGGTTCTTCCGCCGTTTTTAACGTTGGCGGCAGTACGTGCAATAGCGCCCGTGGCAGGGATACCGCCGAAAAGTCCCGAGCATATGTTGCCCAGACCTTGTGCGATCAATTCGGTGTTGGAATTATGGCGGTCGTTTATCATACCGTCGGACACCACGCAGGAAAGCAGAGATTCTATACCAGCCAAAATCGCTATGGTAAACGCAGAGGGAATAAGCTCTTTTACAAGGTCAAAGCTTAATTCGGGAACTGCAAAAGAGGGGAGGGAACCGGATATGGTGTAAAGATCGCCTATGGTGTTAACGTCCATATTAAGCAGCTTTACCATCGCCGTGCCGATAACTACGGCAATGAGCGAGCCGGGTATCTTTTTGCTTATATAGGGCCAGATGATCAGTATCGCCAGAGATACCGCACCCACAACAAGGGCTTGCCAGTTAAGAGTGGTTATGGATTTTCCAACCGCCTCAAGCTTTTCTATGGTTTCAACAGCGTGGGTTCCTTCGGGGTAGGCAAGACCGAGGAAATCCTTTATCTGACCGATAACGATAGTCACCGCGATACCGAAGGTAAATCCCGTGGTTATAGTGTGGGGAATATACTTTATAAGGCTTCCGAACTTGAATATACCCATAAGTATGAGCAGTATTCCCGCCATTATGGTAGCGATAACAAGTCCGCTTGTGCCGTAGGTTGCAACAATTCCCGCAACTATAGTAGCAAACGCCGCCGTGGGACCGGAAATGTTTACCTTGCTTCCGCCGAAGAGGGCGATAACAAATCCTGCGATGATCGCCGTGTAAAGTCCCTTTTCGGGAGAAACTCCGCTGGCGATGGCAAGTGCTATGGAAAGGGGCAGTGCGATTATGGCGACGATAATTCCCGCCACGATATCGCTTACCACCTGCTTTTTGCTGTATGTTTTAACAGAGGAGATGATTTTCGGTTCAAATATTTTCATATTCTTCCGTACTTCCTTTTAAAAAAAATATCGTTTTTCACCAAGGGACAATTATACTACTTTATTTGCTTTTTGCAATAAACAAAATTTACAAAATCTTCACGGGTTTATCACGCTATTTTACACATTTTGGTTGACACGGCGTGTATCTGTATGATAAAATGTAATCAGAGAAAGTATTTTATGAATCTTTCATAAAATTTTCAGAGGTTTTGCTTTAAAGTTCATTAGTTATATGCTCTCAAATTTGTCGATGCAACAGATCGACACGTCTTCAACGGCGCAAAGCTGGCGTATAACGTCCGTCGATAATGGGTATAGAATTGCAAATGGTTCAAATCCGACTTATTTGCTTTCCACTTATAATTCATCCGACTCGGTTTATTCAATGCAAAAAACCACGGGAAGCACATGGGAGCTTAGATTGATTGAGGTGCCTGTGCCGTTGTACGTGCAAAAAGACGGTGCAGCGTGTGGGTATGCTTGCGATACTATGGTTGCCCATTATTTCGGGTGTACATCTGTAACACAAACCGATATGGAAAATAAAGCAAAACAACTAACGTCTCCGACAGAAATGCGCTATGCGTACGCGATTTGCAATGCGTTGAATTATTATTTGACGCAGAACAACACGGGAACATCATATAGTTGTAATTATATACAAAATTACACGGTGGCACAATATGAACAAATGATTATGGATAATATTAATAACGGTTATCCCGTGATCGTCTTAATAAAAGTTCCAGATAATTTGTATTTTCCTTATCCCAGCACGGATGGACATTATGTTTTAATCGTCGGTTTCTATTATGATACGGCGCTTGAACAATATATGGCAATTGTGAACGATCCTCACATCACACATTCTGGCGAATATATTTTACCTACAGCCGCATTGCTTAATTACGGTAAAATTCATGACGTTGAAGCGTGGAGTATTAATGTTGAATAGGAGGTTACTTTGAAGATGAAAAAAACTATGATTATTTTGATTATTTTAGTTATCGTTGTATGTTATTGTTCTTCGTGTAACGATTTGGGATACAACGATGAAAATTCAACTGTTAGTGATGAAATGTCCGTAACAAGGCATGAAAATGTTGGAACTGATGGATCTGAAACTTCTGTAAACGAAGACCTCATTGAGGGATCGGTAGTTGAAGAGTCAGCTGTTGAGGAAAGTCAACAGGAAACAAGCATACCCGAAATTAAAGGTCAAGTGGAGTTTCTCGATATCCCCTTTGAAGTAAACGTTATCATCGTTCCTGTGTTGGACCCTCTTTATGCAGCGGGACAGTGGCCGTGGGACGGAGGCATAGTACTATCGCCGGAAGAATTGCTTATAGGTGAACATGTAAAAAAGTTCTGGGAACCCGATAAAGGCGATCCTTCCTACAACGAGTGGATAAAAAGGTATACCGATGAATGGTTTGAAGATAACTGGCTGATTGTTTTACACGGTGTCGAAAAGGAAATCAACCTGAAGCATATAGGATTCCATTTTAAAGACGGAAAACAACCCAAAATGCTTTTTATATACGATGAAGGAGATCCGAACTTCGATTGGGATCTTACCTATGGTTCCAAAGCGTTTATAGAGATATCAAAGAAGGATATTCCTTATGATATAGGTGAAAGATATACCGTAAAAGACGAAGACGGAAATGAAATTATCCATAATATCTTCTTCTTTAGAGCAATGGAAACGAAAGTAGCCGAATCTAACGGATACGAGCTTCCCGAATAGTACGAATCAATAAGGGCAAATTTTACTAAAGGCAGAATTCTCTCCGAAAGAAATTTCGGAGAGAATTTTTCAAAAGTTGACAATACCGCTTTTGTATGATAAAATATATTTATGGAAAATATTGATTTTCTGCTTGTAATTCAAGAAAAGAGGTGTTTTTATGTTAAAGAAAAAGTCCATCCGTTTTTTGGTTATATTCATATCTCTGTTTGCGCTTATATTGCTTTCCGCCTGCAGTGCAAGTAACGAGGTTTACGACGGCACTGCAAAAGACGAAGGCTACGTGGAAAACAACGGAGCCGATACGAATATCGGCACGGAAAGCGGATTGACCGAGCATAACCCCAATGGGAAAATAATACGCAACGTAGTTCTTCGGGGTGAAACCAAGGATTTTGACACCGCTTTGGAAACACTCAAAAACAGAATTGCGGAAAACGGCGGATACGTTGAAAAATCCAGCGTAACCGGCGGAGAAAGTATAAGCTCCACCAAGAGAAGCTCCCGCAACGCGGTTTACACTATCCGTATACCTGCGGAAAAGCTTGATAATTTCCTTGAAAAGACCGAGGATATGCTCAATATAATCTCATCCTCGGAAACCACTACCGACGTAACTCTGGAATATTACGATATCGAAGCCCGTATGAAGACACTTGAGGCAAAGAAGGCGGCGCTGGAAAAGATGCTTGAGCAGGCGGAAACGCTCAGCGATATACGCACTCTTCAGGACGATCTGTATGAGGTTATCGGGGAAATAGAATCCTACCGTTCAAGACTTAACGTTATTGACAGTAAAGTAAGCTATTCCACAGTGGAATTGACTATAACAGAGGTTATCGAATATACCGAAGTCAAGGTAGAAGAGCCCACATTCTGGGAGCGTATCTCCACCACCTTCTTAAAGACCTGGGCGGGATTCTGGGAATTTTGCCAGGACTTTATGGTGTTCCTTGTAGGTGCAATGCCCGTGTTCTTTGTATTTGCCCTTATCGGTCTGGGAGTATTCCTTATCGTTTATCTCATTAAGAGAAGAAACAGAAAAAGACTTGAACGTTGGAAAGAACAGAATAACCGTTAATCACCCCAAGAAGTCTGCCGGCTTCACGGGGACCACGAATCACCCCAAGAAGTCTGCGACTTCTTGGGGACCCCGACAATAATAAAATCCCGCGATAAAATCGCGGGATTTTTTATATACATTTATTTGCCGATATGGGGATTCTGTCTGTGAGCTTCTTCGATAACAGCAAGCTGCTGGCGAACCTGGCAAAGCTTTATATCGTGCTCTCTGCCCTCGGTAAGCAGGGCGTAAATCTGATCGTAATAGGTCTGAACAGCGGCAATAAAGGGTGCCTGAGGATCGCCTTCCCAGCTTTCCTCGTGCCAGTTAAGCTTTTCGGTGCAGTATGCGGGGAAGCATTCAACCTTATCTGCGGTAAGAGGATCCTTTATAAGGTGCTGATCTTCGTTTTCTTCGGGAATAAAATACTTCCAGTCGATGTGCGCCATAGTTCCCTTAAGAGAACCGCGGGTACCGTGGATCTTGTATGTAAAGAGGGGATATCCGTCTGCGGAGGAGATCTCCAGGTCGATAAGAGGCTTGTCCGGTGCGGTAAGTATAAGCTTGCAGTAATCCTCTGCGTCGCCGAATGTGTTGCATCTGTCCATACGGCAGAATACCTCGGGCATACCGTCGTACATATCCATTATATTAAGCGCCTGGTCGAGAGGGTGAGGTCCGGTGTTTGCCAGATTACCGCCGTTGAATTCGCGGCAGCACTGCCAGTCCCAACGGCGTGCATAACCGTTAAACTGAATACCTACCTGAACCAATCTGCCCAGTACGCCGGAAGCGATAACTTCCTTTACCTTTTCAAAATAATGAGCAAACCTTGATTGCTGGAAAACAAGGAAAACTCTGCCGTTTTTCTTTGCGATTTCGCACAGCTCGTCAAATTCCTTTACCGTGGGAACGCAGGGCTTTTCGCACAGTACGTTAAAGCCGTGCTCAAGCAGGTCCTTGGTAACGGGGTAATGAAGATGGCTGGGTGTGGAGTTAATAACAAGGTCTATATCGGTCCTGCCGTAAAGCTGGGTGTGTGAGGTGAATGTTTCGCAACCGTATTCCTCTGCCGCACGTTCACGGCGTACGTCCATGGGCTCTACAACGCCGATAACCTTGAAACGCTCAGTATCCTTTTTAAGATGCAGACCGTGAATATCTCTGCCGCTTCTGCCCTGACCGAGTATGACTACGTTTAACTGTTTCATATTTTATCACAACTCCTTTTGTTTCTGGCTTGATTATATCACACCCGAAAAGGGTTGTAAAGAATATTTTTCATTATTTTGCCATAAGCAATCCCGTTTTTTTATCCCAGCTCTGGCGGGTTACGTTTCCGTCGATACGGGTTGTCCCGTCAAAAACGAAAACCTGTAACGTTACGTGTATTTTTTCATCGTTTTCCTCGGTGTTATACACCATTACCGCGGAAAACGGCTTGAAATCTTCGTCTTTTTTGGCTTCCAACGCCCGCGGAAGAAGCCGACGGGAAGCAAAGGTATGAAAATTCTTTGCCAGATTTTCATAAAAAGCGTTTGCCGTCTTTTTTAATTTTCTGTGCCCGAAATCGGGGTAGGAAAGGTTAATAAATACCAGTTCCTCCCCTTGCTCGTTTTTTAATATCTGCTTGGTTTGCATATAATCATTCCTCCCGAAAAGATTGTATGCGCCTTCCCCCCTTTGTTAGAACAGGGATCAGTGCAGGAAGCAATAAAGCTATTGCCGCGGTCCGTCCGCAACCGAACATAATGGGCAGACTTACCGCAAGTCCTATGCAAAGTCCCTTTATCTTGTCCTTGGGCGGGCATCCTGCGGCGCAGGGAAGAAGCAAAAGCAAGCCGATATATGAATATTTGTTTTCTCCGCCTTCGCTTACGCTTAAAAAAGAGATCGCCGCGGTAACAGCCAAAAGCAGAGGTATGGAGTAATGATAATTTTTCTTTATTACAGCGGTTATCATACAGCACAGATATATTAACGCGGTCTGCCTGAAGGGGAGTGTCAGCCCGCAAAACGCCAGCAATAAAGGTATTCCCAAGGGAGTGAGCCTGCCAAAAAATTTAAAGCCTGAAATAAGCGTTGCCGCTGCGGCAAATATCACTCCCCAAAAAGGGTCTGCTTTGGTTACGGCGATACATACGGCAACTATTGCCGCAAACGCCGCTGTCAAAGCTTTTCCTTTCTGAACACCGTCTTGCCCGGGAATGCGATTATAAAATCCTCCATTCCCTCTTTTGATATGGGAGCAAGTGGTGTCATATAAGGCTTTCCGAAGCTTTCCTTGGAGGTCAGCAGGCAGAATATTACGGATATCCCTGCCAATACTCCCGGAATTCCCGAAATACAGCCCGCCGCAAGTAAAAGATACCTGACAATAACCGACGTATACATATATACCGGTACTATGAACGCGGTTACCTCGGAAAGCGCCACCACCATCACGGTAGTGGGTGCGATAAGTCCTGCGCTTACCGCCGCTTCGCCGAGTATCAGCGAGCCCACTATTCCCACGGCATCGCCCAATCTCTGGGGCATTCTCACACCTACCTCACGCAAAAGCTCAAATACGGTGAGGGCGGCGAACACCTCTGCCCACAATGGCATGGGAAGCTTTGAGGAGTATTCCCCCAAGGAAGATTTTATGGCTTCGGGTAATATATGGGGAGAGTGATACCAAGCCGCGCAAAAAAACGCGGGTAAAAGCAGTGAGATCAGCATTGCGGCAAAACGAAGGGTCCTTATAAAGGTAGCGTATACGGGTGAACGGTAGTAATCGTCGGAGGATTGCAACGCCTCCGCAAAAACGTAAGGAGCTGTCAGCACGAACGGGGAACCGTCGCATATGATTGCTATTCTTCCCGCAATAATTTTCGAAACCACCTTATCCGGCTTTTGGGAACTGCCGAATTTTGGCAGCATACCGTTTCCGGCAATCAGCGTTTCAAGATTTCCGGAATCCGTAAGTCCCGTTATCTTTTCGCTTTTAAGGCGGTCTATTATCTTCTCCGCCAGTCCCTTTTCCGCTCTTCCTTCTATCCATACCACCGCCACACGGGTATTTGTGATGTCACCCATGATCACGGGGACGGATTTAAGGTTTTCCGATTTCACGCATCTTCGTATCAGGGATAAATTTATTTCCCAGTCTTCGGTAAAGCCTGCTTTGGGTCCGCGCACGGTTATATCCGTATCAGGTTCGGTTATTCCGCGTTTCACGGTACCTGTGGCATTCGCCAGAATATATTCATCGCCTAATATGAGCAACGCTTGCCCGTCAAGTATTGCCGCCACAGCCTCGTCCGCGTTCTTCGGCTCTGTGGCGGTAACACCCCGAAGTATATCCTTCAGCTTGCCTTTTCCTCCGCTTTCGGTAACAGGGGCGATCATCTCGCGGGAGATATAGCCTCTGTCCGCCATTCCTCGGAGAAAGCATACAAAAAGTGTCTTTTTTCCGAAATCTATCTCTCTGGAAATAAAATCCGAGCAATTTTCAAACCGCTTTTTGATTTCACCGCGCATTTTTCACCCTCCCGAGGTTTAGTTTTCTACAAACGGGAAATTTTATACCAAAAAGCCATTGACTAAAATGTGCGGCGAGTATATAATTATAATGATAAAATAATGGAGAAGTGTGTAATGAAGAAAATATTTTTTGTGATTTTAGCTCTTGCTCTTATGCTTTGTTCCTGTACAAGCTCTTTTACCGTAAACGTTGCTGAGGCGGGCGCCGCTATGGCAGATGCTACCGGATATCTCTGGCTGGAGCACGATAAGGACAGCATATATAACGATACCGGCATATCCGAGGATATGTACGAAGGTTGCTTTTTTGCCTGGCTTCTTGAAGCAAGCGTAGGTAACTGTGCCTGCGTAGCGCTTTTTGAGGCGGAGGACAGCCAAAAAGCGCAGGAGATAGAATCTTATCTTAATGCGTATCTTAACGACGTCCGTCTTACGCAGGAAAAATATAATGCAGATAATTACGCAATGGCTCAGGCGGCAGAGGTAGTGGTGGACCGGAATTACGTTATCCTCGCCATCGCGCCCGATACCGCCGTGGTTTACGATGCGTTTGAAAACGCTAAGGTTTCGAATTAAAGGCAGGCAGATATGAACAAACAAAACAACGGTCTTCGCGCATTTTTCGCGGTGTTGATGTGTATTCCTTTGGGATTTATAATATACTTCGCCGTGTTGTACGCAAATCATAATATTCCCGTTTCCGAGGTAGTTTCGGTTTCCGTTACGTCGGGTGACGGCAAGGTATATAATTATACCGATGAAGATACCAGAGCGTTTTTCCTTGACGTGTATCTTGATGCGGTTGCGGACGAGAGCATTACGTCTGCGCCCGAAGGGGTGGTACCCACATCGGTAGCCTGCGACAGAGGCGATAAGAGAATAGATTACAAGCTGTATCCTTCGGTAGAGGACGGAAACGTCCTTTTGCAGGATGAAAACGGATATTTTTATTCCCTGCCTTCCGATGTTGAGGAGAATTTGCTGGTAAGAAGCGAATTCCAATATCTGTATGCGGGAGATCTGCTTCCCGCGTTTACGGTAGTTTCCGGCGACCGCGTTCAGAATATCGCGCCTGTAAGCTATAAATGGTCTTATAAAAAGGCTGATGACAGATATTACAGCGATAACATTACCCTTAAATATCAAGAGGGAAGCGATCTTCGCATTTATTCCGACCGTGAAAATTCCATTTCCTTTGCCGTTCAGCCCGATACCATCGAGCTTCGCATAAACGGAGAAAGCGTAGCCCCCGGCAGCTTTTCCTCCCTTGCATATTCTGCGGACACAACCCTTGACGTTTCCGTGAAAGCAACCTGGGTAAACAACGGTGATAATAACTACGGTACGGCAGAATATAATTTCAGTATTTTATACGATATCCCCGCAAAGGTTTATCTTTCCAATGATGTTTGCGTTCGCGGCGATACTCTGCTTCTCCGTGTGGATATGCTTACCGACGGCGAGAGCGTGGAATTGGAGAGCGACCTTATAACCACCGCACCCGAATTCGAGGTTCAGGGCGGAGTGGCGTACGCAATTCTTCCCATTTCTCTTGAAAACGAACCGGGCACCTATGATCTCACCTTTATCTCCGGTGAAAATACTGTTGAGCTTACATTGGACGTGGTGGAAGCAGATTACGGTTTCGGCACTTATCATTACACCAACGAGCTGTTCACACAGCATATAGCCTACGATAAGGCAGAAGAGCTTTCTTCTATAATTGATAATACCGTAGTGTTCGGCGGTGCTATGTTCTTTACCTTTGACAGCCCGTTTGCGCTTCCCTGCGAGGGCGGAGAAGTGATCGAAACCTACGGCAAGAGCATTGTTGTGAACGATGAAAGCGCCACAGAAGCTCCTTTCAGCGGATATATTCCCGGCAATATTTACGAGGTTGCGGCAGGTACCTCCGTGGTCGCTATGCAGCGCGGCAAGGTTGTCTACGCAGGTGAAACCGCCCTTACCGGCGGAACGGTCATCATCAGCCACGGTATGGGTATTTATACCTATTATTTCCACGTTGAGAATATCGCCGTTGCAGAGGGTACTACAGTTCAAAAGGGCGCCATACTGGGCAAAGCGGGAACGAGTCCCCTTTCTGCGGAAGAGGTCGGCAATATAGTTCACGCCGCAGTTTCCGTAGGCGATGTGTTTGTTGATCCCGCACCCTTCATTGAAGGAACTTTATTTACAGATAAATAAAGCACCCCAAAAATGCAAATGCATTTTCGGGGACCCCGCTAATCACCCCAAAAATGCAAATGCATTTTCGGGGACCCCGCAAGACACCACACAACTATATCAAAACCGTTATGATTTCAAGCACTTTTTACAGTGCTTGAAATTTTTTCTTTACAAACACAAAATATAGTGGTATAATATTATGTAAATTACAATATGCGAAAGGAAAAGCATATATTATGAAATGTCCTATGTGCTCCTATCCCGAAAGTAAAGTAATAGATTCCCGTCCATCGGCGGACCATTCTTCTATTCGCCGCCGCAGAGAATGCGAGAAATGCCAGAAACGCTTTACTACATATGAAATAGTAGAGTCTGTTCCCTTGGTAGTTGTAAAGCGTGATAAATCCCGTGAAACCTTTGACAGAAGCAAGCTTCTTCGTTCCATTATCTCCGCTTGCGATAAACGCCACGTTTCCCGCGAGCAAATGGAAACTATCGCGGACGAAATACAGTTCACTCTTCAGAATTCTTTGCAGAACGAGGTCACCTCTACTCATATCGGCGAGCTGGTTCTGGAAAAGCTCCGCGGTATTGACGAAGTTGCCTATATCCGTTTTGCTTCCGTTTACCGTTCCTTCAAGGATATTTCCCAGTTCCTTGAGGAAATTACCAATCTTAATAAATAGTTTTTTGCTTCTCTCGGACCGCCTGCAATGGCGGTCTTTTTTACGGTGAAAAATATTTAATGTTTTTTTAAAAAACTATTGACAAACGCCCTTTTCGGTGATATATTTACGTGTAGTTAGCATATGCTAATAACATATCGAGGTAGGTTGCATATGAATTTAACGAGTGCTATAGAAGGAACCGAATACGTCATTCAGCGTATCGAAACTGACGATGAGGAGCTCAACTCCTTTCTGTTTTCTCTCGGCTGCTACAGCGGTGAGAAGATAACAGTCGTTTCCCGCCGCAGAGGAACCTGCGTGGTTTCCATAAAGGACGGAAGATACAGTATCGATAACCAGTTGGCTGAAGCGATCGTAGTCGAATAAAGGAAAAAGCCGAGAGGCTGTTTTCTTTGGCTCTTGAGTTAGCCCCCGCTAACTTCGTTCATCAACTTCTTATCAGGAGGAGAAATATATGAGAATTGCTTTTGCGGGCAATCCCAACAGCGGTAAAACCACAATGTATAACGCCCTTACCGGCAGAAACGAGAAGGTAGGAAACTGGGCAGGCGTTACCGTGGACAAAAAAGAAAGTCCCATCAAAAAGAGCTATTGCGGCAATGAGGATACTGTAATAGCCGTTGACCTTCCCGGCGCGTACTCTATGTCGCCTTTTACTTCCGAGGAAAGCATCACCAGCGCTTACGTTAAGAACGAAAAGCCCGATGTTATCATCAATATCGTGGATGCTACCAACCTCAGCAGAAGCTTGTTTTTCACCACACAGCTTCTCGAACTGGGTATTCCCGTTGTAGTGGCGCTTAATAAAAGAGATATTAACGAAAAGAAAGACACCAAAATAGACACTTCTGCTCTTTCAAAGGAATTGGGCTGTCCCGTAGTGCTTACTGTGTCCACCTCCGGCGGAAACAACGGTCTTGCCGAAGTGGTTAAGGCGGCGATCGAGCTTAAGGGCAAGGGGCAGAAAGCGCCATTCGTTCAGGAAGGCGTTGACCTTACCGATAAAAAGAGCGTTGAAGCAGGGGACAGAAGACGTTTTGAATACGTAAACAAGCTGGTTTCCAAGGTAGAAACCAGAAAAGTAAAGACCAAGGATAAGAATTTTCAGGATAAGATCGATTTCGTTCTTACAAGCTGGTGGGGCGGAATTCCCATATTCTGTGTGGTAATGTTCCTGGTATTCCAGCTTTCCCAGGCTTGGGTAGGCCCCTGGATCGCAGAAGGATACGTTTTTGAAAAGGACGATTCTATCGCTGTTACATATAACGGCACCGATTACGAGCTGTTTAAGGAAGACGATCCCGATACGGATGCAGACGATGAAGGGCTTACCGGCACTTGGGTGCAGGACAGCACGTCTTTGCAGTTTGCCGAGGACGGCAAGCTTATCCTTGTCGCAGGCGGTGAAACCAAGAAAGGCGAGTACACCTTTGATGAGGAAGAAGGTCTTTCCGCAACTATCGGCGGGGAAGAGCTTTCCGCAACCTTTGAATCCAATGATATTGAAATCCCCGGTCTTGTAACATATATCGAAATGTTCGGTGAATGGGTCGGCGGACTTATGGAAAACGCAAATCCTCTTCTCACCTCTATTATCGTTGACGGTATCATTGGCGGCGTAGGCGCAGTTGTAGGCTTCCTGCCTCTGGTAATGGTTATGTACTTCCTTATAGCCCTTCTTGAGGACTGCGGCTATATGGCGCGTGTTTCCGTCGTACTCGATCCTATCTTCAAAAAGGTAGGCCTTTCCGGTAAATCCGTAATTCCCTTCGTTATCGGCACGGGATGTGCGATCCCCGGTGTTATGGCTTGCCGTACTATTCGTAACGAGCGAGAACGCAGAGCAACCGCAATGCTTACTCCCTTTATGCCCTGCGGCGCTAAGCTGCCCGTTATCGCTCTGTTTGCAGGTGCGTTCTTTGGTGAAGCTTCCTGGGTAGGTACTCTTATGTACTTTGCAGGTATCGTTATAATCTTCCTTTCCGCACTTCTCATCAATAAGATCACCGGTTACAAGCACAGAAAATCCTTCTTCATTATGGAGCTTCCCGAATATAAGGCGCCTTCCGTATGGAGAGCGACTGTGTCTATGTTCCAACGCGGCTGGTCTTATATCGTAAAAGCAGGTACTATCATTCTCGTTTGTAACTTTGCGGTACAGCTTATGCAGTCCTTCAGCTGGAGCTTCGCTCCCGTTGAAAACGCATCCGATTCCATTCTTGCTTCCGTAGCAACTCCCTTTGCATATCTTTTCGCTCCCATCGTGGGTGTTGTTGCTTGGCAGTTGGCGGCAGCAGCTATCACCGGCTTTATTGCAAAAGAAAACGTTGTGGGTACTTTGGCAGTATGCTTTGTGGGGCTTGAAAACCTTATCGATACCGAAGAGCTTGCCCTTATGGAAGGTGCAGGCGCAGAGGTAGCGGGCATTATGGCTATTACCAAGGTTGCTGCTCTGGCATACCTTATGTTCAACCTCTTTACTCCTCCTTGCTTTGCCGCTATCGGCGCAATGAATTCCGAGATTAAGAGCAGAAAATGGCTGTGGAGCGGTATTGCTCTCCAGCTCGCTGTGGGCTATTCCGTTGGATTCCTCGTATTCTTCTTCGGCACTCTCTTCACCGGCGGCTCCTTCGGTTCTGTCTGGATGCCTATCCTCGGCTGGGCTGTGGTTGCGGCGTTTGCGGTGGTGGTTACGGTTCTTATTGCAAAAGCCAACTCTAATATTAAGAAAGAATACGCTTTAAGCGCAAAATAATAATATGGAAAACTATATTGCAATAGGAGTTATACTCCTTATAGTCGGCGGTGCTGTATGGTACATTGTCCGCGCCAAGAAAAAAGGCAAAAAATGTATTGGCTGTCCCGAAAGCAGTTGTCCTTCCTCGGGCAAGTGCGGCGGTAATTGCAGCTGCTGCGGAAAAAAATAAAATTTAAGGGCGGATATTCTCCGCCTTTTTATTTTTTAATTGATATTACTTAAAAAATGTGTTATTATTAATCGGGAAGAGGTGTTTTAAATGAAAAAGATAATGTTTGTGTGTCTTGGTAATATCTGTCGTTCTCCCATGGCGGAGTTCATCTTTAAGGATATGGTAAAAAAGGCGGGAAAAGAAAACGAATTTTTTATTTCCTCCTGCGCAACGAGCACTGATGAAATTATCGGCGGTATCGGCAACCCCGTGTATCCTCCCGCAAAAAGAGAGCTTGCTTCACACGGCATTTCCTGCGAAGGCAAGCGGGCAGTACAGCTTAAATGGGAAGATTACGAAAATTACGATCTGTTTGTGGGTATGGACAGCAGTAATATCCGCAATATGAGTATTATCCTTAAAGGCGATAAGCAGGGAAAGATACGCAAGCTTATGGATTACACATCCCGCCGCGGCGATGTTGCCGACCCTTGGTTTACCGAAAGGTTTGATATTGCCTACCGCGATATTTACGATGGCTGCGAAGGGCTTTTAAAGGCGGTTACGAAATAATATTTTGTTTAAGGAGATATTATGAACAGCAATCTTGTTTATTATTATTGCAACGTTTCCACAGCATTGGCGGTTCTCAGAGAAAAGGAAATATGGATGACAGATATCCGCAACCTCAACGATCTTAACGAGCTTACCGGCGTATATAATATGTTTTTCGGCTTGCTTGAGGAATATGATGCGGAGCGTGGACGTGCTCTTTTGCCCCTTTTTGATATCGCCCGCCAGCCGGGTGCCATACAGCTTTACGAGCGTCCCACAAAGGCTCATTCATATTACGTGGCGTGCTTCAGTAAAAATCAGGATTCGGTGAGCCAGTGGGTGTCCTTTGCCGATGACGGACACGGGCTTGCTATCGGCTTTGATGAGGAACAGCTTATCGCCGCTTCGGAGGCGGAGGGCTTGGAATATCACGCCATTTCCTATGTGCGTGAGGACGATATAAAACAGCACATTCCCGATATATACGATCAGCTTGTAAACAGCGGATATAAAAGCGGCAGAGAGCTTATGGATGCTACTATGTGCCGTATAAAGGAGATATACGAATCCGGCGCATATTTCAAAACCCATCATTACAGAAGCGAAAACGAAATGCGTGTTATTTACGAATATCCCCATCCTGTGAAAAATCTGCCGGTGGGCTGGGAGGTAAAGGGAATAAAGGCGTATGCGAAAAAGAATATGATCAACACCTGCGTGCCCCTTGCTTTCCCGGCATCTGCAATAAAAGCCATAATCACGGGCCCCAAGTACCAGAAGAACTTTTATGAACTGGAGATGGCGCTTGAGGTGCTGGGATATAAGGTAAGCAATATAAGTATTCTCGAATCCACAAGTGGATATAGATAAACAACCCATAAAATATACCGAAAATATCAGATTTACTCTTTTATTTTATATTTATTTGTGTTATACTGATCCTTAAGATACCGTACTTTACTTTTTTAGGAGATATATTATGGCAAACATCGAAACTACTTGCGTTCAGGGCGGCTATAGACCCGGTAACGGCGAACCCAGACAGATACCTATAGTTCAAAGCACCACCTTCAAATACAACACCGGTACGGATATGGGCAAGCTTTTTGATCTTGAAGCAAGCGGATATTTTTATTCCCGTCTGCAAAACCCCACTTGCGATACCGTAGCGGCAAAAATTTGCGCCCTTGAGGGCGGTACGGCGGCAATGCTCACCTCCTCCGGTCAGGCGGCGTCCTTTTTTGCAATTTTCAATATCGCTCAGGCAGGGGATCACGTTGTGTCCTCCTCCAGCATATATGGAGGTACCTTTAACCTTTTCAACGTTACAATGCGCAAAATGGGAATAGAGTTTACCTTTATTTCTCCCGATTGCACCGATGAAGAGCTGGAAGCCGCTTTCCGTCCCAACACCAAGGCTGTGTTCGGCGAAACCGTGGCAAACCCCGCGCTTACCGTTCTGGATATAGAGAAATTTGCTAAAGCGGCTCACGCCCACGGCTGTCCTCTTATTATAGACAATACCTTTGCAACTCCCGTAAACTGCCGTCCCTTTGAATGGGGCGCAGATATCGTTACCCATTCCACCACCAAGTATATGGACGGACACGGCTCCGCAGTAGGCGGCTGTATTGTTGACAGCGGTAAGTTTGATTGGACTGAGTATGCCGATAAATTCCCCGGTCTTTGCACTCCCGATGAAAGCTACCACGGCATTACTTATACAGAGCGATTCGGTATCGAAGGCGCATATATAACCAAAGCCACCGCACAGCTTATGCGTGACCTTGGTGCAACCCAATCTCCCCAGTCCGCATATTATCTTAACCTTGGCTTGGAAAGCCTGCATCTCCGTATGAAGCAGCATTGCAAAAATGCGCAGGCTATTGCAGAATATTTGTCTGCCCACGAAAAGATCTCTTGGGTAAAATACTGCGGTCTTAAGGGCGATAAGGATTACGCCTTGGCGCAAAAATATATGCCCAACGGCTCTTGCGGCGTTGTAAGCTTCGGCGTTAAGGGCGGTAAGACTGCCGCAGAAAAGTTTATGGAAGCACTTACCATCGCGGCTATCGAAACCCACGTGGCAGACGCAAGAAGCTGCTGTCTGCACCCCGCAAGCACAACACACCGCCAGCTTTCCGATGAAGAGCTGGTAGCCTGCGGCGTAACTCCCGATCTTATCCGTCTTTCCTGCGGTATAGAGGGAACAGAAGACCTGATCGCGGATATCGCTCAGGCACTTGAAAAAATTTAAAGGAAGTTTTTTATGCCCATAAAAATACCCAACGATCTGCCTGCGGTTAAAACGCTGGCGGATGAAAATATATTCGTAATGACAGAAACCCGCGCCATTACACAGGATATCCGCCCCTTAAAGCTTTTGGTGCTCAATCTTATGCCCACCAAGATCGAAACGGAAACCCAGTTTTCCCGTCTGCTGGGTAACACTCCTTTGCAGATAGAGATGGAGCTTATCCATACCAAGACACACCGTTCCAAAAACGTGGCGGACGAGCATCTGTTTTCCTTTTACAAAACCTTTGATGAGGTTAAGGACCGCACCTTCGACGGTATGATAATCACCGGTGCGCCCGTGGAAAAAATGGAGTTCGAGCAGGTGGATTATTGGCAGGAGCTTTGCGAAATAATGGAGTGGACCAAAACCAACGTCCATTCCACCCTTCACATTTGCTGGGGCGCGCAAGCAGGGCTTTATTATCATTACGGAATTGACAAGGTTCCCCTTGATAAAAAGCTGTTCGGTGTATACCCTCATATAGTGGATTACAAAAATTCCATTCTCTTCAGAGGGTTTGACGATATATTTATGGCGCCTCATTCCCGCCATACCACCGTGCCCAGAGAGAGCATAGAGGCGGTTCCCGAGCTTAAGATTCTCGCTTCCTCCGAGGAAGCGGGAGTATACGCTTTAAAGAACGAAAGCAGCAGTCAGGTATTCGTGTTCGGTCATTCGGAATACGACCCCGAAACCTTGAAAAAAGAATACCTGCGTGATAAAAACGCGGGACTTCCCATAGAGATTCCCAAAAATTATTTTCCCGGGGATGACGATACAAAGCCTCCCGTGGTTACCTGGCGTTCCCATGCAAATCTGCTTTTCTGTAATTGGCTCAATTACTTTGTTTATCAGACAACTCCTTACGATATTTCAAAGATACACAAATAAAAAGGAGCGCTTTTAATGAAATTATTGGTTACCGGCGGCGCCGGATTTATCGGAAGCAATTTTATATTATATATGCTTGACCGATACCCCTGCGACCGAATCGTGTGCTTGGATAAGCTCACCTACGCCGGTAACCTTTTTTATTTGGAAAAGGCAAAAAACAACCCTCGCTTTTCCTTTGCGAAAGGGGATATATGCGATAAAGCTCTTGTAAAACAGCTTTTTGCAAAGGAAAAGTTCGATGCAGTGGTAAACTTTGCCGCCCAGTCCCACGTTGACCGTTCTATAATCTCTTCGGCGGAATTTATAAGTACCAACGTTTACGGCGTTTCCGTTTTGCTGGATACCTGCTTGGAATACGGCGTAACCCGCTTTCACCAGATATCCACAGACGAGGTGTACGGGGAATCCTTAACCGATATTCCCTTCACGGAATCTTCGCCTCTTGACCCGGGCAACCCGTATTCCGCATCCAAAGCGGCGGCGGATATGCTGGTAATGTCTTATTTCCGCACCCACGGGCTTAACGTAACCATAACCCGAAGTACAAATAATTACGGACCTCATCAGCACACGGAAAAGCTTATTCCCCGCCTTATCACAAACGCTCTTTCAGGCGGTACTCTGCCTATCTACGGGGACGGAAGCAATATTCGGGATTGGCTTTACGTTACCGACCATTGCGCGGCGGTGGATGCGGTTGTACGCAAGGGCAAAGCAGGGAAAATATATAACGTGTGCGCCCGTAACGAGCGCACTAATCTGGAAATTGCCCGTCTGGTATGCGAAACCGTGGGAATCGGTGAGGAAAATATAGTCTTCGTGTCCGACCGTAAGGGACACGATAAACGCTATTTCGTTTCCGATGAAAAAATACGCACCCAGCTGGGCTGGAAAACCCAAACCAATTTTGAAACGGGATTTTCAAGTACCGTAAAATGGTATAAAGGCTTATTAAAGGAGAAAACGTTATGAATATTCTTGTTATAAACGGAAGTCCCAAAGGGGAAAACAGTATCACTCTGCAGACGGTGAATTACTTAAAGCTGTTGTATCCCGACCACAGCTTTGAGGTCCTTCACGCGGGACAGCGTATAAAAGCGTTGGAGAGGGACTTTTCCCCTGCCAGAGCAGCTCTTGAAAAAGCGGATATACTGCTGTTTTCATACCCCGTATATACCTTTATCGCACCTTACCAGCTTCACAGATTTATAGAAATGGTAAAGGAAAAGGGTATAGATCTGCAGGGTAAATTCGCCACACAGCTTTCCACCTCCAAGCATTTTTACGATATAACCGCCCACGAATATATAAGAGAAAACTGCCTTGATATGGGGCTTAAATACATACGCGGTCTTTCTGCGGATATGGACGATCTTTTAACAAAGAAAGGTCAGAAGGAAGCCACCGATTTTATGGAATTCCTCCTGCACTCCGTGCAAAACGGACTTTACGAGGTTTCTTCCGGCAAAACATCTTCCTTTGTTTCCAAGCCCGTGTCCGTGCCCGAAACGGATAACACCGAAAAGGGCGGGGACGTTGTTATCGTTACCAATATGGAAGAGGGAGATACGCAGCTTAAGTCGATGATAGACCGTTTTTCCGCCGTTATGCCCCGAAAAACAAGGGTGGTAAATATAAGAGAATACCCCTTCAAGGGCGGATGCCTTGGCTGTTTTAACTGCGCGGTATCGGGCAAATGTATTTATAAGGACGGATTTGACGATTTCCTGCGCAACGATCTGCAGACAGCGCAGGCTATGGTTATCGCCTTTACTGTAAAGGATCACTCTATGGGCGCGTCCTTCAAGCAGTATGATGACCGCCAGTTCTGTAACGGCCACCGCACCGTCACTATGGGAATGCCTATGGGGTATCTTATAAGCGGTGAATATTCTTCGGAATTCAATCTGCGCACTATCGTGGAAGCCCGCGCTCAGGTGGGAAGCAACTTCCTTGCGGGAGTGGCAACGGACGAAATTGATCCGGATAAAGAGATAGACCGCATGGCGGCTTCTCTGGAATACGCCCTTAATAATTCCTACGTACCTCCCCAGAATTTTTACGGCGTGGGCGGTATGAAGATATTCCGCGATCTCATCTGGCTTATGCAGGGTATGATGCGGGCGGATCACAAATTTTACAAAAAGCACGGTCAGTACGATTTCCCCCAGAAAAAGCGGGGAACAATGCTTAAGATGTACGCCGTTGGCGCGTTGATATCTTCTCCCAAAATAAAAGCAAAAATGGGCAATAAAATGAACGAGGGTATGCTTATGCCCTATAATAAGGTTTTGGAAAAAGCTAAAAACCAAAAATAAAGTAATAAGCCCTGCGCTTTTGCGCAGGGCATTGTACTATTCTTTTTCTACTATAACGATCTCTATGCCTTGTTTATCGAACTTGGCAAGGTCCTCTTCCAAGGCGTTCCAATCGGTTACAAGCATGTCCAGACGGTTGGCGGGGCAGATGCTTACAATGGATTCAAAACCTATCTTTTCGGTAGGGAACAGACCTATAGTTTGCTTTGAGCTGTCCATAACAGCGTTCCAAAAGCTAATGGCTTGGGATTTCTGTATGGAAAGCCCGAAATCCGCGCTTATTGCGGCGGCGGTAAGAAAACATTTGTCAAATCGAAGCTTTTTGATAGTGTCGATTGCAAAGGCATCATAGCAGTTGCCTTTTCTGTCCATTTCACCGCCCAGCATAATAACGCTTATATTTTGCTTTTTTCTTAATTCTTCTGCGATTATTATAGAGTTGGTTACGGCACGTATCTTTAAGTTCTCGGGCAGGTCGCGTGCCATAAAATATCCCACGGTTGCGGAGGTTATGAATACCACATCATTGTTGCTTATCATGGATACTGCTTTTTTCGCGATGGCAACGTAGTTTTCTTTTTCCTCGCCGAAATCCCTGCAGGTGACGTTTTTCGGTTTTCCCGCCGCAACTTGACGAACAGGAATAGCACCGCCGTGTGTCCGTTTTAAAAGACCTTGCTCCTCCAGCAGGCGCAGATCCCTCTGGGCAGAGCCGTACCCAACGTTAAACTTGGTTTGTATATCTGTTACGGATATACTTCCCGTTTCAGCAAGTATATCCAGAATTGCTCTGTGACGTTCTTCTATAAACATTATAAATTCTCCCTTTATGTTTTTTGCAAATCATCTCGAGCTGACTTGCCGCTTGTTGTTATATTATCACGTTTATTTACGTTTGTCAACCCCTAAACGTCAACAAACGTAAAATGTTTTTTGACGTTTATTAACGTTTGCATTATTCGGCAAGCTGTGCTATACTATAAAAAGGAGGTGGAACAGGTGATATATCTTAAAAGCTTCAGGCTTCCGAGCCGCAGGGATGAGGACGGATATTTGCTTTCTTTCCCGCATCAGCTTGAAATGGAGTGTTATTCCCACACCGACGTGTACCCCTTCAAGCTGTTTCCCGAAAAGGAGTTTAAGGATATTTCCTTTGAACCCATAACCATATTTTACGGCGGAAACGGTTCGGGCAAATCCACGCTGCTTAACGTCATTGCGGAAAAATTAGATATTACCCGTTCTGCTCTTTTCAACGATACTCCACATATGGTGTCGTATCTGAAAATGTGTGATTATTCCTTGGCTATGGAAGCGAAGAGCGTTCCCCGTGCAAGCAGAAAGATCACCAGCGACGATGTGTTTGATTTCCTTTTGGATGTCCGTGCGGTGAACGAGGGAATCGACCGCAGAAGAGAGCAGCTTTTTGAGGAGCATTACCGTATTAACGATACGCCTATGCCCCGTTTTACCTCTCTTGCGGAGCACGATGAATTTAAAAAATGTCTGGAGGCAAAGCGTTCCACCAAGTCCGCCTACGTTACACGGCGTCTGCCCAAGGAGCTTTCGGGTAAATCCAACGGGGAAAGCGCATTCGTGTATTTCACTCAAAAAATAGAGGAAAATGCCCTTTACCTTCTTGATGAGCCCGAAAACAGCCTTTCTCCCGCTTTGCAAAAGGAAATGGTGAGATTTTTAGAGGATTCCGTTCGTTTTTACGGATGCCAGTTTGTAATCTCTACCCATTCGCCCTTTCTTCTTGCCGTAAAAGGCGCAAAAATTTACGATCTGGATTCGTCACCCGTCAGCACCAAAAAATGGTACGAGCTTGAGAACGTCCGCGCCTACCACGATTTCTTTAAGGAAAACACACATTTATTCAAATAACATAAAAACGGTAACAAAATTTAATGATTTGGATTTTTGGTGAGAAAGTATGGAATTAACAATAAACAACTGTGTTGATGAATATGTTTTACTTTGCTCTCAATTATGTAAAAACGAAGAGGATTACACAAAAGAAAAAGTATCAAAGCATAATGCTGCAATGAGGAAGCTCAATAAGTTGAAAAAGAATATGAATACGGATTCTCGACTTACAGAAAGCGTATACAGTCTTTTATTGAATTGCGAAGATATTTATGTGCAACAATCTGCGGCTACCGATTGCTTGTTGTTAAAGATACATATAGATGCTTCTGTAAAAATCCTTAAAAAAGTCAGTCGCAGCAGGAACAGAATGCTATCAATGGAAGCAAAACGTGCGTTGTTGATTTGGAAAGGAAAAATCGGCCCGTATGATCCGTTTTAATCGTGTTTCTTTACAAGACAACGGCTTATTTTTAGATTTGATAAAACAAAAAGCTTTTTGCATTTTGCAAAAAGCTTTTATCTTTATTCTATTTACTCACAATTACACGTTTGTTTTCCGTTTTGCCTGCAAGAAATTCTTTGCCGTTTCGGCAGACGGAATAGGTGTTTTTGTTCACCTTTATATCATAGCATCCGCCGCAGATATGTATTCTGGAAAGGGAAATTTCATTCGTTCCGACGGGCATGCGGGGAACGAAGGAGAAGGACTGCAAGCTCTCGGGCTCGATTCCGAACATTCCCTCTGTTATTACACGGACAAACAGTGCGCTTTCTGCGGAAAGATGGCGTTTTGCCCCTTCGGGGTAAGCCTCAACAGCGTAGGGCACTCTGTCGCACAAAAGACGTTTGCGGCAATATTCAAGCAAAGGGGTTAAAATCCTGTCCCCCGCACCTGCCATAAACGCGCATTTCATACCGTAAAGGGTAGATCTGTCCCAGATGGTATCCGATGTGTTTTCTGCCCCTCTTTCGCAGGTAAGCATACCTTCCTCTGTCCACAGATAGGGGGAAAGCATAGCTTGCAAGGTGTCCTCGCTTCGGGTGTTTATTCCCATACAAAGAGGCAGACATATCCACGCCCGCAGAGTGTCAAATCCACGGGAATACCTGTAGGTTTCAAACCCGTGTAAGTTTGCGCCGAAGTAGCTTTCAATAGCTTTTTCCAGCTCCTTTGCCCGCATTTCATACAGACACGCGGTTTCTGTATCTCCCAGGCTTTTTGCCAGCTTTGAAGCGGCGCAAAGTCCCCCGTAACAAAGAGAGGACGTGGAAAGATTTGCATATCTGTCTGTAGGGAATCTTCCCTCCAATTCGTCGGAATCCGATCTTATAACGCCTTCTTTGCTTTTTTGCCTTTCGCAGTATTCGGCGCACCATTTTATAGCGGGGTAAAGCTCACGGGCGACATCTTCGTCCCCGAGATACAGGCAAAACAGCGATGCACCGTAAAGATACATTGCCGCATCTCCTCTGTCCCCTGCGCCTTCCCATATATCCAGCCCCTCCGCAATTATGGAAGAGGGGAGCCGTGTGTACTCATCGGACATAAAGGGAACATACGCTTTATAAGCGTTTACAGAGGCTTCCAGGACGGTTTTATCTCCCGTCATGGCGAAGTGAGGGCCTGCGTATTCCACCTGATCGTTGCACCATATAGCTGCGTAGTATGCGTGTCCTCCGGGAGAATGGTATTTTCCCGTCAGAGTTTCAAACACGCTTTCTTCCGCCCGCAGGCAGGCAAGGCGTGTCATCATATCCAATTCGGGATATCCGCTTTTAAGGATAAGGGCATCTTCGGAAAGCTCTTTTACTCTCTGAACGCGGCGGTCATATTCGGTCTGCCCGTCGGGCAAAACCGCTTTTTCGTTTGCGATATGGGCGGAATAGCCTATATCGATATATACGCTTTCACCTTTTTTAAGTGAAATAACTTCGGGAGAGTTGTGTTGAATACGGCAGATATACACACCCTTTGTGCCTCTGCCGCGGGAATGAATATGCTCTTCCGGCAGGGAAAGGAAAATATTTACATCGTCACACGCGGTTACGGTTATCCGCTCCATACAGTATTTACTGTCCGATGCGGGGAAAAGCTGTCTGCGGGTAGAAAAACCCATATCCGTTTTGCAAAAAACGCTTAACACTCCGTCAAAAACAAACCGTATCGGATATTCCTTTACCGTTTTACCCTTTACTGTCAAACGGGGACGGTCTGTATCTGAAATCTCAAAGCAAAAGGTGGCGTGGGTGTTGTTGGGAATAGTCCGCAGGGTGGGAAAATAACATTTTTGGGAAAGACACAGTTCTCCGTCATTTACGCCGTAATAAACTATTTGGTCGGCGTAAAGCCCGCTCATCTCAATATCATCGGAGTGTATTTGGTCTTCCTTTACGTCCCAAGCTATTCCCTTTTCGGTAAGGGACCAGATCTGTTCAGTCATTGCTTTTATTTACCGGATGCGATATAAGGGCTTATAGCGCCTGCAATACTTACAATAGGCATTGTCTGCAGCCATACCTTACCGGGGCCGGTGAGCACGGTGAGGAACAGTCCCTCGCCGCCGAACAGCACGTTTTTAACGCCCTGAACTCTTTGAATTTCCATATGTACGCTTGCTTCAAATGCCGCTACGTTTCCCGTGCTTAAAACTAACTTTTCGCCGGGAGCAAGCTCTTTTTCCACCAGGTCGCCGTCAATTTCAAGGAATGCCATGCCGTTTCCGGAAAGCTTTTGCATAATAAATCCTTCGCCGCCGAAAAGTCCCGCGCCAAGGTTTTTATTAAAATGAACGGAAAGCTGTACTCCGCTCTCGGATGCCAAAAAGCAGTGCTTTTGTGCAATAAGAGGCTTTTCGGGGGTAATATTTACGTCAAGAATAGTTCCGGGGAAGCTGGAACCGAAGGTGATGGACGCATCTCCCTGTGCGGTGTAAATGTTCTGGAACATACTTTCACCGGTGAAAGCCTTGGAAAACATTTTTCCCACACCGCCGCCGCTGGTCGCCATTTTCACGTTGGGTGACATCCACAGCATAGAGCCCTTTTCGGTTATCATCTTCTCGCCGTCTTCAAGTGCGCAGGTAACAAAAGGGAACGCGCCCCCGTCAATTTTATATTTCATATCAATTACTCTCCTCTTTATAGTTTAAATTATTATATTACATTATTTTAAAAATGTCTATATTTTTGTTTTGCTTTCTTTGCGGTATTCTGTGGGAAGGACACCGTATGTGTCCTTAAAAACGGCGGAAAAACGGCTCTGGCTGTCATATCCCACTGCCTTTGCCACAGAATAAACGCTTTCGTCGGTATCCTTAAGCATCCTCTCCGCCTTTTCCATACGGTGATTTTTAACGTGAGCGGCAACGGAATTTCCGTAGACTTCCTTGAATACCTTTTTTAACGTGGTGGTGTTTATATGAAATTTCTTTGAAAGCTCTTCGATAGTTATTCGATCCGAAAGATGCTCTGTAAGATATTCGTGTACCGCATATATTATTTCTCTGTGGGAAATGCCGTTTTCCTCGGTTTCAGGGCAGGAAACCTCCATTACCTGCTCCACTATCTTGTGCAAAAGGCGGCTTTCCACAGTGTCCGCCGCACGATAGTATACCTCCTTGCCGTCCCGCCTGCTTTCAACAAGCTTGAATTCCTTCAAGGGGCGCAGATGGTGGGAAACCGCAGGGCTGGTCATATTAAGCAAAGCGGCAATGTTTATTACACATTCTTCTCTGTGGCACAGAAGCCAGAAAATGCGTATACGGGTAGTATCGCTTAACTGACCGAACAGCTCGGATGCGGCGTTAAAACGGGAAAGCTCTCCCAGCTCTCTGTGTATTTTAACTGCGCTTTTATTATCTCCGTGGTTGTGGGGAAGCTTGAATTCGTTCATAAAACCTCCTCTTTGGAAACGGTATTCGCCTTTTCGGAAGCAAATGCCTGTTCCGTGTTGATTTTTTGTCTTTTACCTATTATACTACGTTTGCAACAATTAAGCAACCGCTTAATTGAATATATTTTTAAAAGGAACAGATCCAATGAAAAAAACATACGGTATTGAGGTCGATTGCGCCAACTGCGCCAATTTAATGGAAAAAGCGGCGGCAAAGATAGAGGGCGTGGCTAACGCAAACGTTAATTTTATGTTGCAAAAAATGGAAATAGAATTCGCAGAAGGTGCAGATATTAAAAAGGTAATGAAGGCAGTCCTTAAGGCTTGCAAGCGTATCGAGCCCGATTGCGAAATAGATTTTTAACGCTATGAACAAAAAACAAAAAAAGATGCTCTTCCGCATCCTTTTAACCGCTTTTCTCACCGCCGTTCTGCTGTGTCTGCCCCTTACGGGAATATACCGCTTTGTGTGTTATTTCGGGGTGTATCTGGTAATAGGATCTGATATTCTGCGTAAAGCGGTAAAAGGAATATTTGCGGGCAGAGTGTTTGATGAAAACTTTTTAATGTCGGTTGCCACTCTGGGCGCGTTCGCTCTTGCTATATATACGGGAAGCGGCGATTATATCGAAGGTATTGCCGTTATGCTGTTTTATTGCACGGGGGAGCTTTTCCAAAGCATTGCCGTGGGCAAAAGCAGAAAAAACATAGCCGCACTTATGGATATCCGACCCGATTACGCAAATCTTAAAACTTCCGAAGGCATTTTGCGTACCGATCCCGATGAGGTTTCGGTGGGGGATATTATCGTTATCGATCCGGGCGAAAAAGTGCCTATCGACGGTATTGTGGTAAAGGGCTCGTCATCTCTTAATACAAGCGCGCTCACGGGGGAGAGTGTCCCTCGGGACGTTGCCGAAGGGGATGCCGTCATAAGCGGATGCGTTAATATGACGGGAGTTTTGGAGATACGCACTACCAAGGCTTACGGAGAATCCACCGTATCAAAAATACTCGAGCTTGCTACCAACGCTTCATCCCGCAAATCCCGTTCCGAAGCATTCATTTCCCGCTTTGCACGGGTATATACTCCCATAGTCTGTGCCTGCGCCCTTGGGTTGGCGGTACTGCCTCCTCTGGTAAGCCTTATGGCGGACGCTTCTCCCGCCTGGAATATATGGCTTTACCGCGCTTTAACCTTTTTGGTGGTAAGTTGTCCCTGCGCTTTGGTCATAAGCATACCTTTAAGCTTTTTTGCGGGGTTGGGCTGTGCGAGTAAAAACGGAATACTCGTAAAAGGCTCCAATTATCTTGAAGCCCTTTCGAAGACGGAATATATGCTCTTTGATAAAACGGGCACCCTTACCAAAGGCGAATTCACGGTTACCGATATAAGCGCCGTGGGTGTTTCGGAGGAAACGCTTTTGCGTTTTGCCGCATTTGCGGAATGCGCTTCATCCCATCCTATTGCAGTAAGCCTTAAAAAGGCATACGGAAAGAATATAGATAGAGATGCTGTCTGCGATATAAAAGAACTTGCGGGACAGGGTGTAACCGCCGTGGTAGACGGCGTATCGGTTGCCGTGGGAAATGCATCACTTATGGCTTTTTCGGGAGCTGAGATCCCCTCGGACATTCCAAGGGGAAACGGGGTACACGTGGCGCTTGACGGCAAATATGCAGGATATCTCCTTGTTTCCGATACCGTAAAGGAAAATTCAAAGAAAGCAATTTCCTTGTTAAAAAAAGCAGGTGTCAAAAAAGCCGTTATGCTTACAGGAGATACCGATGCAGAAGCAAATCGGGTTTCTTCGGCAGTGGGAACAGACGAATTCAAGTGCGGACTTTTGCCTCATCAAAAGGTGACCGTTCTGGAGCAGTATCTTGCCCAAAAACGAAAAAACTCCGCCCTCGCCTTTGTGGGGGACGGAATTAACGATGCACCCGTGCTTTCCCGTGCGGACGTGGGTATCGCTATGGGCGGAATGGGATCGGATGCGGCGATAGAAGCCGCAGACGTGGTGCTTATGGACGATGATCCCATTCAGCTTGTAAACGCCATTAATATTTCCGGAAAATGTATAAGAATAGTATACGGAAATATTATATTTTCCTTGGCGGTGAAATTCGCCTGTCTTATCCTTACCGCTGTGGGAATATCGGGAATGTGGCTTGCCATATTTGCCGATGTGGGCGTGATGATATTGGCAGTCCTTAACGCTATGCGCGCATTCTATATTAAAAAACAATAAATATCACCCCAAGAAGCCGCAAAACTCTTGGGGTGATTCGTTTATTTATTCTCTGTGCAACGTACTACCGTGTATTTGAGGTTATACGTGTTGCGGGCGTAAAAGGTGAGCTCGTGCTCTGCCGAGCAAAGATTTTCAGCAGAAACATCATCAGTGATCACAATGTCAGCTACTGTATATCCGAAACGGTTTCCCGCAGTATCGGTAATATATACTGCATCGCCGATGGATATAAGCTTCATAAAATCAAACTGACCCTTGTTATCGCTTCCGCCGATAACCAGACTTCCGTCATAAGCGCTTCCGGTAAATCTGCAGGGATATTTGTTAATATCGCTTTTGCTCCAGACTCCGCATACGGGCAGGCAGGTGTCATAAAGCGGGATTTCGATAATGCCGATAAAATTATCGCCGTTTATTTCCAGCATAGGCATAGTATAATTATATCTTTCGCCGGATACCGCGCTTTTTATTTCGGGCATAAGCGAACGTAAATCCGAAACCGTTTGGGCGGCGTTTTCTGTCGCTTTGGATTGATTAAGTCTTGAAACGCCTAATGTTCCGACCCCGAAAAGTATCAACGCCGCACCTAAAACAGCTATGATAAGCGTGAATTTGTTTCTTTTTTTACCGTTCATACATCAAGCTTTCTGCGGCGTGTTGCAATAAGAATGAGCGCGATTCCCGAAGCAACAGCGATCAGCACGTAATGCCAGATTACCGATGTATCGCCCAACTGCGGGGGCGGGGGATCGTGATCGTAAGTATTTGTAAGGGTGATAACGTTTCCGTTAACAACTGTTGTTACGGTGTATTCTGCAGGCACTTCTTTTTCTACCGCAGTCCATGTACTGCCGTCATCGGGGGCGATCCAGGAGTAGCACCAGTTGTTTTCCGAACTAAGTGTCTGTGTGGAATAAAGCTCGCCGTTTTTGTATATCAAAACGTCAACACTTTCGGGACGGTAGGTATAGCCGTTGTCCTTCCATTGTTTTACGACCTTGAATTCAACTTCATCGGGAGAGGGAGTGTAGGAATATCTTTTCGGATATGCCACCACATCGTAAACATAGGTGTCGCCGTAATTGGGAACTATAGTCAGAAAATCCTTGAAAACGGTTACCAGCTCTTCGCTCTCTACGGTAACGCTTAAGGTGAGATAAAGACCTTGGGGAATGTTCTCGAAACAGACCGTACCGTTTTCGTCTGTTACAGCGGTGTACGTGGGCTCGATACCGTCTGCCGTGATATACGCAACAAGAGTAGACGTGATCTCAAGCCATTCATCGTTGGATGTAATTGCGTTAACGTTGATGGGGTAATCTGCAAAATCACCTGCAAGAGTCAGCGTGGTGTCCGCATTTATACCCGCAACGTGATATGTACGAACTTCAACGCCTTCAAAGGATAATCCATCGTTTTTGTAGTGGATGGTGAGAGAAGAAGGGATAGAAGGATCAACACCGACCGCAAGGGCTGATACCGATGCAGTGCAAAGTGTCAGAACAAATACTGCAAATATCAGAACCAAGGATATAAACTTTTTCATTCTGTGTTTCCCTCCTAAATCTTATCTTCTTTCTTAACGGGCTTGAAGAGCACTATCATCATAAGAACGAACAAAATCGGCAAAGCAACTATAGGCGTTACGATAAGCGTGTCTATTTCGTACGCTTCCGCCGTTATGTATACGTTTTTGAAATTTGCGTTTTCCACCCGTACTCCCCGCACCAAAAGCCGCTGCGTGTTGATACCATAGGGTGTGCAGGTAAGCAGCGTGCAATACTCTCTGCCGTCTTCTATGGCAAGCAGGGAAGTATCGTCAGGGTTTACTATTCTTATCTGGTCGACCTCAAAGGTGAAGGTTTTGTCAATAACCGTAACCTTGAAGGTATCGCCGATCTCCAGCTTATCGAGATCGGTAAAAAGCTTTGCCGTGGGCAGACCTCTGTGGGCGGAAAGCACGGAATGAACTGCCTCTCCGGGTATGGGAAGGCTCGTTCCCCGTACGTGTCCCACTGCGATCGCCAGTACTTCCGGTGTGGTTCCTCGGTACAGCGGTAATTCAATTCCTATTTTTTCTATTGTAACGTAGCCCATCATACCTGTTCCATTCAGGTCCAACATTGTGTCGTATCCTTTTACGGAATTATGGTCGCGGTAGGGGTTTTCCAGTTTGGCAAGGGAGGCGTTGTATTCCTCTGCGGCGGCAAACATCGCGTCCCGCTTTGAGGTATCTACGTTTTTTAGCGAGCCCTCGTAGTCAACGATCGCCTTTGATTGAACCAACGAATTCCAATAATCGCTGAGCGAGGGATACAGTAAAACCGCAAGCCCTATAAAAAAGACAGCCAGCAATACGAACGTAAGCCATTTTCTTTTTTTCATTCTTTTGCATTGTCCCTTCTTTTTTGCAGGTGCAGGATCGGAAATTTGAATTTTTTTCTTTTTTCAAATTTTCGATTCCGCACCCGAAAAAACTTACTTTTCGGGTGGGATAAAACGGGGAGGTTTTCTCCCCGTTTATTTAATTTTTAAGGTAAGTATTATCGCTTAAAAGCTTAAGCAACGTACTTGGACATTCTCTTTCTTGCTACGAGAACTACGCCGGTAATAAGAACAACGATAGAACCGATTGCGATAAAGAGAGTAGTACCCATACCGCCGGTAGAAGGAAGTTCGCTGCCTGAGTTGTTGATGATATGAACGCCGCCGTCTTCCCAAGTAGTGGGATCGCCAACCTTCATAGTAGCTTCGAGATCAGTGTTTCCAATAGTAAAGGATTGGGGCGCAGTAAGCGGATTATAGTCGTCGGGCGCTTGGATTTCCTTAAGGTAGTATGTGCCGCTTTCAAGACCCTTTACGGTGATAAGCTTGTCACCCATAGTTACTATTTCAACACCGGTTTCACCTTCTTTAGCTACTCTGTAGTTGTAGTCGTCGTCGTCGATTTTAACAAGCTTGATCTCATTTGCATCGGTACATTCTGCATCGGAGTAGAGCTTGAATTTTGCGCCTGCGAGAAGCTTGTTTGCAGAATCGGTTTTTACTAAGTCAAAGTTGAAGGTGGATGTTTCTGTTTTCACTATTGCAGACTTAATATCATTGTTGTCGCCGTATGAAATCTGAGCCTGGTTGTCTACTTTGCCTGTTACAACTGCATCTTCGTTAAGCGTTGCAGAGTATCTAATCTCGATTTTTGTTCCGAGGGAATCATTGGGAAGTGTAGCAAGATAAGCGCTGGTGAACTTTACAACGATGGTGTAGCCGGATACAGTTTCTAAGGTGTAATCGGTGCCTAAGTCGAGGGCAGAACCGCCTACGGTAATTGCAATATCATTTTTATAGGTAAGACCTGAGGACATTATATCGTACCAGGTCAGGTTATCAAGTCCCTTGTATGCGGTGATGGTGGACTTAAAGGGGATTGTATCGCCGATCGAAGCGGTATTGCTACCAACACCTGCTCCCTCATCAATGACCTTGTCAACGCTGGGAACTTTGTTTTTCTCTTTAACATCTGCGTTAGGATTTGCAGTATTGAGTGCACAGAGAGAACCGAGGTTGGAGTCAACGAGATAATAACCGGGTTCAGCAACAGTGAGTTCGAGAGGGGTAGCGCCTGCTGTTCCAGAAGCTGCAGCGGTCAGTACGTTTGCCTTAACATACGTGATTGCCGCTGCTGCCAAGGCTGCAACGTCGGCGCCGGTCTTCAAGGTAACAGCGCCGTTGGTATCAATGTCAACGTATGCAGTGCCTGCGCCGGAACCGGTAAAGAATGCTTCCCAACCGGTAGCAACAGTGTAGTAGTATGCGGAGCCATTGGTTTCGAGATCAAGCATCTTATACGCGGAATAGATTTTGCCGTTTTCAGCGTTTGTAACCGTGATCGTGTAAGGACCTGCCGCGAACACGGAGATGCTGCAAGTGAGAACCAACATTACAGCACAAAGGATTGCGAGAAGTTTTTTCATTTTTGTTTTTTCCTTTCGTTATTTGTTTTTTGTTTTATTTTTGTTTTTTGTTTTTATTTTCTGCCGCGCCTCTTTCTCGAAATTCTGAACACGCAAGCGCCGATAAAGGCGATCGCCATAAGTCCGATTCCGCAATAAGTGATAATAAGGCGCATATTGCTGCCCGTGGAGGGCAATTCGTCACCGAAGACGTTTACAAAGTAAACCGTTCTGTCCTCGGTAAGCATACCGGATAGGGAAGTGCCCGATTTAAGGGTGTCCTCCGTCAATCCGACACGTGTATCGCAACCGATAACACTCGTTTCCGTTACCGTCCAGGCGGTACCGTAGGGGAGATATACCGTTATGCTTTGGTTATCATTTAGATGTACTGTGGCTTTGCTTGCGGTGAACGTGATATAACCGTGGCTTCCGTCGGGATTGATACAAGGATAATCGCCGATGATCATTGAACCCGAACGGGTAGCATTTATGGTAAATTCAAACGCGCCGCCGTCATAGAAGCCCAGAATCTCTTTGTTAACAGTGAGAGCCTGATAAATGTTGTTATAGAACGAAACTGTTTCAACAGTGCCTTCGGCGCCGATCTTTTCGAGGGTGGATTCGGCTTCCATTCCGTTTTCAACGTCGAAAGTGATCACAACAGTAAGCAGGTACTGCGTTGTATCCATACCAGTAAGAGCGTTTGCACCGTCTTCCTCAATGAGGTAGTAGTAGGTGCCCGCTTCGGTGGTTTCGGCAGGATAACTTATTACAAAGTTAAAAGGCTCTGTTCCTTCTGCAATAGTTACGCTTGATGTCATAACCACGCCGTCGAGAATAGGATTTAGGCTTTCATCCACCTGCGTAAGGGTGAAATTGTAAACGTTATCAGCGCCGTTGGTATTACCCAAGGTCTTTTCACCGTATACAACTACCTTTTCGCCGTCTTTTACGTTGTGAACGATCAGCAGACAGGTGGCGCCCAGCTCGTCGATCATTATCTCTGCTTCGCTGTGCTCTGCCATCGCGGGGCCTTCTTCCACACTGCCGTGGTGGTAGTGAACGTCGTAACCCATTTCCAGAGCGCCTACCTCGGAAACCGTGTAAGTCGTTCCGATAAGGGCGTTGATAAGCTTCACTCGGTAACCCGGTTTAATGGGGATCAAGCCTTCGTTGATAACGGGAAGTGTCGTTGCGGTGCCGTTGGGATCAATATACTGATACGATGTTCCCACGGGGATCGGCTCACCGTCCAGCTTAACGTTCAGCGTAAACTCTACGTCTTGGTTGTTGGTAATATCATCGGTAAGCTTTTTCTCGATAATCAGCTCGCCCAGCTTGGTTGTATCAACCACGTTGGTGAAATCTACGGTTGCGTAGCCATCGCTTATATCGATCGTGGTGCTCTGCGCGTATTTGTAGTTAACGCCGCCGATGGTGGTACTGAGGAATTCAAATGTACCTGTGCTAAGCTCGGGGTGTGTGCCCATTGCATAATCCGTATCGGTTATATCCAATGCGTTGCCCGTAACGAACGTTGCGTAGGGGAAGGTGGCTGCCGAGGGATACAAAAGAACCTTTGTAACAGTGGTATCGTCAACGGTGAATTTATCTGTCATATTGAAGAAGAACTTAAAGTCCTTGTCTTCTCCGCCGACCTCTGTCAGATCAATGGAGAACTCCACTATCCAGCTATCGCCCAAAACTGTGGAAGCTGCAAATATTGTGGAATCTGTCATCAGCGACGGGGAATGCGCATTTGTTGTTGCTGCTACGTTTTTCGATCCGGAACAGCCCGTTATTTGCGATTCTTTAAAGAAGATATCGTAAAATCCGGTATACGTGGTATAGGCGGATTCGCCATCGTGAATCCAGATACGTATATTCGTCCCTTCATTATTGCCGGTAGTAAGGCTATCGGCAACCGCAATGGGATCATTCTCATATACAACGGCAAAATATGCTTGGTTTCCGTCTTTGCGCACCTGATATCTGAAATTGCGTATGTTTGTTTCGGTGTTCTTGTCCGGATTCTGGTACGTTCCCATATCGGGTGATACGGTAACCCAGTCCCCGTCTTTCCAGCCGGTATCGTCCAAAATACCGTCTACCGTTATGGTGTCGGCAACGTCAATATATTGGTTATTGACGGGTTCGCCGTTAACGGTGATCTTAACTTCGCCGTATTGCTTGTAAACATCTTCGGCGAATAATTCCCGTACAACGTATTTACCTGCGCTTTCCAACGCAGAGAAAATTGCCGTTTCACCGGCTTTTATGGCGAAAATACCGTTTTCGCCTACAACAGCGCTGCGACCGGTGGGATTGGAATCGCTGATAATTGTGAATTCGGTTCCTTCTTCAAAGTAAAGGGTTGTGTTATCCTCGTGAAGTATCTGGAAATAATAATCGGGATTACCGATCACTCCGGTTTCTTCATCGTCAACCTCTTTGCTTACCATGATACGGTTGGATTCGATTACGGGAACGTTGAATTCCATACGGCATACGCCGGATCCGGAACCGCGTTCCATATAGTAGAATTTAAGGGTGTGCTCTGAATAATCAGCAAAGCCGCCCTTGGGACTGAGCATTTTGTCGATCTCGGCATCGCTGTATCCCGCTTCGGAGAGTATCTGTCTGAACGTTTTTGTCATTCCATCAACGGGTGTATCGTAATCTACGTCGCCGGTTTCGGGCATCAGCTTGTTATAAGTTACAATGCCGTTGGTAAAGTCGATCGTTCCGCCTACGTGGCGGTGAATACCGGACAGATCGAGGAACAGTATGTCATCCAGATATATCCATACGTCATCATCGCCGGAGAAGCGGTAGATCATAGTGGTGTCGCCGTTGGGACCTGTAAGTCCGTCCTTGGGCTGGATAAATTCAAGTGTCATATCCATTCCAAAGAAGAAGTTCTTCGGTTCATCGTAATCGACACAGAATATCTTTTCCGCATCCTCTGCGGGGAACACAAAGTTTTCAAACAACGTTGTGTCCGATAAACTATCATCGATAGATGCAAAATATCTTTTTACAAGATCGGAATAAGTCCAATCGGTACTGCCTACGTATGCGTCAACGTTTTTGATCATACTGCGTATAGCGAACGCCATATCGAGATAATCGTTTAGATTTTTATTCTCGAGCTGGCAGGCTTCTTCAATTACCAGATCGCTGGTGCCGTTAGCGGTGTAGAAATGAGTGATGTTATCGAGCGTTACGGTTGTAGTTACGTTGTTGTTATAATCGGTCGATGTGGTAATAATCATGCCGGTAAAGCTTACCTTATGACCTGCGTACATATCATTAAGTGCCTGTCTTCGTTGTGCAGGCATTTCACCGCTGTCGTTATATGCGGTATGCGCCATAAGGATAATCATATCGGTGGTAGGGGTGGTTGAGAAGGTGACCGATTCAGCCGTACCGTTACCGGTCACTCTGTCTACGACCTCATAAACACCTGCAACTGCAGTGGGCTGCAGCAGCACGGCTGTTGCATAACTTGAATAAGATGCAGGCGTGTTTGCAGCAACGCTTCCCGTAATAAGCCAGCATTTTTCGCCAATGCTTACTTCTGCGGTATTAGGATTAACGTAATCAACCCCAAATGAGGTAAAGCCTAAAACTCCAATATTATCTTCATTGGGTCTACCGGAAGGGTAGATATTATCGTGGAAAGAAAGACCATCCCAAGTGAACACGTTATTGCTCTTTGATGCTTCAATAAGATTGGAGCGGTAAAGAGCATTTTTCGCCATTCGGATAAACCAATCGCGGTTTATCTGGGACATTTGGGTTGCCTGGGTTTCGATATTATTAAAGGGGAGGAAGTTGCCGAAAGGATACATTATAAAGTTGGGGGTAATAATTTGCTCGTAAAGGGTGAATATATCGGAATCGGCATCAAATTGTGCAAAATTCTTGCGCGAGTCAAAATAATACATACCGGTTGACTCGTCGTATTGGAATAATCCGTTAATGTTTTTATCGTTTTGCTTAACGGAATATATTTCGCTCTTTCCGTCGCCGTCGAGATCGTATTCCATATTATCAAACAGATAAGCAAGGGAAAGGGGATTGCCGGCAGCATTCAAGGCGGCGGGGAAGCCATCTACAAGGCTGTGGTACATTGCGCCTTCGACAGGCAGGTTAGCAGCATCGGTGCTATGGGATTGGTTTATCTTACCTGTGTTATCGGGGTAGGTGTTTCCGTTGCCGGTAACGCCGTATTCGCCGGATTCTCTGTTCAAGTGAATGGAATCACCGTAGTTGAACTGGTTGAGATTAAGGGAGGTATAGGTGTTTTTCGGACCGCCGCCCTGAGAAAAACCGGGGTAATACGGACTTTGTATGCCCGTCGCATCAAAGCCGTAAGGACGATACCAATCGTTGATGTTATTGCCGTAATCGTAAAGATTTACGTCAATAAGGTTGAACGTATCGGCGCTTTCAATAACCGTGGGGGCTTTGAGTGCTTCGTATGCTTCGAATTCACTTACGAATATCCAATGATGTCCGGCGGTCGGCTCCATTACTGCCTTTATGTATTTTGCCTTGACGTTGCAACGCAAAGATATTTCAACGTGATATACAGAATCGTTATCCGTTGGCGTAACCGTACCTATGGGCTCGTAGGTATTGCCGTCAAGGGAGCTGTAAAAGGTAACTTTACTGGGAGCGGCAATGCTTGCGTCGCCCATCTTGATCGTTCCGGAATAAAGAGAAATTTTGCCCACGTCGTACACTTCGCCCAGATCTACGAACACAAATATTTCGCTATTACCGGGCGTTGCATCGTGGAAGCCCATCCATTCGATAGCGCCGTAGCTCTGATCAGCGATTTTTCCGTCAGTCAGGGTTATACCGCCCTCGTCGGGATAGGCGATTTCAACCTCGGAGATTCCGTCCCAATCGGAATAATCAAAGCTGTGCAGCAAAGCCATACCGTATTTTTTGCCCAGCGCAATGTTTTTATTGCCTAATGCAAAAACATCTTTTTCAACACTGCGGTCCGAACCGAGAATAAACGTCAATTCGCCAAGTTGGATTTCTGACGCTGCAATATCGGTTGTAAGCATTGCTTCGGGGTTTACTTCGACTATATTTCCAACTTCAATGTTTTTCGTTTGGCTGAAAAATGGATTGCTGACCCATATCAGATAAACAAATCCTCCATCGGTTTGCGCCTCAAGCTGTCTTCTGTCGGCGAAATCACTTTGATTTCTGTCGATATCGGCAACAAAGTAAAATCCTTGGGGATCTTTTTCAATGATATACGCATCCCACCACGAGAATTTGAAATCAGCTTCCGCATCGCCCACTTTCTTTGTGAAAAGACCGTTGTACGTTTCGGGGTAAGCGTAAGAATTGTAGGTGTAGTATTCATTGATCTGATGCACGGGGATAACTAATTCGGATGTAGCATCGGAATTTTCTTCTCCGTCCAGCATATCGGATTGCCGGATGTAATTAAGGTCAAGTATCTTGTCCGAGTTGTATACAAGGGGTGCAAGCCTTGCGGGAAGCAGATCGTAATAGTAATAAGCGGTCTTGATCTGCTGTACGAGCTCTTTTTTCCAGGCATCGAATTCGGTTCCTGTGCCAAGCTCCACCATTTTATCGACTATTTCGTCTTCGGTGGGCATCTCGTTTGCGAGATTGCGTACGAATTCGACTCTGCTTGTTTCCTTTTCCGTAAGGGACTGCTCCAATGCGAGATAAACGCTTCCGTATCCGATAATTTTTTCGTCATCGGCGGAATATGTAAGCTTTTCTACTTTATCGTTGCTGTTGCCTTGAATTACGCTTATATTATTGCCGACGCTGATAACAACGCCAACCTCGGAACAGCTTCCGTTTCCTTTGGTATCCAAAAATACAATGTCGCCTGCGATGGGATTTGCGGTTAAAAGCTCCGCATCCTGCCACGTCGTAAGCATTGCGGCGGCGCCGGAATTGATAAGTGCCGAATCTTCGGTTACGTTTGCGTAGTTAAGACAGAACGAAACAAACATTGCGGACCAATGTCCGTACTTATTTCCGTACCATTCGCCGTAGCGGGTATATCCGCATCTCGTTCCGTTATCGTCGATATCAAAATTGCGCGAACTTTCGGTATAACCAAGCTGGGATGTTGCGACTGTGACCATATCCTTTGCCACGTCGCCGGTAAACGCCGTCTTGTTAAGGGTTTCTTCCCAGACAGAGGGAGTTTCCACGTCGGCGGCAACGTTGGAATAACACAATACCGTGTGGGTATGCTCGGTGAGTGTACAATTATTTGCCAGGCATTCGTCTGTATGAGTATGCTCGTCAAGCCCGCAAAACGCCTCGTCCGCCATCGTAATACCTTCGTATCTCAGCCACCAGAACACGCCTGAAATGACTAATATCGAAAGCAATGCAACCACAGCAGTTATACGCTTTTTTGTAGTTTTACTATTTAATTTTTTCAAAGAGAGTGTGGCGATTCCTGCGTACATTGCATTTCTCCGGTTAAGACCATTGCCTTTCAATGGTAAACGTTATTCTATAATATCAATATCAGATAAGGGCCAGACTCTGAACATAATTTTCCCCACCAACTGGCTGTCGGTAACACAGCCTATAATGGTGTTTCTGCTGTCCACAGATGTGTCCCTTTGGTCCCCCAACATAAAATACTGGTTTTCGGGTACCTGCAACGGGAATTCAACGTCGCATTGACCGAGAGATTTGTTGATGATATAAGGCTCGTCAATCATTTCTCCGTTAACGTATACGTTTCCTTCTGCGTCAATATCAATGTAATCACCGGGAATACCGATGACACGTTTAATAAGTATTTTATTTGAATATGCAAAAGCGCAAAGCTCACCGCGCTGGGGGTTTTGCGTTTTTATGAGTACAACTATATCGCCGCTGTTAAGGGTGGGCTCCATACTTGTCCCTGCAATCTGTACTACGGGAAGGATAAGTGTAGCGATGAGAACGGCAACCGCCGCAACTACTATCAGCGCATATACCGTGCTTAACAGTATGCTTGCGAATTTCTTTTTGTATTTTTCACGTCTGATTTCGGTACGGATAACATCGGTAGCCGGAAAATCATATTGGATATTGTTTTTTTGCTTTTTCATAAGAATTTCAATGCAGAGCAAATCCGCTCCGCATCTTCCTTGTGTGATTTTTGTTGCCGATGTGTGTTGTTATTCTCCGTCTTCGGTTATGTCCGTATCTTCATGCTGCGCCGTGTCAACCGTTTCGGTTTCGGAGTGGAGAAGACGAACGTTCTCTAAGTAAAGCCGAGCGGCTTCGTCTGCCGCTTCAAAAATACCGCACAGTTTAAGTGAAGCTTCGGCAAGAGAACCCGCTTCTTTTATCTTAAGCTCTTTCGAATCAAGTTCAGCCTGCAACAATTCAACCTGCTCTTGAAGACGGTCTGCTCGTTCGGTTTGAGCCAACAGCATTTCCAAAAGCTGTCTGCGGTTAAGTTGTTTTAATTCTTTTTCTGTCATATCCGCCCCGTGGCACATAATTTTCATTATGTTGTATGATTTTTGTTGAAATTATATACATTATTATATAATAGTTAACACATTTTAGCATATTTGTTTTTAAAATTCAATGCTTTTCATACAATTTATATTAAAATAGGTAATATTTTTCGCGGTTGGATATGACTTAATAAACCTTTTATTTTTTCACCTTTTATGAAAAAATGAAAAGGCTTTGTTTGTTGCGCCGATTTTCGGAATAATATTCAAGGCGTATGTATATACTTTCGTTTTCGCTTGCAGAAATACAACATAATGAAAATTATGTAGTATGGTTTTTGTTGCAGTTTAATTCTATATGATCAACCGCATACTCTCAATGCGCTTTTTGTGCTCCGCACCCGTTGAAATGATATATATTCGCGTTGTGTTAATACTGCTGTGACCGAGGATATCTGCCAATTTGGCGATATCCTTTTCAATTTTGTAAAAGGTGCGGGCAAACAGATGCCGCAAATTGTGGGGGAAGACTTTGCCGGGAGTTACTCCCGCCTGCTCGCACAAGGATTTCATTTCCCGCCATATATTGCTTCGGTTCATGGGCTTGCCGTTTTTCGTAACAAAAATAACTCCCGTTCTAATTCCGTGTTTGTTGGCGTATTTCAGCAGTTTTTTTCTCAGTGCGGAAACGATAAACACTTTTCTCGTTTTACCCTTGCAGGCAACCGCGGTTTCGCCTTTCTTTACGGCTTCCACCGTTATGAATTCCACTTCGCTTACACGTATTCCCGTGCCGCAAAGAGTTTGAATAAGGAGCGATAAACGCTCGTTATTTTTGCTTTCGGCAGCTTTTACGAGTGACAGATATTCCGTTTTTGTCAGTTCATCATTTTCCGAACAATAGGTTTTCTTTTGAATTTTAAACTGTTTAACACAGCAGTCCTGACGCTCCGCAAAACGCAGAAAAGCATTTAAGGCGGCTATCATGGAATTGGCGCTTGATGTTGCATACGTTTTTTTAAGATGATCCTTGTATGCAACGGTAAGCGCTTTTTCAAGCTTTCTGCCCATTGCATAGTTTTGAAAGCAGCGAACGTCGTGCATGTATTTTTCCACGGTACTTGCACTTTTTTCATCTTCTCTCAGTATGGTCTCGAATTCGTTAAGCATTTCGTTTGTAACTGTTTGAACTGTCATTATATACCTCCGTGATTTTTTGATTTTGATATGTTTTTTTGTGATTAAAAACGATATCTTTATTATAATCAAATATCCGGACTTTATATCTTTTTTGTTTTTTCTTGCGCTGAATACGGAAAGCTAAAACATACCGATACTTGCAAGCACAACTTAAAACGTATTTACGGTAAAATAAAAAAGCCTTGAAAGAATCAATCTTTTCAAGACTTTTGATGGAGAGAGGGATTCGAACCCTCGTGCGCGTGAGCGCAAACTGATTTCGAGCAGCTGTAAAGCAGGCTCTCTCTGTCCCTCACTGTCCCTAATTTCCGCAAAAATCAAGCAATTAGTGACCGCTTTCTTGCCCCTTCCGAGAAAAATGCACGGCTAATGCAAGGCCAAAGGGACGGGCGGTCACTTTTATCCCAACTTAATGTAATCCAATTTACAAAGCGCGTATCTGTATTTGTATCCGTTGTCGTTTACAACGATATAATCATTTTCTCGGTTAACGCTAAAAACTCGTCCGCTAATCGTTTTGATCTTCAGCTCATCATAAGACCAATGGTGAATGATTGAGATCGAATCAATACCTTTTCGAGTAAGTACACCTTCCGGCGTTGTAAAGCGCAACGATTCGTCACAGACAATGCAGTGTAATGATTTGCCCCAAGAATTGCAGTAAAGGTAATCGGCAGCAATGCATATGTCAAAAAACCTTTCCGTATTATTACTCCAAGATACTTTTCCGTCATTTTGAATGTGGTAGGTAAGATCATCAATGTCATCGAACCATACGCTGTCGCTATCAGCTTCAATACGGTCGGCTTCTTCGAAAAAGACTACGGAATTGACCCAAGCGTTTTCTGGATTTTCTTTTCTCAGTAAATAGATCGCTCGTCCGATTTGCTTGAAAGGAGACTTATGAATCTTGGTATGTATTTCATCTGTCCAGCGGTCTCGCTTATACTGAATGAAGTCTCCGTCACGTTCAACGAGCTGACCTTTCCAGCGCTTGACCTCTATTGCAAATAACTTGTTTTTATAGAGTATTAAACAGTCGATCTCGGCATTTCCTTCCGAGGTTTGAATGATGATATTCTTTTTGATTTTGCAGCCAGGCAAACGCGACTCAATAGCATAGACGAATTCATCCTCGCCCCAATCACCGTACTTTTTTGCCTGCGTAGTATATGGAATCGAAGACTCGCCCATTCGCGCAAAGCCTATTTTAATTTTATGAAAAAAACTTCGAAGTCCCATAACATTATTCCAACCAAATAATATCTTGATGACACATTATATCATAATTTTATGAAATTTTCAATAGCTCTCCGATTCTCTCTGGACTTATCAAATCTTTGTGATATCCTTTGTGCTGACAAAACGGAAAGGAGTCACACGATGACAACCGAAGAAAAGATAAAAGGGCTGGAGCACCTGCTCCGTAAATGCCCCGACGTGATTACCGCACTCGAGGCGTCAAGGCTGATCCACGTGAGCAAGAACACCATCCACGCGGCGATCAACGAGGGCAAGCTCATCGCATATGCTTACCGCGGCAAGCGGCTGATCAGCAAAGCCGACTTCATCGATTACCTCGCCGCCACCACCGACGACGAAACCGCATGGCAGAGGTGTCAGCGGGAGAGGATGAGCCATGACGAATAAAGCAAAGAAAGGCGAAAAGCTCTCCGCCGAGCAGATCTGCAAGATCTTACATATCAGCAAACGCAAGTGCGCGTGGATGCTCCAAAACGGAATGATCCCCTGCAAGGACAGCGGCAAGAAAACCCGCCGCTACACCGTCCTGCGAAAAGACCTCGAAGCATACATAAAGGACAGCACCGAGCACCCCGAAAAGTATTTCATCCCCGTCACCTTTACCTCAAATAACCCCGGCAAACGTGAACACGATAAGTACTACCTCTACCCGCATCAGGTCCCCGAAGACTTCCGCCCGTGGCTCGACGATCAGTGGTACGACCTGCCCGACGTCATCACCCCAAAGGACGTGGAAACCATCCTCGGCTACGAACACGAATCCGTCCGCCGATGGATCACTCGCGGCTGGCTCTGCATCACCAAAGCACATAACGCCGAGCTCGTCCCTCGCGAATGGCTCATCGACTTCACCTGCGACTACGCCTTCCGCATCACCAAGAAAAGCAAAACCCACCGCGAACTGCTGGATAAATACTTCGGTTAATGCATATCACCCTTCGGGAACACCGCTCCCGAAGGGTTTTTCTTTTTCAATTTATCGATCAATTTCATCATTTTCACAAAAATGATGAAATTGACATTGACGAACGACAAAATTGGTGATATACTATAGCATAGATAAAAATAATGTAATGCGAGGTTGTTATGCGTAATTACAATTACAAAAACAAATGGGAAAAACTACTCACCCCCGAAGTAGTGTCCTTGTTGACACAGATTCACGAGTACAAGGGAGAGCAAACCTTATTTATAGAAGCAAAAGCTGATACACTAACTCAACTTGTTGAGATAGCAAAAATACAAAGTACTGAGGCATCAAATAAAATTGAAGGTATTTACACTTCAGATGAACGACTCAAGAGTCTCGTTTCAAACAAGACAACTCCTCGAACAAGGAACGAGCAGGAAATTGCCGGATACAGAGATGTGCTTTCAACAATACATGAAAGCCATGACTTCATTCCCGTAAAGCCGTCAATTATATTGCAGCTTCACCGTGATCTGTATAAATTTAGCGGCAAAAATATTGGTGGCTCATACAAAGGGGCTGACAATGTGATTGCAGAAGAAGACAATGAAGGCAACAAACAAGTTCGTTTCAATCCGGTACCCGCGTGGGAAACTCCGGCGGCTATTGATGCAATCTGCGAAGCGTTTGACGAAATTTTAGCACAAACCGATGCAGATCCGCTTCTTATCATACCAATGTTCATACTGGACTTTCTATGCATTCACCCCTTCAATGACGGAAACGGCAGAATGAGTCGATTGCTCACGCTCTTGCTTCTGTATCGCGCAGGTTATATCGTCGGTAAGTATGTCAGTATCGAAAAAATGATTGAGCAAACAAAAGAAACCTATTATGAGGCTCTGCAAAATAGCTCCGCATATTGGCACGATGACAAAAACGACTATATCCCTTTCGTACAGTATACGCTTGGCGTGGTAGTTGCCGCATATCGTGAGTTCTCGTCGAGAGTAAAGCTCATTGCTGCAAGCAATATGTCCAAACCCGAACGTATAAGAGAGATTATCAAAGACACTCTCGGTAAAGTAACAAAAACCGAAATCATGCAAAAATGTCCTGATATCAGCCAAGTCACGGTGCAAAGAGCATTGAATGATTTAGTGACAAGCGGAGAAATTTTGAAGATCGGCGGCGGACGTTACACCGCATATATGTGGAATCACAATAAGGAGAATAGCGCGAAATAAAAAAATCGGTATTTTAAGGTTGCTAATTTCGCGCACGAAATTGCCGCATACGGCAATTTCCGAAAGTAAGAAAAGGAGTTAAGACATGATTACAGGCGAACTTAAAAATAGAATTGACGGACTTTGGGATGTGTTTGCAGCGGGCGGACTCGTCAATCCTCTTGACGTTATTGAGCAGGTTACCTACCTTATGTTTATTCGCGACCTTGATGATACCGATAACCTTCGCGCTAAAGAAGCCGTGATGCTTGGACTTCCTCATAAGAGTATTTTTGCCGAAAAAGTAAAGGTCGGCGATCGCGAAATCGACGGTAATCAGCTCAAATGGTCGGTGTTCCACGACTTTCCGGCAGGTAAGATGTATTCCACCGTTCAGGAATGGGTTTTCCCGTTTATCAAGGGGCTTCATGACGATAAGGATAGCGCATATTCCAAATATATGGATGATGCTATATTCAAAATCCCCACGCCACTCCTTCTTGATAAGATAGTTACCATTCTTGACGATATCTACGCACAGATGGCACAGATCAAGGATAGTGACATTCGCGGCGATGTTTACGAATATCTGCTCTCCAAGATTTCGCAATCGGGACTGAACGGCCAGTTCCGCACCCCGCGCCACATCATTCGTATGATGGTAGAGCTGATGGATCCCAAGGCAGATGAGATCATCTGCGACCCGGCTTGTGGTACGTCGGGATTCCTTGTTGCCGCTGGCGACTATCTCAAGGAAAAGCGCAAAGAGGAAATCTTCTATAGCAGACAGAAGAAGGCGCACTATATGAACGGCATGTTCCACGGCTACGATATGGACAGAACCATGCTCCGCATCGGCGCAATGAACATGATGACTCACGGCGTGGACAATCCTTATATCGAGTACCGTGATAGCTTGTCCGATCAGAACCCCGATAAAGATAAATATTCGCTGATTCTGGCAAATCCCCCGTTCAAGGGCAGCCTTGACTATGATACCGTTTCTGCTGATCTTCTCAAGGTTTGCAAGACCAAAAAGACCGAGCTTCTGTTCTTGGCACTTATGCTCCGTATGCTCCGTGTTGGTGGCAGATGTGCGGTTATCGTTCCCGACGGCGTGCTGTTCGGATCTTCTACAGCGCATAAGGCAATCCGCAAGGCGATCGTTGATGACAACCGTCTTGAAGCAGTCATTTCTATGCCTTCCGGTGTGTTTAAGCCCTACGCAGGTGTTTCTACCGGAATTCTGATCTTCACAAAGACAGGACACGGCGGCACCGATAAGGTTTGGTTTTACGATATGCAAGCCGACGGATTCAGCCTTGACGATAAGCGCAGCGAAGTCAAAGAAAACGATATTCCCGATATCATCGCGCGTTTCCACAACCTCGAAGGGGAGAATGACCGCGCTCGCACCGAAAAATCCTTCTTTGTGCCCAAGGACGAGATCGTCGGCAACGATTACGACCTCTCTATCAACAAGTACAAGCAGACGGAGTATAAGGCGGTGGAGTATCCTTCTACCACTGAACTTATGGCAGAATTGCACGAATTAGAGACGGAAATCACCAAAGGCCTTACAGAGTTGGAGGAAATGTTATGAGTTGGATAAAAATTGAATTTAGAAAAGATGAGCCAAAAGAAAACAAGAATCAATCAGTAGATTGTATTAATTGTGAGCAAATTACATCTGCTATTGTACAAGCTAGTATTAAATTGGACGAAATCAAAAAAGAAGAAGAGGAAAAGCAAAAACAGGATACCCTTGCAAACAGAAGACGCATTCTAAAAGAAAAAGATTTTTCCTATATTAAGTGCCCAATTTGGAGAGAGATTAGGGTCTTCTTCAATAACTTGCGCATTGCATGGAATTTGCTTACGCTTACTAGAGAAGAGTCTAAGCACTTTACAGCAGTTAATGTACTCACGAGATTATTGACCAGTTTGTTGTTATATGCCATAGGTTTGTCGTTTTATGCTCTTGCTGGATTCTTTGTGTATAAAACATTCTTTGCCGGAGGAGTCGCTGTTGAGTATATGCCATACATAGTAGTACCGATTGTTTTTGCAAGACTTATAAGAATTGCACGTTTTGAAGTTGAACGAATGAAAAGCGAAACGCAGTTGACGAATATCGCAATGCTATTAATTACAATTGTTACTCTAGCGGCGACAATTGTCGGCACAATCATTAGTGCACAAACTAACGGAGGGTAATATGGACAAGGAACTACCTGAAATATGCAAAATTCAATACGGCTATGCATTTGATTCTGCAAGTTTTTCTAATACTGAAGGTATTCCTCTGATTAGAATCCGTGATGTAGTTCGCGGCTATTCCGAGACCTATACTACAGAAGAATGTAGCGAGGAATACATCGTAAACAATGGCGACATGTTGATTGGCATGGACGGCGAATTCAATATAGCACGGTGGAATGGCGGTAAAGCATATTTGAATCAGCGAGTATGCCGATTGATTCCAACCGATGAAGTGGATGAAATGTATTTGTACTACTTCATGCCAAAAGCACTAAAAGCAATTGAGGATAAAACTCCTTTTGTAACGGTTAAGCATCTGTCCGCAAAAGAACTCAATAGGATTGTTGTACCTATTCCAACAATCGAAGAGCAAAAAGAAATTGCCAACAGTTTGCAAGGTGTAGATGAATTGATTTCTCTCCGCAAACAGCAACTTTCAAAATTGGACGAGCTTGTCAAATCCCGATTTATCGAACTGTTTGGCGACCCCGAAACCAATCCTTATGGACACCCAATCAAGAAACTTTCAGAAATTGCATCTTATTGGAACGGATTGACTTATAAGCCGGAGGATGTTCAAGATCAAGGAACAATAGTATTAAGATCGAGTAATATTCAAAACAGCCAACTTGATTTTGAAGATACGGTAAGAGTAGCTTGTAGAATCAGAGAAAAGCAATATGTTCAAAACAACGATATCTTGATGTGTTCAAGGAATGGTAGTGCGAAGCTTGTTGGTAAGGTGGCGTTAATTACGAATATAACTGAACCCATGAGCTTTGGAGCATTTATGATGATAATAAGAAGCGACTATTATCGTTATCTTATGGCCTACTTCCAAATGGATGCTTTTAGAAATCAAATAAAGACAGGCGCGACCACAACAATCAATCAGATCACAGGAAATATGCTCAATCAAGTAACATTACCTGTCCCCGATTTGAGTGTTGTGAGCCAATTTGCAGCATTCGTTGAACAAATCGACAAATCGAAATTTGAAATTCAAAAGAGCCTTAAAAAGCTCGAGACTCTCAAAAAAGCATTGATGCAAAAATATTTTGGATGAAAATATATGCTACTCCGGGTGTTACATTTAAATTTATATTATGATAAAATGTAAACGAAAGGGGAGATTTTATGAATAATTACAGAGTTGTTTTGAAGCTAGAACCCACAGACAAATATCTTAAAGCACAGCAGGATTTACTTCAAGCGTTAAAATCCTATAACGAATTATCCGAACAGGAAAAAGAACCGCTAATGTTAGAAGTTTTTGGGGCAAATAATATTGCAATGGCAATTGAATTTTCCAAGAGGTGTCGGAGGTGAATTTTATGCAGTTAACATACATATTGGGTAACGGGTTTGATATTGCAGTTGGACTTGCGACAGGTTATACTTGCTTTTATAAGTGGTATAAAGATCAGGAAAATGAATCAGACGAGATTTCTCTGTTAAAGAAAACCATAAAAGAAGAAATTGACAAAGGTAATGATAACTGGAAGGATTTTGAGTATGCATTGGGTCAGTTTACTAATGTAGTTAAGGATAAGGAAAAATTTATAGCGTGCTTTCAAAACGGACGAGAATCTTTGATTGAATATATAAGAGGGGTATATTCAGCTGCTAAGACGGAGAATGAAGATTTTTTAAAGAGTGCGACATATAGATTGGTTGATCGCTCACAAAATTCAGATAGCGATTTGGCTGACGAATACAAAATGTTATTTTCAACACCAAAAGAAACAGAAATTATTTTTAATTGTATTTCATTTAACTATACACCTATTCTCGAGGAAGGAAGAGAGGAGCTGATTTCAAATGCACAAGGCTTTTCAAATGCATATAATCGACCGAGTAAATATGACATAGGCGATGTTCTTAATGTTCACGGTACACTTAACGATTATCCTATACTTGGCGTGGATAACATAATGCAAATCGCAAATGAAGATTTCAGAGAAGACGAAGAAATCGTTCAAATGATGGTTAAAGGCGAAGTCGATAAAAAATTAGGTCGCAACTGGAGAAAAGATGCTGTTAGTATAATAGATAAAAGTGATAAAATATACATATACGGAGCATCACTGGGAGATTCAGACCAATTTTGGTGGAGAACAATAGCACAATGGTTTGAAGCTGATGAAAAACACGAACTCGCTTTATATTGCCACCCGAATGAGAATATGAGTGAAAGAATACCATCCTTTTTGGATAGTATATCAAAACATTTTAATGATAAGAATTTGAGAACCAGAATTGCAATTGATTCTGTCCAAAAAAATATGACTGTAAAGTTTGCACATTTATCGGGACAAGCACAAATTCAATTTATGTCGAGTGTCCGCGTAGACGTAATAGACACCAAAGAATTAAAGAAATATACAGGAGGTCCCCTATGACCAACTTTGATTTCCTAAAAACCACCCCAGATTTTGATGCGTTTGCGGACGTAGCGATATCGGCAGAGAATTCAGAAGAGCCTTGAAAATCTCGAAACACAAAAAAGCATTGATGCAAAAATACTTTGGGTGAGGTGAAATTAATGTCTGTTAAAAACACGGGTAAAAAATATGAAGAAATAGTTCGAGATATATACCAAGCGATAGTAGAATATGATAATCCCGAGTCTGGTTATAAGAAAATAGAAGTTCAACACGATGTTGTTTTGAAAGGTATGAGCGGAACAACACATCAAATAGATGTATATTGGGAATTTGAACTTGCGGGACTAACATATAAAACTATCGTTGAAGTAAAAGATTGGAAAAGTAAAGTTCAACAGGAAAAAATACATAGCTTTAATTCTGTAAAACAAGATATTGCCGGATGTTCAAATGCAGTTTTCGTATCAAAGAGCGGTTTTCAAAAAGGAGCTATAAAATATGCTCGGCATTATGGAATGACACTTTGTCAAATAGAACCGAATACCGAAAAATCACTAAAAATTGTAATCGAACATATAACTACACATTATATTAAAGGACAACTATATATAGATGATATTTGGGTAGAGCAAGATTTATTTAGGAAAGAGTTTTTAAAGTCTTACATTCACAACAGAACATATGCTGAAACCTATCTTATTCATCCGCTTGGACAAAAAATGAATTTATACGAAATGTTTTGTGAAGATGCCGTTCCGTATTATCAATCTAGAGATGCTAAGGGACACAAAATTGAAAAAGATTTGGATGGTCCATGGTTTTTCGAAACGGGTAATGACGAATTACCGCTAGTTAAAATAACAGGATACGAGTTTGTTTGTTATAACACATTCGACTATTATACCCAAACTGTTAACAACATATGTGAGTATATAGTCAAAGATGTTTTGGACGAAAACAAGGTTTTATATTATCATAAAGAATATGATGAAAACCAAGGTGAAATCGGAAAAATGACGGACAAAATACCGATTGCAATTGAAGTTTGCTATCATCAAAAGGTGTCGGACGACAGCAACTAGTGTTGCATTATTGAAGACAAAATACTAAAAAACAATGTGGAAAAGTAGACAGAGGTGAAATAATATGCCAGAGATAGAATTTCCTGCAGTAAAAAAAATAACATTTCTTATCGGAAACGGGTTTGACTTGGGTCTTGGAATGGAAACAAGATATGTGGATATGTATAAGGATTATGTGAAATCTGATTCTCCCTCTTTTATAATAAATCAGTTTAAAGAAATGCTATCGCAATGTAATTATGAATTGTGGTCGGATTTTGAGTTGGGATTATCAACTCAAGCAGAACGATTTGCATCGGAAGCGCAGTTAGTAGAATGTGTTCGTGATTTTAAAAAGCATCTAGTATCATATTTGGACAAACAAGAAGAAAATTTGAAAAAAAGGTGTTTTGAGGCAAAGTCACCTCATGTCATCGCCTTGCCAATACAAGAATCTCTCAATGCATTTTATTCCGGATTAACTCCAAATGAGCGCAATAGAATAAAAGATCAACTTGATGATAATGAAATTGAATATAGTTTCATCGTGTTTAATTATACGCATTCTCTTGAGATTCTTTTTCAATATTGGACTAACTATTATGAACGCAAACATCCAGATATATTACACATACACGGTTCATTGGATGGCGATATTGTGCTTGGAGTAGATAACATAAACCAACTAAAGACTAACTTTGAGCTTTCTGCAAAAGGAGCGCGAGCACTTGTTAAGCCTGTTTTTAATGTTGAATTTGATGAACGAAGAATACAACGCGCGCAAACCACAATATTTGAGAGCGATATTATATGCACATATGGATTTGCAATGGGTAAAACTGACCAGATGTGGGTCGATTCCATTTCGGAATGGTTGAAAGAAAGCATTGATCATCACCTAGTCGTTTTTCAATATGATACTAACGCCTACTCGCGTTGTAATGCCGATGAAATGATGGAAGTCGCAGAAGAAAAGTGCACAAGGCTTCTTGCTCGTTTGAACTTGTTAGAAGATGAAGAAATAATAAAACAACTTCATGTTCCAACAGGAAACGATATATTCAAAATCCCATTTTTAATTTCTACCACTGAAGAAAAGGTAATTTCAGCAAGCGGAGCACTGTGACCAAAGCGTAATCACTGAGAACAAACAGGAGGTCCCCTATGACCAACTTTGATTTCCTAAAAACCACCCCAGATTTTGATGCGTTTGCGGACGTAGCGATATCGGCGGAGAAAATATTACATATCGACGTAGATTCCTGCGTGCTGAACTGCCGCAGGGCGATGGAGTTTGCGGTGAAATGGATGTATTCCGTCGACCGTGATCTCGTCATGCCCTATCAGGACAACCTCGTTAGCCTTATGAATGACGAGAAGTTCCGCGATATTATCGGAAACGATATCTGGCGCCGTATGGAATTCATCCGCAAGCTCGGCAACAATGCTGCTCACGGCGGCAAAAAGGTAACGCAAGAGCAGGCAGAGCTTTGCCTTGAAAACCTTTTTGTGTTCCTTGATTTTGTTGCATATTGTTACGCTGCGGAGTATACCGAGAGGGAGTTTGATAAATCGCTGCTTGAACTGACAGTAGACGAGGCTCTCTCCTTTGTTCCCGAAAACGATATTGACATTGCCAAGCTTATCGAGGAAAACAAGGCGCTCAAAGACGAGCTGACCGCTCGCCGTGCCGAGCAGCAACAGACATATGTGCCGAAGCCGCTTGATCTCTCCGAGTATAAAACGAGAAAGATATATATCGACTTTATGCTTCAAGATGCAGGCTGGGTAGAGGGTAAGGATTGGCTGAATGAGGTCGAGCTTTACGGTATGCCAAATAAGAGCGAGGTAGGATACGCCGACTACGTTCTCTTTGGCGATGACGGTAAGCCGCTTGCAGTGCTTGAAGCCAAGCGCACCTGTGTTGACGTTGCCAAGGGCAGACAGCAGGCAAAGCTCTATGCCGACCTTTTGGAGCAGAAATACGGCCGCAGACCAATTATTTTCCTCTCAAACGGTTTCGACACTCGCATTTGGGACGATAAATATTATCCCGAGCGCAAGGTGGCATCAATTTACTCCAAGCGTGACCTTGAAAAGCTTTTCAACCTGCACACAATGCTAACGAGCCTTAAGAACGTGATGGTAGACAAGGCTATTGCCGGACGTTACTACCAAGAGGGGGCGATCAAGGCTGTTTGCGAGGCATTTGACAAGAAGAATCGCCGTAAAGCGCTTCTCGTTATGGCAACAGGTTCAGGTAAAACGAGAACTGTTATTGCACTTTGCAAGGTATTGCTTGATCGCGGCTGGGTGAAGAATATTTTATTCCTTGCTGATCGAAACTCACTCGTTACACAGGCGAAGCGCGCTTTTGTGAATATGCTTCCCGACCTTTCGGTGACCAATCTCTGCGAGGACAAGGAAAACTTTGATTCCCGTTGTGTTTTCTCCACCTATCAGACGATGATGAACTGTATCGACACGGTTAAGGACGAGAACGAGAAAAAGCTCTTTACTGTTGGTCACTTTGATCTTGTCATCGTAGACGAGGCACACCGTTCGATCTACAACAAGTACAAGGATATTTTCAATTATTTCGACGCACCGCTGGTGGGTCTTACCGCAACACCGAAGGATGAGATCGACAAGAACACCTACGAGGTTTTCGAGCTTGAGAACGGGGTTCCTACTTACGGTTATGAGCTTGGACAAGCGGTTACCGATGGCTTTCTTGTCGATTTTATGTCGGTTGAAAGCAAATTGAAATTCATTGAGCAAGGTATCGTATATGATGACCTTTCCGAAGCCGATAAGGAAGCATATGAAAACACCTTTGAAGACGAAAACGGCGAACTCCCGGAAAGCATAGCATCGTCTGCGCTCAATGAGTGGGTATTCAATGAGGACACCATTCGCCAAGTGCTTCATATCTTGATGCAGGACGGTTTGCGTATCGATTACGGCGAAAAGCTTGGAAAAACTATCATTTTTGCAAAGAACCATGAACACGCCGAAAAGATTCACGAGATATTCGGCAAGGAATATCCCAATCTGCCCGGATACACCAAGGTTATTGACAACTACATGACCTATGCACAAAGCGCAATCGATGAGTTTTCTGATTCTAAGAAATTGCCTCAAATCGCGATTTCTGTGGATATGCTAGATACTGGTATTGATGTGCCTGAAGTGCTGAACCTTGTGTTCTTCAAGAAGGTGATGAGTAAGGCAAAGTTCTGGCAGATGATCGGCCGCGGCACACGTCGTTGCGACGGGCTTATGGACGGTAAGGATAAGGACAAGTTCTATATCTTCGATTTCTGCGGTAACTTTGAGTTTTTCCGCATGAATAACGGCAGACCTACGGCAAACCAGATTGCCCTGCAGGGAGCTATCTTTAAGCTCAAGGCACAGATAGCATTTAAACTGCAGGATCTTGCATATCAGACAACCGAGCTGATTGCATTCCGTAAGTCTTTGGTTGACGATATGGTGCGCAAGGTGCGTGACCTCAACAAAGATAATTTTGCCGTGCGTCAGCATTTGCGTTATGTGGAACAATATTCGAGTCCCGATAACTATAATTCACTTACATATGAAGACACGTTATTGATGGCAGAAGAACTTGCTCCGCTGATCACGCCCGACGAGGACGAGGCATCGGCAGTTCGTTTCGACGCTTTGATGTATGGCATTGAGCTTGCACATCTTGCAGGCAAGAAGTATTCCCGAGCTCGTACGGATCTTTATAAAAAGGTCAGCGGAATTGCAAGCGTAGCAAATATTCCCGAAATTATGGTTCAGTCCGAACTCATCAATAAAATTCTGCATACTGATTACTTGGATAATGCAGGAATCAACGAGTTTGAGCATATTCGAGAGAATCTTCGTGATCTGATGAAATATATTCCAAGAATCGGCGTGAAGTATATCACCAATTTTGATGATGAGATTCTTTCGGTTGAATGGAACGAATCGGATCTTGAAAGCGATGATCTCAAGAATTACAAGGCGAAAGCAGAGTTCTATATCCGTCTACATCAGGATGAAGCGGCTATTGCCAAATTAAAGAGCAACGTTCCTTTGAGCGCGGATGATGTTAAGGCACTTGAACGTATTTTGTGGAGCGAGGTTGGCAGTAAAAAGGACTACGAAGCGGAATATGGTGAAAAACCGCTTGGCGAGTTTGTTCGTGAGATCGTTGGACTTGATATGACGGCAGCCAAAGCGGCGTTTGCCGAATATTTAAACGATGTTAATCTTGACGCAGACCAAATCTATTTTGTCAATCAGATCATTGAGTATATCGTGCGAAATGGCGTAATGAAGGATATG
>JAZNZY010000027.1:0-76348 GCA_045595165.1 Eubacteriales bacterium
GGGCGCGGCAGTTAATGCCGCTCCTTGGATTGTGGGGGCCCCCAAGAGGCCGCAAGGCTTCTTGGGTTGATTTGTTTTGCGATGTTTTCTTGGGGTGTTTTTGCGTCGGGGTCCCCGAGAAGCCGTAGGATTCTTGGGGTGACTTTATATATGGCTGAACTTTTTGTAGGTTTCAAGATCAGCGTGCATAAGCATCCATTCCAGCTCCGCATCGCCCATTACGGTGGTACGTCCGTCTGCATACAGTTTGTCGATTTCGTCCTTCATCGTCTGAATATAAGGCGCGCGTTTGTCAACGGTTATACCGCGTTCTTCCAAACGATAAAAACGGTTGAGCCAGTGTGCGATTCCGGCAAGACCGCTGTGTACGTCAACTGCTACCGAAGCGGGTCTGTTCAATATCTTCGATGTATTGAAAATATTGTAGATCTCTTCATTTTTCAGCAAACCGTCTGCGTGTATACCTGCACGGGTTACGTTGAAATCACGTCCTACGAAAGGAGTACGGGGCGGTATCTCATAAGAAAGCTCGTCCTCAAAATAACGTGCGATCTCGGTTATAACAGAAAGGTCCATTCCGTCTGTCGTTCCGCGGAGCGAAGCGTATTCTATCGCCATCGCCTCAAGCGGGCAGTTGCCGGTACGTTCGCCGATTCCGAGCAAAGAACAGTTTACGCCGGATGCACCGTACAGCCAAGCAGTAGACGCGTTGGTTACAACCTTGTAGAAATCGTTGTGGCCGTGCCATTCGATCATATCGGAGGTTATGCCGGAGTAATGCTGCAAACCGTAAATAATACCCTGAACGCTTCTGGGGAGCGCTGCACCGGGGTAAGAAACGCCGTAGCCCATAGTGTCGCAGGCTCTTATTTTAACGGGAACTCCGTATTCGTCACCCAGCTCCTTCAAAGCGGAAGCGAAAGGCACTACAAACCCGTAAAAATCGGCGCGGGTTATATCCTCGAAGTGGCATCTGGGATGTATTCCGTTTTCCAGAACGGAGCGCACTATGGATAAATACTTGTCCATAGCTGTTTTTCTCGTCATACCCATCTTTTTGTATATGTGGTAGTCCGAGCAGGAAACAAGCACACCGGTTTCCTTAAGCCCAAGGTCTTTTATTATCTGAAAGTCTTTTTCGTTTGCTCTTATCCAGCTTGTAACCTCGGGAAATTCGCATCCCAGCTCAAGGCATTTTTCAACGGCTTTTCTGTCTTTTTCAGTGTAAACAAAAAACTCGCTCTGACGTACTATACCTTTTTTGCCGCCCAGCTTATGAAGCATCTTGAATAAAGCTACTATCTGCTCCACGGAAAAAGGGGAAGTGGATTGCTGTCCGTCACGGAAGGTGGTGTCGGTTATCCATATCTCCTCGGGCATATTTATGGGAACGTTTCTGTGGTTAAAGGAAACCTTGGGAACGGAATCATATTCAAACAGATTTCTGTATAACTGCGGTTCCTCCCGTTCCTGCAAACGGTATTTGTATGCGGATTGCTCCAATAGGTTTGTGTTTTCGGAAAAGAAAAGTTCTCCTGCGTGGTCTTTATGCATACTCTTCTCCTAACATATGAATTTTTATGTACAGACGTGTAATATTATACACATTTTTTCTGGGAAATCAACCATAAAAGCTTGAATTTATAAATTTTGTAAGGTTAGTTAGTTGTATTTAAAATGTGATGTTATGCATAGTGCAAATTGCCGATAATTGTTAAACAAATAAAAGCCGCTTTGTAAAAGCGGCTTTTTAATTAAAATTCGGTTCTGCCTTCAATAGCCTTAAGCAGGGTAACACTGTCGGCATATTCAAGTGAAGCGCCTACGGGCAGACCGTACGCAAGGCGTGTTACCTTTATTCCCAGAGGCTTGATAAGGCGGCTTAAATACATAGCGGTAGCTTCGCCCTCAACACTGGGATTTGTAGCGATGATAACCTCTTTTACGGTTTCATCAAGCCGTGCCAAAAGCTCTTTTATCTTAAGCTTATCGGGACCGATACCGTCAATTGGAGAGATAACGCCGTGCAACACGTGGTAGTTTCCGTTGAATTCGTGTAATTCTTCTACCGCTTCGGCAGCGCGGGTGTCCTCGACCACGCAGATAACGCTTTTATCACGGGAAGGGGATTCACAAATATGGCACAGACCGTCTTCGGAAAAGGTCATGCAGCACGGGCAAAGGGATACCTGAGATTTTGCTTTTAAAATTGCGTTGGCAAACTCCTCAGCCTCAGTATCTGGCAGGGCAAGAACGTGGTACGCAAGGCGTATTGCGGATTTTCTGCCTATACCGGGAAGGGAAGCAAATTTGCTTATAAGATTCTCAAGGCTGGGTGTCATATCAGAACAATCCGGGCATGCCGAGAGAACCGGTTATTTTCTGCATTTCCTCGGAATTTGTGTTTTCAACAGTCTTTATTGCCTCGTTAACTGCGGCAACGAGAATATCCTGCAGAGTTTCGATATCGTCGGGATCAACTATCTCGGGCTTTATATCTATGGAAAGTATCTCTTTCTTGCCGTTGATGGTAACAGTCGCCATTCCGCCGCCTGCGTTTACGGTATATTCCTTTGCATCAAGCTCTTCCTGAAGTGCAGCCATATCTTCCTGCATTTTCTGGGCTTGTCTGAGCATCTGATTCATATTTCCGGGACCCTGGTTAGGAATTCTTACTTTCATTTTTATCCTCCGTTATTCGCCCAGAGAATCCAGCAGGGAAGTCTGCATCTCATCTTGGACTAAATTGTTTTGTTTGATTTCAATTTTTATGTTTTTTCCCGTTGCGGTAAGCACTGCTTGGTTAAGTGCAATTAATGCATCGGGTTTGTTTAACATTGAATGACCGATAAAATCGGTGCGGATAATAAGTGTGTTACCGCGAAGCTTTATGTCCGCTTTAGATACAAAGGAAGCGAGATCGCTTCTTGCGCTGAGAGCTTCAACGAATTCTGCAAAAAATTCAAATTCCTCTTCACTCGGCTTCTCGGGGAAAGCAGGCTTTTCGACAAGAGTGTCGTTTTTCGGTTCAGTGATCGGTGAAGAAACTGTTTCGGGAGTCGGCGTTTCTTCTGTGGTATCGGGATTGCTTTCAAACACCGCCGCTGTTGGTGCAGGGCGTTTTTCCAGTTCGGCAACACGGGCAAGCAAAGCTTTGTTTGAATCATCAAGCTTAAGATCGCACATTCGTATCACAGCAAGCTCGATAAGCACTTTTTTGTTCAGTGCGTATTTTGACATTCTGGATTGAGTATCCTCGAGCACAGTAGAAAAATAAAGGATCTTTTCAATGCCACACTTTTTTGCAACGCCGCGTAGTATGTTTTCCGCATCTCCGGAATAATAAGTTCCGGTTTTTGCAAAATTAGAGGGTGAATATTTAAGCATAAGCAGATCTCTTGTCATACCGATCAATTCGTCCAGCAGAGAGGAAAGATTCTTAGCGCTTCTGTGGAGATTATCGATCAGTTCAAGAGAATCCGGAATGTTTCCGTCAGCAATAAGCGAATACAGCTTTGCAACGGAATCGTTGTTGGCAACGCCGAGCTGTTGCGCTACGTATTCGGGAGTAATGGTCTTTCCCGTGTTTCCTGCCGTGCAGGATTCCAAAAGCGATAAAGCATCACGCATACCGCCGTCTGCAAGCTTTGCGATAAGAGAAGAGGCAGTTGCTTCTATCGAAATATTTTCCGCTTTTGCAACACGGTTGATGTGGTCTTCGATAGATGTATCGTCAATTCTGCGGAATTCATATCGCTGGCAACGGGAGAGGATGGTGGCAGGTATCTCGTTAAGCTCGGTGGTCGCCAAAATGAAAATAACGTATTCGGGTGGTTCCTCCAGAGTTTTGAGCAATGCATTAAACGCACTGCCGGATAACATATGTACCTCGTCTATTATATAAACACGCTTTTTAAGAAGGGAAGGGGGATACAGCAATTCCTCTCTCAGATCGCGGATATTATCAACACCGTTGTTGGATGCGGCGTCTATCTCAAGAACGTCGGTCGCACTGCCGCTGTCTATAGATCTGCAAGCTTCACACTCGCAGCAGGGATTGCCGTTTACGGGAGAAAGACAGTTAACCGCCTTTGCAAGTATTTTTGCGCAGGAGGTTTTGCCGGTTCCTCGTGTGCCGCAAAACAGATAAGCGTGGGAAACCTTGTTTTCAGCGCTTTGGTTTTTTAAAATAGTTGTAATATGTTCCTGCCCGACTACTTCGTCAAACGTGCGGGAACGCCATTTTCTGTATAAAGCCTGATACATTCGGTTTCCTCCTCTAAAAAAATAAAAATGGATACAGCGTACGGTCATACAACAAAATTCGGACGCCTGCTACACCCGACAACGGAGCTTTCCTCTTCCGGACAGGCACTCCCGCAACACATCTGCTCTTCCGCTTAATGCTGCTTGGTTCCCCATCTGACATGGTTCACGGACGCAAATTGTGCAGGACCCATCCTTCAACAGATTCTTGCTCCGCCCGGCGGCACAGCAAACGGCCTCATAATGCCATTCACCCCTGCTGTAGCGGATCTCAGGTTCAGGGCACCGCTAACTCCCCGGCTAGTATGACCGTACCCTATATCCATTGTCTTTTTATTATAACAGAAAATATTTGCTTTTTCAATATGTTTAATAAAAATTCCTTGTATTGACTTTATCAGTTTTACTGTGTATAATATAATGAAAGGGTGTGATAATGTGAAAAGTATTTATAAGTTTTTCTTCGGCTTTGCGGATGTGGAGAAATGGTTGAACAAGCAAGGACAAAAGTGCCTTTTGCTAACCTCTGTTTCCGATGGGAAATATACCTTCACTGAGTGTGATTCTCCCGTTAAATATTTTGTGGATCACACTGACGATTCTCCGTATACAGATGCAAACGGAGAATATATCGAATCGAAGATTGCTTCGGGATATCAGCTTGCGTGTATTAACGGACGTACGTTGTTCTTTTATGCTCCCGAAGACAAATCGGATTATTCGCAACGATACAAAAATATGCTTTCACATATCAGACTCGTGCTGTTGTCGGCGTTTTCCATATTCGTTACTTCTATGTGCGTAATGATATACGAAATAAAGCAAATGAGTATTCTTGAGAATGCGATTTTCGAGGGAATAACGCCCAGAACCGTAGCGCTTATACTTCTCGTTCCCGCAGCTCTTTCTTTGGGAGCGACCGTTATTTATTTTATGGAGATGCTTTCTCTTATTCAAACGAAGAAGGAGGTAGTGAAGATTGAGCAATATGAGCAAGCAGCAGAACAGGATCAAGCTGAAGGCGATAGTGCAGGAGTTTGACCTTAAGCCTTTTTACGAACCCCCTCATATTGAAGATATTTACGTTGTCCGTCCCGATGTCTCCCGTCCCGGACTTCCTCTTGCGGGTTTTTACAAGGATTTTGAAAACGAGCGCATCCAGCTTATCGGTAATATGGAGAACAGTTATCTGGAATCCCTTTCCGCCGAAGCGAGATATAAATCGCTGGATGCTTTCTTTTCTTCGAACGTGGTTTGCCTTATTCTTACCAACGCTATCACTCCTTATCCCGAAATGATCGAGCTTGCGGAAAAGTATCGCGTTCCCTTGTATTCCTGCGATTCCGCGACGTCGGTGATCAGCGCCGCAATGAATAACAGACTTCACGTCTATCTGGCTGAGCGTGTTACTCTTCACGGGGTTCTTGTGGAGGTCTACGGTGAAGGAGTGCTTATTCTCGGTGATTCGGGTATCGGAAAGAGCGAAACTGCAATCGAGCTTGTAAAACGCGGCCATCGTCTGATTGCAGATGATTCGGTGGATATTAAAAAAGTTTCCTCTACCACCTTGGTAGGAGAAGCGCCTGAACTTATACGACATTATATCGAGCTTCGCGGCATCGGTATAGTCGACGTTAGCCGTATATTCGGTATGGGTTCCGTAAAGGATTCCGAGAAGATTCAGCTTATCATTAATTTTGAGCATTGGGAGCCTGGCAAGGAATACGAACGTCTTGGTATGGATGATGTAACCACGGAGATAATGGGAATTTCCGTTCCTTCTATCACCGTTCCCGTACAACCCGGCAGAAACTTGGCTGTAATTATAGAAATAGCGGCTATGAATAACCGTCAAAGAAAGATGGGATACAACGCAGCCGCAGAATTAAACGAAAAAATAATGAGTTACGAAAAATAAAGGAGCATTAATTATGTTTTATCTTGGTATAGATCTCGGCGGCACCAATATGGCTGCAGGTATTTGTGATGAGAACGGAAAGATCCTTCTCAAAAAATCTGTTCCCGCACTTCCCGAGCGGGAAGCAGACGTTATTATGGACGATATGGCAAAGCTTTGTCTTGATCTTATTTCCGAAGCAGGACTTAAAGTTTCCGATATAGCTTATGCAGGCATCGCTTCTCCCGGTATTGCGGACCCTGTACACGGCGAAATAGTTTATTCCTGCAATTTTCCCACATTCGTAAACTATCCCATTTGCGAAGTGCTCGCAAAAAAACTTGGTATAGATAAAGTTCTCGTTGCAAATGATGCAAACGCAGCCGCAAAAGGCGAAGCGGTTTGCGGTGCGGCTAAAGGATATTCCGATTCCGTATTCGTGACCCTTGGCACCGGTGTCGGCGGCGGCATTATTATTGATAAAAAGATTCTCACCGGCTTTAATTTTGCAGGCGCAGAAATCGGTCATATCGTTATCAGCCACGGCGGCAGACAGTGTAACTGCGGCAGAAAGGGTTGTTTTGAAGCATACGCTTCCGCTACCGGACTTATTAAGACCACCAAGGAAAAGATGCTTGCAGATAAAGAAAGCCTTATGTGGCAGGAGTGCGGCGGAAATATTGATACAGTAAACGGCAGAACCTCCTTTGATGCTATGCGCAAAGGCGATGCGTCCGCAAAAGAAGCGGTTGACGAATATATCAGCTACCTCGCTTGCGGCATAACGGATATTATCAATATTTTCCAGCCCGAGATTCTTTCTATCGGCGGCGGTATCAGCAACGAAAAAGAGTATCTTCTCGCTCCTCTGCGTGAAATCGTAGAGCGTGAGCAGTATTCCAGAAGCTGTGAGAAAAAGACGGAGCTTCGTATTGCACAGCTTGGAAATGATGCTGGCATTATCGGCGCCGCTATGCTGGGATTGTAAACAACAGTTGATTTTTGGAGAAAATAATGGCACTTACTGAAATAGCAGCAGAGCTGCTTACTTTGAATACCGTCTGTATGCGGGGGATCGTAATATTCCCCGGCGTATCGGCGACCTTTGAAATAGGCAGAAAAGCTTCCATTTGCGCCGTAAAGGAAGCTGTTAATGAAGACGGTCTTCTCTTTCTGCTTTGCCAGAAGGATCCTTCGGAGATGGAACCAAAGGCAAAAGATCTGCATACCGTGGGCACGATCGTTCACGTTACACATTTTACCAAGCTTTCCAACGGTAATTACCAGGTAATGGTAGATGGTCTGTTCAGAGGAATTGCAGAACGTGTGGTGGTTGATGGAGGAAGATATATTTCTACCGTTTCCGTTTATCATCCCGAAGACGCTATCATTCATCCTGAAGATGAAAGTGATGCGATTCACGATGTGATGACCGCTTTTACCGGTTATCTTAAATATATTGCCAAGCCCGTTCCCGAAGTTCTCGAGCGCATAAAAACAATGGACAGCGCCGATGAATTGGCAGATTTTCTTGCCAACGAGTTTCTTGTTAAGTCAGAGGACAGACAAGAAGCGTTAAACACTGTCGATCCCGTGCAACGTCTTACGGTAATATCCGATATTTTTGCCCGCGAAACCGAGCTGCTGGATACCGAAAACGAAATTCAGCAAAAAGTGCGTGTCCGCTTGCAAAAAGCGCAAAAGGATATGTATCTCCGCGAACAGCTTAACGTTATAAAGCAAGAGCTTGGTATGGGATATGATGATGACGATGACGGCGACGAATATTACGAAAAGATTACCGCCGCCTCTCTTCCCGATGAAGTCCGCCAAAAGCTTTACGAGGAAAACACAAAGCTGGGCAAAATGCCCTTCGGCACGGCAGAAGGCACTGTAATACGCAATTACATAGAAACCGTACTGGAATTGCCTTGGAATTCTCTAAGCAAGGACAGAACCGACGTTCGCACCGCTGAAAAGATACTTAACGAAGATCACGACGGTCTTGATAAAGTAAAAGAGCGCATTCTTGAATATATGGCTGTGCGCCAGCTTTCTCCCGAGCTTAACGGTCAGATACTTTGTCTTGTAGGCCCTCCCGGTGTAGGTAAGACCTCTATCGGTAAATCTATTGCCCGTGCTACAAACAGAAAATATGTGCGTATCTCTCTCGGCGGCGTCCGTGATGAAGCAGAGATAAGAGGACACAGAAAGACATACATCGGCTCAATGCCCGGTAGAATTATGAACGGTCTTAAGCTTGCGGGAACCAGAAACCCCGTAATGCTTCTTGATGAGGTGGATAAGCTTACTCGGGACGCTCACGGAGATCCTACCAGCGCGCTTTTGGAGGTGCTGGATTCCGAGCAAAACCGTGCGTTCAGAGATCATTTTATCGAACTGCCCTTCGATCTTTCGGAGTGTATGTTTATAACCACAGCGAATACCGTGGAAACCATTCCTCAGCCGTTGCTTGACAGAATGGAAGTTATATTTATGGACAGCTATTCCTTCGAGGAAAAAATGTCCATAGCAAAAAATCACCTTATACGCAAACAGCTTAAAAGACATGGTCTTAACGGCCGTACTGTTCGGTTTACAGACGACGGTATCGCTATGATCATTCAGCGATACACCAAGGAAAGCGGTGTGCGCAATCTTGACAGAGAGATTGCTTCTGTGTGCCGTAAGATTGCAAAACTTATGGTTTCCGATGGTAAAAAATCCTACCGTGTTGATGAAAAATCCGTAGTAACCTTGCTGGGTCCCGAAAAATATCTGCCCGATCTAATATATGATAAGGATGAGGTAGGTGTTGTCAACGGTCTGGCGTGGACATCGCTGGGCGGCGAAATGCTCCGCGTAGAATGTGTTACTATGCCGGGAACGGGAAGACTTGAGCTTACGGGACATCTCGGCGACGTTATGAAGGAATCCGCAAAGGCGGCTGTAAGCTATATCCGCAAGCACTCAGATACTTTGGGCGTAAGCAAAGATTTCCACAAGGAATTGGATATCCATATTCACGTTCCCGAAGGTGCTATCCCTAAGGACGGACCTTCCGCGGGCGTAACTATCACAACAGCACTCGTTTCCGAATTAACCGGCAGAACTGTAAAACAGTCTGTGGCTATGACGGGTGAAATCACCCTTACGGGCAGAGTACTTCCCATCGGCGGGTTGAAGGAAAAATGTATGGCGGCAAAGAAAGCGGGAATTACTACCGTTATTATCCCCAAGGATAACCTTAAGGATATCGTTAATTTCGCTCCCGAGCTTAAAGAAGGTCTGGAGTTTGTTCCCGTTTCCGAGGTGGGTGAGGTACTCAATACCGCTATTAACGAGAGGTAACGTATATGGAAATGAACGTATGCGGACTTAATTTACATAATACCGTGTTGGATGTTACCGCAGGTGCGCCCAAGCAGCTTTTAAAGGAAGGCTTGCCTCAGATCGCATTGTCAGGCCGCTCCAACGTTGGAAAAAGCTCCCTCGTTAACTGCTTGCTTGGCAGAAAAAAGCTTGCACGCGTAAGCTCCGAGCCGGGCAAAACCATAACCGTTAACTTCTATCTTGTTGATAAATCCTTATATCTTGTAGACCTTCCGGGTTACGGCTTCGCCAGAAGAAGCGAAAGTGATAAAAGACGTTGGTCCAACCTTACACAAGGGTATTTTAAGGATAACAACGCTCTTTGCCACGTACTGCAGCTTATAGATATCAAGGTCGGCATCACCGCAGACGACGCGGATATGATCGCGTATATGAACCATTATGAGATTCCCTATACCATCGTGGCGACCAAGTGCGATAAGCTTAATAAAACCACGCTTGCCGCATCTGCGCAAAAGCTGGTTTCCGACCTTCGCCTCCGCCACGGCACCGAGTGCATTCTCTTTTCTTCGGAAAAAGGACTGGGCAGGGAAGAGGTATGGAAACGAATAGTCCAATATAAGCAAGTATAAATCACCCCGACAACAATATGCGTACTCGGCACAAGAGTACGCATATTTTTAAATTTTTTGCTTTTTTACCCAATAAATTCACTCCTTAAAACACTTTATATACGGAAGGACGGTGAGAAACAATGGAAAACGGTATTGTTGCCGAGTATGCAGAAAGAGTGTTTGCTTATGCATTAAAGCGTACCTTTAATTACGATGAGGCGGAAGAACTTTCGCAGGAAATACTCGTAACTGCAATAAAGGAGCTTCACAAGCTTAAAAATGAAGAAAGCTTTGAACCTTGGCTTTGGGGTATAGCAGGCAATGTAACAAAAACCTTCAGCCGCAGAATGGGAAAACAGCGCGCGATGTTTTCTTATGACGTTCCCGAAGATATCGTCTACGATGACGGCACCGATGATAAGAGCGAACAAGAACTTTCTGCATTAAGAACTCATATTGCAATGCTTTCAAAGGTATACCGCGATATCATTGTTTTTCATTATTACGATAACCTTTCCGTAAAGCAGATCTCTGAACGTCTGTGCATTCCGGAGGGCACGGTGACGTGGCGCCTTTCCGAAGCGCGGCGTAAGCTTACAAAGGAGTGTAATGAAATGAACGAAACAGCTCTCAGACCTAAAACAATGCGTATTAATATTCACGGCAACGGAAATTATAATGGAACTACCATTCCGTTTCCCACGGTTTATATCGATGACGCTTTGTCCCAGAATATACTTTGTTATTGCTACGAAGAAGCCCATACTATCGAGGAATTATCCAAATACTGCGGTGTTCCCGCGTATTATATCGAGGATCGTGTTGATAACCTTGTTAAACGTAATGCAGTCATCGAGCAAACCAAGGGGAAATATCGTACCGACTTTGTAATATGGTCGGATAAATACGGAATATATCTGGAAGAAAACGCGGAAAAAGCCCTGCTTCCTATGGTGGACAAGATTTTTGATGCTTTGAAAAAGATAGCGGATGAAGCTAAAAATATTGATTTTTACAGAGGCGGCAAAAACGAAGACGATTTGTTTTATCTTTACGGCGTACAAGCGTTTAATTACCTGCGCTCTGCCTATTGTAAAATGCCCCGTGTAGAGATAAAGCCCAAATATGACGGCTATCGTTGGTCGTATCTGGGAAGTATCGAAACGGGTGCCCATCCCAGAATAGGAATTACAGTCAACTGTTGCGGTAATTACGGAACAAACGGCGGATATTCTCACGATGTTTACTGCCATTTCGGAGGCATCTGCTACCGTCCTTTTATGACCGATAATATGATAAACGCCTGTGTGGATATAGTTCTTCACGGCAAGAGTGACGATACCGAAAGCGTGGCTGAAGGGATACAAAAAGGCTACGTTAAGCGCGATCAAAACGGCAGTTTGCTTGTTACGCTTCCGCTGTTTACAAAAGTGCAAAGAGACGAGTTTTTTGCGCTTGTGGAAAAGCATCTTTTTCCCTTGGGCGAGGAATACGCGCAGTGCGTGGATTCACTTCTTGCAGGCTACAAAAAGCTGTTTCCCAAGCATTTGCAGGACGAAGCGGTCTTTTTTACCCGTCATCTGTTCTTCTCGCTGTTCGCCGTTTTAATTAACTATTGGCAACGCACGGGACAGATTAAAATGCCCTCCGAAGATTTCCATTGCGACGTACTGCGGAATTTCGATTAGAAATCAATAAAAAAACAAGGACACAATGCCCGTTTTTTAACGGAGATTGTGTCCTTTTCGTTTTTTTATTTAAAACTTATTTGCTTGCTTCTTCAACTGCAACTGCGCAAGCAACGGTAGCGCCAACCATGGGGTTGTTACCCATACCGATGAGTCCCATCATCTCTACGTGAGCGGGAACGGAGGAGGAGCCTGCGAACTGTGCGTCGGAGTGCATACGGCCCATAGTGTCGGTCATACCGTAGGAAGCGGGACCTGCAGCCATATTATCGGGGTGGAGAGTACGACCTGTACCGCCGCCGGATGCTACGGAGAAGTAGCTTACGCCGTTTTCGGTACACCACTTCTTATAGGTACCTGCAACGGGATGCTGGAATCTGGTGGGGTTGGTGGAGTTACCGGTGATGGAAACGCCAACGTTCTCCAGCTTCATTATAGCAACGCCTTCGGGAACGTTATCTGCGCCGTAGCATCTAACGTTTGCACGGGGACCGTTGGAATAAGGAGTTTCGGAAACAACGGTTACGGTTTCGGTATAAGGATCGAACTCGGTCTGAACGTAGGTAAAGCCGTTGATACGGGAGATGATGAAAGCAGCGTCCTTGCCGAGACCGTTAAGGATAACGCGGAGGGGCTGATTTCTTACCTTGTTTGCGTTGAGAGCGATCTTGATTGCGCCTTCAGCAGCAGCAAAGGATTCGTGTCCTGCCAGGAAGCAGAAGCATTCGGTTTCTTCGGAAAGAAGCATTTTGCCCAGGTTACCGTGACCGAGACCAACCTTGCGGTTTTCAGCAACGGAGCCGGGGATACAGAAGGACTGAAGACCGATACCGATAGCGGCAGCAGCGTCAGCAGCCTTTACACAGCCGGTCTTGATAGCGATAGCGCAACCAACGGTGTATGCCCAAACTGCGTTTTCAAAGCAGATAGGCTGGGTTTCTCTAACGATCTTATCGCAATCGATACCCTTTGCGAGAGTGATCTCTTTGCATTCTTCGATAGAGTTAATACCATATTCCTTAAGCACTGCGAGGACCTTGTCCGCGCGGCGTTCATAGCTTTCAAAAAGTGCCATATTTCGTTACCTCCTTACTGTTTGCGGGGATCGATGTAGGTCTTACCGTCATCGAATCTGCCGTAGTGACCGAGAGACTTGTTGTAAGCGGTGGTGGGATCGTCGCCCTTCTTGATGAAATCGGTCATCTTGCCGAGAGAAACGAACTCATAGCCGATAACCTGATTGTTTTCATCGAGAGCCATACGGGTAACGTAGCCTTCTGCCATTTCAAGGTAACGAACGCCCTTAGCTTTGGTACCGTACATAGTACCTACCTGAGAACGTGCGCCCTTACCGAGGTCTTCAAGACCTGCGCCGATAGACAGACCGTCATCGGAGAAAGCGGACTGAGAACGTCCGTAAACGATCTGGAGGAACAGCTCACGCATAGCGGTATTGATAGCGTCGCATACCAAGTCGGTGTTGAGAGCTTCGAGAATGGTCTTGCCGGGGAGGATTTCCGCCGCCATAGCAGCGGAGTGAGTCATACCGGAGCAACCGATAGTTTCTACGAGAGCCTCTTCGATAATACCGTTTTTAACGTTGAGGGAAAGTTTGCAAGCGCCTTGCTGAGGTGCGCACCAGCCTACACCGTGTGTAAAAGCGGAAATGTCGCTTACTTCTTTAGCCTTCACCCATTTGCCTTCTTCGGGAATGGGAGCGGGACCGTGGTTGGGACCCTTGGCTACGACACACATATGCTCGACTTCTTTTGAATAGTTGATCATACTTTTAGTCCTTTCTGGTATATGTTATTTTTTAATAATTTCTGCGTTGTAAGCACCGAATGCGTTGGCTGCATTGGATTCGTCGGTATCGATATGCATAGCATCGGCAAAAGAGGGACTTACTCTGATAACTACGTCATCAAAAATAAGTGCACGGGGAGTATCAAGCTTTGCCAGTACGATCTCTTTGTCTGCCACACCGAATTTCTCTGCGGTTTCGGGAGTGAGATGAACGTGGCGCTGTGCTGCGATCGCACCCTCGGTAAGCTCAACTTCGCCTGCGGGACCGACAAGCTTAACGGGAGCGCTGCCCTTCAGATCACCGGATTCTCTTACGGGAACGCTTATTCCCAGCGTTCTTGCGTCGGTAAGCGAAACTTCAACCTGAGAAGCTTTGCGTGCGGGGCCGAGCACGGAAACGTTTTTAATGGTGTTTTTGGGACCTACAACGTCAACACGTTCTTCGCAAGCAAACTGACCGGGCTGGGACAGCATTTTCTTAACAGTGAGCTCGTGTCCTGCGCCGAACAGTGTTTCAATATCCGCCTGGGAAAGGTGAACGTGACGTGCAGAGGTCTCTACAAGTACTGTGTTTGCCATATATTGTATCTCCTTACATCATTTTTCACAGTATTATACTACAAAATGCCGTTCTTGTAAACAACAAAATGCAAAAAACTGTTGAATTTTTTCACAATATATGGTATTATATTTTGGATATTAATGTGGGGTACTATTATGGATTACAAGATATCGGAAAATGTAAAGAACGTAAAGCCTTCCGCAATACGTGAAATATTCAAATTTCTCTCCGTTCCGGGGCTTATCTCCTTTGCGGCAGGAAATCCTTCGCCCGAATCATTTCCCGCAGACGAGCTGCAGAAAGTTTCAAACGAGATCTTTTTCTGTAATGCATCCGCCGCTCTTCAATACGGCACTACGGAAGGATACGCACCTCTTCGTAAGTGGGTAAAGCAACGTCTTACCGATAAGTTTTCTTCTTTCAAGGAAAATGATGAGGTTATAATAACCACGGGCGGACAGCAGGGAATAGATCTTTGTGCCCGGGTTATGCTTAATCCCGGCGATACGGTTATATGTGAAAAACCTTCATTTATCGGCGCGCTTAACGCTTTCCGTGTGTGCGGCGCAAATACTGTGGGAGTGGAGCTTGAGCAGGACGGTATGTCCGTATCAGGACTTGAGCAAGCGATAAAAGAAAATCCGAACACAAGGCTTATTTATCTTATTCCCACGTTTCAGAATCCTATGGGAATAACCACAAGTCTTGAAAAACGCAAAGCTATTTATGATATCGCTTTAAAGAACGGTATCGTTATTCTTGAAGATAACCCTTACGGCGAGCTTCGCTTTGCGGGAAAAGACGTACCTACCGTAAAATCCATAGATACAGAGGGAATAGTCGTATACACTTCCTCTTTTTCCAAAATATTATCCTCCGGAATGCGCGTCGGCTACCTTTGCGGCCCCAAACAGATTATTGACAGATGCGTTGTTGTTAAACAAGCAAATGACGTTCATACCAACCTTTTCTTCCAAATGCTGGTAAGCAAGTATCTGGAGGAATACGATATCGATGCACATATCGAAACCATTAAGGATCTTTACAGACGAAAAGCGAATTTGATGATCGATTGTCTTGAGCGCGGTCTTTCCGAAGAAGTCCGCTTCACACGTCCCGAGGGCGGTCTGTTTTTGTGGGTTACGTTGCCGAGCGGCGACTCGAGCGAGCTGTTTAAGGTTTGTATTGAGAATAACATAGCTGTGGTTGATGGTAAGGCGTTTTTACCTCAGCCTGCACCTTGCAGTTCTGTACGATTGAACTATTCAATGCCTTCCGACAAGCAGATAATACAAGGAATCGACGTTTTTTGCTCTACTGTTAACGAATATATCAAGAGGTAAATTAAATGGCAGAATTTTCTAAAGATAAAAAGACTATACTCTCGGGTATAAAACCCTCCGGTGAATTAACGTTGGGCTCTTATATAGGTGCAATCAGAAATTGGAAACAGCTCCAGGAAGATTATAACTGTATATACTGTATTGCCGACCTTCACGCTATTACCGTAAGGCAAGATCCCGCATTGCTTCGAAAGCGCACGATCATGCAGCTGGCACAGTATATTGCCTGCGGTCTTGATCCCGAAAAAAACGTGCTCTTCCTTCAGAGCCACGTTCCCGCCCACGCAGAATTGGGCTGGGTGCTTAATTGCTACACTATGGTGGGCGAGCTTAACCGTATGACGCAATTTAAGGATAAATCTGCAAAGCACTCCGACAACATAAATGCAGGTCTTTACGATTATCCCGTATTGATGGCGGCTGATATACTTCTTTATCAGACAGATCTTGTTCCCGTAGGCGAAGATCAGAAGCAGCACGTTGAGCTTTGCCGCGATATTGCTAACCGTTTCAACGGCGTTTACGGCGACGTTTTCAAAATGCCCGAGCCTTTTATTCCCAAACTGGGCGCAAGGATCATGAGCCTTTCCGATCCCGAATCCAAGATGAGCAAATCCGAGAGCGATAACGGATGCATCTGCCTGCTTGACAGACCCGAGGATATTATGGCTCGCTTTAAGCGTGCGGTTACCGATAGCGACACTTGCGTGCGTTTCGATCCCGTAAATAAAAAAGGTATATCCAACCTTATGACGATATGCTCTGCCGCTACCGGAATGACCTTTGAGCAGATAGAAAATCAGTTTGCAGGCAAAGGTTACGGCGAATTCAAGCCTTTCGTAGGCGAAGCTGTTGTTGAGATGCTCCGTCCCGTAAGAGAAGAAACGGAAAGACTTCTTAAGGATAAAGCGTATCTCAATTCCGTTCTTGATAACGGAGCGCAGCAAGCGTCTTATCTTGCAAGACGCACTCTTTCCAAGGTTTACCGTAAGGTAGGCTTTTATTCCACGGATAAATAATAAAATTTGAGGTGTATTTGTGTCAAAGAAAAAGCCTGAATACGATAGCCACTCAATTTCATCACTTAAAGGAGCGGACAGAGTACGTCTGCGTCCTGCCGTTATTTTCGGAAGTGATGGTCTTGAGGGTTGTGAGCATTCTTTTTTCGAAATACTTTCAAACTCAATAGATGAAGCGCGAGAGGGATACGGTAACGTAATTAACGTAACCGTATTCAACGATCACGCTATGATAGTCGAAGACTTCGGCAGAGGTGTACCTCTCGATTGGAACGAAAAAGAGGGAAGATATAACTGGGAGCTTGTTTATTGCGAGCTTTATGCGGGCGGTAAATACGATAAGCAGGGCGGAAGTCCTTACGGATATTCCTTGGGAACCAACGGACTCGGAGCTTGCGCTACCCAGTATGCTTCAGAATATATGACGGTTACTTCCTGCTCCCGAGGTGTTAAGTCAACTATGGAGTTTTCCAAGGGTAATCCCGTTGGAGAACTGCAAAAAGAGCCTTGCGCAAAGGGCAAAAGCGGTACCACCGTAAAATGGAAGCCGGATTTTGACGTATTTACCGATATATCCATTCCTTACGAGTTCTTTACAGAGGTGCTGAAGCGTCAGGCTGTTGCCAACGCAGGACTCACTTTGGTTCTTAACTGGCAAAATGCCGATGGAAGCTGGAAAAAAGACGAATACCTGTACCCCAACGGAATAATGGATTATATCAATGAAACCGTTGGTATGGGATATTTGACAGAACCCGTCCAGTATTCCTGCGAACGCGTTGGAAGAGATCGAGCCGATCAGCCCGATTACAATTTGCTTATAAATTTTGCTTTTTGTTTTTCCAATGAATCAAATTTCATTGAATATTACCACAATTCATCTTTCCTTGAACACGGAGGCTCTCCCGAAAAAGCCGCTAAAACCGCTTTTGTATACGCTATTGATAAATATCTTAAAGATAACGGTAAATATACAAAATCCGAGAGTAAAGTAACGTGGAACGATGTTGCGGATTCATTGGTGCTTGTAACCAACTGCTTCTCTACGGCGACTTCTTATTCCAACCAGACAAAAAAAGCTATAACAAACGTATTTATTGCCGATGCGATGACGGATTTCTTCAAGCAAAAGCTTGAGGTTTACTTTGCGGAAAATCCCGCTGCGGCAGATAAGGCGTGCCAGCAGGTGTTGGTTAATAAACGCAGCCGCGAATCTGCGGAGAGTATGCGTCTTAACGTTAAGAAAAAGCTTACCACCACGCTTGATATAAACAACACGGTCGATAAGTTCGTAAACTGCCGCAGTAAGGATCCCGAAGTATGCGAACTGTATATCGTTGAGGGTGATTCCGCACTTACCAGTTGTAAGCTGGCGAGAGATCCCTCTTTTCAGGCAATAATTCCAGTAAGAGGTAAAACACTTAACTGTCTTAAAGCGTCTTACGAAGCCATATTCAAAAGCGATATTATCGTCGATCTTCTTAAGGTTATCGGCTGCGGAGTTGAAATTAAGGCAAAAGGAAGCAAAAACCTTACCGAATTCAACCTTGCTGCTTTGCGTTGGTCAAAGATAATCATCTGTACCGATGCCGACGAAGACGGATACCAGATAAGAACGCTTATTCTCACGCTGTTTTACCGTCTGCTTCCCACGCTTATAAGAGAGGGAAGAGTGTATATTGCTGAAACGCCGCTGTATGAGATAACCACCAAGGACGATACTTTCTTTGCTTATGATGAGCAGGAAAAAGCGTCTATACTTTCCAAGATCGGTAACGCCAAATATACCATTCAGCGTTCAAAAGGTCTTGGTGAAAACGATGCCGATATGATGTCCCGTACCACAATGGCGCCTGCTACAAGAAAGCTTGTGCGTATCACTCCCGATGACGAAACGAAAACGTACGAAATGTTTGACGTTCTGTTGGGTGATAACCTTGCCGGCAGAAAGCAGTTTATTGCGGAAAACGGTGCAAGATATCTCGATCTTGCAGATTATTGATAGGGAGGTATAACTATGGCTAAAAAGAAAAAAGTCGAACCTGCTCCTATCAAGCTTGCGGAAGTTGTCAATACTCCCATTACCGAAATACTGGAAAGTAATTATATGCCCTACGCCATGAGCGTAATCGTTTCCCGTGCTATTCCCGAAATCGACGGTCTTAAGCCTTCCCACAGAAAGCTTTTGTACTCCATGTATAAAATGGGACTTATGACCGGGCAAAAGGTTAAAAGCGCCAAGGTTGTCGGTCAGACAATGATGCTCAATCCCCACGGTGATGCGGCTATATACGAAACACTTGTCCGTCTTACTACGGGCAGAGAATCCCTTTTGCATCCTCTTATAGAATCCAAGGGTGCTTTCGGTAAACAGTATTCCGATATGGTGTTTTCCGCTTCCCGTTATACTGAGTGTAAGCTTGCTCCCATTTGCGAAGAGCTTTTTGACGGTATCGACAGGGACGGTGTTGACTTTGTAGATAACTATGACGGCACGATGAAGGAGCCTACGCTTCTTCCGGTTTCGTTCCCCAATATTCTTGTTGCACCCAATAACGGTATTGCGGTAGGTATGACCAGCCGTATATGCTCCTTTAACCTGGGCGAACTGTGCGACGCAACGTCGCTGTATCTTAAAAACGGACACGTTACCGTGCCCGAGCTTTTGGAAATAATGCCTGCACCTGATTTTCCCACAGGCGGTCAGCTTATTTACGATAAAGAAAAGATGGCTGATATCTATTCTACAGGCGTGGGAACCTTCCGTGTTCGTTCCAAGTGGCGTGTTGAGGGAAATCATATTGAAATATACGAAATTCCCTATACTACCACTGCGGAAAAAATCAGAGATTCCATAGTTAAGCTGGTTAAAGAGGGCAAGGTTAAGGAGATCTCCGATGTACGTGACGAGATCGGTCTTCACGGCCTTACCCTTACTATCGATATCAAGCGCGGTGCAGATCCCGATAAGCTTATGTCAAAGCTTTGCAAATCCACTCCTTTGGAGGATACCTTCGGATGTAACTTCAATATCCTGATCGGCGGTGTTCCCCGCACCTTGGGAATTCCCGAGATTATCGAAGAGTGGAGCGCTTTCCGTGTAGAGTGTCTGCGTCGTAACTATATTTACGATCTGGGCAAAAAAAGTGATAAGCTTCATCTTTTGTACGGCTTGCGCAAGATATTGCTGGATATAGATAAAGCAATTGCGATAATCCGTCATACCGAAAACGAAAAAGACGTTGTTCCCAATTTGATGAAGGGCTTCGATATTGATAAGATACAAGCGGAATTTGTAGCCGATATCAAGCTGAGAAATCTTAACAGAGAGTACATTCTCAACCGCACGGAAGAGATAGGCGATCTTGAAAAAGAAATTGAAGAGCTCAAGAGTCTTATAGCATCCGAGCGTAAGATACGCAACGTTATTATCAAGCAACTGGGCAAGATAAAAGATAAATACGGCAAGCCCCGCAAGACTGAGGTTCTCAGTTCCGAAAGTGTTACCGCCGTTTCCGATGAACCTAAATTTGAAGATTATCCCTGCTTTATGTTCGTAAGTAAGGAAGGTTATTTCAAGAAATGCCTTCCCGCATCCTTGCGCGGCAGCGATGTCCAAAAGTTTAAAGAAGGCGACGAACTGCTTATAAGCACTGAAACTACCAACGGCGCTGAGGTATTGTTCTTCACCAATCACGCTCAGGTTTATAAAGCTCATATGTATGATTTTGACGATGTCAAAGCATCTGCTTTGGGCGAATATGTTCCCGCAAAGCTGGGCTTTGAAGATGGGGAAAAGGTTGTAGCTGCCCACGCAATGTCAGATTTCAACGGTAACTTCGTTGTTTTCTATGAAAACGGAAAAGCAGTTAAATTCCCTGCAGAGGTTTATAAAACCGTAACAAACCGCAAAAAATTAACCAATGCTCTTGCCTCCGGATCAGTGGCGGTAGGTGTTTTCAGGGGCGGAAATGATAAGCAGGAATATCTTATTATCTCTTCCGCATCCAGAGCTTTGCTCATAAAAGAAAAGCAAATAACCGAAAAATCCACCAGAAGTGCTTCCGGTGCAACGGTAATGACACTTAAAAAAGGTCATACCGTTATCAGCGCATCTGTGTATGATCCCAATGTACGAGCTTTGGAAAAAGAAAGCCGTTATCGTAAATCTTCGTTGCCGTCTACCGGCGGACTTTTCGAGGATGACGATCCCGAGCTTAACCAAATGACATTAATTTAAACTTTATCGGAAAGGGGTGTTCTCGTTGAAGAAAATATTCTCTCAATATATTGCCGATCTTTTGGCTTTTACAGCGCTTATCATTGCTTCGATAATGTCATTTTCTTTTAAGAATGTTCTTTCGGGTTGGATATGTTTATCGGTTGCTTTGGTCTTTGCGGTAATTATTGTTACCGTCGAACTGATCAAGTTGAGATGGAAGCTTCCCGAGCAAACCGAAAAATCCATTTCTGCACTTACCGTAAGCTTTTTGATGAAACTGGAGCATCCCGCGATACTTGTTGATGATCACGGTAAACTTATTTGGCATAACGAAGCGTTGTCCGTGATAGACAAAGCAAAAACAGCCAAGCACGGTGTGAATATCGGTGATATCTTTGACGGTGTATTACTGCCGCGAAAGAATAACGATGACAGCGGTCCCGCAGAATACGAAGCGGATAACCGTCATTTTACCGTTCAGCATTATCCGGTGTTCGGCTCTGCAAAAAGATATGATCTTTGTATTATGTACGATGATACCCCTTTGTTTGAGCGTAAGAAGTACATTTCGATGCATAATCCTGCGGTAATGTATATCGTTGTGGATAACTTTTCCGAACTGGCGCAGGGACTAAAGGATAATTACCGTGCATCCTCCGCAAAGGTCAGTTCCGTACTTACCGAGTGGGCGGCAACCTTTAACGGACTTATCAAGGAATTTGAGCGTGATAAGTACATCTGCGTGTTTGATGAGCAGTACGTTTCCGATATGATCGAATCAGATTTCGATATTATCGATCTTGTTTCCGCAGTAACCGCTTCGGACGGCGGTGCACCTCTTACCATTTCTATCGGCGTCGCCGCAATCGACGGCTCCTTCTCGGAAAAAGAGGAAACTGCCATGCAGGCGCTTCAGCTTGCTCTTCAAAAGGGCGGTGCGCAGGCTGTTGTGCGCGATCGCACTCAGGCGCGTAATTACGGTGCAAGAGTCCGTGCCGCCAAAAAAGACAGTAAAGGTCCTTCCCGTAATGCCGCTTTTGCTCTCGGAAATCTTATCGAGAATGCTTCAAACGTAATAATTATGGGACATAAAAATCCCGATTTCGATTCTATCGCATCTTGCGTTGGAATTGCAAGACTTGCCTTTATGTACGGTAAAAGACCGTTCATAATCGTAAGCGAACGGGATATGGATATTGCGCCTGCAATGCAGATGCTTTTGGGCTTGGAAGAGTATAAAAATGTATTTGTCGATGACATTTATGCTCAAGAGCTTATCACTCCTTCCGCGTTGCTTGTCGTAGTGGACGTTAATAATATAGATGTATTGGCATCTGCCGAGGTGTTTAACAATGCTTCTCAGATCGCTATTATCGATCACCATATCAAAAAAGAAGATTTTACACGTTCCATATCTCTTGAGTTTATCGATCCTTCCGCTTCTTCTGCATCCGAGCTTGTCAGTGAAATTCTTGAAGAAAAGCTTCCCGCAGGAGCAATGAAGAAGGAAGAGGCAATTTTGCTGTTCGCAGGAATTTTGCTGGATACACAAAACTTTACCCGAGGCACGGGCGTGCGTACCTTTGGCGCTTCATTCTATTTGCGCAGTCTTGGCGCAGATCCCGGTGAAGCGAGAGAATTGTTCAAAAACGATCTCGACGAATATATCAAGCTTGCTCGTATCGAGCGTAATATCTACAGATACAGAGATAACATTGCCGTTTCTTTCTTTGACGGAGTAGGAACGGACGTTGACTACCGTCTGTGCTGTACCGTGGCAGACCGTATGCTCACAATCGAAAACGTTGATGCTTCATTTGTTGTCTGTCAGGTGGGAAGCGACGTGCGCATTTCCGCCCGATCTCGCAGTGACGAGTTGAACGTGGGCACCGTCATGACACATTTCGGCGGTGGCGGCAGATTTGATGCAGCAGCTTGCAAGATTGAAAACAGCGAAACAAACGAAATTTTAAAACAGTTGGAAACCGCAATAGATGATTTTTGCGATGGAAAATTAAGGAGGAAAGACGATGAAAGTACTGCTTCTTGAGGATGTACGCAGTCAGGGAAAAAAAGGTGAGATTATCGAGGCTTCCGATGGATATGCCAGAAATTTTCTTATCCCGAAAAAGCTTGCTGTCGAAGCTACTCCCCAGATACTTACGGAATATAAAAACAAAAAAGCATCCGAGGCACACAAAAAAGCCGAGGAAAAGAAGGCGGCGCAGGAGGCTGCCGCAAAGATCGACGGTAAGAGTATTGTTTACCGTGCAACCGGCGGAGCTGATGGCAGACTGTATGCCGCGGTGACCGCTTCCGATCTCAGCGCAAAGATAAACGAAACCTTTGGTATCAACGTAGACAAGCGTAAGCTCGTTCTTAATGATAATATAAAAAACGTTGGCGAATACAATGTAACGGTTAAGCTTTATCCGGAGATTTCCGCGAAACTTAAAGTTATAGTAGAAAATTAAGGAACGGAAGATTATAATGCCCGAAATTGATTCTATTCGACAGATGCCATATTCCTTGGAGGCAGAGCAGGCGATACTGGGAATTATCCTTGTTGACCCGCAAAAAATTGCCAGAATAAGTGAAAAGGTAAAAAGTGAAGACTTTTATCTTGAACGACACGCGGTAATATATAACGCAATGACCGGTATGTTCCGCAGTAATGTGGAGATTGACATCGTTACGCTCATTGAACAAATTACCAAAATGGGCACTTATTCTGAAGGAGATGCGGCAAAGTATATCAAGCAGCTTGTTGATATGGCTTCCGCCGCCACAAATATTGACGAATACGTTCGTATCATTAAGGATAAGACCGTACTTCGCCAGCTTATATCTGCGGCAAGAGAGATTACCGATAACGCATATTCTGAAATCGGTGAGGTTCGTGATATTGTAGATTCTGCGGAAAAGGCTATTTACGATATTTCTGCCGATAAGTATTCGGACCGTTTTATGCACATAAGGGAAGCCATTGTTCAGGCGCTGGATATTTATCACGAGCTTGAGAAAAATCCTGAAGGAGCTACCGGATACAGAACGGGCTTTTCGTCATTGGATAGATACTTGCTCGGACTCGGTCCCGGAGATCTGGTCATTCTTGGCGCACGTCCCGGTGTAGGTAAAACATCGTTCGCTTTGAATATTGCCGCGAATATAGCGCGGTCTTCCAAAAAAGAGGTTGCTATATTCTCTTTGGAAATGACAGCAGATCAGTTGGTAAACCGTATGCTGTCCACCGAGGCGGCGGTTCACAGCTCTGCATTGCGTACCGGCAGAATTTTGCCCGAGGAATGGAGCAGAATAGCAACAGCGGCATCTTCGCTTTCCTCTTTGGATATATTGATCGATGATACTTCTGATATAACCACAACTGCTATGAAAGCAAAGCTTCGCAGGTGTAAAAATTTGGGGTTGGTTGTTATCGACTACCTACAGCTTATCAGGGGCGAAAGCCATACGGATAATAAGGTTCTTGAAGTTGCGGATATCACCCGTGATCTTAAGCTTATGGGCAAAGATCTCGGTGTTCCCATAATTCTCCTTTCTCAGCTTGCCAGACGAAGCGAACAGAGAAACGAAAAGCGTCCTATGCTTTCCGACCTTCGTGATTCCGGCGCTATCGAGCAGGATGCGGACATGGTAATTTTTCTTAACAAGGAAACTTCTTCAGATAAAAATGCTCCGCCTACACAGGGCGATTTCGAAGCGGTTGAATGTATCGTAGCCAAGAACAGGCACGGTGCCCAAGGTATAGCAAAGCTTGCTTGGTACGGAAGTACGTTCCGCTTTGTTTCTGTAGACGAGGATACTAATGAACCCGATTAACAGCGTTTCAGAGTTTCTTTCGAATATTGAAAAAGGCCGCATTCTCGTTGCGCTTTCCGGTGGTGCGGATTCGGTTTGCTTGTTGTGCGCACTTAAAGAACTTGGGGCGGATATACACGCTTTTCATCTCAACCACGGAATAAGGGGAGAGGAAGCGGATTCGGATGAACTCTTCTGTAAATCCTTGTGCAAAAATCTGGATATCCCTTTTCTATCCGAAAAATCCGATGTTCCCGCTTTTTCCAAAAAGCAGGGAATAGGCTTGGAGGAAGCGGCGCGTCAGGTACGGTACAGTGCTTTGGAGCGTATAGCCGATAAGATATCGGCGCGTTATATTGCTACTGCTCACAATGGCGACGATAACGTTGAAACCGTTATATTCAACCTTGTAAGAGGCTGCTCTGCTGACGGCTTGTGCGGAATTCCCGCAATAAGGGGAAGGATAATTCGTCCGCTTTTAAACAGTTCCCGCAGTGAAATTGAGGAGTTTCTCAATGAAAGAAAAATAAGCTACGTCGTGGACAGTACAAATTCAGACGAAAGCTATACACGTAATAAAATCAGGCATTCGGTTATTCCTGTTTTACGCAGTATAAACCCTTCATTGGTTACTTCCGTTTCGAGAATGAGCAGCTCTCTGCAGCAAGATAAGCTGTATTTTGAAGATGTACTTTCAGAAACAAGCGATGTGTTGCCGGCAGATTTACCGTACGCGTTGTTAACACGGCAGATTTCAAAGCGTTATTCCGAAAAAGCAGGGCTTTCTCTCGAAAATGTACACATTAACCTGATTGCGGAATTAGTAAAAAATCGCGTGTGTACCACGCTTGACGTCCCCGGGAAAATATGTGTCTATATCTTTCACGGTAATTATTCTTTTGATAAACGTAAAGAATCAACACAGTTTTATGTTCCCATAACCGACGGAGTTACCGAAATCCCTCAAATTAATGCAAAGGTTTTCTTCGGAATTGAAAATGTTTACAATTTGTCAACATCAGTGACGGTAGATTGTGATAAAATAGTGGGCGGTTTGTACGCGCGTCCCAGAATGGCCGGAGATAAGATTAAAATATTCGGTGTTTCCAAAAGCGTACGAAAAGAACTAATTAATAAAAAAATACCGCTTTGCGTCCGCAACGATATTCCTATCATATGTGATGAGGAAGGCGTGGTTTTCGTTCCGTATATCGGTGCTGATGACAGAGTGTTTTCAAATTCAGGGCGGCAAATATTGGGACTGCTCTGTTGAAAAAACGGAGATAAGTAATGAAAAAAAGCAATACCGGTTGGGGATTATTTTGGCTTATAGCAATTGTAGCCATTATAGTTGCCGCGTTCGTAATGGGCGGAACCGAATCAAGCAAAACAGTTAACTACGCAAAGGTAAGTGAATATTTTCACGATGAGCAGGTAGTAGAGTTTACGGTTTCAAAGACAAATAAACTTACTTTAAAGCTCAAAAACGGTGATACGGTTTCCCACACCCTTCGCGATCTGTCCATATTCTATTATGACTTCAGCGAGCTTATAGAGGAACAGCACGCTTCGGGTATCATAAAAACTTATGAATACGAAGCGCCTACTCCCACTCCCGCTTGGTTAAAGTTTTTACCTATAATTCTCGTAATTTTGACTGTCATTGTTCTTTGGTGGCTGTTCTTTGCTAAGATGGGATCAGGTAATTCTTCCGGCGGCGGTATGGGCGGTATCGGCAGAATGAATTCTTTTTCCAAATCACGTGCAAAGCTTGGTAACGATGAATCGAGAAAGGTCTTGTTCTCCGACATTGCCGGTGCAGACGAAGAGAAGGAAGAACTCCGTGAGGTTGTTGAATTCTTAAAGAACCCCAAAAAGTTCAGTTCTCTCGGTGCAAGAATACCCAAGGGTGTGCTTTTGGTAGGTGCGCCTGGTACAGGTAAGACCTTGCTCGCAAAAGCTGTTGCAGGCGAATCCTCCGTACCTTTCTATTCCTTGTCCGGTTCCGATTTCGTTGAGCTTTACGTCGGTGTCGGCGCTTCCCGTGTAAGAGATTTGTTTGAAACCGCAAAGAAGACAGCTCCTTGTATTATCTTTATCGATGAAATCGATGCTGTCGGCAGGCACAGAGGTGCAGGCTGGGGCGGCGGACACGATGAGCGTGAGCAGACACTTAACCAGTTGCTTGTTGAAATGGACGGATTCGGTGTTAACGATGGTGTTATCGTTATTGCTGCTACCAACAGACCCGATATTCTGGATCCCGCGTTGCTTCGTCCCGGCCGTTTTGACAGACAGGTAACTGTATCTTATCCCGATATTAAAGGCCGTACGGAAATTCTTGCCGTCCACGCAAGAAATAAACCCCTTTCCGATGATGTTGATCTTGGAACCATAGCTAAATCCACACCCGGATTTACCGGCGCAGACCTTGCGAACCTTCTTAACGAAGCTGCGTTGCTGGCGGCTCGTAAGGGCGCAGCGGTCATCTCCATGGATGATATCGAAGAAGCTTCCATAAAAGTTATCGTAGGTACTCAAAAACGTTCGAGAATTATTAAGCCCGAGGAAAAACGCAAGACCGCTATTCACGAAGCAGGCCACGCCATTATTTCCCGTGTACTTAATCCCGATGATTTCGTACGTCAGATCTCCGTTATTCCCAGCGGAAAGGCATTAGGATATACGCTTTCTCTTCCCAAGGAAGACAGATGGAGTGTTTACCGCGGCGAGCTTCAGAACAAAATATCCGAGTTGCTCGGCGGACGTGTTGCCGAGGAGCTTTGCTGTGATGATATTTCCGGAGGCGCTTCCAACGATATTGAGCGCGCTACTGAGATTGCCCGTAAGATGGTTACCACATACGGTATGAGTGATAAGCTCGGTCCCATCGTTTTCGGTACGGGACACGACGAGGTATTCCTCGGAAAGGATTACGCTTCTCAGCGCAATTATTCCGAAGAGATCGCGGCTGAGATCGATTCCGAAATCCACCGTATTGTTACCGAGGCATATGATAGAGCGAAGAAGATTATTCTCGAGAATATGGATAAATTGAATCTTATCGTTGAATATCTCGTAGCATATGAGATTATGGACGAGGATCAGTTTAACGCAGTTTTCAGTGAATCGTGCAATATGGAAACACTTGAAAAAATACGCGAGGATAAAGACGAGCGTGTTCGCGCCGCCAATGAAAAACGCCGTGAAGAGCTAAATAAAGAAGCGGATAAAGAAGCATCAAAAAGTGATGATTCAGACAAAACATCAGGCAATGAGGACGTAGTAGCTCATTAATTACAATAATACAAAAGTGCGTATCAGTTTTGATACGCACTTGATTTTTGGATATATATCATAAAAACGGTAAACAATACCTTAAATGAAAGGGGTATTGTTATGAACAAAAAAACTTTTATAACCGCCACAGCAATAACAGTGTTATCAGTAATTTTCGTAATACTTATTGCAGCTGCAATTTTTAAAAACCAACCGGATGATACTTTGCCAAACGGCACGAGCGATTTGGAAAATATTTCCGAAAACTCCGTTTCCGAATCTCTTTTTTCAGAAAGAGGTTGGGTGATTAACAGAATGGGATACTCATATCTGTATTACGATAGAGCGCTTCAGCAGTTTAACGGTACTGCTAGTACTGCCAAGCGGTATGCCGAAACAATAAACGTGATTGCCGATAATACAGATGCGATCGATTATTTCAGTATAATCGTGCCCACACAAACAGAATTTATTGATATACCCGTATCGGTTATGGCAGAAGACAATTTCTATTGCAACTCCCAAAAGGAGGTTATTTACGCTTCGTCAATAATGATGCGGGAAACAGAAGATATAGATATTTACGATATCCTGCTTGTGCACTCCGACGAGTATTTGTATTTTCGCACAGACAATAATTGGACCGCCCTCGGCGCATATTATGCTTATGTTGCGTTTTGCGATGCCGTCGATATTACACCTAAATCTCTTGAAGAGTACGAAACAGTAGAGCTTGAAGGTTATCTCGGTTGGTTTTATACCGCAACAAAAAGCCAAATGCTTCTTGACAACGCGGATACGATAGTTTATTATCGTATAGAGAACGAATATCCTTGTTATATCACCGCGGAAGAAAACGGCTATAAAACTCATACGCTGAAATACCGCGGCACAACCCTGTCTTCGGATGATGGTTATTCCGTATTTATCGGTGATGAGAAACCGTTATATAAGTTTGAAACCCGCGCAAAAGGTCCTTCTCTTGCCATTGTTGGAGATACCTCGGCTCACGCTTTTATTCCGTTTCTGTTTCCGCATTACAGTGAGATAATATTTTATAATCTCAATTCCTTTGATGAAACCGCAGATAATATTGACATAACCGCAGATACGGTTTTGTTTATGGCGTATGCAACAAACGCCAACAGTTCGTCATATTGTGAAAAATTAGAAAGGCTGTTTAAAAATGAATAATACAACCGTTATTTGCGGTTACATTTCGGTTTCCGCCGTTATTCGCGGCGGGAAACGCTCTATAAACCGCATTATACTTGATACAGAGCGTTATAATAAAGTTATGAGGAGCAAGTATCATTACAACGAAAAGAAGCAGTACAGTGCTTTAAAGGGCTGTGGAATACAGCTCGATTTCGTTTCTCCCGATGAATTCCTTTCCCTTACCGGCGGCGACACTGCGGGCGGGATTGCGGCAGAGGTAGGGGAAAGACGGTTTTGCCGTCCCGAAAAACTGCTGTGTAATAAAAAAGGATATATTCTTGTTATCGACGGTATCGAGGATCCATATAATTTTGGATATGTTCTCCGTACCTTGTATGCTGCAGGAGCGGACGGAGTTATCCTGCCCGAACGTAATTTCTTTGTATCCTCGGATATAGTTGTCCGTTCATCTGCAGGAGCTTCGGAGTATCTCGAGGTAGCGGTAGCACCGGATCTCGGTGAAGCGGTTGCTCTCGCCTCCGCCGCAGGATATACCGTTGCTGCCACCGCAAAAAGTGAAAATTCCGTCAGCGTTTACGATACTGTTCTTTCAAGACCGCTATGTTTGATCTTAGGCGGAGAAAAACGAGGCATTTCGAAAAACGTTCTTGATAAAGCGGATATCACCTTATGTATACCGTACCCCAGAAACTGTCAGTATTCATTGTCCGCTTCCGCCGCGGCAAATATTATTGCTTTCCAGATAGGTTCAATTATTGCTCCCCCAGACGATTCCGGGAATCTTGCCAACGATAACTGTCTGGGCAATACATAATTCGGTTTTGATTTCCCTGGTTTCCGTAAATAACGGACCGGAGATTTCAACGCAGGCTATGAATTCAATATAAAGCTCGTATTTTGTCTGGTTCACACCGCCTGACACAAGCGAGCTTTTTATTTTTGATACTACACTACCTACGGGAACGGCCTTTACAGGAATTTTCGGACCGAGTCCGGAAAAAGTATAGCTGTTCATTGCGTTACCCAAAGGAATTCCGAAATTCAGACTGTCATATTCTGTCAGCTTTTTTATAATTTCCAGCGTAAGCTCACTTTTGATCACATTAACGTACCTAGTGTTTATGTCTATCAAAGAAACGTTTCCGTATTCGTCTTTTTCGATAATCAATATATCTTTTTGAGAATTTTGATTATATGACGATAACATCTGCGTATTTATAAGCTTACTTATTTCTCTTACAATTACCTGATCGCAGTAGCGGGATGCAACGGTAGGGAAATTTTTTGAAATTCTTATTGACGTTATGCTTATACCGGCGATGAGGATCACGCACAGAATTATAATTGCGATTTTGAGTTTTGTTTTACCTTTCATAACTTTCCTCCTTCGAAAATAATATGAAAGCTATAATAATTAAATAACATTTTTACTTTTTTATTAATGATTTGCCTTGTCGGTATTCCGTGCACTCTTTCTGGCAAAAATAGAATTGAGCAAAAACGGAGGCAATGATTATGTATAACAAAGTAGAGATATGCGGTGTCAACACCTCAAAGTTACCGGTACTTTCAGATACAAAAAAGACAGAACTGCTTAAACGTGCCCACGATGGCGATTCATTCGCAAGAGATGAGCTGATAAACGGAAATTTAAGGCTTGTGCTCAGTGTAATACAATCCTTTGCGGGTAGGGGAGAAAATCCCGATGACCTGTTCCAAGTGGGTTGTATAGGGTTGATAAAGGCAGTAGATAATTTCGACACCACACTTGACGTTAAATTTTCTACCTATGCCGTTCCGATGATATTGGGCGAGATACGGCGATATCTTCGTGATAACAACACCATTCGTGTTTCCCGTTCGGTGCGGGATATGGCGTACCGTGCTTTGCAGGCAAAGGAGTCTCTCTCGAATAAGCTTAATCGCGACCCTACTATCGAAGAGATCGCAAAGGAAACGGGATTTTCAAGAGAAGAAATAGTAAATGCTTTGGAAGCAATAGTGGAACCGGTGTCATTATATGAGCCCATCTATTCGGACGGAGGCGATTCATTATATGTGATGGATCAGATCAAGGATACGAAAAACACCGATGAAAGCTGGCTCACGGGCATCGCTTTGAATGAAGCGATCTCTACTCTCAACGAGCGGGAAAAGCGTATTTTGCTTCTTCGCTTTTATCGGGGAAAAACCCAAACCGAGGTTTCTGCAGAGATAGGTATATCCCAAGCACAGGTAAGCCGCCTTGAAAAAGGCGCTCTGGAAAAAATAAAAAAACAATTGTAAAAAGAAAGAGTGGACCTTTTAAGTCCACTCTGATTTTTTATTGCTGTAATTTTATTTGACGTACGGCTCGATTGTGAAGCTGGATTTTTTATCGTTTCCGAACAGACCGAAAGCAAATATTGCAAGAGCTACAAGCCCGAACAATGCATCAATTATAAGAGATTGATAAATATTCACACCGTCTGCGGGGGTTGAGAAGGGAAGACGTACGAATGACCAGGGGGAACGCATTGCGACCGAGAGGGAATATCCGTACTGAGTAAGTACCTGATAAGCAGATAAAAGTATACGGGCAACCGCATTAAGTATAAGTGATAAAGCGCAAACGGAGATTGTGGCAGGTACACTTTTTTTCTTGCCCAAAAGCTTTGAAAACAAGAAAGTAATAATTACCGAAGCGAAACACAGCAGGGAAACGCCGTATGTGAAAGCGGTTCCGAAGTTAAGCAGCTTGCCTAAACCGTAGGAAAGACCGAGCAAAAGCGCAAATCCTATTACCGCACCGATCACCGCGCCGATAATACCTTTTGCTATCTGACTTTTATTAGCTTTTTCGGCAGTTTTCTTCTTGTTGTTGTCCAGACTTTCTTTAAGAGCACAGCTTTCGCAAATAAGGGAAAGTATGCCGTCACGGTTAAGAACCATGATCTTTTTATGTGCAAAGGGAGTTCCGCATTTTACGCACTTGTCGGAGCAGGGAATTTCGTTAGCGGCAAGCATATCCACCGTCGCATCGATTATCTGTCTGAATTCTGTAAGCTCACAGTTCGTGGAAATCGTTATTCCGTCGGCCTCAACGGTGCATATACATTGAGCAAATTCGTTAACTGTTTCTGTAAGCGCTTGTGAAAACTCAAAAGCGAATACGGAATCCTCGTCGGTATTAAAAGGACATCCGAAAAATGCGATCTTTTTCCCGTCCCGTTCGTTTATTGCCACAAGATAATCTCTGTATATGCCGAATGCCTGTTCATCCTTTGTGCCGCCGAAAGCGATATTTTTAAGTCCAAGATCTCTTGCAAGGACTTCAGTAGATTTTGTAAGCATCGTTTACCTCACAAAAATAGTTTTTTATATTTTATCAATATATTGAGCAAAAGTGGTTAACAAAATGTTAACAATTTGTCTTTTTGAAAAGCCTTTTTCGCATTATGTAAATATACACAAATTTACACCGTTATTTTTTGGTGTTTTTTTGACATAATCATTGACAAAACCTTAAAAAAACTGTATATTTTACTTGTAAAAGTTTTTGCATTTTTGGAGGATAAAAATGAGCAATAAATTGCTTGATTTGAAAAATATTTCGGTTTGTTTTGATGACACTGTAATACTTAAAAATATAAACCTTTATATTTGCGACGGTGAGTTTATTACGCTGTTGGGTCCTTCCGGATGCGGTAAAACCACCACGCTCCGTATTATTGCGGGATTTATCAATCCCGATACGGGCGACGTATTGTTTGAAGGTAAGCGTATCAATGATATTCCTTCCCACAAGCGTGAGATCAATACCATTTTCCAGAAGTATGCTTTGTTCCCTCATCTTAACGTTTATGAGAACATAGCTTTCGGTTTGCGCTTAAAAAAGCTGCCCGAAAAAGAAATAAAGAACACCGTTGAGGAAATGCTCGCTCTCGTAAACCTTAAGGGATTCGGCAAAAGAAATATAAATTCTCTTTCCGGCGGTCAGCAGCAAAGAGTTGCCATCGCGCGTGCTCTTGCAGTACGTCCCCGCGTTTTGCTTTTGGATGAGCCCTTGGGAGCGTTGGACCTTAAACTGCGTAAGGATATGCAGAACGAGCTTAAGTCCATCCAGCAGCGTCTGGGAATTACATTCATATACGTTACTCATGATCAGGAAGAAGCCCTCTCTATGTCGGATACCGTTGTTGTTATGGACAACGGCGAAATACAGCAGATCGGCACCCCTCTTGATATATATAACGAGCCCAAAAATGCTTTCGTTGCGGATTTTATCGGCGAGAGTAATATTCTTGACGGAAAAATGCTTGATGATTACCGTTGCTTCTTCTCCGGCAAGGAATTTAAATGTCTTGACACCGGATTTGAAAAGAACGAGCTTGTTGATGTTGTTGTCCGTCCCGAGGATGTTGATGTTGTTCCCGTAGAAGATGGGATGGTCTGCGGAACCGTAACCAACCTTACCTTCAAGGGCGTTCATTACGAAATAATTGTGGATATCGGTAATTTTAAGTGGATGATACAGACTACGGATTATCAGCCCGTGGGTGCGCGTATCGGTCTTAAGATAGACCCCGACGCTATTCACGTTATGAAAAAGAGTGAGTATTCCGGCAAATTCGGCGATTACAGTACCTTCTCCGATGAAATCGAAGAAATGTCTATAAATGACGAGGAGCAGGAATAACCATGAACAAAAAGAATTCTCTTGCTCAGCGTTTGCTGGCGGCGCCGCATATTTTGTGGTCGGTGCTGTTTATTGCGGCACCTCTTGCTATTGTTGTTTTTTATGCTTTTACGGATTCTTCCTTTAATTTTTCGGTTTCCAATTTCACAAAACTTTTTAACGATGGCACCGTAGAGGTATTTACTCTATCTTTGGCTTTTGCATTTTGTGCCACCTGTATCTGTCTTGTGGTTGCATATCCGTTGGCGTATTTTATTTCAAGAACCAGCAGAAAAACTCAAAACACTTTAGTTATGCTTTCTATGCTTCCTATGTGGATGAATTTTTTGCTTCGTACTTATGCTCTTTCGTTTTTAATGGAAGATACCGGCTTTTTGAATAACATACTCACTTCTATCGGACTGGACGGAGTTTCTTTGATCAATACTCCCGGCGCTGTTATATTCGGTATGGTTTATAACTTTTTGCCTTATATGATACTGCCTATTCATTCCGTAATTTCAAAGATAGATAAAAACGTAATCGAGGCTGCGGAAGACCTTGGATGTAACCGTTTGCGCGTTATTTCAAAGGTAATAATGCCTCTCAGCCTTCCCGGTATCGTATCAGGCATAACCATGGTGTTCGTGCCTTCTGTAAGTACGTTCTATATTTCCCAGCAGCTGGGACCGACAGATTTCGTTTTAATAGGCGACGTTATCGAAACCTATTTCAAATCCTCTGCCGCATCGTCTTATCACCTCGGCTCGGCTATTTCTTTAGTTTTGATGATACTTATATTTATCTGCATGGCGATAATGAACCGCTTCTCGGATGATGATGCAACAGGAGGTATAATGGTATGAAAATAGGTTCCAAGCTTTATATGGCACTCGTTTTCCTTTTGTTATATGCTCCCATAGTAGTTCTTATTGTGTTTTCGTTCAACGCGTCAAACAGTATGGCAGTATTTGAAGGCTTTTCTCTTAAGTGGTATAAAGAGCTTTTTAATAACGATGCTGCCATCACAGCTTTACTTAACTCTCTCATTTTGGCTTTTTCTTCCGCAATTATTTCTACAATTCTCGGAACGATTGCGGCTGTGGGAATTCACAAGATGCGCTCCAAGTACGTTAAGTCCGCTGTTATGAACGTAACCAATATCCCTATGATGAATCCCGATATTGTTACCGGCGTATCTATGATGTTGCTTTTTGCTCTTTGCGGTACCCTTATCGGTTTTGGAATTTTAGGCTTTTGGACATTGCTTATAGCGCATATTACGTTTAACATTCCTTACGTTATCCTTTCCGTTATGCCGAAGCTCAAGCAGATGGACCCCCGTCTGCCCGAAGCGGCAATGGACCTTGGCTGCACACCGTTGCAAGCTTTTTTCAAGGTGGAAATGCATGAAATTCTTCCGGGTATCTTTTCCGGTTTGTTGATGGCGTTTACTTTGTCCTTGGACGATTTTGTTATCAGCTATTTCTGTGCTGGTAACACCTTCCAGACCTTACCCATATTCATTTATTCCCAGACAAAAAAACGCGTTACACCCGATATGAACGCCTTGTGCGCAATCATTTTTGTAACAATACTCGTTTTATTGCTTGTCCGCAACTTTGCCACGGACAGACAGATTGGAAAAAACAGCAGAAAAAAAGCACGTAATTGATGTTTTCAAAGGAGATACAGAATTGTCAAAAAAGTTTTTGTGTGTTTTTGTTGTACTTACAGTTATTCTGTGTCCGCTTCTTTCCGCCTGCGGGGAAACGGAGGAAATTGAATTTTCTGTTACCGCAGAAACCGCTTCAATTGATTATTCAAAATACAAAGGTGTAACCCTGAATGTATATAACTGGGGCGAGTATATTTCGGACGGTAGCGACGGCTCTGTGGATATCAACGCAGAATTTACAAAGCTTACCGGCATAAATATTAATTATACCAACTTTACAAGCAACGAGGATATGTATAATAAGATCGTAAACGGCGGCGTTTCCTACGATATCATCATACCTTCCGATTATATGATCGAAAAGCTTATCAAGGAAGAGCTTGTACTGGAATTGAATTTTAACAATATCCCCAATTACAAATATATTGCATCCGAATACAAGGATCTGTATTTCGATCCCCAAAACGCCTACAGCGTTCCTTACAGCGTCGGTATGGTTGGTCTTATTTACAACACTACCATCGTTACTGAAGAATTGGACAGCTGGAGCGCCCTTTGGGATAGTAAGTATGACGGACAGATACTTATGTTCAACAATCCCCGTGATGCATTTGCAATCGCTCAGTTCCTTGAAGATATCGATATAAATACCGAATCCGAGGAAGAGTGGATGGCAGCGAAAAATAAGCTTTCCGAGCAAAAGCCTTTTGTCAAGTCTTACGTTATGGATGAAATCTATAACAAAATGGAAAGCGGCGCCGCAGCGTTGGCTCCCTATTATGCAGGCGATTATTTCAGTATGTACGAAAATAATCCCGAGCTCGCCTTCGTTTACCCCAAGGAAGGCACCAACATATTCGTGGATTCTGTTTGCATTCCCGCGAGCACAAAAAACAAAGAAGCCGCAGAACTGTATATCAATTATTTGATGGATCCCAACGTAGCTTTACAGAACGCATATATGATATGCTACGCTTCGCCTAACATCGCAGTTGTTGAAAACGAAGAGTATCTCGCTTTTCTCGACGAACTTCACCCTGAAGCTTATGATATTCTTTATAAGGATATGCGTGAATATTACAGGGGCATCTACGGCGAAGATGTTGATATAAGAAAGTACTACTTCCGTGATTTGCCGGACGAAACGCTTAATACAATGAACACATTGTGGAACAGTCTTAAAATAGAATCTACAGAAGAAAGCTCTACGGATTTCGTGTATTATTTTTGCGCAGTTGTCATAGCGTTTCTTCTTGTAATGTTCATCATTTCCAAGATAAAGAAATATAGGCGCGAACACGTCTGATAACCAAAAGGAGATTATTATGACCAAAAGAGTTTTTTCTCTGATTTTAGCGTCTTTGATGCTGTTTTCTATAGTCGCAAGCATCAGCAGTTGTAAGGAAACGCCTGCTGATTACAGCAACGAGGACAGCGGAATAACTTTCGTGCTTGACAAGACCGAGTTTTCTGCAAACACACTCAATCTTCCTCTTACAAATCAGGAAATAGCAATATTTGACAGAAACTATAAAATAGATGGGGTGGCTACCGCGTTTGTCGGAGGTGATCATACCAACAGAACCTTGGTTACCGTGCGCTATAATCCGTCTTATGACGAATTTTCTATTATGGCAATCGACGATTCCGAAGGCAAAAAGTCCGAAACTTTAATTCCCGTAAATGGTTTTGTCGCAAGCATTCCCTCAAATCTTCTTGAGGACTTGCGTGTTCGTGAATCCCAGGTGGTAACCGTTGTGGGATATAACAACAGCTACGAGCGCCTTGATCTTGCATCATTTATTCCTACCGAATCTTCTCTTGCTCGACGTATATATTACGTTGATCCCGTTGAAGCACCCACTGACGATCTTATATATTACGTTTCTGAAGATTATAAAACAGATATAGCCTTGGGTGATAACGTCTATGCCGCCGTACTTGAGCAAAAAAATGCAAAGAACTTTTCTGTTTCCGAGCTTTTAAAAGACGGTACTTTGAGTGCAGGCACAAAGGCTATCATATTCGTCGGTAAGTATAATTGTCAATACGCCGAAAAGATATTAACAGAAGGTGCTTATATTATGCTTTCTAACCTTGAATCCGCAAATTCCGTTTGCCATGAATCTGCAATTAAATTAAACGATAAAGTTTATAAAATAGGCACTGCTTTTACCAACGTTGCCATGGAAAATGACGGTATATATCTTTACGATTCCGCATATTCTGCCGGCGCAACGCCCAAATGCGAAAAGGATTTCGTTGCTGTTGCAGTTAAAGACAGCACCGTCGTATACACCGGCGAGAAAAACGAAAGACTCGTTATCCCCACCAATGCTGGATACATACTCGTGTTCTGCGGCGACAGCGTTTCTCTTGCCGAGAATTATTCAATGGGAGAAACCGTTGAGGAAATTCTTGTGTTCCCCGAAAATACTCCCGAGAAGTTCGTGAAGATCAATAATTACTGTTATTCCTTTACCGAGATCAACGTTCCTTTTAATGATGACCCCGTTCTTTATACCGCAAATTACGGCGAAACTACCGGAACTTCCGGTACTGTGGCTGAAATTGCCATTCAAAACGGCAAAGTAATATCTGTTACGACATCTGGCGGAAACACCGCTATTCCCGAAAACGGATACGTTCTTTCCTTCACCGCAAAGGGCACCAATCTTGCAAATTGTAAAGCTGTTTCTGTAGGCGATACCGCTCGTGTCGCTCTCGATAAATGCGAGTATTCTATGACACAGCTTGATATTTCCACCTTTAACTCCACCCGTCTTACCGATTACCTTGTTATTTTTGATCAGGGTAGCAGCACCGGCTCCAACCAGTATGGCTTTGAGATCGGCGTTGATGAGAACGGAATTATGATCTCTGCTTCTAATTTGGGCAATATGAAGATTCCCAAAGGAGGATACGTAATTTCCGGACACGGCGTAATGCACGAAGCTATCGCCGCTAACTATATTTATGGCGGTTCGGTAAAGCTCTTGAAGGAAGAGAAAAAGGTTGTTTTCTATTCTACACCGCTTTCTATGCAGACCGACGTAACTGCCGCTCTTAACAATGTTAAGGATCAGTTCAGTCAGGCGGAGCAGGCGCTTTACGATATCGATTATCAGTTTATCGGAAGCAAGCTCGATACCTGCCAAGCACTTATTCAATCTGTTGAGTCTTCTGTAGCTGACGGAGATCCCGTAAACGCTATTAACGCACTGTATGAGATCACTCTTCAGCTTGCAGACCTTAAGGAAGCAATGATTACCGATAAGGCTGTTGAAGAACGCTCCGTATGGTTCCGTTCCAATGTAAAGAGCGATGAAGACGTTCTTGCCGTTATCAAGAAGTGTGTTGAGTACAATATCAACGCTATTTACGTTGAAACCTGGTATAACGGTAAGACTATCGGCAAGACAAACAATCCCCTTATCCAGCATTATACCGCACAGCACGGAGATTACGACGCTTTGGAGGGATTCGTTCGTATCGGACACGAGTATGGAATTCAGATCCACGCTTGGGTAGAAAACTTCTTTATCGGTACTACCAATCAGCAGCAGAACGATTCCGCCCATATCAGTAACCACAACGAAGATTGGCTGCTTTTGGATAAGGACGGCAAGCATTATTATATTTCTCCCGAATACGGTAATTTCGTGTTCCTTAATCCTCAGAACCGTGAGTGCCGCGATCTCGTTCTTTCCATTTACCGCGAGCTTCTCGAGAATTACGAAATAGACGGTCTGCATTTGGATTATATCCGTTATCCCGAGCATAACGGAGCCGCAGATTTCGGCTACAACCAAGATACCATCAAGGATTTCCAGCAGGAATACGGATACAAGACCGATCCTCACAAATACGAACCCGGCACACAGCAGTATAAGGATTGGATCAAGTATAGACAGAACGTTATCACTTCTTTTGTAAAAGAGGTAAACAATTTGGTTAAGGAGATTCGTCCCGAGGTTTGGATCACCGCTGCTTGTTATCCTTCTCTTACCGATGCTCCCAATCAGATCTATCAGTACACCACCGAATGGGTAAAGCTTGGTTATATTGACCAGGTATTCTCCATGACCTATTCCAACGGTACCGAGTACGTTGCATCCAATGCATCAAGCTTTATTAAGGCTTGCAAGGATAAAGCGCTTTATTCAACCGGTCTTACACTTTTCTCCGGCAACTCCGGCGAAGAGCTGCTTAGCCAGATAAACGCTACCCGTGATGTAGGCGCAACAGGTCAGGCACTGTTCTCTCTCAGCTCTCTTCTCGGATTTGAGGAATATGAGAACATCATTATCAATCACGCATACCGCACCAAGGCAGTATCTTTGTTTGATGTTGACGGCGCCGTTCTTGCATACGCAAACGATCTCTTGGAAAAGTGCGATGGTGTATACTCACAGCGCACAGAGGGTCAGGAAGCTGTTATAGCTAACGTTAAAAAGCTTCTTACCGAGATAAAGACTGAGGCTGAAAAGCAGGAATACGTTACCGTGGAGGAGCAGAAAGCTCTTCTGGCGTACGCGCTCGAAAGAACCGAGGCAATCCTTGCCGAGACTGAAAATGCAGACAGCAGCCTCAAAAACGCCCTTGAACGCGAGGTAGGGGAGATGGATTATAACCTTTCTATCCTCCACCTTCGTATGGAAGCAAAAACCGCAAAATAATAAAAATTTGAACGCCTGATATTTCTTCAGGCGTTCAATTAGTAATGAGGTGAAACAATGTTAAAAGCAGAAGAATATATCCAAACTTTAACAGAATACCTAAAAACCGAATATAAAGAACGACTTGTTTATATCGGCTTACAAGGCAGTTATTTAAGAGGTGAAGCCACGGAAAACAGTGATATAGATATAATGGTCGTTATCCGCGATATTACCGTTGCCGATCTTGAAGCGTACAGAAATATAATTTTAAGATTGCCGGATTACGATAAATCCTGCGGTTTTATTTGCGGTAAAGAAGAATTATTAAACTGGAATCCCCTTGAAATATGCCATCTTTTACACACCACAAAGGATTATTATGGCACTCTTTCTGAACTTGTGCCCGAATACTCTGAATTCGATGTACGTGCCTTTGTTAAACTGAGTCTGGGTGATCTGTATCACGAGCTTTGCCACCGCTATATCCACACTTCCAAGGAAAATAATATTTCGTGTCTTCCTTTTACTTATAAATCTGTGTTTTTTATTTTGCAAAACATACATTACTTGGAAAGCGGTAATTTCATAGCAACCAAGCAAGAGCTTTTAAAAGTGCTTTGTGGTACCGATAAGTCGGTTCTTGATACAGCAATGTCGATATCCGACGGAAACGAATTCAATTTCGACGAAGTGTTTTCTTTGCTGTTTACTTGGTGTAAAGAAAAACTAAAAGAAGCATAATCACCCCGATAAACACCCCAAGAATTCAGCTACTTTTTGGGGAACCGACGATAACAAAAAGGCGTCCCGTTTGGGACGCCTTAAAATTTTGTTTTTTAATCAGATTACATTGCGGAAAGTCTTGCAAGCTGATCTTCGTACTGCTTACGAAGTTCTGCGGGAACGGTGTCGCCGATCTTTGCATAGAATTCCTTGATGTTTTCGAAGTCTGCGAGCCAGTAATCCTTTTCAACGGTAAGGATGTTCTTGAGCTCGTTGATATCGAACTTTCTGCCTTCTTCGATCTCGTAATCAAGACCTTCGAGGTTGATGTCTTCAGGGTTGGGAACGTAACCGATAGCGGTTTCAACAGCGTCAACTTCGCCGTCGCATCTCTTGAGGATCCACTCGAGAACGCGGAAGTTATCGCCGAAGCCGGGCCACATAAACTTGCCTTCATCGGTAAGTCTGAACCAGTTAACGTGGAAGATCTTAGGAAGATTGGGGGTAACTTCGCCCATCTTGAGCCAGTGTGCCCAGTAATCGCCCATATTGTAGCCACAGAAGGGAAGCATAGCCATAGGATCTCTTCTTACTACGCCAACTGCGCCGGAAGCTGCAGCGGTGGTTTCGGAAGCCATGATAGAACCAACGAAGGTACCGTGCTTCCAATCGAAGGACTGGTATACCAGAGGAGCGGTCTTAGCGCGACGGCCGCCGAAGATAATAGCGGAAAGGGGAACACCGTCGGGATTATCAAACTCTGCAGAGATGCAAGGGCAGTTCTTTGCGGGAGCGGTGAAACGAGAGTTGGGATGTGCACCCTTCTCGGTGGATTCCTTACCGTTCCAAGGACGACCCTTCCAGTCGATAGCGTCAACGGGAGGATTCTTATCAAGACCTTCCCACCAAACGGTGTTATCAGCATTGTTAAGAACAACGTTGGTGAAGATGGTGCCGCTCATAGTAGAAGCGAGCGCGTTGGGGTTGGACTTAACGTTGGTACCGGGAGCAACGCCGAAGAAGCCGTTTTCAGGGTTGCAAGCCCAGAGTCTGCCGTCTTTGCCTACTCTGATCCAAGCGATATCGTCGCCTACGCAGGTAACCTTATAACCCTTGTCGGTGTAGGACTTGGGAGGAATAAGCATTGCCAAGTTGGTCTTACCGCAAGCAGAGGGGAATGCAGCTGCAACGTACTTGGTTTCTCCTTCGGGAGTTTCAATACCGAGGATAAGCATGTGTTCAGCCATCCAGCCTTCGTTTCTGCCGAGGTAGGAAGCAATTCTGAGTGCGAAGCACTTCTTGCCGAGAAGAACGTTTCCGCCGTAGCCGGAGTTGATGGACATAATGGTGTTGTCCTGAGGGAAGTGAACGATATACTTGTTGTTTTCGTCCATATCAGCTCTTGCGTGGAGACCCTTGATGAAGTCACCGTTTTCGCCCATAGCTTCAAGAACTGCGGTACCAACTCTGGTCATAATGATCATGTTGAGTACAACGTAGATAGAATCGGTAAGCTCGATACCGTTCTTTGCGAAATCACTGCCTACTACGCTCATGGAGTAGGGGATAACGTACATGGTTCTGCCCTTGTAAGAATTCTTGTAAAGAGCGAGAAGCTTTGCGTACATTTCGTTGGGATCCATCCAGTTGTTGGTGGGACCTGCTTCTTCCTTGGTAGGAGTGCAGATGAAGGTACGGCCTTCTACACGTGCAACGTCGTTAACTGCAGTTCTGTGGAGATAGCAGCCGGGAAGCTTTTCCTGGTTAAGCTTGAACATTTCGCCGCTTGCGCAAGCTTCTTCACGAAGCGCTTCGATCTGTTCGTCGGAACCGTCGATGATAACAACTTTGTCGGGGTTACACAGTTCGATCATTTCGTCGAGCCATGCATTGAGTTTAGCATTCTTGGTGTAAGTGCTCATTTTTGTTTTCCTCCGTTTATGTTAAAAAATATTTTATCTGAAATAAAACACAGAGTTTTATTATCTGTCTTTTCGCCGCGCACGTCTGCTTTAAGACCTGCGCCTTCGATTATTTGTGCGATCTGTTCTCTGGACAGCCTGTCGCCGAAAGCGGTGTGCAAGGCGTTTAAAAGGGTTTTGCGCCGCTGTGCAAACGCTGCGCGGATTACCGCAAAGAAAGTATCCTCATCTTCAGGAGTGACCGGCGGAGTATCGTAAAGATCAAACCTGATCACTGCGGAATCTACCTTGGGAGGTGGGGAAAAGCTGCCTGCTTTAACTGGGAACAAGCGCTTTACGGATGCGTAATAATTAACCGAAGCGGTAATCGCACCGTATTCGCTGTCGCCGCATTTGCTGCAAAGCCTTTGCGCTACTTCTTTTTGCACCATTACCGTTATCGTGCGGAAACCGTGCTTGCCTTCCAAAAGCTTCATCAAAATAGGCGTGGTTATATAATAGGGGAGATTTGCACATACGCAGACCGGCATATCGGGAAACTGCTCTTTAATAAGTTTGTCCAGATCTACTTCAAGTATATCCCGATTAATTAAAAGAAAATTGTTATATTCGGAAAATTTTTCGTTTAGTATTGGGATAAGCTCTTCGTCGATTTCGATAGCGACAACCTTTTTGGATACGGTCAGCAACTGTTGAGTGAGTACACCTAAGCCGGGACCGATCTCCAAAACTCCGCATTCGGAAGTAATACCGCTTTCCGCCGCTATTCGGGCAGGGATACGGTCGGAAGTGAGAAAGTTCTGCCCGTATTTTTTCTTTTTAACAAAATCGGACATCACTTTTTCCTCCGCACATACATTCCAAATATCTGCAAGTTAATAATAGCAGATATATGTGAATTTGTCAATAAAAATACAAAATATTGTAATGGGTTATATGACGAATTATTTTGTTTTATTTGCGTCGTGAGCGTGCATATTGCGTAAAATCACGTCTTTCTTTCGCCAGGAAAAGGCGTACTGCGAATATTCCTCATCACTCATATTCTCGATCAACTCGCAGGATACGTTGTCGAGGAATGCTTCTGTGAAATATTTAATAGGTGAAGGCAGTGCTTTCTCATTCATCGGACACACGTTCTGGCAAATATCGCAGCCCCAGCAGATTCCCGCATCGGTAACTGCTTTTTGCTCTTCTTCGGTCACGCGTTTTTTTTGAGAAACGCCCGAAAGACACTTTTCACTCAAAATTATCCCGTCGCCGATAGCTTTTCCGGGACAGTTCTTTTCACATTTGCCGCAATTAGGGCAAGATAAAATTTCCTTTTGCTTGTTTTCACTCTTTAATGAAGACAGACACACGCCGATAAAAACAAAGCTACCGTATTTTTTGTTGATCAAAAGCGAATTTTTTCCTATAACGCCCAGCCCGCCCCTTGCGGCGCAAAGCTTTTCGTTAACGGGCGAGTGATCGGCAAATCCGTAAAATTTCTCGCCGTACTTCTCACACAACTTCGGAACGATTTTTTTGAAAAGACCGGTCATATATCCGTGGTAATCCTTTACGCGGGCGTACGCGGAGATACCGTAACTGTCTTTGGGCGTTTTATTGCTTTTGTACGGTACCAGAAAAACCAATATGCTGTTGATCTCGCCCTCGGGAACAAGGCGTGGATTTATAACAAGCTCCTTATCGTAAGGAATGACAGCAAATTCGGTTATGTTTTCATTTAGTAGAATTTCTTTCACTTTCACACCTGCTTTAAAAAAATACGCCGCCGTTTCGTTAAACGGCGGCTTGAATATCTTTAGTCAGATACGTAGGGAATGAGAGCGAGAGTTCTTGCGCGCTTAACAGCAACGGTAAGCTGTCTCTGATGCTTTGCGCAGGTACCGGTAACTCTTCTGGGAAGGATCTTGCTTCTTTCGGAAAGATTCTTTCTGAATTTGCTTACATCCTTGTAATCAATGTTTTCTATCTTCTCTGCACAGAAAACACAAACCTTCTTCTTTCTGCGGGGACGGAAAGCCTTCTGGCTCTCTCTTGCTTCCGCGGGAGCGGCAGTGTTTGCAGGAGCGTTAACATTTACGTTATCCATGGATAAATTCCTCCTTTTTCAGATTTCAGAACGGCAGTTCATCATCGGCAGAAAGCTCTTCGAAGGAAGAGTCAGCACGAGGAGAACTGTAAGAAGGTACGCTTCTTGAGTAATCTCTTGAACCGTCTGCAGCAGACTTGCGTTCTACGAAAGATACTTCATCAGCGACGACTTCGGTGGCATAGCGCTTGTTGTTGTCTTTGTCAGTCCAGGTTCTGGTCTGAAGAGAACCGCAAACAAGCATAGGCATGCCTTTGGTAAAATAACGGGAAACAAATTCGGCTGTCTGACGCCAGCAGACTATGTTAATGAAGTCGGTTTGAGGCTGTTCTCCGGTACGAGTGAACTTCCTGGACACTGCGAGGGAGAAAGTGGAAACCATAACTCCGTTAGGGGTCTGCTTCAATTCGGGATCGGCAGTGATGTTGCCGACGAGAATTACTTTGTTAAAAGACATAACTGACCTCCGATTACTGTTCGCACTTTATAATGAGCGAACGAAGAATGCCGTCTGTGATGTTGTAGATACGATCAAGCTCTGCGGGGAAATCGTGAGCAGATGTAAACTTAACAAGCACATAATAACCTTCAGTAAGATCTTCGATAGGGTAAGCAAATCTTCTTACGCCCCATTCGTTAACAGACTCGATAGCACCGTTTTCTGCTATAAGAGTTGTGAACTTTTCTACGAGAGATTTTACTGCTTCTTCACCGAGAGTGTTGTTTACGATGAAGACGGTTTCGTACAGCGTTTTGTTCTGTTCCATTTTAGCACCTCCTTTTGGACTTTGAGGCCCCGAACTGCTTCGGAGCAAGGAGAAAACCGATTGTCGATTTTCTGAAACCGAGTAATTGTATCACATTTTTTGCCGTTTGTCAACAGCTAATTATGAGTTTTTCTTAAGAAGACGCTTGATTCTCTGTGTAGAATCCAGCAGGGGAGAAATAGAATCGTCGTGGTTAAGGGTGTTTATGATCTTTGCCATAAACTTGGAAAGGTCAACCTCAACAAACCAGGGGCGCTTTTTGATCTCTTCGGGGATATATGAAAGATTGGTGGAGTAGATCTTGGTAAGCTTACCTTCCTCGTAAAGCCTGTCGAACTTTTCGGGACCTTCGGTAAAGAAAGCGAAAGTGGCAGCAACGTATGTAGCGGATACATCCTTGGAGGAGGTCTGACGGATAACGTCAACTATAGATTCGCCGGAAGCTATCATATCGTCTACGATAAGAACCTTTTTTCCGTTAAGGTCGCCGCCGATGTACTCGTGCTGGACAATGGGGTTCTTTCCGTTAACGATTCTGGTATGGTCACGTCTTTTGTAGAACATACCAACGTCAACGCCGAGAATACCTGCGTGGTAGATCGCTCTGTCCATTGCGCCGGTATCGGGAGAAATAACGACCATATTGTCTTTATCTATGCTGTTGCCTTCGTTGGTAATGAAAGCTTTGAGCATTGAATAACTTGCGTAAACGTTTTCAAAGGAAGTGTTGGGTATCGAATTGTAAATCGTGGGATCGTGTGCGTCGAAGGTGATGATGGTGGAAACACCGAGTCTTTCAAGCTCTTCGAGTGCCATAGCGCAGTCAAGGGATTCGCGGCCTTTTCTCTTGTGCTGACGGGAGGAATAAAGAAGGGGCATTACCAAAGTGATACGGTTTGCTTTACCGCCGATCGCGCTTATAACGCGTTTTATGTCCTGGAAGTGTTCGTCGGGACCCATATTATGCTGCATACCGAACATCTTGTAGGTGCTGCTGTAGTTGCCGACGTCGGTAAGGATGTAGATATCCTTGCTGCGCACGGAATCGTTAATGCGGATCTTACCTTCGCCGTTGCTGAAGCGAACTTCTTCAATGGGGATGATATAGCTTTCGGCAGATGGATCCTCACCGCGAAGCTGTTTGATTCTTTCGTCAACAAGTCTGCCTTGTTCTTTGCAATTGCTGAGTACTATTAAACCGAGTTTTCCGTGGTTTGCTGTTTCAGACATATTTACAATTCCTTTCAAAAAACATTTTGTTACAAGTTTTTATTTAGTTTGACTACATTTTACAATATTTTTTTACAATTGTATATAGTATTTATTAACAAAATCTTTATTTTTGAATTCTTTTTTTGGCTCTAATCAACAATTAGTATTAAAAAAGAGGTATTTGTGTTGACAAACGGCATATGTTGTGGTAAGATGTATCTGTATAGAACATTTGTTTGGAAGGACGAAGAACATGGCTACAAACGATAAAAAACTTGATAACAAACAACAGGCGCTGGCGACTGCTCTTGCACAGATAGAAAAGCAGTGCGGCAAGGGCTCGATAATGAGACTTGGCGACAATATCGGAATGGAAGTTAAGGCTGTTCCCACCGGCTCCCTCTCTCTCGATATGGCACTTGGAATAGGCGGCGTTCCCAAAGGACGTATTATTGAAATATACGGTCCCGAATCATCCGGTAAGACTACCGTTGCATTACATATAATTTCCGAAGTACAAAAAGCAGGCGGTGAAGCCGCTTTTATAGATGCGGAGCACGCGCTTGATCCTGTATATGCAAAAGCCCTCGGTGTTGATATTAACTCTTTGTTGGTTTCTCAGCCCGATAACGGCGAGCAGGCTTTGGAAATAACTGAAGCGTTGGTTCGAAGCGGCGCCATCGAAGTCGTTGTTGTTGACTCTGTTGCAGCCCTCGTTCCCAAAAGTGAAATTGACGGAGATATGGGTGCGGCGCATGTTGGTCTTCACGCAAGACTTATGTCCCAGGCTCTCAGAAAACTTTCCGGTGCTATATCCAAGTCCAACTGTATAGTTGTGTTCATTAACCAGCTTCGTGAAAAAGTAGGCGTTATCTACGGTAATCCCGAAACCACCACCGGCGGCAGAGCGCTTAAATTCTATGCTTCCGTGCGTATTGATATAAGAAAAGCCGAAGCGATCAAATCCGGAACCGAAATTGTCGGCAACCACGTAAAATGTAAGGTTGTCAAGAACAAGGTCGCTCCTCCTTTCAGAACCGCGGAATTCGATATCCTTTACGGTAAGGGTATTTCCAAGGAAAGTGAGCTGATAGAGCTCGGCGTAGAATGCGGCGTTATCGAAAAGAGCGGCAGTTGGTTCTCTTATGATGGAAGCAAGCTCGCTCAAGGTAAAGACAACGTTCGCGATATGCTTACGACCGACAAGTCACTTGCGGCTGAGATCGAAGCGAAAATACGCGAAAAGAAGGTCAGTGCAAGATTTGATCCCTCCGCAGTAGACAGCTTTGACGAAGAGGACGGAGAAGAATAATGCTCGTCCTTTCCATATGCGAAAATACGGAAAAACGTGAGGTTACCGTCAAGTGTTCAGGGGAGAATTATCTTATAACCCAAGCAGACTATCTGTCACTCGGTATTAACGAAGGGGATTTTCTTTCCGAAGAACAGGTTGCCGATCTGGAGCAGGCTGCAATAAAGCTTGCTTGCATAAAATCGGCGTTTTCCATGCTTTCGTATAACGATATGTCCTCCGGTAAGCTTAAAAGAAAGCTTACTCAAAAGTTCGATAAAGATATTGCATCCGTTGTTACCGAAATGCTTGTTGAAAGAGGATATTTAAATGACGAGGCGCTGGCTTTAAGATATGCGGAAAGCTTCTATTCTTCAAAAAAATGGGGGCCCGCTCGCATAAAAAATGAGCTGTATGCCCGCGGCTTCGGCACATCGGATATAAATAACGCTATTGAACAGTTTGAAGGCTTTGATCACAGTGAAAATATCAGATCGCTTTTAGAGTCAAAATATTCAAAAAAACAGTTGGCGAACCGCGATACGCTTCGCAAAGCTGCCGCTTATCTGTATCGTCAGGGATATGAATCATCTGACATTTATGAAAATATCAATTTAATTTTTGAGGAGTAACCCAAATGCCCATCAAAGTAGGTTTTGTTTCTCTGGGATGTCCCAAGAATCTTGTGAATACTGAAAATATGCTTGCTATACTTGCGCAAAACGGATTTGAAATCGTCGCTGAGGATGTTGAAGCGGACGTTATCGTTATCAACACCTGTGCATTTATTGAGAGCGCAAAAAAAGAAGCTATCGATAATATTCTTGATGTCGCTTGGCTCAAGGAAAACCATACCCTTAAGGGAATAGTTGTAACCGGCTGTCTGCCCGAGCGTTACAGAGAAGAAATTCTTAAAGAAATGCCCGAGGTAGATTGTGTTCTTGGTACCGGCTCGTTCGGAAACATTTGTGAAGCAGTTAAGGCTGCTTATGAAGGCAAGCAGTATTCTTCTTTCGAGGATAAAAACACATCGAATATTGGCGGTGAGCGAGTTATCACCACACCGGAGTATTTTGCTTATCTCCAGATAGCCGAAGGTTGCGATAACCACTGTACATACTGCGTTATTCCCAGTATAAGAGGTCACTTCAGAAGCAGACCTATGTCCGATATTTTAGAAGAGGCTCAAAATCTTGCCGACCTCGGTGTAAAGGAAATTTGCCTTATTGCACAGGATACAACCAGATACGGTCAGGATCTTTACGGTGTGTATTCACTGGATTCCCTTATTCAGGAAATATCCAAAATTGACGGAATCGAATGGATCCGTGTTATGTATTGCTATCCCGATAGAATTACCGATGGTCTTATAAATGAATTTGCGACCAATCCCAAGCTGGTAAAATATATTGATATGCCTATACAGCACATTTCCACTCCCGTTCTCAAGCGTATGAATCGCAGAGATACCGAAGAATCCATACGCAATGTAATTAAAAAACTGCGCGACGCCGTTCCCGATATGTATATAAGAACAACCGTTATAACCGGTTTCCCCGGTGAAACCGATGCTGATTTTGATAAGCTGTTATCCTTTGTAAAAGAGATAAGATTTGAGCGACTGGGCGCGTTTATATATTCACGTGAAGAGGGCACTCCAGCTTACGATATGCCCGATCAGGTTCCCGAAAAGCTTAAGCGCCGCAGACACGACGCGATCATGCGTGAACAAAAGAAAATTCACGATTCTATCAACAAAAACAGTGTTGGAAAAATTATCAGAGTCATCAATGAAGGCTATGATCAGGTTGCGGAAAGCTACTATGGACGTTCATTCGCAGATGCGCCCGAAATCGACGGCAAGATTTATTATTCTTCTCCTCGTCGTCTTCGTGAAGGTGAGTTTGTCGATGTACTGATAAACGATGTTATCGATTACGATCTCACCGGACGAGTAGTAAGATAAGAGAGGCAGCAAATGAAGCTTAACACCCCCAACAAACTTACGATATTCAGAATCGTTTTAATACCGTTTTTTATGGTGTTCCTTCTTTACAACGTCTTCGGCGGAGAGGGAGAAATTTGGTGCAGGATAGTTTCGGCGGCGATATTCATTATTGCTTCCGTTACGGATTTTCTTGACGGATACCTCGCACGCAAAAACGGTCAAGTAACCAATTTCGGCAAATTTATGGATCCGCTGGCGGATAAGTTCCTTATTTTTGGTGCTATAGTAGCAATTCTCGCATCTGATTTTGCTATCTCAGAGGGATCTGTAATCTCCAGAGATATATTACATCAGGTATTTTTGTGGTCGGGAATTATAGTTATCTTCAGAGAACTTGCAGTTACTTCCATGAGGCTTGTTGTCAATAACGCTTCAGGTATTGTCGTTTCCGCAAATATGCTTGGAAAGATTAAAACAAATACACAGATCGTGTGTGTTTGCTGTATAATTCTTGAACCGATCCTTTTACCCTTCTGCGGTAATGTTATCTCCTTTATCTCCTGTATAGTTATGACCGTATTTACCGTATGGTCGGGACTTTCATATCTCAAGGCATATTGGCCTTATATTAAATCTGACAGTTAACGAGGCACTCAATGAAACTGTATAACTCACTTACAAGAACAAAAGATGATTTTATAACTCACGTTCCCGGTAAGGTAACAATGTATACCTGCGGACCTACCGTATATCACTTTGCCCATATCGGTAATCTTCGTTCTTACATTATGGAAGATGTTTTGGAAAAGTATCTTTCTTATGCAGGATATGACGTTACCCGTACTATGAATATCACCGATGTCGGACATCTCACCTCCGATGGCGATACCGGCGATGATAAGATGATAAAAAGCGCACAGCGCGAGCATAAATCCGTAATGGAAATTGCTCGTTTTTATACTGATGCTTTCTTTTCTGATTGTGAAAAGCTTAACATCAAAAAGCCTGATTATATCGTACCCGCTACGGATTGCATCGACGATTTTATTAATATGGTCGATAAGCTTTTGAAAAACGGTTATGCATACGAAGCAGGCGGAAATGTTTATTTTGATACCTCCAAGCTTGAGAATTACTATGTTTTCAACAAGCACGATGCCGATAATCTTGAAGAAGGCGTAAGAGAGGGAGTCGGAGTAGACAGTAATAAAAAAACAAAAACCGATTTCGTTTTGTGGTTCACAAAATCCAAGTTTGAGGATCAGGAACTGAAATGGGATAGTCCTTGGGGATACGGTTATCCCGGCTGGCATATTGAATGCTCTGCGATTTCTGTTAAGACTTTGGGCGAATATCTCGATATACATTGTGGCGGAATTGATAACGCTTTCCCGCATCACACTAACGAGATCGCTCAAAGCGAAGCATTTTTGGGACATCCCTGGTGCAAACACTGGTTTCACGTTCTTCATCTTAACACTGCCAACGGAAAAATGAGTAAATCTTCCGGCAAAGCACTTACACTTTCTTTGCTTGAAGAAAACGGATACGATCCTCTTGTATATCGCTTCTTCTGTTTGCAATCCCATTACCGCAAAAACCTGGTGTTCTCTTGGGAAGGGCTTGACAATGCTGTTATCGCATACAACAAGCTTGTCGCAAAGATCGCGGCTCTGAAACCCGAAGGCGAAGTCGATGATGTAGATTTCCAAAAGATCAGGGAAGGTTTTGTTTCCGCAATGGATAATGATCTTAACTCATCTCTCGCTATAACTGCTATCTACGATGTTCTTAAGGCGAATACATCTGATGCAACAAAGCTTGCGCTTATCAAGGATTATGATCAGGTTCTTTCTCTGGGATTGGTTGAAGCCGCTGCAAAGTATAAAGAAAAGCTTAATAATCAGTCTGAATCGGAAGCTGCTGAAGTCAGCGAAGAAGACAAAGAGATCGTTGAGCTTGTCAACAAGCGCACAGCGGCTAAAAAAGCAAAAGACTTCGCTTTGGCAGACAGTATACGTGATCAACTTAAAAGTATGGGCGTGGTTGTAGAGGATACATCCCAAGGTCCGAAGTGGAAACGAATATGAACGTTAACGAATACAGCCCCCTTTCTTTGGCGTATTTAGGGGATGCATATTACGAGCTGCTCGTGCGGGCTTACTTGCTCGAGCAGGGAAATATGCCTACATCTGAATTAAATAAACGGGCAAAGGAATATGTAACAGCCGTTAAGCAAAGCGATATGGTTGACATAATACTACAGCATTTGAGCGAAAATGAACTTGCCGCTTACAAGCGGGGAAGAAACGCACATTCTGCGCATACACCCAAAAGCGCTGCTGCAGTCCAATACCGACGCGCAACAGGACTTGAAAGTTTATTTGGTTATCTGTTTGTAAAAGGGGAAACCGAACGGGCACAACAGTTGTTTGAACTGTTAGTTTTAGGAGGAAATGATAATGCTTGACCTCACCGAAAACGAAAAAAGTGTATACGAGTTTATACAAGAAAAAATTACGTACGATGGATATGCACCTTCCGTCCGTGATATAGCTGCTGCTTTGGGTATTCGCTCTACTTCCACCGTGCACGCATATATGCGCCGTCTGGAAGAGAAGGGTTATATACAAAAAGAGCAAGGAAAAAGCAGAGCTGTTAAGATTGAACGTAAGGGCGAACCGGATAAAATGCTTCGAGTTCCCATTTTAGGCAAAGTTGCCGCCGGTGTTCCAATAACAGCTATACAAACCTGTGAGGGATATGTTGATTACCCTGCAAGTATGTCCCGTGGAAGAAGCAGTTTGTTTGCACTTCGGGTTGAGGGAGAGAGCATGATCAATGCGGGTATTCTTAACGGTGATATAGTTATTGTAGAAAACCGCAGATATGCGGAAGACGGTGAGATAGTTGTTGCTTTGATAGATGATGAAGCAACAGTTAAGCGTTTTTTCCGCGAAAAGGATCGGGTTCGTCTTCAGCCGGAAAACTCTAAAATGAAGCCTATTTACACAACTGACGTAATGATTTTAGGCGTAGTAATTGCAAATTTCAGATTTTACTAATTTTCTTATTGACAAACGCCCGATAATGTGTTATTCTATTCGGGCGGTCTGAATGATCCATTAGCTCAGCCGGTAGAGCACATGACTTTTAATCATGGTGTCCGGAGTTCGATTCTCCGATGGATCACCACACAGGTGCCGAACGGTGTTCGGCACCTGTTTTTTTATCTGTATCCCCAAAACGGTGGTTGTTATGTATTCTAAGAAAGCGAATATTACCCAAGCGGTATACGAAGCATTGCTTCCCGTAATCTTTACTTTGGTTTCTTCACTTGATCTGGATATAAACGCTGTGTACCTTTTTGCCCTTTTTATGTTGTTTTATTGTGTTCCTTTCTTTTACACTTCATTTAAGCTTGTGCGCGGCAACGAAGTTAAGATAAAGGCTTGTATATTACACGATTTACTCTTTGTTTTTCTCCCCTTTGTTGTTTCTGCTGTGTTGACAGACGTGTTTGTTTCTTTAGTTTTCGGCGCGCAAAGCTGGACGGGAATGACTTGCTTTATTTTCATGTTTGCATCTTCTCTATTAACGATTATTTTTTGGCTAAAATATTTATTGGATAAAAAATTTAATAACCGCCCTTAGCTCAGCCCGGATAGAGTACCGGATTCCGATTCCGATGGTCGAGGGTTCGAATCCCCCAGGGCGGGCCAAAAACGACGTGTTTTAACACGTCGTTTTTATTTTCTTGACTTGGATTTTCTCTTGTGGTATACTCAAGGTATATAATATATGTCAAGTTATATGTGGTTCTCTGACAGATAGGGGTATTTATGGAACAAGTATGGACGGAAATGTGCGAAGCGGCAAAAGCCGTATTGAATGAACGCAGAATATCCGAATACGTTACCTGCGGTGAAGTTGCTGCCGCCGTTCGCTCAAAATCCGGCAAAATCTATACTGGAGTGTGCATTGACACTTGCTCCACTTTGGGTATTTGTGCAGAGAGAAATGCTATCTTTAATATGATTACCAACGGCGAGCAGGAAATTGACAAAGTGCTTTGTATTCTTCCCGATGGCTCCAATGGTGCTCCTTGCGGTGCTTGCCGCGAGCTTATGGTTCAACTAATGGCAGGGAAGTATTACGATATAGAGATAATGCTTGATTATTCTTCGTGCCGTATCGTAAAGCTTGGTGAAATAACTCCCGAATGGTGGATAAAATAAAACGAGGTAATGTTATGATAAGATTTAAATGTATATCAGCGTTGGAAAAGTGCTTTTGGGATGAAAACATAGATGATAAGAAAGAGTACCTTTACGCAAGTGTACTTAAAAACGATAGGCTTTCTTTTCAGATATGCTTTGCCTCGGATGAAGAAATCCCCGGTGGAAAGCTTGTTTGTAACGCAGAAGTGAAATCAGAAATAAAAGATTACATAAAACTTTCAACCGTTCACCACGTTCCATCTCTTATGCCGGTTTTCAGAGAATGGACTGATGATAATTATCTTCGCAAAGAACCGGGTTTGTATCCCGATCTGCTTATACCTCTGATCGATAACCCGAATATATACATTGTTTCCAAACAGTTAAATGCTTTGTGGGTGGATGTTGACGTTCCTTCCGATGCTGTAGGCGGTGCATATGATGTTACCGTTATATTCAAAAAGGCTGATGGCGAAGTGTTGGGGGAATGTTCTTTTACCGTTAAGATATGCAACACGGTATTGCCAAAGCAAAAGCTTATATACACTCAATGGTTTCATAGCGATTGTCTTGCCAATTATTACAAGGTTGAAGTTTTCTCGGAAAAATACTGGGAAATTGTAAGAAACTTTATTCGTACAGCGGTTGAAAACGGTATTAATATGATATTGACTCCCGTTTTTACTCCTGCATTGGATACTGCAGTAGGTCACGAAAGATTAACTGTTCAGCTTGTCGGAATTGAAATTATTAACGGTGAATATTTGTTTGATTTTTCAAATCTTGAACGCTGGGTGGATATGTGCCTTGAAGAGGGGATAGAGTATTTTGAAATAGCACACTTTTTCACACAATGGGGTGCGGCTCATGCTCCTAAAATCATTGCGGAAATAGATGGAAAAATTAAAAAAATATTTAGTTGGGAAACAGATGCCTGCAGTGCTGAATACGTTGGATTTCTGAATGTGTTTATTAAAGAACTTCGTAGTTTCTTACGTCATAAAAACATTGAAGATAAGTGCGTTTTCCATATTTCCGATGAACCCTCCGCCACACAGTTAGAAAGCTATAAGAATGCGAAAAATGCAGTTTCTGAATCCCTTTACGGTTGCAAGATCATAGATGCGCTTTCGAACTACGCGTTTTATTCTTCCGGTGTAGTTGATACCCCAGTAGTTGCAACGGATCATATACAGCCATTTATTGATAATAATGTTGATAATCTTTGGGCGTACTATTGCTGTGGTGAATGTGTAAAGGTTTCCAACAGATTCTTGTCAATGCCTTCTGCCCGCAACAGAATCATCGGTATTCAGATGTTCAGATACGGTATAAAAGGCTTTTTACATTGGGGTTATAACTTTTATAATAACCAGTATTCGATCGCTCCAATTGATCCGTACCGTACCACAGACGGTGAGTTCTTTGCTCCATCAGGAGATACCTTCAGCGTTTATCCTGCGCCGGACGGAAAGGCTTACGAAACGATACACCTTGCTGTGTTTACACAAGCATTGCGTGATCTGCGTGCGTTTGAAGCACTTTCGGAGAAAATCGGCAGAGATGAAGTGAACAAAATAATTGATTCGAATGCAGGGTATATGATCACATTCGGTGAATATCCTCATAATGATGAATATATTTTAGAACTGCGAGAGCAGGTTAATAATATATTAGGTTAAATTTCAAATCCCTCCAACAGCATTGGAGGGATTTTGGCATATATTCAGTTGTTTGTCATTGGAATATTACGGAAAGGGCTAAGAATTGTCGGTATTATATCGTCATCCAAATCTCCGCTGAACAACGAAATATAAGTCTTTGGATCCCAAATAACGGTCATTGTTATTGACAACACCGTGTTTCCATCTTCTTCGCAAACGTTGAATTCCCATCCGTAGTGATCACATATCACGTTAATCAAAAGCAAATTGAGATATTGTGCGCCGTATTCGCACAGTGTGTCTAGCTTTTCTTTGTCTGTATATACGTCGGCAATGTTCTTTGCAAAACCGGTGCCGTTGCAATACATTTTTACGGTCGTGTCGGTTTTCTGCAAATGTCTGGATATAAATATTTCGTCAAGTCCGGGGACATACGAGATCAGACAAACCGCCATTGCAGATAAAGCCATATAAAAATCGTGGAAATTCAGATCCGCATAAATTCGGATATCATCATGTAAATAATTCACCTTAATACCTGCCAGCGCACAAGTGGCTTGCTTAGCGAATTTATCAAGAAGTGCAGACGTTTCGGGTCTTTCAAGCCCTTCGACATAAAGTCCTTCAAACAGTCCTGCAAGTCTGTCCATTCGCTTCGCGGTTATATGCGGATAAGGCTCGGGAGAATCGGGTATAGAGGATGCAACGGCAGCTGTACTTGCATAACGAACATCAAAAAGCTCGCTGATACGCTTGTGGGCCGCGGCGTTAAATCTACTTATTCTGAATATATAACAATCGTCTTTCCTTCGGCAGAAACCGCAAGTGGGCTCGTCAAGTAAAAATGTAAGGTACATAGATTCGCCGGGCTTCATACGTTTAAGACGGCTGAATTCTTGTTTTGTAATATAATATCTTATAGAAGCACCTTTTCTTATGGAAAAGACCATATGGTCTGTAACTTTGTTTTTCCAGACTATCTTCAGCGATTCGTCCGTAATTACGGAAGGAGTGTCGAGATTAGCAAAATAAGGCGCGTATTTTTCGGGTATCTGCATAAATGTCCTGCCTTTATAGAAATTAAAAGCGGCTCCTAAAGGAGCCGCTATGTATAGTTATATTAGTGAGTGATAACTCTTTCGGTATCCTTATCAAAGAAATGCATATGAGTTGTATCAACTGCAACCTTGATGGTATCGCCGGGTTTAGCCTGAGAACGGCTGGAAACACGGGAAATAACGTTGGTTTCTTCACCAATCTTAAGGTAAAGATAAATCTCTGCGCCCATAAGTTCGGTAAATTCAACGTATGCATCAATGATAGAATCAGAGAACTTTTCAAGATAGATAGGCTCGTCGTGAATAAGTTCGGGACGGAGAGCAGCAATAACTTCCTTGCCAATATATTCCTGAAGTGCGGGAACGCTTGCTTTGTCTTCGGGAATCTTGAATTCAGAATCTTCGAAGTCAAAGTAGAGACCGTCATCCTTCTTAACGATCTTACCGTTAATGAAGTTCATCTGAGGAGTTCCAATGAAGCCTGCAACGAAGATGTTAACGGGCTTGTCATAGAGGTTCTGAGGAGTATCAACCTGCTGGATAACGCCGTCCTTCATAACAACGATTCTGGTAGCCATGGTCATAGCTTCTACCTGGTCGTGGGTAACGTAGATGAAGGTGGTCTGGAGTCTCTGGTGAATCTTGGTAAGCTCAGTTCTCATTGCTGCACGGAGCTTAGCGTCCAAGTTGGAAAGAGGTTCGTCGAGAAGGAATACTTTAGGCTCACGAACTATACAACGACCGAGAGCAACACGCTGTTTCTGACCGCCGGACAAAGCCTTAGGCTTTCTGTCGAGAAGGTGGCTTATATCGAGGATACGTGCAGCTTCCTCAACTCTCTTTTTGATCTCTTCTTTTCTAACCTTACGAAGCTTAAGACCAAATGCCATATTTTCAAATACGGACATATGGGGGTACAGAGCGTAGTTCTGGAAAACCATCGCGATATCTCTGTCCTTAGGAGCTACGTCGTTAACCAACTTGTTATCGATGAAAAGCTCGCCTTCGGTAATTTCTTCAAGACCTGCGATCATACGGAGGGTAGTGGTTTTACCGCAACCGGAAGGACCAACAAGAATGATGAATTCCTTATCTTTGATTTCGAGAGAGAAATCGTTTACAGCGGTAACTCCGCCGGGATATCTCTTGTAAATATGCTTAAATAATACGCTTGCCATTTAGAACCTCCTGAGGGTGGCATTTTGCCTCTTTAATTTCTTTTGATATGATACCAAAAAAATACGAAATATGTAAGTGTTTAAATACCCAAAATTTTAACTCTCGCTTTATACATTTTGCATAATAGTTGTAATCAAAACGGCAAATTAACGTTCGATTGCAGCTTTTAGACGGAGAATTTCTTCATCTTCAAGAAACCTCCAATCACCTTCCTCGAGATCGTCACAGCGGATGCCGGCGAAATCTATCCGACACAGTTCTCGCACCTGATTGTGTAAGGCAAGAAAGATTCGTTTTATTAAATGAAACTTTCCTTCATATACTTGTATGTCGGAAATACAGGTATCGATAATAGAAATATTTGCCGGCAAAGCAATTTCGTTATCATCCAATTCAATACCTTTTGCAGCCTTTTCAACGTCCTCTTGTGAAACGGGAAACTTAGTTGTGGCACGGTATGTTTTCATAACTTTGCTTTTTGGTGACAGAAGTTTGTGAGATAAAGTGCCATCGTTTGTTATGATCAAAACACCGGTGGTATTCATATCCAGTCTTCCTACCGTAAATAAGCCCAAATTCAGGTATTGCTTTGGAAGAAGCTCGAATACTGTGGGATATCTTCCGTCCTCGGCTGCGCATACGTAGCCTTGCGGCTTGTTGAGCAGAATATACATATATTTGCTATATACTATTTCTTCTCCGTCAAGGCACAGTATGTCACGGTCAGTTATTTTTCTGTCGGCAGATTTCTCGGTTTCACCGTTAACGGTTATTCTTCCGTTGCGCGCGGCACGAGCACAGTCGCGCCGTGACATCAATCCCATTGAAGAAATTATTTTATCAATTCTTTCGTTATAAACATCAGACATTTATGTTTACCGTCCTTTTTCGAAGCCGTGAACGAAACCGTTACTATCAATTCCGCAGATATCTCCGGCTATTATCTTGTTTTTATACACAATAATGGAAGCAAGCACTGTACCTTCGTAGTTTTCGTAATTGGTGATGCGATATGTGTAACGAGTTGCAGTCTTTCCTCTGTATTTTCTGAGATTTAATCCTTGAGAACGTTGAATATCGTTGTATTTTATATACACATTGTCAAATTCCGTTGGGATTTCCACCTCTTCTACTTCTACCGGGGTAGGTTCTACTTCGTATCCAAATCCCTTTAAGAACTGAATACGGTCTTCCTCTGTTTTTATTCCCGAATAATTTGTGCTTGCCGCCGCAACCAAAGTCGCGGAATCGTATTCGGGAATAACGGTAACTACGGTAACGAGAACGGCGGCAGAGAGTAGAAGCGCCGCAAAGAATTTTATGTTTGTTGCTTTTAGGGTGTAAATAAACATAACTATGCTCCTTAATATAAATATTCCTTACATTTTATTAAGAAGCCGTTTTAATTATTCGGAATAATTACTATATTCTTCCTCAAGTGCGAACTGTTCTTCCAATATTGCAAACTGTTCATTTTCGAGTGCAGTTCTTTTTTCGTAAATTTCAGCCAGCAATTCATAATCAGTGGCGTTGTTTTGCTCTTGTTCGTGTAATGACTTGAGCTCAAGCTCTATGTCTTCATTTCGTTTTGCTATCTGAGTAAGCCTGCGTTCGATGGAACGCTTTCTGTTCTTGTCTTTTTTCAGTTGCTCGAAATTCTGCTTGTTTTCAGATACATTAGCTGCAGAAACGGTTGCGGTATTGGCTTCCGCCGCAGTTTTTCTTGAAATATACTCGTTGTAACCGCATTTGTAAATCGAAAAGCTTCCGTCGGAAGAGAGCTCCAGTATTCTGTCTGCCAAAGCGGAGATGAAATATCTGTCGTGAGATACCGCAATGACTGTGCCTTCGTATTCTTTTAATGCGTTTTCCAGCATTTCTTTAGAGTTCATATCAAGATGGTTGGTGGGCTCATCGAGCACAAGAAGTGAAACCCCTGTCATTATCATTTTGCAAATGGATAATCTCGCCCTCTCGCCGCCGCTTAATACAGAGATACTCTTGAATACGTCATCGCCGATAAAACCGAATCTGGCAAGCGCAGACCTTACTTGTGTGGCAGTAAGGTTGGTGTATTCGCTCCAAAGTTCTTCAAGTACAGTTGAAGAGTCATCAAGTAGCTGCTGCTCCTGATCGTAATACCCGATCTTTTGGTTGTATCCCAACTCGAAAATGCCGTTATCTGCACGTTCTCTGCCGGTAAGTATTTTAATAAGTGTGGATTTTCCGGTACCGTTTTTGCCTAACACGAACAGTCTGTCGCCGTGCTTTGCTTCAAAAGACAGATTGGAGAAAAGCTTGTGACCGGGAAAACTTTTTGAAAGATTGCGCACTGACAAAACGTCAAAGCCCTTGGCGTTTGTTGACGTTAAAGTAAAGCTTATGGACTTAGGCTTGTCCTGCGGTCTTTCGATCTTAACCATTCGGTCGATAGCCTTTTGACGGCTTTCCGCGGCAATTATATTCTTTTCTCTGTTCCATCGGTGTTGCTGTTCTATAAACGCCTCCAGACGCTTTATTTCCTTCTGCTGCAAAAGATAAGCTTTCATTTGATCTTCCCGGAGCTTATCTTTTTTCTCGCGGAAAATCGAATATGAGCCGTCATAAATGGCGGAAACGCCGTTTTCAAGCTCAAGCGTGCGGTTGGTCACCCTGTCAAGAAAATATCTGTCATGGGAAACGATGAGAAAAGTCTTTTTTGATTGCTTAACGTACCCTTCAAGCCATTCAATGGCGGGAATATCAAGATGGTTTGTAGGTTCGTCCAGCAGTATTATATCCGGCTCCCGCAAAAGCAGGTTAACGAGATTAAGACGTGTTTTCTGCCCGCCGCTGAGTAATCTTGCGGGACGTGAAAGCTCTTCTCCCGCAAAACCGAATCTGCCCAGCATTGCGGTGGCGCGTTGCTTGTAATCGTATCCGCCCATTGCGGAAAAACGGTCCGATAGGGAAGAGTACTCTTTTATAACGTGTTCTTCGCCGCCTGAAAGCTTTGAAGAAAGGGAGTCAAGCTGCCGCTCTGTTTCAATGAGTTTTGAAAACGCAGAAAGCGCATACTCGTATATTGTTTCTTCGCCGAAATCGTTTTCCGTCTGCTGGCGAAGAATACCGATAGTGGTATCTTTAGAAACATATACGTTTCCTGAAGTAGGGGTAAGCGTACCGCAGATTATGGATAACAAAGATGTTTTTCCTGCTCCGTTAACGCCTGCAACGCCGATCTTATCACCCTTATTAACGGTGAAAGAAACGGATGTTAAAATATCTGTAATGCCGTATGACAACTTTATATCTCTGACATCAAGAACAGCCATGAGTATCTCCTAATTAAAAATGAAAATGTTAGAAAGAATTATAAATAACAACGATACCCCTAAAAGGGAAACGTTTGTAATAAAGAGGCTTTTGTTAAACTTTTTGATAAACGCAACAATAGTGTATATTATTCCGGTCAACAAGGCGGGAAACGTAAGTAATTGAAACAGCCAGAAATACAGAACGAACATCTCATATTGTGTTCCGACACCCAAGTTTATCTGTTCAATCATAATAGGGACAAAAACAAAAAGATTCAATAAAAATGCGTAAAGCAGTAAAACAAGCGTAATTATATCAAACGCGTTTGGTTTTCTTTTCATATTGAAGCCTCGTTTGTGAGTTGAGTTTTTTATATCTTATCATATTTAACTGTATTTGTCAAAAGGAAAAGGAAAGTATCACATATCGGTTGAAAATTATGTCTTTTTATGATATCATCACAAAAAGTCGATTGAGCGGATCGGGAGTTACTGCGAATAAGCTGGCGGAAAGCAATACTGTAACTGCAGTTGAGCCAAACGAACAATTATTGATTCACAGAGTACTTACCAATGAATACTACCAGCTTTGCGGCAGTGTCGATAAATTGAAAGATATGAATTCGTATTCGTTCGATGTAATCGTTTGTCATAATGTGCTTGAGTACATGGAACCGCGCACAGAACTGCTACGTGAATTTCACCGCTTGCTTAAGCCCGGCGGTGCTCTGTCGATCGTTAAGCATAACAAATTTGGTAAGATAATGCAAAAGGTGGTTTTTGAATACAATACGGAAGAGGCAAAGGCTCTTTTGCGCGGTGAGAATATTGAATCTGCAAATTTCGGCGAAATAAACGAGTATTCCACGGAAGATCTCATAAGATATTGCGAAAATCTGTTTACTCTTGAAGCAATACTTGGAGTACGTTTTGCATTAGAGTTAGGCATTAAATTTTCGAAAAAAGAGATTTTATCATTAGTAAAATGAAACACAGCACGGGACTTAAAGCGAACCGTGCTGTAATTTTTTGTATATTTTATTTTTCGTAAACTTCTCTCTTTAATACGCCGATATAGGGGAGGTTACGGTAATCTTCTGCGTAATCAAGTCCGTAGCCGACAACGAATTCATCGGGAATACTAAAGCAGCTGTAATCCGCATAGATGTCTGCTTTTCTGCGTGCGGGCTTATCAAGCAGGGTAGCGATCTTGAAAGAACGGGGTTTTCTTATGGAAAGCCATTCTCTGATGTATGAAAGGGTTGCGCCGCTGTCAAGAATATCTTCGACGATAAGCAGATCGTAATTTTCGATAGGCTTATTAAGGTCGAGTATGATACGAACCTGACCGCTGGATACCGTACCGTTGCCGTATGAAGAAACGCTCATAAAGTCTATTTTTGCGTTGATGGTAAGATAACGCATAAGGTCTGCCATAAAGGGCATAGAGCCTTTGAGGATGCCTACAAGAAGCAATTGCTTTCCTGCGTAATCCTTTGAAATCTGCTCTGCGATTTCGCGTACTTTGTTCTGAATTTGTTCTTCTGTGAGAAGGATATGGTCTATATTTTGCTCAAGCTCGTGCATTGTTAATTACCGCCTTGTGAATATTTTACAACATATTACCATATCTTTTGGTTTTAGACAAGTGTTTTTTACAAAAAATACAATATATTGTAAAAATTGTATTGATTTTTTTGCTCATCTGGTGTATTATAAAATCATAAATAAAATGGGATAGAATGGGAAAGAGAAATGCCGTTCTGTCCGGAAGGGAAGTGTACGTATCTTGTCATTCAATTACAAAAGGCTTGTGTGCGTTCTCATCGCTCTCGTTATGGTAATCTGCATGACTTCGGTTGTTGCATTTGCAGAGAACTCCGAGGATGTTTCACAAGAAGAATCCGTGACAGAAAATTCCGCCGTAACCGAAAATAATGGTGAAACTATTTTCGAAATTATCGAAAACGGCGAAGGCACTATCATGGAAAGACTCGCTCACGGAGGAAAAGTAACGTTAGTAGGAATGCTCGTAGTTTTCGGAGTACTCATCGTCCTTATGTGCGTTCTTTACGTCTTCCAGTGGATATTCGGAAGAAAGTCCTCAAAGAAGTCTGCTTCTGTTAAAGAATCCGTTCCCGCGCCTGCACCCGTTTCCGCTCCTGCTGTTGCCGCACCTGCCGCAACTAACAATGAGGAAGAGGTTGTTGCTGTCGCTACTGCCGCCATCGCAGCCGCAAGAGGCGAAAGCGAATGTGCGTTTAATGTTATTTCCATTACACAAATTGATTAAGGAGAGTTTTTAAAATGGCTAAAAAGTACATTATCACCGTAAACGGTACAAAATATGAAGTAGTCGTTGAGGATGCAAACCCCAACGAAGTATACACTCCCAAGGCAGCTCCCGCTCCCGTAGCAACACCTGTACCTGCAGCAGCTCCCGCGGCAGCACCCGCACCTGCAGCAGCACCTGCTCCCGCAGCAGCACCCGTAGCAGGCGGAGAAAAAGTTACTTCTCCTCTGCCCGGCACCGTTCTTAAGGTAGTTGCGAAGGCAGGCCAGGCTGTTAAGTCCGGCGACGTTCTCTGTGTTATCGAAGCAATGAAGATGGAAAACGATATCGTTTCTCCTGTAGACGGTACTGTTGCTTCCGTTTCCGTAAGCGAAGGCGCAACTGTTAATTCCGGCGATCTTCTTTACGTTATCGGTTAATTTACCGCTTAAGTATTGTTTTAAGGAGATTGACAGATGTTTATAGTTGAAACCATCTTGGGCATACTGAATTCATCTGCATTCGGAGCAGAAAATTTCAAAGTCGGCAATATTATAATGATTGCTATTTCCTTTGTTCTTTTGGTTCTTGCTGTTAAGTTTAAGTTCGAGCCTTTGCTTCTGCTTCCTATAGCTTTTGGTATGTTCCTTTCAAATATACCCGTTGGCGAAATTTTCCATATGAATTATTTCGTTCAGGAATCCAGCGCCAATATCAATTGGGCAGAGCTTGCCGCACACGGCGGTCTGCTTGATTACCTTTACCTTGGCGTAAAGCTCGGCATTTATCCTTGCCTTATCTTTATGGGCGTAGGCGCAATGACCGATTTTAAACCTCTTATCGCTAACCCCAAGAGCTTGCTTCTCGGTGCTGCTGCACAGTTCGGTGTTTTCGCAGCTTTTATCGGTGCAATGCTCCTCGGCTTCTCTTCTCTTGAAGCTGCCGCTATCGGTATTATCGGCGGCGCAGACGGTCCTACCGCAATTCTCGTTACCAAGGACTGTGCTCCCCATCTTCTCGGCGCTATCGCAGTTGCCGCATACTCCTATATGGCGCTGGTTCCTCTTATCCAGCCTCCTATAATGAAGGCTCTTACCACCCAGAAGGAAAGATGTGTAAAGATGGAGCAGCTCCGCCCCGTTTCAAAGACAGAAGAAGTTTTGTTCCCCGTTATCACTTGTCTTATCATCTGTATGGTTCTTCCCGATGCTACACCTCTTATCGGTTCTTTGATGCTCGGTAACCTCGCACGTGTAAGCGGCGTTGTAGACAGAATCGCAAAAACTATGCAGAACGAACTTTGCAACATAGTTACTATCCTTCTCGGCGTTTCCGTTGGTGCAACCGCTACCGCAGATGCATTCTTTGGTTCTATAGATTTCAGTAGCCTTTCCGCTTTCTTTACCAGCCTTCTTACCAGCCCTCTTGGCATTCTTGTGTTGGGTCTGGTTGCGTTCTCCCTTGCAACATTTGGCGGCGTTGTATTCGGTAAGATTATGTATCTTGCTACCGGCGGAAAGATCAATCCTCTTATCGGTTCTGCAGGCGTTTCCGCTGTTCCTATGGCAGCCCGCGTTTCTCAGACCGTTGGTCAGAAAGCAAATCCTTCCAACTTCCTTCTTATGCACGCAATGGGTCCCAATGTTGCAGGCGTTATAGGCTCTGCAGTTGCAGCAGGCGTGTTCCTTACCATCTTTAGATAATCGGAGGTATTTAATATGGCACTTAAAATAACTGAAACAATTCTTCGTGACTCTCATCAGTCACTTATAGCTACCAGAATGACCACCGAAGAAATGCTTCCCGCATTGGAGATTCTTGATCAGGTTGGTTATCACTCTCTCGAAGCTTGGGGTGGCGCTACGTTTGACTCTTGTCTGCGCTTCCTTAATGAGGATCCTTGGCAGAGACTTCGTACCATCCGTGATCATGCCAAAAACACCAAATTGCAGATGCTGTTCCGCGGTCAGAATATCCTCGGTTACAGACACTATGCAGACGACGTTGTTGAATACTTCGTACAGAAGTCTATTGCAAACGGTATTGATATAATCCGAATCTTTGATGCTCTTAACGATCCCAGAAACCTTAAGACCGCTATTGACGCAACTAAGAAAGAGGGAGGACATGTTCAGGCTTGTCTTTCCTATACTACCGGCGAAGTTTTCACTAACGAATACTTCGCAAAATATGCTAAGACTCTTGAAGAAATGGGCGCAGATTCCATTTGTATCAAAGATATGGCAGGTCTTCTCAAGCCTTACGATGCATACGATCTCGTAACCGCTATCAAGTCTATTTGCAACATTCCCGTTCAGCTTCACACACACTATACCGCAGGCATCGCTTCCATGACCATCATGAAGGCAGTTGAAGCAGGTGTAGACGTGGTTGACACCGCACTTTCTCCTCTTGCCGGCGGTACTTCGCAGCCTCCTACGGAGCCTATAGTTGCTACCTTCCAGGGCACTCCCTTTGATACCGGTTTGAATCTTGCAAAGATCAACGAAGCTGCTGAATATTTCAACACTCTCCGCGAGAAGTACATTGCCAGCGGTCAGCTCGATCCCAAGATGCTCAAAGTAAACGTAAAAGGTCTTATTTATCAGGTTCCCGGCGGAATGCTTTCCAACCTTCTTTCCCAACTTAAGCAGGCAGGCAAGGCTGATAAGCTTCAGGAGGTTCTTGAAGAAGTTCCCAGAGTACGTGCTGACGCAGGTCAGGTTCCTCTCGTAACTCCCACTTCTCAGATCGTTGGTACTCAGGCAGTGTTCAACGTTCTTATGGGTGAGCGTTATAAGACCGTTACCAAGGAATTCAAAGGCGTAATCCGTGGCGATTACGGTAAAACTCCCGTTGATATCGATCCTGAATTCAGAAAGAAGATTATCGGCGACGAACCCGCAATCACTTGCCGTCCCGCTGACAACATCAAGCCCGAGCTTGATACTCTCCGTGAAAAATGTGCTCAGTACATGAAGCAGGACGAAGATGTTCTTTCTTACGCTTTGTTTGACCAGGTTGCCACAAAGTTCTTTGAAAAGAGAAATGAAGGCGACAAGGTTGCTGCTGCTCTTGCAAGCGCCGCAGACGCGAAGTATCACGTTAATATCCACGAAGTTAAGTAATAAATACAAAATCCCCCTGCTCTGTCATATTTGGCAGGGCAGGGGAACGTTATTATATCCAAGGAGCAGATAATGCCGCATATTTTACACGCAATCGTGCACGCTCTTAAAGACACGGTAATAATACTTCCGATACTGTTTGTTACCTATCTTATAATTGAATTCGTCGAACACAAATCAAGTGAAAAAGTTTCAAAAATATTGATATCATCGGGGAAAGCAGGACCGTTGCTCGGAAGTCTTGCAGGTATTGTTCCTCAATGCGGTTTTTCCGGCGCCGCGGCATCGTTGTTTGCGGTCGGCACAATTACCGCAGGCACGCTCATAGCCGTTTTTCTTGCTACATCCGATGAAATGCTGCCAATACTTATATCTGCTTCAGTGCCGGTAAAGGAAATAATTCTGATACTTGCAATTAAACTGATATCGGGCGCCGTTTTCGGTATTGTTGTGGATCTTGCATACAAACGTAAAAAATCTAATACAATAGAATGTATGTGCAGGGAAGAAAACTGCCATTGCGAGCATCACGGCATTCTTATTTCCGCTATAAAGCATTCGCTAAAAATAGTACTCTTAGTTTTTGTTGTGACAGCCGCTTTAAACCTCGGTATTGAGCTTTTGGGCGAAGAACGATTAACTGCACTTATAATAACAAAACCCGTGTTGGGCGAGCTTATAGCAGGTTTAGTGGGACTTATTCCTAACTGTTCAGCATCGGTTCTGCTAACGGATCTTTACGTAGAGAACGCGCTTACTGTGGGTCAGTTAGTGTCGGGGTTATGTGTAAACGCTGGCGTTGGACTTATAGTTCTTTTCAGAACAAACAAGAATGTGAAAGAAAACTTTGTGCTCACTTTGATTTTGTACGTTTGCGGAGTTCTTTCAGGTATAATAACAGGGTTAATATTTTAAAAAGCAAACACCGCCGAGTGGATTTCGGCGGTGTTTTTTTGATAGATAGGGGCGCATATTCAGGCACTTATAAAAACTATGTTAATTATACAAAATGAAAATTTTGTATAATTCAGGGGAGGGATAATATAACAAAATACAGTGATTTGCCCTGCGTTAAACTAATCTGCTTCGCAGATCGGCAAAATCCCGCCAAAATCATATGGCTGTTCCTTTGATAAAGAGATAACTTTATATCCTACATTTGCGCAGAAGCCAACTATGGCATCGTAATCCTTGAGTAATCTTGCATCGCCGGTAATTGACAGTGTTTTATCTCCCAGTACACCTGTACATCCTCCTATAAACCCACAGGAAAATCCGTTCAGCAATATTCCGTCGTTTGTCACCTTCAATACGTTTTTTCCTTCACTTGTTAGCGCTTTGTGAACGGATATGTCGGATGTAATAAAGTTTTCGCGGTCAAGTATTACTGTTGAGCATTTTGTATAACCTTGGGCTATTTTCACACGCCTTTCGGCATATTCGGAAATTTCCCGGGCAATATTCTTGCCACCGTATAGCACCGAATCGATTATGAAGCAATTATATAAACAGTCCATTGGATATTTATCATTTAATTCTGACGACCCTTTTGTTAACAAATTGTTCATATTTGTTTCACCCATAGAATACCATATTCCTTCTGCAGGATTGTTTAAAACTATGTCGGGATGATATTTCAACTCACTTTTAAGTGTTTTGCACTTGGGCGCAAAGAACGGTTCAACTCCAATGAATTTTAAATTATCCTTGATTTCATCGGTAATTATTTGTGAAACGAACGCTTTTTTTACTGCTTTTTCAGGCAGATTCGGCTTGCAGAACTTCATAGCTTCCCTACTAAAAAATCTTTTTGTTTAAATTATGAATAAAATGTTAATAAAATGGGAATTCTTTTGTTTGAGGTGATCAAATGTATATTCCTTGTTCGGAAAAATGTCCGTATAATTCGGAAGGCGAATGTAAAAAGGACAACTGTTTTTGTGAAACCGGATATTTAATATCCTGCACAGACAGTTGCCCGTTTAATGTTATTGGTCTTCCGCAAGCTTTAACAGATCGTAAACGCTTCGAATCGGACAAAGCTGTATCTGTCTTGAGCGTTTTTTAAGCTTGTCTATGGATTTTCTCGGCAATCCTATACGTTTGAAGCCTAACCGCTCAGCTTCGTTTATACGCTGTTCTACGCTTGTTACGGAACGGCATTCTCCCGCAAGACCTATTTCTCCGAAAACAATCAGGTCTTCGGCGATGGGAATATCTTTTTGTGAAGATATTAGCGCCATTGCGATTGCTGCATCACAGGAAGGGTCGTCCAAACGCAAGCCTCCGGCGACGTTCATATAAACGTCCGTGGTTGAAAAACGTAAACCAATTCGTTTTTCCAAAACTGCTAAAACCAAAGAAACACGGTTATAATCCAAACCTGCCGATAATCTTCTGGGTGAAGGATATACCGTTGGCGAAGAAAGCGCTTGAATTTCCGTGATTATCGGACGCGTACCTTCTACAACACACACCGCACAGCTTCCGGGTACATTTATCGGACGTTGTGACATAAGCATTTCAGACGGGTTTTCAACTTCAGCAAGTCCGTCATCCACCATTTCAAATACGCCGATCTCGTTGGTGGAACCGTAACGGTTTTTAGCGGCGCGTATAATCCTGTATGCGTGCTGTCTGTCGCCTTCGAAATACAAAACGGCATCCACCATATGCTCGAGAACCTTTGGACCGGCGATAGCGCCGTCTTTGTTGACGTGTCCTACAAGTATAATGGATATGTTTTCTTCTTTAGCCTTGTTTATAAGAGCAAGTGCGGTTTGCTTAACTTGCGTTACACTTCCGGGAGATGATGCTACATCTTCGTCATACATCGTCTGTATTGAGTCTATAATAACGATATCCGGCTGTATACCAATCATTTCGGGGATTACGGAGGAAATGTTGGTTTCGCAAAGAATCTTCAAATTTTCGGTGTCTACCCCTACCCTTTCTGCTCTTATTTTGATTTGGGAGGGTGATTCTTCACCGCTGACATACAATATAGATCCGTTGGTTCCGACAGTTTGGCATAATTGCAAAAGCAATGTGGATTTTCCTATTCCGGGTTCGCCGGAAAGCAGAACAACGCTTCCTTTGACCAGACCTCCTCCAAGAACACGGTCAAATTCACCGATACCGGTAATAAAACGAATATCGTTGGCGGTGCCTATCTCGGATATTCTTTTTGCCTTTGAAGACGTAGGCGGAGTATCATAGCTTTTGCGGCGTTTAACGGTTGCTTTCACCGTGGTGGAAGCTTCTACAGCCTGCTCTTCAAAAGTATTCCATTCATTACATTCCGGACATTTTCCGTACCATTTGGAGGAATAATATCCGCAAGAAGTACATACATAATTGGTCTTCACTTAAATTTCTCCGTTTATATATTCTGTTACCGCGATATATACCGAAATGGCAAAATTGCGTTGGTAAGTGTTATCACAAAGCATTTCCCGTTCGGAATCGTTGGAAATAAATCCGCACTCGATAAGTACGGCCGTTCCCTTGAACTTATCCAGCAGATATATACTGCTTCCGCTGTTTTTGGAAGCTCTGTTATTGTTTGGTTGCAGTACTTTTATTCTCTTTTGAATATGATTTGCCAGTTCACCGCTTTCGGGCGAGTTTGAAGAATAAAACACTTGAGCGCCGCTGTATTTGGGAGATGAAAAACGATTGACGTGAATACTTATAAGGACACAGTCATTATATTCCGATGCTATTAAAACCCTGTTATACAGATCGAAATGCTTTTTTCGATTTTCTTCGCCGGGATTGTACAACATTTTATCTTCTGTTCGTGTGTATACAACCTTGTAACCGTTTGATTCAAAGAGCTGACCGAGTAAAAGCGAAATATCGAGATTGATATCCTTTTCTTTAGTATCTCCCATAACGGCTCCGGGATCTTCACCGCCGTGTCCCGGATCGATAATGATTGTTATTTTGTCATTGTCGCTTACAGGAGCGTTTGCATTTTCGGAAAAGGAAAACGTATTATATCCTGCAGCCGTAAATAACATAGCGAAACAAAAAAACAAAACCAGACCGATAAACAAAAATGAAAGGATTAAAAGCGATATCTTTTTATCCGTATATTCGTCCATAATATAATCACCCGAAATATATTATGAACACGGATCGCGAATTATTCTTTGTTTGCTTTCTCTCTTGCAATTACGCCTTTATCACGTACACCGAGATAATAGCCGAGCCAAGCGAAGAACGGAATGGGAAAGATTGTCAATACTGTATAAATAATTCTCACATATTCGTCTAAGCCGGACAAAGAAAGCCAGCCTGCGTTATACATTGAGTGAATGGGGACGATATATATGATCGATGCCATTATAGCACGGGCGTTTTCAAGATTGAAAATGCTGAAGATTACGAACAAAAGTATAAGTAAAACGGTGGGAGCGTATGCAAAGATACCTATCTTTAATCCAAAAGAATCGGAAGGAATGTAAAGATCATCGCCCTTGTATTTGCTTTTGCGTATAGCAAATTTCAGTCCGTACTGATTCAGCATATCATAAATTCTGAACCAGAATATTCCGGCAGTAAATACAGCGGCGAGTGCCATGTATAAGGAATAATTGGAATTTTTATCAAGTATCAATGAGAGCGGCCAGGATACCATAAGACCGACAACGGACCATACAACTTGATTGATCCAAAAATCAGTTATAAGCTTACTGTTACGCTTAAAAAATTCTATCAAATTCTTCATATCTTAAATTCCTTTCAAAATCGTACCTTAATTATATCCTTAAAACCAAAAAAGTTCAATAGAGAATGGATAAAATTAATAAAAAATCCAAAATTACAAATAATTGACAACTAAAAATAAAAATGTTACTATTTAAAAAAGGAGGTATCGTTGTGGAAATAATTAAGCCTATGATAAAATGCAGACCTTGTGATTCGCATAAAGGTATGTTTGGAACCTTAAAGCTTCTTTGCGGTAGCCCAAAGTACACCGGCGCCGCTATGCTGTGCTGTGAAGGTGCTTTAAGAAGCGGATGCGGTATCGTAAAGCTTTTTGCCGATGACAGCGTATTATCTCCGGTAAGAGTACGTTTGCCGGAAGTTATAAATTGTATGCCAAAAGATTTTTTAGGTTCAGATGACGATGCAGCAGTAATAGGGTGCGGCATTTCAGACATCTATGAAGATCGGTTATTTGAAATTATAACTTCGTTGGACTGTCCTTGTGTGATAGATGCGGATGGAATAAATTATATTGCAAAGAATATAGATGTATTAAGAAAGACAAAGAGCAATATTGTTTTGACTCCCCATCCTAAAGAGTTTTCCCGTTTGACAGGCATTTCAGTTGAAGAAATACAGAATAACCGAATAGAATGCGCAGAAAATTTTGCCCATGAATATAACTGCACACTCGTTCTTAAAGGACATGGCACCGTTATAGCCGGTCCCGATAAAGAAATCGTCATAAATAAAACCGGAAATTCGGCCTTGGCTAAAGGCGGAAGCGGAGATGTGCTTGCAGGGGTGATCGGTTCTCTGCTGGCTCAAGGGTATGATCCTCATACGGCCGCAGTTGTCGGAGTGTATGTTCACGGTAAAGCCGGTGATATATTATCTCAGCAATACGGTTGTTCGGGAACGCTTCCTTCCGATCTGCCGAAGGTGATCGGTAAACTTATTGGATGAACTTGTCTTTCACTTATTTTGTAAAGGCGAGTAAAATGAAAAAAGTATTCTTGTTTGTATTTTGTTTTGTTATTGTACTGTTTTCCTCATGTAACAATGTTAAAAAGGATAATCTTGAAAAGTTTTTTCAAAATGATACGGTTGTTTTTGAAACGTTGGGAATCCGATACGAGTATAATGAAACGGACAAAAGCTTTTCGGTGTTGAGCGGCGATTTTTCGGGGATGAATGTGGCTTTTGCCAACGGAGAATGTGTTGTGCGCTTTAAAGAGTTTTGTATAGATACCGACCCACGCGCCTTTCCGCAACTTAAAAGCTTTGTATCACTGTATACCGCATTTAAAGATAATCTTGATGAGTTCGCTGTAAATGATCGGAACGAGTACGTTTTACTTATTGACAGTTCTCGCTTTTTGGTGTATTATGATTCAAATGTGAGCAAGATAACTAAACTCGTTGCGGAAACAGAAAACGGCAGTTTTGAATATACGGTAGTTAATACGGAGGATATAAATTGATTAAACGTAGAGTTGAGGCGGTCATAGATCTGGGCGCTGTTTTGAACAATTACAATTATATAAGATCCAAGATCAATGCCGATACAAAGCTACTTTCTATCGTAAAAGCGGATGCATACGGACACGGCGCTGTTGAGGTTTGCCGTATGTTGGAGGAACACGGCGCAAGTGAGTTTGCAGTTGCCTGTATAGAAGAAGCCATCGCTTTGCGTGATGGCGGTGTAAAAGGCAATATACTTATATTGGGGATCACCGACGAGAGCTATAGCCATGTATTGAAGGAATACGATCTTATACAGACTGTAGACAGCTATGAGTATGCTCTTTCCCTCTCCAAGTATAGTAATTTAAATGTTCATATTAAGGTCGATACCGGTATGAGCAGGCTCGGTCTGTATTGCCACAGAGCCGATGATGTTGAGAATGCGGCGACCGAAATCGAAAAGATATCCAAGCTTGACAATATCAATATCAAAGGCATTTTTACTCATTTTGCCGAGAGTGATGACACAGCCAGTGATTTTACAAAGACGCAGTTTGAGTGTTTTTCGCAGCTTTTAAAGATTCTCGATGAAAGAAAAATAAACGTTGGAACGAGGCATTGCTGCAACAGTGCCGCTATTCTGAATTATCCCGAGATGCAGTTGGATATGGTAAGAGCGGGCATAATTTTATACGGACTTGCCCCCTCCCCTTCTACATACAATAATAACCTTCAGCCCGCAATGAAGCTGACTTCCAGAGTTTCCTCTATATCCGAAATAAACGAAAATGATACAGTAAGCTACGGCAGAAAATATCGTCCCGAGGGTAAAATAAAAAAAGCGGTCGTGTCTATCGGATATGCAGACGGACTTACGCGAATTCTTTCGGGAAAAGCAACGTTGCGCATCAACGGATACGATTGTCCGATAATCGGCAACATCTGTATGGACTTGTGTGTTGTTGACATTACTGACGCAAAATGCGATATCGGCGACGAGGTTGTGGTTTTTGAGAATAACAGCGACATTTTGCGTTTAGCTGATCTGGCATCTACCATCAATTATGAAATAGTATGCTCTGTCAAAAACCGCGTTCCTAGAAGATATATATAAGATATATATAATATAAATGTAAAAGTAAAAACAGACAGCTAAGGGTCGTATTCTAGAGGACAGTAAAAAAGGAAGCACGAAATTTTCGTGCTTCCTTTTGTTTTGTCTTATACCGTAACAAGCAGGGAAAATGTACGGCACATTTTCCACTCGTTAGGAGAACCTAAAACCCTTAACCTAACTCAAAACTAATTGCAGCCTGTGCTGCTATTAGTAAAAGAGGGAAATAAGTTTTCTCAATGATGTTTCCAACATTCATTTGCAACATACATTAAATGATAGCGCAATTGAACGAGTAGTTCGTTTGACAGTTCATTGTATTCCTTATCCAATCCTTTTTTGCGAGCGTAGTATGGCGGAGAATCATTCCACGAACCCATAGCGCCAAAAACATCGGCTTTATCTACTGCATAATATATGGCTTTAAATTCTTTGGGAAGCGGATTTGATATATTGTTATCATTAATGCTTGACAAATCGCATAAAACCTTATACGCATTATGAAAAATATCTGAAAAATACTGTTGTTCTATCTTGGCGGCGAATTCTCCTATATCCAAAAGTGTTTGCTTGAATTCGTTGGTTTTATCTGTGAAATGAAGATTATCAAAAACAGTATGTTTCTTTATGTATTGCTCATTGTAAATAATTTTCCACTTGTTTTGTTCTCGGTCAAATTCCCAAAAAGGACAAAAACAAGAGGTGTTTCCGTTTTTCCAAAAACATACGATTACACATTGAGAAGTGTTTGCAAAGCCAAGCAAGTGTTTGTTCTCTCTGTTAGTAGGAATAACAAATTTTATATCTTTTAAACCTCGTTGCAAACAAACATCAAACCATTCGCATACTGAATTTGCTTGAACTGACTTGTGAAATAATAATTTGCGTGCGAAAATAAACTGAATGGATAACGTATGCTTGCTTGGAGTAAAATCAATTTTTTCATTTTCAAAAAGGGCTTTTCTTGCACTTATTACAATATTACTTGCTTGTTGTATTTCCCCATTCATTCTCGTTCCCCCTTTTCTTATTTTATATATTATAACATTTTATAAGAATATTTGCAATAGATGCAAAGTCTCCCTGCGGATTTTTCGGCAGGGAGAGAAGTTTTGCTTTATAAATCTAATTACTTAGATTCTTTAATTGCAGCCTGTGGTGTAGTACGCAAAAGAGGGAAATTGAATGCTTTGATATAAAACATCTAATAAAAATATTTTTCATCTGCGCAGGTATTTCTTACATTTTGCCTTTTTTCATTATTTCTTCCACTTTTTGTAAAACTTTGACTGTCCATTCATCATCATGATCGTTTATAATGTGTACTTTAAAGCCATATAATTTACCATTTTGTGCAACGGATATATCATCATCTATATGCAAATCTATTTGGTATCTTGCAGGATATTTTGAAGGCATAGGTTCTTTTTTATCTCTTTGAACTTCTTTCATATGCCTTTTACCATTAACAATTTGTGAAACCCTTATACCATAACACCTTAGTAATCTACGAATATATTTTTCCGTTCGAAAAGATGTTGTATATATCCATGTTTCAACATTTTTGTTGTGCAACTGTTGGAATAAATCTTTAGTTCCCAATCGCAATCTTTCTTTGTATATCTTATTCCATGGAAAAACTAACTCTTTTTCAGTTTTGCACTTATCTGGAGATACAAAAAGAGTATCGTCTAAATCGAACGAAACAATCATAAATTTGCTCCTATACAAGAATTTATATTGAGATTCATTTATGCTTTAATTATAACATAAGAATTCAAATCATGCAACAGACACAAAAATCCCCACCGAGAAATCGGTGGGGATAATTTTATTTTAATGAATTATTTAACAACCTTAACAAAAACAAGAATGGAAAGGATTATGCCGATAAGAGCATAAAGGCCCACTACTGAACCAAGAATTGAAAAGATAATGCCTAAAAGCGGGATTTTTGCTAAAAGACCAATTACAAATCCACATACAATATCTACAAGAACATATACAACAAGTGCCATTACAAACGATTTAAGTTCGGTTGCTTTAAATGCATTGGGGAAAAATTTTTTTAACATATCCATTTTAACATATCTCCTATTGTATTATTTTAAAATTCCCCACCTTTTATGTGGGTGGGGAAATTTTAATAAAGTAAAATTAGCCTAATTCCTTAATACGAGCCTGAGCAGCTGCTAAGCGGGCAATCGGCACGCGGAAGGGTGAGCAAGATACATAGTCGAGGCCAATCTT
>JAZNZY010000028.1:0-13288 GCA_045595165.1 Eubacteriales bacterium
TGATCTCCCGAAGCTCCTCAAAGCTTCTTCCGACCTCGCTTCCTTTTCCCGACATAGTTTCCAGAAGCACCGTGGTGCTGCGGGCATTTGGCAGTACAAGGTCAAGTATCTCGGTCAGAGCCTTTATTCCGACCTCCACACCGTTATTGACGTGACTTCCGGGATGAAAGTTATAAAGTCCACCCGGTATCATCTCCATACGCTTGATATCGTCCGTAAAGGTATTCAGAGTGAATTCTCTGATCCTTTCGTCTATGGAGCAGGGATTGAGCGTATAGGGCGCGTGAGCCAATATATGACTGATCCCGTGCTCAAGACAAATGGACTTGAAGAGAGCGATGTCATCAAGATCTATGTCCTTTGCGCTTCCGCCTCTGGGATTGCGCGTGAAGAATTGAAAGGTATTTGCACCTATGCTTATGGCTTCACGTGCCATATGAGAGAATCCTTTAGAGGAGGAAAGGTGACATCCTATTATCATTTAATGAACCTCAGAGCAGAATATTACTTATTTCTGGAGCTCTTTATATACTTGATGAGGATATCGTCATCATCCTCGTCAACGTCTGCCGCACTGCTGCTTTCGGAAGCTTCGTCTCCTGTCTTTGCGGAGGGGACCTTGTCGCCGAGAGCCTTGAGGATAGTCTTCTTCTTATCAGTGTCAAAGCCTGTTGCAACGACTGTGACTCTCATCTCGTCCTCCAATGCGGGATCGAGGTTAGCACCCCAGATGATGTTTGCATCGGGATGTGCTTCATCGGAGATCATCTGAGAAGCTATCTCTACTTCCTCAAATGCGATGTCGGGAGAACCTGTGATGCTGATTATGATGCCTCTTGCACCTGTGATGCTTGTCCCGAGAAGGGGACTGGATATAGCAGCCTTTGCAGCCTGCTCAGCCTTATCCTTGCCCTTGCCGCTGCCTACGCCCATGTGAGCGAGACCTGCGTTTGCCATAACTGCGCAAACGTCTGCAAAGTCAACGTTGATCTCTGCTTCCTGAGTAACCAGCTCGCAGATGGACTGAACGCCCTTGCGGAGGATATCGTCTGCTTCGTGGAACGCATTGAGGAAGGTGATCTTTTTATCGGTAAGGAGCTTAAGACGCTCGTTGGGGATAACGATAAGGGAGTCTGTAACTTCGGCAAGACGCTTGATACCGCTTTCTGCCTGAGCCATTCTCTTCTTGCCCTCGAAATTAAAGGGCTTGGTTACGATACATACGGTAAGTATGCCCATCTGCTTTGCGATACGTGCAACGATAGGAGCTGCGCCGGTACCGGTACCACCGCCCATACCTGCGGTGATAAATACCATATCTGCACCCTGAAGTGCTTCGGTGATCTGCTCAATAGATTCGTCTGCAGCCTTTTCACCCAATTCGGGGTTTGCGCCTGCGCCCTGACCCTTGGTGATACGCTCACCGATATTGATGCGCTTGTGTGCCAAGGATTTGTTGAGTACCATAAGGTCGGTATTTATAGCGATATATTCAACGCCGTTTATTTTATTTTCTACCATACGGTTAACAGCGTTTCCGCCACCGCCGCCTACGCCTACAACTTTTATTACATTAACGGTTGTTTCAAATTCATTGCTCATAAAATAGAGTTCCTCCGTCCGATTTAAATTTTTACACATATATATAATAATACAAAAATTGCAAGATTGCAAGGGGTTTTTCTAATTTATATGGTTTTTTTGCATTTTTTTATTCCAAAGCAACTGTAGCTTCTTTATAAGAAGACAGGTCTATACTTCCTTTATCATCCTCGTACAGTTCATTAATAACTTTTGCAAGGAAAGGTATCTTTAATTCGAAATTATCCATATCACCGATATACACGCTGAACCGATCGGTATACTGCATACTTATATCGAATCTGCTGGTGATATCTATTTCCCGTATGTTGTATTCCATTTCGTTTTCGGAAAGCACCGCATACATTTCCAAAATGGAATCCCGTGTGCGTTCGTCCATAAAGGTGAGAGGTTGTCCCACAAGACAGCGGTCTACACTGCCCGCAATAATTTTTATTGCGCCGCCGGGTACTGAAGAAAGCTTATTGCTTACGGAAAGCACGGTAAGCTCTTCGGAAAGAAGATAATAATCACCGTTGAGTACGGTATACATTGCAGCCTTCTCTTCTTCAATCTCTATAACCACCCCCGAAGGCAGATCCCGCTTTACGGTCACGCTTCCCACATAAGGCAGCAACGCCTTTATTTCTTCTTCCACGCTTTTTCCTGAAAAGGAAAACATATTTTTATCGGTTTCGATACCCGAAGCGAGAATTATCTCTTCATCGGTATAAATGCTGTTGCCCGTAACAGAAATATCCTTTACACGGAAGAATACGAAAAACGCGGTCCCCAAAAACAGGATCATTATAGACAAAAACAGAAAAACGTAAAACATGTTTCGGCGGAACCGTTTTCGGCTCTGCTGTTTTTCCATTTCGTCAAGATCAACGGTTTTACGTTTGAATCTGACTTGTTCCACGGTTCCCTCCAGAAAAATTATTTTTTAATAAGCGAAAGTGCGGTATCCACTATCTCGTTTACAGCGTCGGGTCGGGCAAAGCGGCGGACATTCACTTCCACAAGTTCACGCGTACTCTTATCGTACGCCAGAGATTCTACCTGAGCGATAAGCTTTTCGCCGGTAACCTCGCTCTCACGCATAACCACAGCAGCACAGGCATTTCCCAGAACGGATGCGTTTTTGAACTGGTGATCATCCGTTACGTTGGGAGAAGGAATGAGCACGGATGCTTTTCCCATACACGCAAGCTCTGCCAGAGTGATAGCGCCTGCACGGCACACGATAATATCTGCCGCCGCCATACGAAGAGGCATATCGTATATGTATTCCAGAATTTCTATATTCTGCGCTTTATCATATCCTTTTTCTGTGGCTATTGCCGAATACTTCTGGTATCCGCTTTTGCCGATAGCGTGGGTATGATAAAGATCGGGATGCTGTGTAACGTATCCCATAAGATCAAAGCAGTATTCATTTACCTTCTCCGCGCCCAAAGAGCCGCCGAAGGAGAGGATATACACCTTGTCATCGGACAGACCGAGTGTTTTACGAGCCTCAGCCCGAGTGATATCGTTGGGCTTTACGGGATTTCCTGTAAAAATGAGCTTTTCTCTTATTTTTTCATCAAAAAACTTTCTGCTTTCTTCAAAGGAAATGCAAACTCTGTCTGAAAATTTTGAAAGCATTTTGGTGGTCATACCGGGAAAAGCATTTTGCTCGTGAATGAGGGTGGGAATTCCCAATTTGCTTGCCGCCTTTACAGTAGGCCAGGAAACGTAACCACCCGTACCGATAACCAGATCCGGCTTGGCTTCTTTAAGAAGCTTTTTTGCACGCATTACGGAAGTAACCGCTTTTACAGCCGCATCGAAATTCTTTAAAGAAAGGGAACGCTTGAAGCCTCTTACCTTTACAAAGGATATATCGTATCCCGCTTTGGGAACAAGGACGTGTTCTATACCCTTTTCAGTACCGATAAAGGATATATTTGCATCGGGATAACGCTTTTTTATTGTATCTGCAATGGATATGGCAGGGTTGACGTGTCCCCCCGTGCCGCCGCCGCACATTACTATTCTCATACTCAATTATCCTTTCTCTACATAAGAATAACGGGAAACGGAAAGTATGATTCCCATTTCGGTAAGCAAGATTATTAAAGCGGTGCCTCCGTAAGAAAAGAACGGAAGTCCTATACCCGTAGAAGGCAGGGTGTTTGTTACAACCGCAAGATTAAGCGCAACCTGAATACCGACCTGAGAAACTATGCCCATTGTTAAAAGCTGTGAAAATCTGTCCGGCGCACGGGAAGCGACGATGAAGCCTCTTATTATAAACGCCGCAAACAGAGCAATAACGAGAATTGCGCCGAAAAGTCCCAATTCTTCGCAAAGAATTGCAAAAATATAATCATTGTAAGGTTCGGGAAGGTAGCCTAATTTCTGGTTGCTCTGACCAAGTCCCAAGCCCCAGAATCCGCCTGATGCGATAGCATACAAAGATTGTGCAGGCTGATAACCCTTACCGCCGGAGGCTACGGACATATACTTGAAGGGGTCTTCCCACACCTCCAAGCGCACGAAAACCTGAGGAACCAATTCCTCCAGAACGCCGCGGAACACGGTAAACATCAGTACGCCCACAATACCTGCGGCAACGATAGCCACTATTACCCAGCGGAGCTTGATGTTGCTCATTATAAGCATTGCAAAAGCGAGGCACGCCATAATTATGGTGGCGGAAAAGTGGTTTTGGAACATTGTTGCACCTGCCGCCGCTATGGCAATAACAGCCATAGGAAGCAAGGTACGTATCTGCGCCTTAAAGGTGGTTGCCGAAGATATTTTATGGTAGTTATCGGAAATATATATAGCCGCCGCAAGTATAACGGCAAACTTCAACAGCTCCGAAGGCTGCATTGTAAAGCTTCCGAACTGGATCCAACGCTTTGCACCGCTGAACACCGTGCCGATAAAAGGAACGGCGTAATTAAGACCATATATTACAAGGCAGGCGATAAGACCGAATTTTTTTATAATTCTGTAATCCAATCTGGTTACCGCCAGCATTGCCGCCAGACCTATAAGGGCGGAACGAAGCTGGGATTTAATAAGACGGTAGGAATCGCCGTAACGAGTATCTGCGTGGGCGTAGCTGGATGAAAATACCATTACCAGACCGAAGCAGATGAGAGCGATAATAATGAGCATAAGGGGACGGTCAACTTCCCCTATCATACGTACTATATTACGCTTTACCGGTCTTTCTGCCGGCAGAGAACTATTTTGTTTTTTGCTGACGGCAGGAAGATTAGAGTTCATTTATATCCTCACATAAAGTATACGAAATAAGCTATTGCACATCCGATAGCGGTTACGAGAGAGAACACACCCACGATGGTGAATTCGCTCCAGCCGCACATTTCAAAATGGTGGTGAACGGGAGTCATTTTAAATATACGCTTTTTAAACACCTTGAAGGAAAATACCTGAAGCATTACGGAAAGTCCCTCAAAGAGCCATACGAATCCCATAAGTATTATAAGAAGAGGAGCGCCGATATGTACCAGCAGAGCAGTTGCAAGACCGCCCAGGAACAAAGATCCCGTATCCCCCATAAACACCTTTGCGGGGTGGAAATTGAAGATAAGATAGCCAAGCAGCGCACCTACAGAGGTTGCGGAAATTACTGCGAGAGAGGTATTGTCAAGACGGATGGCGATAAGCATTAAAGCAAGGCAGATAACTGCGGAAATGCTTCCCTCAAGACCATCGATACCGTCGGTAAGATTGGAGCAGTTTACAAAATAAACTATTGCCACCAATAATATAATATAGTAGAAAAAGCCTAAATTTATTCCGAAAACGGTAGTATCGATACCCACGAGTTTGTCCACGGCGAAGAGATACACGCCTGCAGAGCCGAACTGGAGTATAAGCTTCTGAATAGCGGTAAGACCTTTGTTTCTCTTTTTGAACAGCTTAACGTAATCATCCACAAGACCGATAAGTCCGTTAAATAAAGCAAAGCCCAGATGAAGCATTATTGCCCAATCATTCGTTTTTATACAATCGGGCAAAACGAGTGCGCACGCCGCAATCAGTATTCCCACGATAAAGAACACGCCGCCCATTGTGGGAGTGCCCTCCTTACACTTGTGCCAGGAAGGGCCGATCTCCAATATTTTCTGTCCCAATTTTACCTTGCGAAGCACGGGAATGAATATTTTGCAAAGCAAAACGGTAACGGCAAAGCCGATAAGCGCACCGATGATCATTAAAACGGTCATGTTCATATATCAAAAACCTTCTTCATTATATTTTCCAGCTTCATTCCCCTGCTGCCCTTAAACAGCACGGTATCCCCCGCAGAAAACGTATTCTTAATGTATTCCGCCGCCTTTTCGCCTTCATCGGCGTTAAAACAGACAGAATTTTCGCCAAAAGACAAAGCAGAATTTTTTGTTTGCTCGCCGATACATATAAGCAGATCCACGCCTTGCTCTGCGGCTTTTTTGCCCACCTGAGCGTGAAGCGCGGGGCTGTGCTCGCCCAGTTCAAGCATATCGCCCAAAACGGCGATCTTTCTGCCCTTAAATCCGCCCAAGACCTCAAGGGCGGCGGAAACGGATTCGGGAGACGCGTTATAGCAATCCGCAATAACGCGGACACCGTTTGTTTCCACGATACGCTGTCGGTCGCCAACGGAGGAAAACTCCTCCAAGGACGAGCGCATTTGATCTACGGTAAGTCCTATAAGACTTCCTGCGGCAAAAGCAAACAATGCATCATAAACCATATGTCTGCCGATAGCACCGATACGTGCTTTGAAGTGTTCGCCGAAAAGGCAAACGTCAAACACGGTATCAGCGCCGTCCTGTTCAATATTATAAGCATACACTTGGTTTTCGGGGTTGTCAATACCGCATTTTATGGCATTCGGCAGGCAAGCCAGCAAAGGCTCATCGCCGTTTACTATAAGCTTTCCGCCGGGACGGAGTCCTTTTAATATATTGAGCTTTTCATCTCTTATTTTTTCTCTGGTTCCAAAGGCCTCTATATGAGAATAGCCGATATTTATAACCATAACGATATCCGGCTGAGCGCATACTGCGATACGCTCCATCTCGCCGGGAAGGCTCATTCCCATTTCAAAAACCGCCGCTTCCGTGCCAACGGGCACTTCAAGCACGGTACGGGGAAGCCCTACCTGACTGTTTCGGTTCCCCTTGGTAAAGGATACCGTTTTCCCCGAGGAAAGACATTTTACCGTCATTTCCTTGGCAGTGGTCTTTCCCACACTTCCGGTTATACCTATGCAAACCGTATCCTTTATATCGTTTTCACGGTAATCTCTTGCTATCTGCTGTAACGCTTTTCTTGACGAAGGTACAAGGACTGCGTTTGCCTGCAAAAATTCGGGATTTTCTATTAACGCACCGCAGTTATCAAGGGAAAGCACGCCGGCCAGATAATCGTGGGCATCGTTTCGTTCGCCCTTGAACGCCACGAACAACGCATTATTGCCGGGAGCCTCACGGCTGTCGGTTGTGAACAGATCAAACTCTCTGTTCATATCCGTTCCTTCCCCCGGGGTGCCTTGGGTTACTCGGATTATTCTTTGGAAACCTACTGACATAATTATTCTATTTCCTCGTTATATCTGAATTCTACTTCAATAATAGTGCCCGGGGCAACCAACGTTCCCGCAGGAACGCTTTGAGCGTATGCGTAGCAGTTAGTATAGGAATCGTTAAATATACCGCTTACGGAAATATTAAGGTGTCTGTTCGCCAATGCTTCGGAAACCTTGGCAGGGGACATACCGTCGAGATCGGGCATAATGATCATTTCCGTAGTGTTACTTCCTTCGGTATAAAGCACTACAACGCCGTTTTCGGTGTTGAGAGAATTACCGGATCTGGGAAGCTGATCTATAACCTCTGTACCGTTGCCCTTTATGTGAACCTTGAGTCCCAACTGCTCGATAGCAAAAGTAGCGGTATCAACGTCAGTACCGCGGTAATCCTGTACGGTAACCATTACGTCTGCTCCGGATTCGGTGGGAAGAATTCCCATATAAGGAAGAACCTCGGAAAGAACGTTGGAAACTACAGGTGCGGCAATAGAGGAGCCGTATACAGTAGAAGTGGTTATGGTGGGGTTATCAACCAAAACGAGAATTGCGATCTGGGGATCCTCTGCGGGAGCGAAGGTAACGCAGGAAAGAACATAGTCATCTTCTATATCCACCGTATCCAGTTTCTGGGAAGTGCCGGTTTTGGATACCACGTTGTATCCGCTTACAGATGCATTTTTGGTTGAGTTGACAAGTGCATTCATAATAATATCACAGGTTTTGGAAGAAACCACTTGTCGGGAAACGTCGTACTGAATATTTTCTATAACGTTTCCGTCAGAATCCGTTATCTGCTTTGCCAGGTGCGGTGTAACCAAATATCCGCCGTTTGCAATAGTGCAAAGGGCTCTCAAATGCTGAATGGGAGTGACCTTAAAGCCCTGACCGAAGGATGCGTTGGCAAGATCGACAACGCCCAACGAGGGGAAGAATATGGAGGTAGCTTCTCCGAGGAAATCCGAAGATATCTTCTCGCCATAACCGAACAGATCAAAATATTCTTCAAATCTTTCGGCACCTATTTTCTGGCTTATCTGAATAAACGCAGGGTTGCAGGAATTGTATATCGCCTGAGCAAAGACCTGTGTTCCGTGTATCTTTTTACCGTAAACGTGGCATTTTATGGGGACACCGGCGATAACGTATCTGCCCTGACATTCAAAGGTATCGGTATCGGTAATACAGCCCTCGTCAAGAGCTATGGCGCCGGTGATCATCTTGAAGGTGGAGCCGGGCTCGTAGGTTGCACTTACAGCAAAATTCGACCACATATTGTAGCGAAGCTGTGCTTTGTATTCGTTGATCTGCTCTTCGGTAACGCCTTCCGTTGCCTCGAACTCTGCAAGCAGATCCATATAAGGCTCGGTAAGAATGGAATAGTTGTTGAGATCAAAGGAAGGAGCGTTTGCCATTGCCAACACTTCTCCCGTATTTACGTCGCAGATAATGCCCGTAACCGTTCCGGTGGGCTTGGTTTCCTCGTATGCCTGTTTAAGATACTTTTCAAGCACCGATTGTATAGACCAGTCTATGGTCGTTACGAGATTGTATCCGTCGATAGCATCTATATAGCTTTCGTAATCAAATGGGATCTCGTTTCCGTTGGCATCGGTTGCTTTTACAACTCTGCCGTCAACACCGGTAAGAAATTCATCATAGGTGTACTCCAAGCCCTGCAGACCGTTATTGGTACTGCCCGTAAAGCCGATAATATGGCTTGCCAGATCGTTATACGGATAATAACGCTTAGTGGATTCCTCAAGATGAACTATATTGGTAAGCCCGTAATCGGTAATAAGCTTTCTTACCGCCGCTTCTTCCTCGGCGTTAAGCTCTTTTTTTATCATTTCGTATTTACGGTTTACCTTTTCCGCCTTTTCGCGGATAAAGCTTTGCTCTACGTTAAGAATCCTGGAAAGCTCACGAATGACCAGATTTTTGGTTTCCTCCGTGGGATTTCCGTCTTTATCCTTTAAGGGAATATCTGCGGGAGAAATAAAACAGTTTTGCACCGTAATAGTAGTAGCAAGGAGGGTTCCGTTGCGGTCTACTATATCACCGCGCTTTGCGGGGATGGTAAGCTCGTGGGTATACTGATCCTGAGCGGCGTTACGGTATTCCTCTCCGTCCACAAACTGAATTTTTGCTATTCGGTATATAAGAAACGAAAACATCAATACAAAGCCGATGGTTATAACAATGCCGCGTCTGACGAACAGCTTACTTGTAACACCGACTTCTGTTCCCGTAATATGCTTTTGGTTGTTTTCCAAGATTAGATTCCTCCGGGTGAAAAAAGCAAATGATATTAAGCAAAAACAGGGTAAAGCCGTTTTTTCAACTTTACCCTCCACAAACAATTATATTCGCATACCCTTATACTCTATGCGACTAATTAAAAAACTCTCTGAACGCTTCCGCCATACCGGACAGCATTACGCCAAGTCCGTTCTGACCGTCATCGTAAACGATAACCTCGCTTTTTGCATCAACACTTTCGGTTTTAACGTGTTTGGAAGGTATGTTCTGATATTTCACCATACCAAGCTCGGTTTCGGCATAATTGCAGATGTAGGTAAGATCGTCTTTCTGATCCAACTTTTGTTCCAAAATGTCCTGCTCGTGCTTTAAAGCCGAAATCTTTTGATCCATTTCACCCAACTCGCTGTTGTATCTGTCGATCTCCGCATAGTTGATGATCATAAAGGAAAACAGCGCAGTGAAAATGAGTGCGGTGAATATTACGCCGATAGGAAGAGGCGCGCGTTCCTTTTTGCGCTCGGTGCGGATAGGCATCTCCCTTACCGCCACCATATTTCTCTTTCGCTTTACGTTGACTTTATTTATGCCCGTTCCGGTTCTGGGCTTGTGAACGGAATTTATACCTGCATCTGTGCCGACAGAAAGCGACGGTTTTATCGTTTCTACGCTTCGTTTCGACACGGCGGTGGGCTTCCGATTGTTCATTCTTAATTTCCTTTCAAAAACTTAAATTCCCTCTGCCGCCCTTAGCTTTGCAGAATGGGAACGGCTGTTTTCTTTTAATTCTTCCTCCGACGGAAGCACGGGATGTCTGGTAACTACTTTTACCGTCGGAACCTTATTACATACGCAAATGGGAAAATCCTTGGGGCAGGTGCAAGGAGAAGCGAGGGTTGCAAAGGTGTTTTTTACTATGCGGTCCTCCAGGGAATGGAAGCTGATAACAGCGATCCTTCCGCCCTTTTTAAGTCTTCCCGCGGCGGATTCCAATGCTTTGCCCACAGAGGAAAGCTCGCCGTTAACTTCTATTCGTATAGCCTGAAACGCTCTCTTTGCGGGATGTCCTCCCTTTTGCTGGCCGGGTACTGCGGCGGAAATAATATCCGCAAGAGCGCCCGTGGTGGCAATGGGAGCAACGCTGCGTTCTCTCACTATACGGGATGCAATACGGCGGGCAAATTTATCCTCGCCGTATTCAAAAATTATTCTTGCCAATTCGCTTTCGGAATATGTATTCACCACGTCGTATGCGGTAATTCCGCCCGACGTGTCCATACGCATATCCAGAGGAGCGTCGTTTATATAAGAAAAACCTCTCTCGGGTGTATCCAACTGGTAAGAGGACACGCCGAGATCAAATAAAAATCCGTCTGCTTTTTCGATTCCCAATTCATCAAGAACGGTCGCAACGTCTTCGTAATTGCTCTTGAAGGGTGTAAAGCGGGGATCGTTTATTTTTTCTTTTGCGTTTGCAAGTGCATCGTTATCCCTGTCGATACCGATAACTCTTCCCTTTTCTCCAAGGCGTGAAAGAATAAGACGGGTATGTCCCGCGCCGCCCAGCGTGCAATCTACGTAGACACCGTCGGACTTTATGTCCAATAACTCCATACACTCGTTTGCAAGTACGGAATAATGCTTAAACTCCATATCAGAAGCCCATTTCGAGAAGAGATGCGGTTATAGCTTCGCTGTCAAGGCTTGCCTGCTCTGCTTCCCACTCTGCTTCGGACCATATCTCAAGGTGGGTACGGTTACCCACGATAACCACGTTTTTATCAAGGCACGCAAACTCTCTGTGCGCGGGAGAAAGGGCTATTCTTCCCTGGGCATCTAAAGCGGTTTCGTTTGCGCCGGAATAGAAATACAGTTTTATATGACGAGCCTGTGCCGCCGCCAGATTATCCAGCTTTGCACAAAAATCGTTCCACGCTTCGTCGGTAAAGACCTGAAGGCATTTGCCCATACCTTTGCAGACCCAGAATTTTTCACCAAGCTCATCGCGCAATTTTGCAGGCAGGAATATTCTGCCCTTGGTATCAAGAGTATGTCTGTATTCGCCGAAGAACATATTTCCCGCCTCCTTTTACATAAACTTTCCAAAACAGGAATTCAATGGGAAATCAGTGTTACATTCCACCACAATTCACCACAAACCTATTATATACAACCATTTGAAAAAATGCAATACCTTTTTTACTTTTTTCAAAAATTATGTAAAATAAATTATCACCAAAACGCCCACAATTTTCCTCGTTTCTGCCATTACCTGCCAACAATTGCCAAACATCATTAAAAATTATGTAAACAAACATTTGTTCGGCAAAAGTTTGTTGAAAAATCATACAGCACATGTTATAATGAATAAAACCGTACAAAGGGAGCGACTGCACTATGACAAGGGATGCGATTCTTAAGATTGATAACAGCGCACTTATACTTGAAAAAGAAAAGCTGGCTGCGCTTAAAGTAATTGAAGATTATCCCATTTTCCCCGAATTGGAGCAATGGAAAAACGGTATGGAGATCACCGTCTTGAATTCCGATGCCGCATACAGAAAAATTCAGTTCGAGGGCTGCTCCGCACCTGCCGAACTGCGGGACAAAAGGATAAAAGAAGCGGTTTTGTCATATTCGGAAACGCAAAGCAAATATACACTTGCCGTGGAATTGGAGGATGACACAAAATACTATTTGCGTTTTACAGACATAAAGATTGTAAAATCCCAAAGCTACAACTGCGCAGAAAATACGGTTTACCAAGCCACTCCGTGGGTGTATTTAGCTATTATAGCGTGGCAGATTTGCGACAAAGCAGCCATAGCGCCCGATATGCTTAACCAAAAAGAGCAAGACTTACTCCCACTTTTAAAAGAGCTGGAACAGTTTGCTTTCGTTCGACCCAACGAGCCTTGCGGCTTTCCTTTGCTGCACAAATTGGCTGTTGACAACGGCTTTGAAGATCTTGAAAAGTTTTTTAAAAAAGCGCAAAATTCGAAAGGCAAGGAACGCCCCGTTAGTTGGCTTGTTCTCCAGCTATCCAAATTGCGCTACAAGCACTTATGGGATGCCGTATACAGCAAGATAAAAGAAAGCCAGCAGGATTACCCGTGTCTCGAAGCGGATAATAAGGATCATATAAAAATTATCGATGATACAATGCACGAGCAAGGCTTCGAAGGAAGCTTTCCGGATTACGTTAAGACTGGCATTACAAAGAAAAGCATTACCGCCGAATCCTACGGAAGCACGCATACCGTTGCAAAAGGAAAAAACGCGGTATACCGCGTTCATTGTCAAGAAAGCATAGACAACGGCGAACTAAAAGGCATTACTTTTCTTTGCGGAACCGCTATCTTAAAAGAAGATATGTCCACAGACGAAACAGATATATATTATTGTGCGTTTGACAGTAAAGGAAAAACCTTGTTTGACGTTATATATCACTACACATATGAGGATTATAACCCTCAAGCTTTTTTAAAAACTGCCGCCACGGTTGCGGCAAAGCGGGCACAGCGCATCAAGCTAAACAAAAGCGAAAAAGCGTTTTTTAACAGAAATGCACCCTCTTTTATGACATCATTTCTAACCGTATTTATCTTACTCGGTGGTTTTTTCTCAATTGGATTTACGCTGTTATCATTCATAATAGTGGTGATTACAGCGCTTGCTACAGGAAAAAATATTGGAGAGTTTTTAAAAGATATTCCGTGGGTGTTCGTTATAATATCCACTTGGGTGAGATTCGGCGGCGCAATGGGAATAATTACTGCGCTAAGCAACAGAAAGTAAAAAATACTACAAATCACCCCAAGAAGTCTGCGACTTCTTCGGGACCCC
>JAZNZY010000029.1:0-59440 GCA_045595165.1 Eubacteriales bacterium
ACCATACCGATAGCGATGGAGTTTGTAACGTAGGGCAGGAAGAAGATGGTCTGCAGTATTCTCTGAAGCGGCTTTATGGAGTTAAGCGCAACGGCGATAAGCAGAGCGAGGATTGTTGAAATAGGAACCGTGAGTACGCACAGCAGCATAGTGTTTTTAAGACATACGAGGAAGTCCTTGTACGCAAGCACCTGCTTGAAGTTGCCGATACCGAACTTAAACGTTGCGCCGGCAGCGGCATACATACTGTTATATCCTTCAAGAAACGCCATTCTCAGCGTGTTGATTATAGGCCATACGGTAAATATCAACAGCAGCACAATGGCGGGAGCGAGATATAACCACGCTTTCCATTTGTGTTTGCTTTCTACCATATTACTTCACCTCAAAACGTACACGCTGTTCGGTTTCTTTTGCAAACAGGAATACCTTGTGGGGCTTTAAGCTGTAGCTTACGGTTGCCTTTGCTTCAACCTTGTTGTCCGCATCTATAATGGAACGGATATTGGGAACCAAAGCACATTCGTGGGAAGAAACCACGCTTACGTCGCGTCCCATTACCTCAACGCTGTTAAGATTGCATACGAGAGGACCATCGTTATCCAGAATAAATCCTTCGGGACGAACGCCAACGGTTACTTCCTGATCTTCAACGCCCTTAACGTCAAGCACTGCGGCACCGCCGATATAAAGCTTTTCGCCTTCTACCTTACCGCTGAATACGTTAATGGGAGGAGTTCCCAGGAATTTTGCTACAAACAGATTTATAGGATCGTCGTAAACCTCCTGAGGTGCGCCGATCTGCTGAACTACGCCCAGCTTCATAACTACGATCAGGTCGGATATGCTCATTGCCTCTTCCTGGTCGTGGGTTACGAATATGGTGGTAATTCCCGTTTCCTTTTGAATACGTCTTATTTCTTCACGGGTCTGAAGACGAAGACGTGCATCAAGGTTGGAGAGAGGTTCATCCAGCAAAAGCACCTTGGGCATTTTTACAAGAGCGCGGGCGATAGCGACACGCTGTTGCTGACCGCCGGAAAGCTCCGAGGGTTTTCTTTCCATAAGGTTATCGATCTGTACCAGCTTGGCAACGGTGTATGCGCGCTCAACCATTTCCTCTTTGCTCAGCTTGTCTGCGCCTTTGAGGTTCTGGAGAGGGAACATAATGTTCTGCTTTACGGTCATATGGGGATAAAGTGCATAGTTCTGGAATACCAGACCTACTCCGCGGTTTTCGGCAGAAAGCTGGGTAACGTCATCATCACCGAAGAATATCTTTCCGCCCGTGGGCTTTTGCAGACCGCTTATCATATAAAGCGTGGTACTTTTACCGCATCCGGAGGGGCCCAGAAGACCGATCAGCTTTCCGTCCGGAATGGTGAAGGTAAAGTCATTGACTGCGATAACTTCCTCGTTTTTCTTTTTGTTGCGGCCGGGGAAGATTTTTGTCAGGTTTTCTAAAACGATTTTCATAAAACGCTGCCTTTCCTTAAGGATGAAATATATTATTTTGTTTTTTTAATATGTTTAAGATTGCATCGTGTTTTCAAGATGCTTTTGCTTTTTGTATTCCAAAAGCTGTTCTTCGGTATCGAATATCATCTGGCTGGCAATATCCACCGTTACCGTGTACGCCAGCTTATCGTGAATGGCATAATGAGCGTGGGTGGCAAATACCATTATCAGCTGTACCAGAGCGATAGCAAATATGACAACCGTGCCGATAATTCCCATAACGTTGAAATAAATAAGCAGAGCTATCATCACGGGAAGCATTGTTTCCACCGTGTATTTACCCAACACGGTACGGGCAAACAGCAGTACGGGGGTTATCTTCACACCGTCTGCGCGCATAACTCCGATTCCGAATATTTTTTTACCCAGAGTCTGTCCGTTTTTGAAAATCAGAGGAACGATAAACTCCAGCAGTATAAATGCGGTAAGTATACCGAAAATGATTATAAGCAGGGTAAGATTGAAGATCATACCGTAAAGCTTGTTCACCTCGGGGTCGACAGCAAACGCTTTGTCCGCTTCTTCATATTTTGCTTTTTCTTCGTCGCTCAAAGCGTTGTATTCGTTTACCGTAAGATCAAGGGAAATATCATACTTTTCTTCATATGCGGCGTAGTATTCCTGCATTTGTGACGTGTAACCGTCGTATCCCAGCATAGCGGATAACAGAGCGGCAAATCCCACAGCAGCCATGCACAATATAATAAAATCAAACAAAGCCGCGGAAATGCGCTTCCACATATTGGCTTTTTGCAGATCGTACATAAATTTGACTTCCTTAGTATAAATAACTATAATTATTCGTATATATGTTATCACAATTAGTGTCAAAACACAACATTTTTTTGCTGTTTACCCCTTTGTTTTCGGCACATTTCAGGGTAAAAAAGCACAAATATAAACATTATGTTCACCCTATGGGCGAATTGGATTAAAGCAATGGGTTATTGCTTTGGGCGTCTGCTTAAGGTATAATTGAGCCACAGCCGCTTAACGGCTGAATTTTACGTACGGAACGGTGTGTTTTATGTTGTATCTTGCAGAAAATTTACGAAAATTCAGAATTCAAAAAAGCCTTACTCAGGAGGACGTGGCGGACTATTTGAATATAACGCCGCAAAGCGTTTCCAAATGGGAGCGGGGCGAAACCTATCCCGATATCACGCTGCTGCCCGCCTTGGCAAACGTTTTTGAAACAAGTATAGATCTGCTTATGGGGATGGATACCATAAGGTCAGTAGATACAAAATACAATATTCACGATAAAGCAAACACATTTATGAAGGATGAACGGTTGGAGGATGCGGAAAAGGTGTACCGTGAGGCTATGCTGATATATCCAAACGATCCGGGAATGATTTTGGGGCTGGCGAGCGTGCTTGCGCTGAAAGGGGAAAACGCAGAAGCCATCGGGTTAATAGAAAGAGGACTCCCTCTGTCAAATAACGAAAAGCAAAAAGCTACCATGCGGGCAGTACTGTGCTTTTTGTGTTTTGAAAACGGGCAGAAGGAAAAGGCGTTGTTGCTGTCCGGTCAGCTTCCCCATATGCGTGAGAGCAGGGAAGTAATAGCGCCCGTTATAGCATCCAATCCCGATAAAAATGTGGTTTTCCGTCATATAAAATGTATAATTCTCGGTGAATAACTTAAAATCGCTTGCTTTTCAAACGCGTGTTTTAAAGGGGATCGTAATTTAATACCTCTCGGGGTGTTATCGGGGTCCCCAAGAAGCCGTTAGGCTTCTTGAGCTGATTTTGTGCTATTCGGCGTATTTTTTCATTTGAGAAACCAGATTTTTAAATTCTTCGGTATCTCGCATAGCATCAAATATATCTTCTTCCAAAGCTTTAAGCCGCAGGTTGCAGGCATTTCCTTTGTAGTTTTTGGAAGTGTTTGACACTTGGTGCTTTAAACGATTAACCATTGGAGCGGTGTAGTCCATATCTTTAAGATTAGCCTCGATAACCGCATATTTACAGCATTCTTTCAGCGCATTTAACGCTTTATCTTTATCCTGCAATTTAACGTATTCCCATGCGGTCTGCAGATAGTAATACGACAGCTCGTAAGCATAAAAGCCTACGTTTCCGTCGGAATAAAGCAGTTTTAGAATATCGATGGCAAAGGTATGTGCTTCGATTACTTCTGTCGGCGTAAACTGTTTTTTGCTTGTCATCATAGATGCGGTCATGGCCGCGTGAAAAACGCAGGTTGCTATATAGCTTTGACACGCTTTCACACCTTCTTCTCCGCTTAAAACGTGGGTTGAAAGCGTTTCGCGTCCAACGTAAATCGTTCCGCTCATATTTGCATAATGTAATGCTTTTTCTTCGTCGATACCGCAGTAGGTATAGCACAACAATGCTATGGTGTTTTCCCGCTGGAAGGAATCGGTAGACCTTTCAAGTATCTTTTCGCCCAATTCGATAACACGGTCCGCTTTATCTTTCGGACAAGGATATACAGCATCTCTGTTTATAGCCTGCATAAGGTTTTCCATAACCGTAAGATCGTTGGGGAATTCGGAATACGCCTTTTCCCACAGTTCAAGGAGCTTTTCGTTTTCGCCGGTCTGTTGATAAATTCTGCTTTGCTTTTGGTATTCATTAATCGTTTCTTCGATCTTGATCCTGTCAACGCAAAGAAGTTCATCTACGGTCACGTCAAAATAGAAAGCGATCTTGGGCAACAGCGTTATATCGGGGTACCCTTCGCCCCGCTCCCATTTTCCCACGGATTGCGGGGTTATTCCCAGATGATTTGCAAGGGCTTCTTGCGTAATGTTTTTTCGCTGCCGCAACGTGCGCAGTTTTTCTTTCATATTAATTTCCATACATTCAATCCACCTTTTTAAGATTGATAAGCGCTTATCTTGATTACATTATAACAGCCATATGTATTGATTTCAAGCACCGCAAAGTTTGTCATAAGGCGTAAAATACAACCAACGGTTGTGTGTAGTACTGCGGGAAAATGAATATCTTGACACGGGCTTGCAAAAATGGTATAAAACCTACAGAGGTGATGGCTTTGAAACTAAACCCTATCTTCAGCTCCCATATGGTTTTTGCCGCAGGACTGCCTATCCGAATTTACGGTACGGGGCAGGGGGAAGGCGAGGTATTCTTCGCAGGAGAGAGCAAAAGGTTTACGTCCGAAGGGGATTTTTGGCTGGTGGAACTGCCGCCTATGGATTTCGGCGGGCCTTACATCCTTAAAGCCGTTTTGAACGGTAATGAAAATTTACTTGAAGATATTTATATCGGCAGAGTTATACTTTGCGCGGGGCAATCCAATATGCAGTTCAAGCTGGGGGAAGCAAAGGTTCCGGCAGAGCTGCTTTGTGAAAATGACCGTCTGCGTGTGTTCACAGGGGATCGGCTTGAAAAAGAACGTTTTTCTTCAAAGGACGGCTGGGTAAAATCAAGCAAAGATAATATTTGTGATTTTTCCGCTTTGGGCTACCTTGCGGGAAATGCACTGTCCGAAAACGATAACGTTGCGGTTGGTATCATCTGCTGTTATCAGGGTGCGTCGATGATTGAAAGCTGGGTTCCCGAGGGACTTTTTGATGCCGAAAAAATCGCCGTTCCCGACGATAAAAAACACGATGATTTCCGAACTTCTCCCTACAGTCTTTGGAACAAAGACGGATTTTTATATAACTTTTCACTCTCCCGCATAACTCCGTTTTCCCTCTCGGCGGTTATCTGGTATCAGGGCGAGAGCAACACTTCCACCGAGGGCGGCAAAGAATACCGCAAAATGCTGGAACGGTTAATACAGGTCTGGCGCTGCGATTTCGGTAATGACCGGCTTCCTTTTGTTATCGTTCAGCTTGCGGATTATACGCCTTCCTTTAACGAAGGATGGCGTCTTGTTCAAAAAGCACAGCTTGATGTTCAAAATACAACCGCAAAGGTAAAAACCGTTATTTCCGCAGATGTGTGTGAAAAGGACAATATCCATCCGCCCACAAAGCATTTGCTGGCAGGACGGATAGCCTGTGCGCTGTCATTGCTTTTAAATTAGAAAAAATCACTCTGCGAGAATCTCTCACAGAGTGATTTTTAATTTTTACCGTTTTTTACGTTTTATAATTATAATAACTATTGCAATTACCGTTACTGCGGCAAGTATTATTACTGCGATAACAAGCAAGCGTCCGTTATCCAAAGTTTTTTCGTTTAAATCCACGCTTTCTTCAGCAAAGCTTTCTTCAACAAACGGGGGGCGGCTTTCCTCAGCAGAGATCTCGGGATTTTCCGAAAAAGATTCTTCTGGCTTTGATTCCTCCGTATCGGTGGGGACTTGTTCTCCCGTTACGGTGATCGTTGCCTGTTCGGATAATCCACCATAACTGATAGTTATAACGATTTCGCCTGCCGTAGCGGAATCAAATCCTTCTACCGTAAATCCGTTGTGGATTATCTGAATGCTTCCGTCGCTTAACTGTACTTCAAGTGTAATGGTTTTGTAATCAAGCTCTTCGCCTACCGAATATTCGGTTTTGGATAGCATAGGTGTAATATCGGTTACGGTGATATCATCCGATAAAACCGTTGCGTAAAAATAGACGTATACACCGTTGTTGACCAACGTTACCGTTTGCTGTCCCGGTGTATTGGCATCGTATCCGTATACGGTAAAGCCATCGGTCAGTATGGACGTAGTGCCGTCGTTATACCGTAATTCTACCTCCAGACCGCTCATATCAAAGGGCTCGCCTGTATTGTATATCAGCTTGGTCGGGTCGGAGAGAATGATTATTTCCGTAATTTCTCTTTGTCCCCATACGGCATAAAGTACGGTATTTGCGTTTTTATCAAACTGACCTCCGCTGTAGTACGATGGAGCGTAAGCGTGCTTATCGGTAGACCATCCGAGGAATACAAATCCTTCTTTTGTGGGTCTTACGTCCGAAAGAGTTATGTTTTTATCGTGTATTTTTGTTTGGGGATCTATGCTTCCGTTTCCGCCGTTAACGTCGTAGCTTACTGTATATGTTCCTGCGTAGACTTTGTATTTCGTGCCGTTTATCGTAGTAGTTCCGGCTTCCGAATATTTTCCGTTTACACAATTTTCTGCGCCGGTAATTCCTTCGGAAACGTATACGCAGTTAAAAAACTCGCCGTATTCAGCCCATATACTTTCACTTCCGTCCACAGCTCCCCGACCCGTGAGGGTGAGCGTTTTTTTGTTGGACTCCAGCTCCCACGCTATTCCATTGTTCAGCGTTCCGGATATACCGTAATGAAGGTTATACGGGTAGAAAAGATGATCAGGGCGGACACTTAATTTCCAGGTGTCCTCCTCCGTGCCGATATAGTAAATATCTGTAAGATTATCGCAATCGTCGAACAGCAGGTGCACCGAGCGCAGTTTATTGAACATTATTACGCTTTGCAAGGAGGTGCATTCGCTGAAACCGTTTGATTTTATTTCGTAAAGATTACGGGGCAGTGTAAGGTGAGTAAGACTTGTAAGCCCGCAAAATGCGTAAGCGGGAATGGTTTTTAAATTCTCGCTCAAACGTAATCGGGTTACGTTATCGCAGTATGCAAAGGCATGAGAACCCAGCTTGGTAACGTTGTCGGGCAGTATTATTTCTGTCAGTCCGTCGCAATCAAAAAAAGCTCTGTCGTAAATCGTGGTAACACCGGCAGGGATAATAACGTTCGTAAGCTTAAAGCACTGGGAAAAAGCGTTTACTCCTATAGAGGTCACGGTTTCGGGGATAACTATATCGGTTAAATGAAAGCATTGCTCAAAAGCACTGCCTCCAATAGTAGTCACGGTTTCAGGAATAGAGAATCCGCCTTGCCGCGCCGTCGGATAACGGAGTATGGACGTCATATCCTTGTTGTAAAGAATACCGTTCACAGCGGTAAAATGTTGGTTATCCTCTGCGACGTAGAAGTTTTCTATATTATCGGAAAAATCAAATGCGGAAACGGCAATTTCTTCTAATCCCGAACCGAGATAAACGGTGGTGAGATTATCGAAATCTGTGAACATATAGCTGGTAACTTTTGTTATTTCATCACCTATAACCAGGCTTTTTACGTTTTCTTTGGCATAGTACCAGGGAATGAGAGAGCTCAAGGGGTAATATGCAACGTATCTCGTTATGTTGGGAAATGCGCCCGAACCGCCTATCACCATTTCACCCGTATCATAGTTAAGCGACCAGGTCAGGTTATCCCAGGTCCTGTATATGATATTGTCCTCTGCCAAAGCGGAAAGAGGGGCTACACAGGGGAATATCAATGCCATTATGATAAGACATATAATTACTTTTTTCATTATCAATTACTCCATAATACGTTTGTCTACGCGTTTGATTATACCATCCGGCTGAAAAAAGTCAAGATAATCACCCCCAAAAGCCCTGCAGCTTCTTGGGACCTCTACAATCACCCCAAGAAGCCTTGCGGCTTCTCGGGGACCCCGACAAAAACTGCCACCGCAACGTTTTACAAGCGGTGGCAAGGATATGTGTTTTTTATTTAAGCTCAGCTGCGTGGATAACGCTGCCGTAGGAGCAGGCAACCAGGAGATAATCCAGAGTTATCTGCTTTACGCTGTGGGCGGGAATTACCACTTCATAGGTGTAGTTGCTGAAAACTCCGCTGTTTTCACCCAGACCTGCGGTGTAGGATGCTTCCAGCACCTCGCCCGTAGCGCTGTCCCGCACAAGAATAGCCAGAGTTCCGTGGTCGCGGAGGTGAAGGACTACCGTGCGCTCGGTGTCGCCCTGATTAACAAATGTAAAATGATCCTGATATTCGATCATCCAGTTTGCCGTGTTTGCGGGCTGACCGCCTCCGTCTGCGTGGTGGTTATCGATAACGATTGGCTTTCCGTTCTGGTCGTGCCATATAAATTCCACCATATCCATACCAACCGCACGGTGGTCGTTCTGGGGGTTAAGATGTGTCATCCAGGTGGTGGTGTTGTTTACGTGAGAGGTGCTGTTGTATTTGTTGTACGCGGGGGAATAGGTGGGAACGTAGTTCGCGTAAAGATTGGTGTAGGTTACGGGGAGCATACCTGCTTTATCGTCATCACCAAATGTCCACTCCATATAGTTGTCTATAACGCCGTGGTGGTTTCCTATTCCCGAATACTGCTGTGCGTATCCTGCCGCAACGTATCCAAGGGCTTCGGGCTCTGCTTTGACCTGAGAAGCGTTGGTATAGCAATACATGGTGCCCGTAACCTCGCCGCCCGTTACGGTAAACTTTACGTTTCCGTTGGCACAGCGTATGTTGTTTACGTGATGGTTTGCGGAATTATCTACGTTAATATTTCTGTATGCGTCTGCGCTGGTTCCGCCTATAACCCAGAAATATTCCCCTGCGGGCAAACGGTATGTGGTGGGCTGATATACGCGGGGCTCGTAATTCTTGTATGCATAGTCAAGATGGGAGTATTTGGAGGTTATCCCGCCGCTTTCGTTAAGATAATCATCGGGCAGTTCAAAGGAGGTGTTGTAAAAATCATACCACGCCAACTGTCCGAACCAAGTGCCTATCCACTGATATCCCACGTTGGTAATGGTTATGTATACGTCGTGGTCGGAATCGTTTTTAAGCTGGTATCCCAGATAAGCGTTGCTTCCGGAGTAATTTGCGTGCTCAAAGGTTACGTAAACATCCCCCTTAAGACCCTCGTTGCGCATAAACGCTTTTCCCACGTGTTGGGAACCGAATTGCTCGGGATTGTTGGAATAAATATATGTTCCGCCCTTGCGCTTGATATAGTTTACCTCCGCGGCGGTAAGGTCATCGTTTCCGTTCACGTCGATATTCGTAATATCTGCAGGTTCCGCCACGTCATAGGGCAGGGTAACCAAGTGGTTGTCCGCCTTAACGTCTATTTTAAAGTCGGCATTGGGTTCGGTCTTTACTGTAAGGGTATACAATTCGTTTTCTGTAAGGGAAAGGGATTTTATATAAGTTCCGCTTGCTATTTCGGTGTCACCGCTTAAAACAGAGATAACCGATACACCTTCTCCTTCAATGGTGTAGGTATCCGTATAGGGTGCGTAAACCAAATAGGAACGTGTGCCGTTTTCGTCGGAAACGTCGTCAATGCTTGAAATACGAAAAGCGCCGTGCTCGTTTACGTCGGGCTCGTATATTTCCGTGCTTTCCTCTTCGGGGGCGGAAACGTTCTCGCTTTCCTCGTCCGGCAGGGAAGATTCCGTTTTATCCGAAACCTCTCCTTGGCTTTCGTCTACCGATACGTTGCCCGCATCCTCTGCACATCCCGCAAAAACGGCGGAAACCAACAGCGCCGAAAGTATAAAGGCTAAAAGCTTTTTATATGTGTTCTTCATAACCCATGCTCCTTTTACATATCTGATTTAAGTATTATACAATATAAATGTTAAGAAGTTGTAAAATATACAGAAGTTTTTTCCTTGACAAAGGGTGTATTTCTACTATAATATATACCAAAGCTTACGGAAAGGAAGAAATATATATGAAAAAGGGCGTCCTTCTTTATACCTGCTACAACGGATACGGAAATACCAAGTATCACACTCCCACCGACGAGGAGCTTGTGCGTATCTTAAACGTTACCGATGAAATTCTGTTTATTCCCATCGTTACTTACAACCGTTTCACGGATAAAGACGGCAACGATTACCGCGTGCTTTCCCACGATATCATAGATAATATGACAGTGGATATGGTAGGGGATCCCGCCCGCTTTGAAATCATCAAGGGCGAATACCACGCCACCGCATCCCACCGTCTGCCTGCGGATTATCACGTTAAGGACTACGTAAACGATGCGGTTTCTCTGGCAAAACGCATTACCGCAATAAAAGCAGACGCAAAGCTGTGGTTTTCCGTTCCTTCCGCAGAAAACTTCCACGCTCTTACCCATCTTTTTGCACCTGCGTGGGCGGATACCGTGGATATGATCAAAAACGCTCTTCCCGATGATCTGTGGCAAAACAACCTTCGGGGCATATATTATGCAGGGGAGGATATAGTTACCGCCGGATACACACGTTTTGATAACGATAAGCCGGAGGAAAACTTTAATAATCCCATCGTCTACTCTATGCGGGTTGTTTCCGATAAGGTTCACGGCTACGGAAAGAAAATGCTTTGGATCCCTTATTACCACGAAGCCGCATCCTCTTCCAAAAATCTGGGACACGTTGTCAATCTTACGGATATTTTTGATATCGCCATCATCCAGCCCTCTCATTTCTTTAATCCCGCGCGTACGGAGGAGATCGGTATCGTAGCCGAATGCGTGGAAAAGCAGGCGGTAGTGGATATAGCGCACAATATAATAGGAAGCAAAAAAACTTCCCGCACCGAAATCGGCTTCGAAATGGAGATAGACAGCCAGTTCTACGATAGGGAAGGCTACCCCGAAAGATATTATAACTACGAAAAAGCCTTCGGCTCCTTCGTAGGCGTGCATCCCACGGCATATTACGCAGGCGCACCCGAAACAATGATAAAAACGTTGGATATCATTGGAAACTTCTACAAATAATAGCGTTTAACGCGTATCGGATTTGGAAAGTACGTGCAGTGTAATCAAAAAATATACATTGTTTGCATAAAAAAGAACGATAAATGACAAAATAGTGTTTATTTATAACAATAAAGTTATAAAAAATAATAATTTCTCACAAATGAATTGACAAAACGAACCGAATGTGCTATTATTGGTATGCTTATTGGTTTATGCTTTAAAATGGCTTTGTGTTTCCATAATCAAGAGGCGCTTTAAATTTTGGCATGTCCCGTCTGCAAGGGCGGCGTGTAAATAAATTCAACAAATATATTTTTGAAAGGAAATGGCAAACTATGAACATCAAGAATGTTATCAGAAGTGTATCCGCTATACTTCTGGCTGCTATGATGCTTGTATCTATCGTTGCTTGTCAGGATCCCGAACAGCCCGGCGATACTTCCGGTACTCCCGGAGAAGATAAGACCTATACGTATAATACGTATACCACTCTTTCTCCTTCTAACTGGAATGAGCTTACTTATCAGGATAACAACGATACTCAGATCATGAGCTATATCGGCAGCTCTTTCTTCTCTTACGACTTCAAATTCGATGAAAACGGCGAAATTCTTCCCGGCGAATTCGTAATGGAGTACAACGCAGCTACTAAGCTCGAGGACGTTTCCGCTGACTACGTTGGCGACAAATGGGGCGTTCCCGAAGGAGCTAAGGGCTTTGCTTACAAGATCACTCTTCGTGAGGATCTTAAGTGGGACGACGGCACTGCTATCAAGGCAGAAGACTTCGTTTACACTATGAAGGAACAGCTTAACCCTGATTTCCAGAACTACCGTGCAGACTCTTTCTACGTTGGCGGCACTATCCTCGTTAACGCAGAAAACTATGCTAAGCAGGGTCAGACCGTTGACGGTGTTGACAACTCTGCTTCCGGCAAGTACACTGTAGCAGACCTCGTTAAGGGTGAAGACGGCGTTTACACTCAGCCTGATGGCGGCGCTATCTACTTCGCACTTACCGAAGCTCTTGACTGGTGCGGCGGCAAGACCGTAACCCAGTACTCCGCATACATGGATGCAGAAGCATTTGCAGCTCTTCAGGGCCTTGCAGACGCTGAAACCGGCCGTGTTGCAGTTACCGATGAAACCATCGCTCTCGTTACCAAGCTCATCGACACCGATGACTGGGGTCACGAACCTCCCGAAAATGTACCTTACTACATGGTATATGAATATACCTATCCTACCACCGCTTGGGAAGATGTAGGTATCTTCGTTGGCGATACCGAGTATGAAATCGTTATCGTTCTCGCTAAGGCTCTTCCCCTTCTTAAGGAAGACGGCTCTCTCTCCTACCAGGCAGCTTACAACATGTCTTCTCTTCCCCTTGTTCACAAGGAAAAGTACGAAGCAGCTAAGCAGGAACCCGCTGAAGGTTCTGAGCTCTGGACCTCTATCTACAATTCCAGCGTAGAGACCACCGCAAGCTGGGGTCCCTACAAGCTTGAAAGCTTCCAGTCCGGTAAGCAGTACGTTCTCGTTAGAAACGAAAACTGGTACGGCTACGCTATGGAAGAAAATGCAGGTCTGTACCAGACTGATAAGATCGTTTGCGATACTATCGGTGAATGGAACGCTGCATGGCTCAAGTTCCTCGCAGGCGAAATCGATGGTATCGGTATTGACGTATCCATCGCTCCCGACTACAAGGGATCTGACCGCGCTTACTACACTCCCGATGACTTCGTAGCATCTCTCCAGCTCCAGTCCAGCGTTGATGCTCTCAAGTCCCGTGAATCCGATGGCGTTAACAAGTCCATCCTCGGCTACACCGATTTCAGAAAGGCTCTGTCTCTCGCTATCGACAGACATGACTTTGCAGTTCAGACCACCACTTCTTCTCTCGAAGGCTTCGGTCTGTTCAACTCCATGCACTACTATGACGTTGAAAACGGCGGTGCATACAGAAACTCCGATGACGCTAAGAAGGTTCTTTGCGACATCTATAATGTAGATTACACCCAGTACGAAAACCTCGATGCAGCAGTTGATGCTATCACCGGTTACGATATCGAAGCAGCAAGAGCTCTTGTTACCAAGGCATACAACGAAGCTCTCGAAGCAGGCGATATCAAGGAAGGTGACAAGGTAGTTCTCACCATGGGTACCGGCTCCATCACCGAAGTTGTTACCAAGAGATTTGATTACCTCACCAACGCTTGGAAAGAGCTCGTTAAGGGCACTCCCCTTGAAGGCAAGCTCGAAACCGAAGTTAAAGACTTTGCAGACGCTTGGGCAACCGACTTCCGTGAAGGTAAGTACGACGTATGTATGGGCGGTTGGACCGGAGCAGCTTGGGATCCCGGCTACTTCCTCCTCGCTTACCTCAGCCCTGCTTACATGTACTCTGCAGCTTGGGATACTTCTTCCGTTCAGATGACCTTCACCATGAAGGGCGTTGCAGAAGACGGCGGCGATATCGAAGAGACCATGTCCCTTATCGATTGGTACAACTGCCTCAACGGCGCAGCAGATGCTAAGTATGACTGGAGCGCAAACGCTCTTGAACAGGAACAGAGACTCCAGCTTATCGCAGCTCTCGAAAAGGAAGTTCTTAAGGTTTACTACACCCTTCCTCTGTACAACAACTTCTCCGCTTCTCTCCTTTCTTACAAGGTAGACTACATCACTTATGAATACAACACCTTCATGAGCTACGGCGGAATCAAGTACATGACCTTTAACTATGACGACGCAGCATGGGCAGCAGAAGTTGCAGCTCAGAACGGCGAACTCAACTACAAATAATTTATCGTCTTAAATGTCAATGATGTTGAGGGATAGTGAAAGCTATCCCTCAACTGTCAGTTAATAAATAAAAAAGGAGATTGCAAAAATGTATATGTTTAAGTATATTTGTAAAAGACTTGGCCTCGTGCTCATGACTTTTACTATAATTTTTGTGATGTGCTTTGTTTTAATCAAACTTAAGCCTATTGATATGAATACTGTAGGTATCGGTCAGGATGGTGATAAGCTCAGAAACTTGCTTGAAGCAAGAGGCTATCTTAAGCCCATTCCCGAGCAGTTATTCTTATACTTAAAGCGTATCGTTCTCGATCTCGACTTTGGTGTGGGTGTATATATCCCTCAGTATTCCGGACAACCCGTTTGGGGCGTTTTCATTGAGAAGCTTCCCCCTACGATATTAATTAACGTTTATTCATCCCTGCTTGCAGTTCCCGTAGGAATTGTGCTGGGTATTTTTGCCGCGCTCAAAAAGAATAAGTGGCAAGACCATTTTATAAGTACAGCGGTAATGGTCGTAATTTCGGTGCCTTCCTTTGTTTATGCATCGTTACTTCTTTATATCCTTTGCTTCAAATTACCCGTTGATATTCAATTACCTAAGTCAATGCTCTCTTTGCCGGATATAGTTTCTCTATTCCCGGAAAAGGGTTTAGAATATAAGCCTTTAACGTTTAACTGGGACCTTTATTTTAACTGGCCCATGATCAAATCAATGCTCCCCGCAGTATTTGCAATGTCTTTCGGTTCTATTGCAGGCTACGCGCGCTTTACCCGTGCAGAGCTTACCGAAGTACTTACCAGCGAATTTATGCTTCTTGCAAGAACAAAGGGACTTACAAAATCTCAGGCAACCGTACGCCATGCTTTGCGTAACTCCATGGTGCCTATCTTCCCGTCTATAGTCGGCGAATTTATAAGCGTTCTTTCCGGTTCTCTTATTATCGAAAGAATCTTCTCTATTCCCGGTGTCGGCGCACTGTATCTCTCCGCTATCAACGCCACTCCCGTGCCCGACTATGACTTCTTTATGATGTTATCTGCGTTCTATACGCTTATCGGTCTCGTTGCAAGTCTGGTTATTGACCTTTCCTACGGCGTTATCGACCCGAGAATAAGAATGGGGGCGAAATAAATGAAAGCCAGCGAATATAAGATTTCAAGCGAAAAATTTGTTTTTTGTCCCGATAACTCTAATCTTCACGATCAAAAGCTGGAAACAAAACCTGTTACCTATATGCAGGACGCTCTCAACCGTTTTGCAAAAAACAAAGCGTCTATCGTTGCAACCTTTATTATTGCAATCCTCGTTCTTTTTGCTATTATTGCTCCTATCGCTTCTCCTTACCAGGTAAGCGATTCTGATAGTAACTATGCTTATGTTGTACCCAGAAACCAGTTGTTTTACGATCTCGGAATAAAGTTCTGGGACGGCGGTTCTGAAAAAATAGGTATCCCCAAGGCTACCTATGACCAGTACAGAGCTATTGAGCAGGAGCTTACCCAGATTGACCCCGGCCGTACTGTTATAATGACCGAGCCTGAGGTTAACAAGATCATGTATATGGGCAAGGAAAAGGAAGAGTATTCCTTCCGTCTTGATACCTATAATGCAGTAGGCGTTAAGTGGGTTTCCCTTAATACTGAAAGATATAAGCAACTTCAGGAATATCAGGATAGAACCGGTATTCAGGTTTTGTATCCCATCACCGATTCCACTCTCCGTCCCGAGGCAGTACAAGATAAGACAAACGGTAATATCTGGTATAAAACAAAGCTCGGCGGCGGTAATAAGACCGAGATTGTCTATGATGAAAACGGCAACTTTATTCCCATTTATATGGCGGATAACGGAACCGATATGTATACCAGTAAAATATACTGGGAAGGCGATGAAAAACTTTACAGCTATGCCGAAAAGAAATCCGGTGATGAATGGTATGTCCGCGTTGACTACAAAGAATACTATACCTTCCATCATCAAGAAGTTTTGAAGGACAGAATTACGCAGCCTTCTTTCCTTTTCGGTGCTAATGACAGCGGTAAAGATATCTTCACATGTCTTGCATCCGGTGCAAGATTCTCCTTCATACTGGCTACTATTGTTGCAACCGTTAACCTTTGCGTAGGTGCTGTTTACGGCGCTGTAGAAGGCTATTACGGCGGCAAAATCGATATGGTAATGGAACGTTTTGTAGAAATACTTACATCCATTCCTTTTATGATCGTTATCGTTCTCTTGCGTTATCATCTTGACGCATCACATATGGTAATTTTGTTCATTTCATTCTTCTTGACGGGATGGACGGGTATGGCGGGAAGAACCCGTATGCAGTTCTACCGCTTTAAGAATCAGGAATACGTGCTGGTTGCAAGAACTTTGGGAGCAAAAGACTTCCGTATAATGTTCAAGCACATTTTCCCCAATGCTATCGGTACCCTTATCACCGGTTCTGTATTGGTAATTCCCAGCGTAATCTTCTCTGAAACAAGCCTTACTTACCTTAACATTATCGACCTTAACACCGGTAATATGACCAGCGTAGGTACTCTGCTTGCCAAGGGACAGAACTTCCTATTCACCTATCCTCATATGATTCTTTTCCCCGCAATCTTTATCAGCTTGTTGATGCTTTCCTTCAACCTGTTTGGTAACGGTCTGCGCGATGCGTTCAACCCGTCCTTGAGAGGAACTGAATAATAGAACTTTTCATAATTACAATATAAACTTAGTTAAAGTAAACTGAAGAAAGGAATGGTTAATATTTATGGATAAGAAATTAGAAGTAAAAGATCTGCAAATATCATTCCGTACTCAAGGTGGAATTCTTAAAGCCGTTCGCAACATCTCCTTTGATCTTTATAAGGGCGAAACGTTGGCGATCGTTGGCGAATCCGGTTCCGGTAAATCCGTTACAAGTAAAGCTGTAATCGGTATCCTTTCCGGTAACGCTATCGTCGAGGGCGGCGAAATTATATACGATGGACAAGATCTTCTCAAAATCTCCGAGGAAGACTTCCATAAGCTCCGCGGCGATAAGATCGCAATGGTATTCCAGGATACCTTGTCCAGCCTTAACCCCATTATGCGTGTAGGTCAGCAGTTGACCGAGGCAATGATATTAAAGGCAAAATCCGGTAAAAAGAACGCAAAGAGTGCTTTTAACTCGATGCTTAAAAATCTTGGCGACAGTATCAATGCCGCCAATGCTGAATCAGGCGTAAACAACACCGCAGACGTTTCCGCAAAGCTTAAAAAATTTGACGAATTCTGTGTTGCCGCCACCAAGATGGAAGGGGAGTTCAACGAAGCATACGGCAATGCCGTTCAGTTGGATGTTGATCTTGATACCGCCATCATTATGCTTCAGAGAAACAAGAAGCTGAACATCGTTTCCGAGCTCAAAAAGCTTCGCAAGGTCTACCTGCAGTGCTCCAATCCTTACGTTATTCCCGATGCTAAGTCCGAAAAATTGGATTCTATCATCGCTCAGGGAAAAAATGCGGAGAGAGATGCTGCTATTGCCGCTTTGCAGGAAATCAACGTTCAGGTTAAGGCTGCTCTTAACAAAGAAAAACCCAACTTCTTCACTCTCGGTTATTACGTCATCTCCAAGCCCGGTGCTGACGTAGGCAAAATGGACGTTGCCGAGATGAACGCTATGACACGTAAGTTCCTTGATGAGAACTTCCTGTTCAATTTCATCGCAACCGCTGAAAAAGGCGTTATCTATTCCCATAGAAAGGCGCTGGAACAAAAGAAGGCTTGTATGCCTGATCTGAAAGCTGCCCTCAAGTATTTCTCTACAGAAAAGCTTAATGAGAAAACTGCTGAAGGATACGTTAAATCTCTCAGCGCCAAGGTTACCAAGAGTATTGACCGTCTTGCAGTAAGGAAGGAAAGCATCGAATACGTTTTCGCTTCCGCACTTTCAACTGCAGTCAATGAATATTTTGAAGGTATAAAGAAAAACCCTGTAGAGGAAAAGCGTTATCTTAAGAACAAGGTAAAGTACGATGCCATTATCGCAAAGGGACGTAAGCCTGATTGGTCACTTATGCCTCAGGTTATCGTAGATCTTGAGCTTAAGCGAAACAACATCTGCAAGGTTATTGAAAATCTTATAAACCACTATAATGCCAAGATCGAAAACGATGTTCGTTTCGATGCAACCGCTCACGTTGTTGAAATTATCGATTTCTTTAAGGAGCAGGCTTCCAAGTTCGTTGTTAAGATGAATAAGCGGATCGCAAAGGCGAAGGCTATCAAGCTTTTGGAAGAGGTTGGTATCTCCGAACCCGCTACCCGTTTCCGTCAGTATCCCTTTGAGCTGTCTGGAGGTATGAGACAGCGTGTGGTTATCGCTATCGCTCTTTCCGCAAACCCCGATATACTTATTTGCGACGAGCCTACCACAGCTTTGGACGTTACTATTCAGGCACAGATCCTTGAGCTTATCAACAAGATTAAGAAGGAAAGAAATCTTTCCGTAATCTTTATTACCCACAATATGGGTGTTGTTGCAAATATGGCAGACCGTATTGCGGTTATGTACGCAGGCAAGATAGTAGAAAAAGGTACTTCCGAGGAAGTATTCTACGAGCCCGCACATCCTTATACCTGGGCACTTCTCAGCAGTATGCCCGATCTTCATACTACCGAGCGTTTGGATTCCATTCCCGGAACTCCTCCGGATATGCATTTCCCGCCTAAGGGCGATGCATTTGCACCCAGAAACAAGTATGCTCTTGAGATCGACTTTGAGAAAGAGCCTCCTCTGTTTGAGATTACACCTACCCATTATGCTGCTACCTGGCTGCTCCATCCCAACGCACCCGCCGTTGAAATGCCTCAGCTTATCAAGGCGCGTATTGAGCGTATGAAAAAGGAGAGAGAAGACAATGGAAAATAATATGGAAAAAGAAGTATTATTAAGTGTTCGTGATCTCCAGCAGTATTTTAAAATGGGCAAGCGTGAGCTTAAGGCTGTTGATAAAGTAAGCTTTGACGTTTACAAGGGCGAGGTATTCGGTCTGGTTGGCGAATCCGGCTGCGGAAAAACCACCACCGGACGTTCCATAATTCGTCTTTATGATATTACCGGCGGCTCCGTATATTACAAGGGTGAGCGTATTTGCGCAGGCACTCGCGGCTATAAGGACGCAATAAAGAAAGCCCGCAAGGATTTCGAGGAAAAGAAGATCTCCAAGGAAGAATTGGATCTCATAATCGCCGAAAACCGCGCAGAAATCAAGGCCGCAACAAAAGATCACAAGAGATGGTCCCGTACAAAGGGTAAAAATCAGCTTACCAACGAGATCCAGATGATCTTCCAGGATCCCGTTTCTTCCCTTGACCCCCGTATGACCGTGCGCGAGATAATCGCCGAAGGTCTTCTTATCCGCGGTGTCAAGGATAAGAAATATATTGATGAGCAGGTATATAAAATTCTCGAAACCGTTGGCCTGGTTAAAGAGCACGCAACCCGTTATCCCCACGAATTTTCAGGCGGTCAGAAGCAGCGTATCGGTATTGCCCGCGCTGTTATAATGAACCCGAAGCTCATTATCGCAGACGAACCTATCTCTGCATTGGACGTTTCCATTCAGGCACAGGTAATCAATCTGCTTCACGAGCTCAGCCAGAAGATGGGACTTACCGTTTTGTTCATCGCTCACGACCTTGCGGTTGTTAAATATTTCTCCGATCGAATCGCAGTTATGTACTACGGAAAGATAGTTGAGCTTGGCACCAGCGACGAGCTGTTTGCACATCCCTTCCATCCTTATACCCGTTCTTTGCTTTCTGCAATTCCGTTGCCCGACCCTATAACAGAGAAGAACAGACAGAGAATAGTTTACAATCCTATGCTGGATCATGATTATTCTGTTGAAGGTCCTTCTATGAGGGAAGTTTACCCCGGTCATTTCGTGCTGTGCAACACCGAGGAATACGAAAAATACCAAAAAGAATATCAAGAAACTGCAAAATGAAAATCTTAAAAAAGTATTTAATAACATTTTCTGTAGGTTTGGTGGCAGCGTTCCTGATAGCTTGGTACAGAGATATCTTTGCACAGACCGAGCCCGTTAAAATATTTCATACGTTGTGTGATGCTTTCTTTATCGTGGGAGCTTTGCTCACCTGCGGCGGATTGTTGGTGTTTTCCTCCAACGAGGGCACCTTCGATATGATCGTTTACGGTCTTAAATCTTTCTGGGGCGCGTTCCGCAAATCCTATACAAGAAAGTACGCCACTTTTTACGATTACCGTGAAAGCAGAAGCGCGAAAAAGATAAGCTTTGGCTATATCGTTTTTACCGGTTTGTTTTATTTGGCGGTGTCCGGCGTAATGTATCTGCTGTATCTGAAATACGTATAAACGACCTCATGAAATTCCAAGCCTGCTAAACATTTAGCAGGCTTGTTTTTTGTCGGGGTCCCCAAGAAGTCTGCCACTCCTTGGGGTGATTATTAGTGATTGTATATTAATGTAACGTAAAAACAAAAAAGGTACTGTATATTTGAAGGGGGAATTTTAATGACCGATGAAAGTATTATTAAATTGTACTTTGATAGGGATACGCAGGCGATCTCCTGCACCCGTTCGAAATACGGCGCTTTTTTGCTTAATATTTCAAAAAATATAATTGGCAGCTTCGAAGATGCGGAAGAATGTGAGAACGATACGTATTTGGCGGCGTGGAATACTATTCCGCCTCAAAATCCCCGTGTATTTTCCGCTTTCCTCGGGAGAATAATACGCAATCTTTCCTTAAAACGTCTGCGTAGTAAATTTGCTCAAAAACGAGGCGGCGGCGAGGGCGAGCTCTCTCTTGATGAATTGGAGCATTGTATTCCCGATAATCGATATTTCAGCGAAGCGTTGGACGAAATCGAGCTTTCAAGGTATATTGATAAATTTTTATCAACGCTTTCTGTTACCGAACGTAAGGTGTTCGTGTGCCGATATTGGTATTGCGATTCCTTGGCAGATATATGCAAGCAGTTCGTATTCAGTGAAAGCAAGGTTAAGATCATATTATTCCGCACTCGTGAAAAGCTGCGCAAATATCTTGAAAAGGAGGGTGTCTTTGTATGAAGCCGTCTGAATTTCTGCAAAATTCCATAGGACATATTGATGAAAAATACATATTGGAAGCAAAACGGAAAAAGGCAGTCTTTTTCAAACGTTTTGGCTTGGTTGCCGCGTGTCTTTTGCTGGCGGCGGTATTGCTTCCTCTTTCTCTGTACCTTGCCGCACCGCCCTCCGAAGTTTCGGAAAACAGCTTCGAAGAATTACCGCCTATTGATTATACACCCATTATTTTCGATCCCATCGCTTCACCTGAGCAATTAACAGGTTCGCCTCTTGCGCATATAATAAATCCGTCAGGTCTTGGCGGTCCCGGCGAGGAACCGCCTTCAATGGAATTCTCATTTTCCGGTATAATAGTAAAGGCAGAGCTTGTCAACGTTTTGCCCGATACCTATTGTATTTTGGATTTCTCGTCATACCATAAGCCCCTTGAATATATAATTCTCCAGTTCAGAACCACAGATGTTTTGAGCGGTAAAAACGTACCGACTGATTTTTATTATATCCTTCCCAAATTTTTGGAAGCGGATTTTTCCCGCTACGATTTCTTTATTATTAGTATGTCCCAATTCGGTTTTGAGGATTACGTTTTGAAAAACGTTACGGATAATGTCATAGAAACACTTCCCCTTACCGTCTTCGATGCATCGGGCGAAGTGTATGGCAATATTCTACCTTTTACAGACGGTGTTTTTGACGAATCTCTCTGGCAAAATGAAAACTGGCTGTTCGGTTACCAGTTTTTAAAATATTATCTTGATAATCCCGATTACCGCAGTTCCTCTATGGCAGTAAAACGGGGATGCGATGAACAGTATACGGGGGACAGAATAAAAGAAGAGATAGACAAAATAAAAGAATACCGCGGTGAAAAATACGAGGAGCCTTTGGTGCGCAGCCTTGAATTTGCCTCGGAAGATATAAATAACGTGCTTGCATACGTAAAGCCCTTTGAAAACGGCGTGTTTTCCCACACATATAATTACCCCTATATTACATATAAGCGGTTTATCAACGGATGCGAAACGGGGGAATATATACGTATAAATATCAGAGAGGAAACAGTGGATGCCTATTCCGATGTCAAATACGAATTAAGCGATCTTTCGGGAGTAGAGAATATTTCTGCACAAATAGAAATTCTCGCAGAGCAATACAAGGAAACACATCCGCTGCCTCCCCATATTTCGGATACAGAGGATAAAAAATTAGGCTCGCTGTTTCTTTACGGCTGGTATACAAAAACCGCTGACGGAGTATACGGTATAGTAAAAAACGTCTGGAAATACTATGGCAACGTTTATGCGGACGGCTATGAATATTTGGCAGAATATTACGACGAGAGCTTTATTATCTACGATACGAGCGCAGGTACTGCCCGTGCCGTTACCCGTGAGGAGCTGATAAGCATTATTGGCGAGAGCAGGCATATCTACAGCGGAGAGTACGGTAAAGCCCAAGAGGTCCCTCAGGAATAAATTAAATATCGTTACAGCACAAAACCGTTCGCATAGCGAACGGTTTTTGTTGACTTATGGGAAGCGTTATGCTAAAATTAAGTGTTAAGAAGATTATCGGAGGTGCGTTATGACACGCATAACTTGGCTGGGACAAGCCGGACTTTTGTTTGAATTTGACGGACTTACGGTTATGGTAGATCCCTATCTTTCGGACAGCGTGAAAGCCATCGAGCCCCAAAATTACCGCCGCGTCCCCGTGGACGAAAGCTTTTTTGATATAAAACCTGATATACTTGTTTTTACCCATAATCATCTTGATCACTACGATCCCGAAACGGTAAAGCGGTTTATCACTGAGGATTCTGCCATTACGGTGCTTTCTCCTCGTTCCGTGTGGGAAAAGGTGCGCGCCTTTGGCGGCAACAACAATTATGTCTGCTTTAACCGCCATACCTCGTGGACGGCAAAGGGAGTTACGGTTACCGCGGTCAAGGCGGAGCACAGCGATCCGCTTGCTATCGGTGTGGTTATAGATGCGGGAAATAAAAAGTATTACGTAACGGGGGATACGCTGTATAACGATGAGATATTCTCCGATCTTCCCGGTGATATTCACACTGTTTTTCTTCCCATAAACGGCGTTGGCAACAATATGAACCCGTGTGACGCTTCCCGTTTTGCGGCGCGTGTAGCGGCGAAATATGCCGTTCCCGTGCATATCGGTATGTTTGATAATAAAACAGCCGATGGATTTGAATACACAAATACAATAATTCCTCAGATATATAAGGAGATAAAATTATGAGGGTAACAGACGTTAAATGTTTTACGGTAGATTGCTTCCGCACCAATTGGGTGTTCGTTAAGATATATACCGATGCGGGTATAGACGGCGTGGGAGAAGCAACACTGGAATACAAGGAAAAAGCGCTTATCGGAGCTGTAGAGCATATCAAGGAATATCTTGTAGGCAAAAATCCCCTCGACGTAGAAAAGCATTTTCACGATATATACAGAGATGCATATTGGCGGGGCGGCGCGGTGCTTATGTCGGCGCTTTCTGCAGTTGAATGTGCTTTGTGGGATATTCTCGGCAAACACCTCGGCGTGCCCGTGTATCAGCTTTTGGGCGGCAGAGTAAACGATAAAGTGCGCATATACGTAAACGGTTGGTTTGCAGGAGCAAAAACTCCCGAAGAATTCGGTGAAAAAGCCCGTATTGCCGTTCAGCGTGGTATCACCGCAATGAAATGGGATCCTTTTGGAAAATCCTATCTTGAGATTTCAAATAAAGATCTTAATACAGCCCTTGAATGTGTTGCCGCTGTAAGAGATGCGGTAGGCAACGACGTTGACCTGCTTATAGAAGGACACGGCAGATTTAATGTTCCTACCGGAATTAAGATCGCAAAAGAATTAGAGCAGTTCAAGCCTATGCTGTTTGAAGAGCCTACTCCTCCCGATAATCTGGAAGCGCTTAAAGCCGTGCGTGACAAATCTCCCGTTGCTATTTCTGCAGGCGAAAGACTGTATACTCTTAAATCCTATAAGGATCTGTTTGAAATGCGTGCGGCGGATTATATCCAGCCGGATATTTCCCACGCAGGCGGTATTATGGAGCTTAAAAAGATCGCCGCTGTTGCAGAGGCATATTATATTCCCTTTGCACCTCACAACCCCTCCGGCCCTGTAGCGAATGCCGCTACTCTCCAGATCGCCGCTTGCTGTCCCAATTTCTCTATACTTGAAATTATGTACAGCGACGTGGAATGGCGTAAGGACGTTACAAACGAATCTCTTGAGTATAAGGACGGATATATTACCATCCCTTCCAAGCCCGGTCTTGGTATTGAGATAAACGAGGAAGAATGCCTCAAGCATCCGTATCAGCCCCATACCCTGCGTCATTATACGGGCGCACTTACGGATATACGCCCCGCAAAAAGCGAGTTTTATTTTTAAGGAGTGTTTTCGGTGAACAACGCAGTATTTATAACCGGCGCCTGCAAAGGCACGGGATACAGAATAGCGCAAGTTTTTGCAGAGAACGGATGGAGTGTCATCGTCACCGGCAGAAACGGCACGGAAGCGGCTTCGGCGGCTGAAAAAATAGCGCAGACCTACGGTGTTTTTGCAAAAGGATATGAATGCAATATCCGCAACGAACAGCAGGTAATAGATATTTTCGCCGATATAGATAAAAACGGCGTTTTTGTGGAAACGGTAGTGCTTTGCGCCGCTGATCTCGGCTTCGGTACCGACCCCAGCAAGGGTATGGATTTCTTTTCCGTTCCCGTAGAGGAATTCCAGCGTGTTTTTGAAACGAACCTTGTGTGGAATTTCACCATCGTCCGTCAGGCGGCTCTCCGTATGCGTGAGAAGGGGAAGGGAAGTATAGTATTCATTTCCTCCAATACCGCATACAGAGCAATTCCCAACCGCAGTGCGTACTGCGCGTCCAAAGGCGGTATAAACTCAATGTCGAAAGCTTTGGCAGTGGATTTGGGCAAATACGGTATTCGAAGCAATGTGGTACTGCCCGGTACTATCAAAACCGCACGTTGGGAGGCTATGGGAAGCAGTGCCATAAGCGGAAAGCTTACTCCTTTGGGTGATATTTCTGATTTTGACGATATCGCAAACGCGGTATGGTATTTCGGTACGGACCTTTCTAAAAATATAACAGGTTCGGAGCTTATCGTTGACGGCGGTATGACATCCCAGCTTTATCCCGATTACCTTAATGAACTTATAAGAAAAGAGCAATAAAAATGGAAGAGCTTTTGGTTTTGGATTACGATGGAAAAGGTTATTTTTCCCATTTCAAATACGGCGGATGGCGTATAGCGTATCTTAATTACGCTCCTATGTTCACCAAAGAGGGCATAACCTATCTTGAACGGCACAACGAAACCGACGAGGTGTTTATACTTCTGGAGGGCGAGGCATCCTTGTTTATGGGAGAAACCGCAAAAGAAGTAATAATGGAAAAGTTCGTTTCTTACGTAGTCAAAAAAAGTGCCTGGCATAATATAGTCGTTTCCGAGGACGCCAAGGTACTTATCGTGGAAAACGCAGATACGGGGAAGGATAATTCGGAATATCTGCCTTTCAGGTTTTAAAAAAATGGATAGATATGAATTTGAATCTGCGGCGGAAGCCGCGCAACGGTTCGGCGTTACTTTGCGAGCCGTGCAAAAATGGGCGGCGGCGGGAAGGATACCCGGCGCAAAAAAGGTCGGCAGAACTTGGTTTATTCCGAGAAATGCAATCGTTTTGGAAAACACCATAGATACTTCTTCATCAAGATCGCCCGCTAAAATATACAAAATATCGGATTTCCGTCCCTCTATGCCTTTGCTGAATTCGTCCTTCGAGCCGGGGAAATGCTTGGAATTTATCGAGTCTATTCCCGATGAAGACGATCGTAATATAGCTATGGGTGAGTATCTGTTTTATACAGGCAGGGCAGAAGCCGCCGTAGAGCTTCTCTCGACCTATGTGGACAGCGAGGATGTATCATTAAGGTATTCCGCTTCGGTTATTACGATATTTGCGAGTATTTCTCACGGAAACACTCAAAAGGCAGAGCACGCGCAGGAGATCGTATCCTCCCTTGTACGCGCTTCCTTCGGAAGCAATGCATCCGAGGAATTGAACGCTGTCGGTATTATGACGTTGATAGGCGGCTCTGTGCTGTGGCATGCCCCCGTTCCCGAGCATTTGCCTGCTTTGAAGGATTATATCAAGTATTTGCCCGAGGGATACAGACTTTGGTGCTGTTATCTTATAGCACATCAGGCGTATCTTGAAAAAGATTACGTAAAAGCGCTGACTGTTGCAGATATGGCGTTGGCATTTTGCGGTAAAACATATCCTCTGGCGGAGATTTATATACATATAATATCTGTTATCGCTTTAATGAACCTGCGCCGTCCCGAAGAAGCGAAAAAACGCTTTGAACGGGCTTGGGAGCTTACTCACAAAGATGGGTTTATTGAGCCCGTAGCGGAGCACCACGGAATGATGCTGGGAATAATTGAGGTATACTACAAGCGTTCCCACCCTGAGGATTATAAAAAGCTTATGGCTATTTCCGGAGTCTTCGGTAAATATTGGCGAAAGATACACAATATCCGCACCGCTTCCGAGGTTACGGATATACTTACTCCTACCGAGTTTACCGTTGCTATGCTTTATAACAGAGGATGGTCTGCGCAAGAAACCGCATCCTTCCTGGAGGTTTCGGAATCCACGGTGAGAAACTACATTAAAACTATATATATTAAGCTTGGAATTACAAATAAAAAAGAACTTATGCGGTTTATGATCAAGTAATTGTTCGTTCGCGTATTCGTTTTCTGTTCGTTCGTTCGCTGAGCGAACGTAAACTACGTTAAAAAACGCCCTTTTATGGGGCGTTTTTTGTTTTTGTTAGGTACAAATTTGTAGGTTTTGACTTTCTGAAAGTTGCACGAAAAAATTTTTCTATTGGTCTAACGCGAACGGAAGAATTAATGTATAATTTATGCAGCAAAGAAAAAGGGGTGTTTTTATGCACACAGAAAGAAAACGTGTCTATCTTCTTGATGGAGATGTCCTCGAGGTTATATCGGATTATAACGATGAATTTTCCATTTGGATCGAAAGATATATGGATTTCGAAAGCACTCCCAGATATACCCCGAACGGAAGACGGTGGCGAAGCGTGACCACCACAGATTGCAAATATGCAGATCCCGTTTTCAGGGATTGCGGCACTTGCCCGTATTTACAGAAAGAAAAAGAAAACGATCTTATCGGTGTCTGCTTCCACGAATCATTGCGCTGTGTTGCAGAAACAGGTACACCGGAATTTATCGATAATAACTCACTCACTTCCATTGGATACGAGAAAGGAACAAAGCTATGAAAAAGTACAATCTTGCAAATAGAGCATTGAGCGTTATACTCGCACTGTGCATTATTATTCCTTGCATACCTATCATTTCTCTGGTGGGCTCTGCCGCTCCTGCGGCGGGTGTTGCCGTGGCCGATCCTTCCACTGCAAACAATTATCATCAGATGCTTGGCACGGATGCTGACGGCAACCGTTATTCGGGCAGAGTCTGGTTTGATAAATCGGTGTTTACTTACGGCGATGAGGCTTCTCTCCCGCTTCACAGCGATTTTTCAGGACTCGCGGCAGATACCATTAAGATCGACAGTAACTTTATGGTTGTCGGTTCTGCTTTAGGTTCCACTACTTCTGTTGTAACAACCACCTCGACCGCAGCATCTGTCGACGTTGTTCTTATTTTGGATAACTCGACTTCGATGTACGATGAGACAAACAACACATCCAGGCTTGAAAAAGTGGTCGCAGCGGCAAATGACCTTATTAAAGGAATCACTTCAGGTGATGATAACCGCCTTGCCATTGTTGCGTATTCCGGCGAAGCGGAAACGTTGCTCCCTCTCGATTATTATAAAGAGAACGCAAGTGTACTCAGTATCACGTCCAGCGGCAAAGGGCAAAACAGAAATTACTATTACACCGCTTCCGCAACTCCCGTTGGGAAGACAGGCGCCGTTTCCGAAACCTTTAGCGTAAGCCAGTGGGGTACGAACGTTCAGATCGGCGTTGATATGGGTATGAAGATTCTCTCCAATGCATCTGATCCCTCCGGCAGAATTCCCATTGTTATATTGCTTACCGATGGTGTTTCCAACGTAGCGTCTACACAGGGCTGGTACGCTCCTACTTTTACAAACCGCGGTAATCACGGCAACCCTACCAATCAATACGTTTCTTTCGCAACGTTACTTACTGCCGCTTACGGCAGATCACGTATTACTGCAAATTACGGTATGGCGCCCTCCGTCTACGGTATAGGTGTTGATCTTACCGCAGGCAGCGATGCAAGCGTTGTAATGGATCCTGCAAATTACCTTAAGTCCACAGGCTCCAACGTTGCCAAAGCTACTTATGCGTTGTTTGAACAGTGGCAAGCCGCCACGGAAACTTTCTCTTATGAATACAATTCCGGTGGCAGTAAATACACTTGGAAATATGAACAGCTTCCTTCCAACTATCCCGGTACAAAGCAGGATATTATAAATAATATAAACTACGTAGACAAATATTATCCGATCGGAAGCGAAAAAATATCCGAAGTTTTTGGTGAAATACTTATAGAGATCAACGAGAAAGCCTTCGTTCCTCTGGTGGATAAGGTTGTTCAGGGCGAGGTGGAGATCGATACTCCTCTCACTTACGTTGATTATATCGGCGATTATATGGAGGTTAAGGAATTTAAGGCGGTTACCTTGTTCGGAAAGATATATTCCGTTTCCAAATCCCTTGAAGCTCCCATAATTACCGATACCGTAAATTCCGACGGTACCGTTACCCGCAAAGCGGTAACTGCTTATATCGTTGAATCCGATACCATAACCAATCCCTCTCTCGGCACTACCTTTGACGTTGCTGATGCGGTTAAGATCACCGTTACCGAAACCTATATCGCCGAAAACGTAAACGGTGTTTACGAAAAGATCGGTGTAGGTAAGCAGGAGGTGCGGGCATCCATTCCCGCCGCAGCTCTTCCTCTTATTTACGATAAGGTAGTAAATAATCAGGGCGTTATCACCTACGAAACCAATCGCGGCGAAGTAGTTCCTCTCCGTCTTTACTATACCGTTGATATCGTTGACAGCGTTCTGGATGCAAACGGCGACGTCATCACGGATCGCCTTTCCGCAGAATATCTGGCGAAGAACACCAATTCCGACGGAACCATAAACTTCTATCCCGGTCAGTACGGTGTGATGAACTCCGAAGAAACTATAAACGGTGTTACCGACATTTTCAAGGGCGATGCTCACGCAGAGGCAACTCCCGCTATGGATAACCGTTTCTATTACCACCGGAACAATTACCCCGTATATATTACCGCTACCGATAAAAACGGTGACGATATTGTTTGGGATGCTGACGAATACGGCGTGCTTTATTATCAGGGCAACGGTATTGATCGGACTCTCAACGATGCGTACAAGACCGAATACCTGCTTTATTCTCAGGTTTCCGGTCTGGCAGATGCAGATCAGGTATACACTATGGTTGCTTTTTACCGTCCCACCACCGGTGGCGCGGGAGAAGCTGTGGGCTATCTCGTATATACCGATTGGCAGTATCTTAAGGATTCCCTGGCATATTACGATGACGTAAACAAGGTATATATCAACGGTTACGAAAACGGTGCGTTTGTAACTTCTGCAACCGAAGGCTACAACGTATCCGCCGATGTAGTGGATGCATATATCGCCGCCAAGGGTATTGACAAGAGCGACGTTATCTGCGCTCTTGGTATTGATACCTGGCGCACAAGCCGTCTTCACAATATGATCGTATCCAAAACAACCAACGTTACAGATACGGCTGAAAACGTAGTCGTTCCCGTTAAAAACGAGGACATTCTTCACGACGGTAATCTGGTAGCTTGGCTGGGCAACAACGGTAAGCTTACTCTCGTTCCTCAGCAGGGACTTTCTGTTACCAAGACGGTTGATCAAGCTGTAAGCGGTGCAGAAACCGAATTTGAGGTGACCGTTACCGTTAACAGTATCGATTTTACTCCCAAATTCCTTGATTCCGACGGAAACGCCTTTAACAGTGTTCCCGTGCTCAAGAATACCGATACTCTTAAAACCACTATTACTCTTACGCTTACTGCAGGCGAAACGGTTTATATAACCAATCTTCCCACAGGTGTAACATATACCGTTTCCGAAGCGGCAAGTAACTATTACAAGCCCTCATATACCAACGAAGCAGGCGTTATCGCCGCAAATACCGTAACTGCGGTTTCAGTTGTAAACTCTCCCAAAACTTACGGAGATCTGGTTATTTCCAAGGAAGTTATCCACCCCTTCGGCGGAAATCTGGATAACGAGTTCGATTTCGTTCTCACCATTGCGGGAATAACTCAGTGGGAAGCAGACAACAAGCTTTCCGTGCCTGCAGGCGCATCCGTTTCCGTTTCGGGCAACATCGCAACCGTAACGGGAATAAAGATAACAGACGGTAGCTCCGTAACCGTAACGGGAATACCCGTAGGCGCGGTCTACACAGTACAGGAAAACCCCGAAAAAGGATTTGCACTTGATACCGCAAAGACCACCGGTATCGCAGGTACTATCTCATCTGATGTTTCTTATGCGGATTTTGTCAATAATTACGATCCCAATCCTCCTGTAAACGCAACCCTTACCGTAAGCGGTACAAAGACGTTTACTACCAATACTGATGGCGATTGGACATTTAACTTCAAGGTACAGGAGCTTATGGGCGACGGAACCTACGTTGACGTATCCGGCGCAACCGCATCCGTCAATATGACAACCGGCGGCACGAAGGATTACTCCATAGTATTCGATGCTCTTTATACCAACGTGGGAACACACTATTACCGCGTAGTAGAGGTAGTTGGCGGCGATGCTAATATGACCTATGATACCACAGAAGGTTTGTTCAAGGTTACCGTTTCCGATCCCGGCGTTATCGATGGCGTTCTCATAGTTGACGTTGAAGCAATATCCGATTCTTCTGTTTCCTCCGAGGTTTCCGATGATATCGAACACTTCACCGTTGATGTGGATTTCGAAAACCATTATAACGCAAACGGCACTCACGCCGAGCTTAATATCCAAAAGATACTCAACAATAACACAGGCGTTTCTATCCCTCTCAATATTTTTGAATTTGAGCTTAAGCAGGGAAGTGCGGTAATCGATACCGTTCACACCGATGCAAGCGGAAAAGCTGTTATATCTCTTCCCATTGATGCGGCAGGAACCTACGAATACACTCTTTCCGAGGTTGACGGCGGCAAATCGGGAATGACCTATGATGATACCGTATACACCGTAATCGTTACCGCGCAAAACGTTGGCGGTCAGTTGGTTGCAACCCTTTCCGTAAACGGCACCGAAAGCAATACCGCTACCTTTACCAACACTTATTCTCTCGATCCTGTTTCCGTTACCTTAAACGGAAGTAAGATACTCCAGAATAAGGCTCTTAAAGCAGGTGAATTCAGCTTCGAGATTTACGCCGCAGATGAGCTTTATCACAAGCTTACAAACGGCTATACCGCAACTGCAACGGCAGGGGACAGCGGAATCTTCTCCTTCGTGCTTCCCGAATTCACCAAAGCGGGCACTTACAGATATGTTATTACCGAAGTGGTACCTGCTTCTGCACAAGATAACGTTCTTAACGGCATAACCTACGATACCTCCGTATATCACGTTACCGTAGTAATAAGTGATGACGGCAGCGGCAAGCTGGCATCTTCCGTACAGATATCCAAGCTGGGTACAGGTGCGGTAAGCGGTATCACCTTTACAAACGTATACAATGCCGTAGGTACAGAATCTCTTACATTCGAGGGAGAAAAGACACTTGTCGGCAGAGAGCTTCACGGCTCCGAGTTCACCTTCGCTATTGAGGTGGAAAAGGACGGCGTTGCTCAGGCTACTGTTAACACCACCAACCTTTCTACCGGAAAGATACAGTTCCCCGCATTTACGTATACCGAAGCGGATATCGGCAGCACCTATTCCTACCGTGTATATGAGGTGATCCCCACAGATGCATTGGACGGCGTTTATCTGGGCGTTACCTACACCAAGACTGTATATTCCGTAACTGTTTCCGTAAAGGATAACGGAGAGGGCGGAATAGCTCTCGATATAATCGGTGATTACGAGGGACTTGATTTTACCAACACTTACAATGCTCAGCCCGTAAGCGTAGGTCTTGACGGTATAAAGACCCTTAACGGCAGAGAGCTTAAAGCGGGCGAATTTGAGTTTGTACTCAAAAACTCCGCAGGAACAGAAATCGAAACTGTTTCCAATAAGGCAGACGGAACCTTCGTATTTGCCGACCTTACCTTTACCTCAGCAGGCATATACAAATACACCGTATCCGAGGTTAAAGGCGGCAAAGGCGGCGTTGCATACGATGAAACCGTATACACCGTAACTATTACAGTAACCGATAACGGCAAGGGCTTTCTTAATGCGCAAACCGTTATAAGCGGCAGCGGAACTCTCTCCTTCACCAACGTTTATACTACTGAAAATGTAACTGTCAGCATACCCGGCGTAAAGACTCTGGATGGCAGAAAGATGGAAGCAGGCGAATTCACCTTCGGTATTTACAGAGCAAACGTAGTTGACGGCAAGTTCGAAATCAACGGTGATGTTGTTGTTACCGCTACCAACGATGAAAACGGCAATTTCGTATTCCCCGAAGGCGTTTTCACCACTCCCGGTACCTCTTATTTCGTGATCAAGGAGATAAACGGCGGCGAGAGCGGCATAACCTACGATACTACCGTTTACAATATGACCGTTACCGTAACCGATAACGGGGAAGGTAAGCTTGTTGCAGACGTAGCTATAACCGATATAGGCGGCAATAAAGCCGAATTGGAATTCCACAACGTATTTACTCCCGCAGATCTTCCCGTATCCTTTGGCGGCACGAAGCTTTATAACAAGTCCTTGGCGGTAGGCGATTTCAGTTTCCAACTCAAGGATGAGGACGGCAACCTGCTTCAGACCGTATCCAACGATGCAAGCGGTAATTACAAGTTTGACATTGTTTACACCGCTTCCGATATCGGCAAGACCTTTAAATACACCGTATCCGAAGTTAACGGCGGTAAGGGCGGCGTAACATATGATACCGCCGTATACGAATTCAGCGTAACCGTAGTTTCCGAAAACGGACTTTTGGTTGCCAACGTAAGCGGTGCGAATACAAGCGCTCTTAACTTTACCAACTCTTACGGAGTAAAGCCTGTACAGACGGTTATTTCCGGTACCAAGATTCTGGTGGGCAGAGATATGGCGAACGGCGAATTCGCATTCGTGCTCAAGGATTCATTCGGAAACGCTATCGAAACCGTTTCCAACAACGGCGAGGAATTTAAGTTCAGTCCCATCACCTATGTTGCGGCAGGAACTTATACCTATACCGTGTCCGAGGTTAAAGGCGACAAGGGCGGCGTAACCTATGATGAAACCGTATACACCGTAACCGTAATCGTTACCGACAACGGCGACGGAACTCTTACCGCAGTACAAGTGATTGACGGCGCATCTTCTCTCTCCTTCACAAACCTTTATGCGGCTTCCGGTACCGCATATGCGGACATAAACGGCGTAAAAGCTCTCGACGGCAGAACACTCAAAGCAGGGGAGTTTGAATTCCTGCTTGAGGACAGCGCAGGAAACGATATCGAAACCGCTTCCAACAAAGCGGACGGCACCTTCGCGTTCACCCGTCTTACCTATACCTCCGCAGGCGTATACAAGTACACCGTAACCGAGGTTAAGGGTGACAAGGGCGGCGTAACCTACGATGATACCGTATACACCGTAACCGTTACCGTAACCGATAACGGCAAGGGCGGATTTGAATCTGATATTTCTGTTGATAAAAACGGCGTTATCAGCTTCAACAACGGATACTCCGCTTCTTCCGCAGATGTAACCCTCAGCGGCGAAAAGACCCTTAACGGAAGAGATATTATTGACGGCGAATTCGAATTCCTTCTCAAGGATCTGAATGGCAACGTTATCCGTACCGCTTCCAGCTCAGGCAATAAGTTCAGCTTTGAAAAGATAACCTACACGGTCGAAGGAACTTATACCTACACCGTAACCGAGGTAAAGGGTGATAAGGGCGGCGTATCTTACGATGAAACCGTATACACCGTGACCGTAACCGTAACAGATAACGGCGAGGGCAAGCTGGTTGCTTCCGTTGATATCGACAACGGCGGAGCCCTGTCCTTCACCAACAATTACTCTGCATCTAAAGTAGACGTAGCGCTCAAAGGAACGAAGACTCTTACCGGCAGAGATATTATTGACGGCGAGTTTACCTTCCAAATCAAGGATGCAGACGGCTACGTGGTAGGCGAGGCAGTAAACAGCGGAAATTCCTTCGCGTTTGATGCTCTCACCTTTACCAAAGCAGGCGAATATACCTACACCGTAACCGAGGTAAACGGCGGCAAGGGCGGTGTGACTTACGACAATACCGTATACACCGTTACAGTAACCGTAACCGACAACGGCGAAGGCGAGCTTGTTGCAACCGTATCCGGCGGCGACGTTATCTCCTTCAAGAATACCTATTCTTCTGCTTCCGCTTCCGTAGAACTGGACGGCACGAAAACTCTCGTGGGCAGAGATATGGCAGACGGCGAATTTACCTTCCTGCTTAAGGATAAGGACGGAAATTTGGTAGACGAAGCTGTTAATGCAGGTAATGTGTTTGCGTTTGATGCTCTCACCTTTACCAAAGCAGGCGAATATACCTACACCGTGTCCGAGGTAAACGGCGGCAAGGGCGGGGTAACCTACGATGATACCGTATACACCGTAACCGTAACCGTTACCGATAACGGCGCAGGCGAACTTGTTGCAACCGTTGAAGGCGGCGACGCTATCGCCTTCACCAACCTTTACAACACCGAGGATGAAAAGGTAGTTATCGGCGGCAGCAAGGTGCTTGCAGGCAGAGATATGACCGATGGTGAATTTAAGTTCCTGCTTAAAGATTCCGAAGGCAATACAGTATCCGAAGCAGTTAACGCAGGCAACTCGTTCACCTTTGAAGCACTTGCTTTCGATAAGGTCGGTACTTATACCTACACCGTATCCGAGGTAAAAGGCGATAAGGGCGGTGTAACATACGATGAAACCGTATACACCGTAACTGTTACCGTAACCGACAACGGCGAGGGCAAGCTTGTTGCAACCGTTGAAGGCGGCGAAGCCATTACCTTTACCAATACCTATTCCGCAGCCAAAGCAGACGTTGTTATAAGCGGCAGCAAGGTGCTTACCGGCAGAGATATTATCGACGGTGAGTTTACCTTCCAACTTAAGGATGCAGACGGCGACGTAATAAGCGAAGCTGTCAATGCAGGAAACGCATTTACCTTTGAAGCACTTACCTTCGATCAAGCGGGCGTTTACACCTACACCGTATCCGAGGCAAAGGGCGATAAGGGCGGCGTAACCTACGATGCGACTGTCTACACCGTAACCGTTACCGTAACCGACAACGGCGAGGGACAGCTCGTTGCAACCGTAGCAGGCGGCGAAAGCATTAAGTTTACCAATAGCTATGCTCCCGCATCCGTAACCGCAGAGCTTAGCGGTACCAAGACTCTTACAGGCAGAGATCTGCTTGACGGCGAGTTCGAATTCCTGCTTAAGGACACCGATGGTATTCTCCTTCAGACCGTTGCAAATAACGCCGATGGTGTGTTCGCTTTCGAAGCACTTACCTTTGACAAGGTCGGTGAATACACCTATACTGTAACCGAAGTAAACGGAGGCAAGGGCGGCGTAACCTACGATGCGACTGTCTACACCGTAACCGTTACCGTAACCGATAACGGGGAAGGTCAGCTCGTAGCGACCGTATCCGGCGGCGAAACCATTAACTTCACCAACGAATACTCCGCTTTGAACGCATCCGTTATCGTAAGCGGTATCAAGAACCTTGTAGGCAGGGAACTTGCAGACGGCGAATTTGCATTCCAACTTAAGGATAAGGACGGCAACGTTCTCCAGACCGTAAGAAACGGAGCAGACGGCAAGATCGAATTTGCGGCTATCGAATTTGATAAGGTTGGCGAATACGTATACTCCGTAACCGAGATGCTTGCAGATGAGCTCGGTATGAATTACGATGAAACCATCTACACCGTAACCGTGACCGTAACCGATAACGGCGAAGGACAGCTTACAGCTTCCGTAACCGTAAGCGGCGACGGCGTGATCGAGTTCAACAACGAGTACATTCCTCAGACTCCTCAGTTGGGTGATGATAACGGTATGTATATCTGGTTTGCGGCAATGCTGGCAAGTGCTGTGGGCTTGGCGGTCCTCACCTTCAAAAAGCGCAAGGCTGTATAAACCATAAAACTTAAAGGAGGCTGTTTTCAGCCTCCTTTTACTTTTTATCTGAATAATGTTAACTAAATTAACATAATAATGTTTGACAAAACTATTTTTTACTGTTATTATATATGTATAAAAATCCATCGGAGCAGGTATTGATATGGGCGCAAAGAAAAACAAAAAGTGGATACGCCTCAGGCACACTGTCGTTACAAACATTGTGTTCCTGTTTCTTTATCCGTACTCCCGTATCAAATACGGAATAAAGATCGAAAAATTCGCGGATTCAAAACGGCAGTATTTGGTTTTGCTCAATCACCAGACTCCCTTTGATCAATTCTTTGTGGGAATGTCCTTCAACCGCAAAGCGATGTATTATCTTGCAACGGAGGATATATTCTCCAAAGGGCTGTTATCCAGGCTCATTCGGTTCCTCGTTGCACCTATCCCCATTAAAAAACAGACTACAGACCTTAAAGCAGTAATGACCTGTATCCGCGTTGCCCGCGAGGGAGGAAGCATCGTCATAGCTCCCGAGGGCAACCGTACGTACAGCGGATGTACCGAATATATGAACCCCGCCATCGTCTCTCTTGCAAGAAAGCTGGCTCTGCCTATCGTATTGTACCGTCTTGAGGGGGGATACGGCGTACAGCCCCGCTGGAGCGACGTAACCAGAAAAGGTACTATGAGAGGGTACGTTTCCCGTGTTATCGAGCCTGAGGAATATAAAGCAATGTCCGATGAAGAGCTGTTTTCCGCTATCAAGGAAGGGCTTTACGTTAACGAAGCGGCGGTGAGCGGCGAATTTTTCCACAAAAACCGCGCCGAATATCTGGAAAGATGCTTTTACATATGTCCTTTCTGCGGATTATCACGTTTTCACAGCGAGGGCGATAAAGTAAAATGCGAAAAATGCGGCAGGGAAGCGGAGTACACCGTAACCAAGGAGTTCAGGGGTATCGGTTATGACCATCCCTTTAGGTTTGCGGCGGATTGGTACGCTTACCAGGAAGATTACATAAATAATCTGGATGTGCTTTCTTTAACCGAAACGCCCGTGTATACCGATACGGCGGATGTGTACCGGGTCATTCTGTATAAAAAACGTTACCGCCTTTCCGAAAACAGCAATATATCTCTGTACGGCGATAAAATTGTTATAGACGATAAGACCTTTCCTTTTTCAAAAATATCCCACGTTACCGTTCTGGGCAAGAACAAGCTTAACATATACTTTGAGGATAAGGTGTACCAGCTAAAGGGAAGCAAGCGGTTTAATTCTCTTAAATATATGCATTTTTATTTCCGCTATAAAAATCTTACAACAGGAGACAGCAATGGTAAATTTTTGGGACTCTAGCGTATGGGGCGGCTTTATGCTGGTTGCGGTGCTTTTAGCAAGCCTGCTCGTCGCAAATATGCTTAAAAAATCAATACCTTTTCTTGAAAAATCCTTAATTCCCACCTCCGTTCTCGGCGGCGGAATATTGCTTGTGGTCGCAGTTGTGTATAAGCTGATCACGGGTGAGCTTATGTTCGATACCGAATTTTTCGGCGGTAACGGATACGCTAACCTTGAAACTATTACATACCACACCCTTGCTTTGGGCTTTATTTCAACTGCACTTAAGGCGGGCGGCGGCAAGCTTACCAAAAAGCGCACTACGGAAATTTTCAATACCGGCGTTACCACCGTTGCTACATACCTGCTTCAGGCAGTGGTCGGTATGGCAATAACCCTTATTGCCGCGCAGGTTATCGAAGGCTTCTTCTCTGCAGCAGGAATACTTCTGGCGTTCGGCTATGGTCAGGGAACAGGTCAGGCAATGAACTACGGCGGTATTTATGAAACGGATTTCGGCTTTGCAGGCGGTAAGAGCTTCGGTCTTACCATTGCGGCGCTGGGCTTCCTTTCCTCAAGTATCGGCGGTGTTATCCACCTCAATATAATGCGCAAAAAGGGTAAGATATTCAATAAATCTACCGAAGGCGCAATTTCCAATAAGCAGATCCAGTCCGAAAACGAGATCCCTATGCAGGAAAGCATAGATAAAATGACGGTACAGATCGCCCTTATTGCAGTATCCTATCTGTTTGCCTTCCTGCTTATGATGCTGCTCGGCAACCTTATCCCCGGTATGAAATCCGTTATCTACGGTTTTAACTTCCTGCTGGGTGTTCTTGCAGCAACCCTGGTAAAGCTTGTGCTTAATTTCCTTTGCAAGAAAAAGATCGTGAAAAGACAGTACACCAACGATTTTCTTCTTACCCGCGCAGGAAACTTCTTCTTTGATATTATGGTTGTTGCGGGCATTGCCGCAATTCGCCTTGATATGCTTGAGAAATATTGGGGCGTAATTATCATTCTCGGTGTTGTGGGCTTGGTTATAACCTATATTTACAACCGCATCGTTGCAAAAACTCTGTTCGGCGATTACGTTGAAGAGCAGTTTATGGCTATGTACGGTATGCTTACGGGTACCGCATCCACAGGAATAATTCTTCTCCGCGAGATCGATGGCGACTTTGCTTCTCCCGCATCGGATAACCTTGTGTACCAGAACTTCCCCGCAATAGTTTTCGGTTTCCCCCTTATGCTTCTTGCTACGCTGGCACCGCAAAAGCCCATATTCACCTTCATTTTGCTGTTTATATTCTTCGTGGTAATGAATATCATTCTCTTCCGCAAGTTTATATTCAGAAGAAAGAAAAAGTAAAAAATCAGCCCCAAGAAAACGTTTTCTTGGGGCGTTTTTGTCGGGGTCCCCGAGAAGCCGCAAGGCTTCTTGGGGTGATTGTCGGGGTCCCCGAGAAGCCGCAAGGCTTCTTGGGGTGATTTATTCGGCAAGTGTTTCGGTTATTATCCGCCTTTTTAATTCACTCGCTTTTTCCATATAACAGGTATATTCCTTTTCCGCTTTTTCAAGCTCGTTTTCATCACACTTTCCCCGTGTGTATCTCGCCAGAGTAAGTACCAGCGACGCTATCCTTTCTTCGCCTTCAAGGCGCAAAAGCTCTTGCTTGTTACGTTCTTGCTTTCGCCGTTCCGCATCGTTTCTCGCCTTGTCTAACGCCCTCTTAAGGAAGGAACACACAAACACGGACACGAACCCGCCGGCGGATAAAAACGTCATCAGAGCCTCTGTAAAGCTTTCAAAAACCATCAGATCTCGTAAATCAGATAGGCAATAGCGTCAAACAGTTCAACCAACCGCCGGGTCAGTATCGTCAGAAATGCTGCTATTTTGCTCATTATTCTTTTCCTTCAGCTGTCTGTAAAGGTTATCGGTATATACGCCTGCGGCGGCGCACAGCACACCTTGAGTGATACTGGCGAATATCATCGAAAGCACCTGCTGTGTTCCGCTTATGGGGTTTGAAGAGAATATCCACAGCGCCGCAAGACAAATTCCCACGCCTCCCAATATAAAGGGGATCTTCCAATCGCTTATACGGCTGTTTTTTATAACCGCGCCGATCACGTACAGTATGGGAATAAGCACGTATAACTCTGCGGATATGTATTCGGTATATTCCATATTTTTTACTCCTTATTTTGTTTTGTTTTGACCAAGCTTGATTTCGTTTTCGGTGTTTCTTCGTGCTGTTACGTTATCAAGATACGCTTCGGTTTCCTCGGAATCCATATCAAGCAACGCGCACGCTTTGTAAAATTGCTCCATACTTTCGCATCTGGTATAGAGGTAGTCCAGTCTTTCCATATACGCACGCTTTTCCGCATAGGTCTTGCTGTCATCGTAATCGTTAAACAAAAGCTGTGCCATGGTTGTTGCTTTTCTGTGGGCGGCATCGTAAACGGAATTGGCGTTTTTAACGATATTTGCGGTATATAACCCTTGTTCGTCCGCCGCTGTGTATCCCAGCGCATCCAATACGAAGATTACCTTGTCCATATAATCATCCGCCAAGGTGTATCTTTCGGTAAGCCCTTCGAGATAGTTGCGGATATCGAGATTCTGGTAAGCGTTCTTTACTTTTCCGCCCGTACCGTATCTTTTTACAATAGCGGTAGCAAGCTGATGGGCACTCATGGAAGGGTCAAAAAGACCGTCCCCGCTTTCGGAACCGCCTTCGCTTCCCAATGCGCTGTTGTTAACGGTAACGTCGCCGTACTTTATCTTGTCTGCCGCCATATCCCGTGCAAGCTGTTCAAGCTCCTTTCGGGCTTTTACGCTGTTTTCCATATAATTGGCGTCCAGGTTTGCAAAATACTCGTTTTTCTTTTTATTAAGCTCCGTAAGCCCGTCGCTGTGGCTGTCTGCAAGGGAAGATAAAGTGTTGTTGAAGGAAATGTCTGAATTCAGCTTTGCCTGGGCGCTTTCACCCGAATAGGAAAGTCCGCGGGAAGCAAGAAATTCGCCCGTGTTTTTTTCGTTTACCATTTTTTGCGCCGCGGCGGCGTTCTTTTTTTGCTCGTAATCCTTGTTTAATGCATCTACGGATGCGTTGTGGTTGGCTTGGTAATTTGCCTTTGCCTTGTTATACAGCTGTGTGAGTACTGCGGCGGTACCGTAGTTTTTTTCCAGTTCCTTCTTTGTCTGTTCCACTATTTCGCTGTATTTCATCTTTCCACCTCCTTGTTTTTGATCTTAAAAGTAATACTTTTTATATTTGCCTGCCTTGTTGCGTGGGTTGAGGAAATTATAACATTCGCGGCATTCGCTCTCTTGATTTCCGTTCTGAAGCAAAAGCTGCGCAAAAGAGTATTATCTCTGTCCACGCTCACCGTCTGGGAGTTCATCGTCTGACCGATCTCGTTGGGATTAGCGGTTACCGTTAGATCCGTGCCGTCATCGTTATCCGTGTCAACAATCACCCTCAAAAGATCGAATTTGTTTCCCTTGGCGCCGAAATTTCCCGCAGGGGAACACCAGTAAGCGGTGATCACACCTTTTTCATCGTCGGTAAATTCATCCGAAAAATAGTACAACTCGTTGTCGCCGTTAAGCCAGAACAGCTTTCCGGGTATCTCACAGAATTGCACGGCATCGATCTCATCGTATCTGAACCAGACGTTGGCGGAATAATTGTATATATAAAGCCCGTAGGGCGTGGAAAAATACAATTCGTTTGCGGACTGTCTGTCAAACAGACAACATTCTTTTGCCTTTCCGTTTTTGATTATCCGCTTAACCGTTTCGCATATGGGAGCAGAAAAGCAAACTGCGTTTCTCTCGTCCTGCACGGAAGTGGATATCCAACGGTTGAGCCCGTCATCGGAAAGGGTTACGGGAGTGTTGTCTATCACCGCATTACTTCCCGTAATCAGGTTTCCTTTTTCGAAATTAAGGTTGTAAACGGGGAATGAGGGATAATAATTCCCCAAAGCATCGGTTCTTAATTCACAATAAGAATAATATGCTCTGTCCTCCGTGAAAATGAGCTGTCTGTCGTATTGCTGTACCATATCGGTAATTGTGGATGACCCGATAACGGTATAATTTGTTTCGGGAAAATATTCTGCGCTTGGAAGTCCGTCCGCCAGTTCGGAATAAAAACGGTAATTGGGATAATCGGGATTACCGTAAAGGAACACTCTCGTATCGGTATTTCCGCCGAAATTCATACTCTGGGTGCAGTTCGTGATCACCTCGGGTTTAGCGGTGGATGCTTTTTCCCAGCAGATCTCCACGTTGTTGAGTCCTTTCTTCGGTATTTGTCCTTGGGCGAACGTAACCGTACCGTTTTCCGTATCGGCGGTCCAATTTTCAACATCATTTCCGTCCACCTTTACCCATTGTACGGAATCTATTTCCTTTTCGCCCAAGGTGTAAAGGGAAGATGTCCCGTCTGCGGAAAACTGCATACGCTTTTTTCCCGTAAGCATATTCAGCTTTTCATACAGCGTTCCGCTTCCGTCGGGCAAGCAGGTTACCGCCACCAGGGGGATATAGGGCTTGAGCAGGGTAAAGATCTCGTTTTCGTATTTGAAAAATCCGGAATTGCACAAAAAATACACGGCGTTTCCGAATCCGAAAATATGGTGGCATACACCTGCGGTTATATTTACGGTAACGAAAGAATCGGTGTCAAAATCGTATTTATAAATTTTCGGACCTGCGCACACCATAAAATGAAGCACTCCGTTAACGTACCCCCGCCACATACGGTAAATACTGCCGTTGAAATCGCAGCTCGAAAGCCTGCTGCCAAACCGTTTTTTCAAGCTTCCGTCCCCGCAAACGGTAAAGTTGTTCATATCAGGGGAGTATGCAGGGTTATTCGAAAAGGTGTTTCGCTCGTCAAGCCCGCCGAATTTGTTTATTTTCAGTATTCCGTTTGCCATCAGTACACCTCGGTTATGGGGCGAATGGTTGCTTTGCCGGTTTTTTGCATATTTCTGTAGGCTACACGGTATCTGTTTTCCAAAAGTTGCGATAACGCAGGGTCCTCATCGCCGCAAAGATATGCCGCCACTCCGAAGGGAAGAACGGAAACCGCCAGATATTCGTTGCAAGGGACGATTTCGCTCAAGCCGGTTATATCGAGGAAAGTGTCATCGGTGCGGTTTTCAAGAAGATTATTGAGAGGGGCGCACTCCGCAAGGCAGATATTTATTATATTTACTGCCCTTGTTTCCATATCTGCGCAATTTTCCGGCAACTCGCCGTTGGATTTTCGCAAATTCAAAAGGTCAAGAGCAAATTCCAAAAGCTTTTTTCCTGTCATTTTTTCACCTCGTTAGCAGGAGCGTGCCCGTAGGACACGCTCCTTTATTTATGGGGTCCCCGAGTAGCCGCAAGGCTTCTTGGGGTAAGTTTTATGGGGTCCCCGAGAAGCCGACAGGCTTCTTGGGGTGATTCGTATATTATTTAGGCAATCGCGTTGCCGCCGTCGGTTACGGGTACGTCAACAAGCTCTTCAGGCTTGATAACCTTTGCTCCGAATACGATTCTACCTCTTACTGCGGAATCAAAGGAATTTTCCAGTCTGTCGATATACTGGATATCCAGCACCTGCTCTGCGTAAGCGATAGCGGAATAAGAACCTGCCATCAGATGCACGGCGCCGCTTTCGTCTGCAGCAAGCTGGTTGGATACGAAAAGATCACAGCCCAATTCATCGGTGAATCCGATAGTACCGCTGCCGTTTACACCGTTGTTTATCTGGAACTTAATGCCTGCAAGCATAAGCTTAGTCTTAACGAAGGGAGGTACAACGATCCAGATTCTGCCGTCCTGAACGTTCTTTGTTTCCAACATTTCCTTTACTTCGCCGATGAGCTGAAGTACGTTTGCAGGAGTGACGGAAGTGGTTTCATCAAAGTAATTGTCAGCCTGCTCGTAAAGACTGAATACATATGCGTCAACCTCTTTCTTAAGGTTGTAGGAGGCGCGCTTCGCCTGGGAATCCTTAAGTCCGAGAGAGCTTCTCAAAGCTTCAAGGTCAGCTACCTTAAATGAAAACGCCTTGTCCTGGTCGATCTGCAGCACGGTTGCTGAATCCTGAATATCCTCATAGGTTACGGTGCCCTCGTAATCGTAAACGGTAGGCTCGTTAAGACCCACGAAGGTAACGCTGTCGCCGCGGTTCTTGATATCACCCACAAAGGATGTGTTGCAGATGCGGTTTGCAAGGAGGTTATCCTCATTTGTGCGCATGATCTCTGCGGAAATTACTTTTTCGATACTGTTGTAGTTAGACATAATTTATTTTCTCCTTTTTCTTTTTAGATTTTCCAGTTCTTAAGGGAACGGATTATGTTTTTAAAATTCTTCTTTACGCTTTCTGCGGACATATCCTCCACCTGTTCGGGAGTGAAGGTCTGTTCAGCATCAGCCTCTTTACCTGCGGGTGCGCTTCTGCGTTCATTTTCGGAGTTTACATAATGCGCCTTAGCATCCTTTTTGTTTACTCCGCAAATATAAAGTGCATATGCGGCGGGGAGGGATGCGCCCTCTGCCACCTTTTCCCACACTTCATCGGGAATGTCTATGGGAAGCACCTCGGGAAACAGCTTGCCGAATTCTTCCACGTCCTTGCTTACCGCATCGGATTGCTTTTTGGTTTTTCTGTCAGCCTTAATAGCTTCGAGCAATTCCTCCGCCGTGGTGTTTTCTTCCTTTGCCATCTCCGAAATAATTGTTAAAATATCCTGTTCTTTCATAAAACCTCCGTTTGTATGCTTTCTAAAAGCTCTTTCTTTTTTGGAATGATGTTATCGGGTAACCGTTCAAGATATTGCTTGATATTTATAAGTCCCATCTTAAGAAGATTATCCAGTGTGTTTACTGCCGTCACTTCCGACCACCAGCCCGCGGCACCTACGTCAATATGACATTCTATCAGCGCATCTCTGTAGCGGGAGAAAGGAAAAACGCTGTATTCCACAGCAGAAACGGGCAAAAGTCTTTCATCGGCGTAGTAAGCAAACATAAAGTCGAGCCATATAAGACCGATATCCTCTATAAACTGATATAACGCCCTTCTCACGTTTTCCAAAGGCTGGGACGATGCCTGCTGTAATGCTATGATAGCAGAAGTGTTGTCTGCTTTTTCGCTGCCCAATGCAGAGTCTGTCGCACCCAGAAAATCTTTGGTATGGGCTATTGCCATGTTTATGACATCCAGCATACCGCTTTGCATACTTCCACTGTTAAGCACAGAAGCCACGTTTTCAACGGGACCGTTCACAGCAACTGCCTCTCCAACCTTGTTTGACCAATCCTCGATAACCGTAGAATCGTATATTACCTTGGAAAATGCGGTGTCCATCATATGCTTCATTACCATAGCGTAGCCTTTGTTAATGAATATCTGGTTATCTATAAGACCGGTACCCACGGCGCATCCGTGCCAACTGTTTTTTACTCTGGTCCAGCTGTAATACGCCAAGGGGTACAAGGTAAGTCCCGTATCGGTATCCTCGGTAATGACCGTATCTTTAACGGATTTTCTGTACATCACCTTGCCCTCATCGTTTTTCCACAGCTTGATCAAGGTAACGCACTTTGTGTTTTCCAGTTCCTTTTCCGACATATCGCCCGCAAACCCGTCGGTATCGCTATCGGGAATGATCAAAGCGATTTTATCTTTTGCAAGACCGTTTTTCTCTGCCTGCTTGCGTACCTCGCTTACAAGCTCTCTGCCGGAGATGAGAATATAAGGCTGTGACTGCACCGAAACGCTGTTTGGATTACCGAAGAAAACGTTGGTATTGTCAATAAGCACCGTTTTGAAATCTCCCGTGTACGCCTGACCGGTCTTAACGCCGGGGTCCCAGTATGTGTATGCGAACGCATCTCCGGTAATGGCGGCATCGTAAAGAGAATCAGAGATAAGCTTGTCCATTTTCAGCTTTTCCCAGCGGTTTTCCGCCGCTTTATTCAAGGTATCGTTTATCTTTTCTTCCTCTTCAGGAGTCTTGGTCGGTACGGGAGAAGCATACCTGAAGCTCATTTTTACCGAGCTTGAAGCAATATTGGATATGTAGTAATCAATTATCCTTTTAAAGAAATTGAAAACCGGAGTGGGCAATCCGGAAGCGGCTACACCCTGCCATTGATCCCCGCGGTAAAACCTTTCGTTGGTGTCTACCTCGTCGTACAGACCGATGGAACGGTTGTATTCCTTGCCTTTTTCATACAGAGCCCATTCTTCTGTAAAGGCTTTTTGCTTTCTTAAATTCATGTGTTCTCCTAATCGTATTGAATAATTCCGTCATAGCCCTTATCTCTTCGCGGTGATTCAAAGGTATACAGACTGGTTCGGAATTTCGGTGTGGGTTTTGTGCTTGCCGATGGCTCTCTGGACATAAGGGCATACCGAAGAGCCTCGGGAGCGTGGGTTATTTCGTGGGGATGAGATGCCGCATCCTCACGGATCTTATCGTCGAATCTGAGCAGGGGAAGGCATCGTATCAATTCTCCGCATCGGTGTGAAATAGTCAGCCGCGCTTTTCCTTCGGGGTGGTGAAGGTACTCGCGAACTACCCGCCAACCCGGAATTCTTGCATTATTTGCTTTTATAAGCCCTTTTACACCGTTTGCCGTGAAGATATCAAACCCGCTTTTACCGCTATCCTGCCTTCTGTTCCACAAGTCGGGGGAGGCAACCGTATAGCGTATCTTTTCGTCATTCGGAGTAAGCCTGCAGATCTCGGAAGCCGCACGGGAAAGAATGAGTCCCGGAGCATTGAATTCCCGATACACGGTAATATTTCCTTTTCTGTCCGCCGCACACCAAAGACAGCTTGTCATATCCAGCCCGTAGTCCAAAGCCCTGAACAAAAGAGCGTTTTTCGGTATAACGGGATCCTGCACAACGTGTATCCTCGGGTCGAATTCGGGGAAAAACGCCCCCTCGAAAGCATCCCAATCACCGTAAAGCATCGCCCTTTTTCTCGCGTCGGGCAAGGCAGCCAGCGCGCTTATATAATCGGGATCGTTTTCCGTAAGGTACTTGTTATCAAACACAAGACTTTGTATAAAACAGTAATCCTTGGGGTTTTCTCCGTCACGGTAAAGCTTGTCGATAAAGAGGCGCTTTACCCAGTCGTGTCCCACTCCGCCGGGGTTACAGGTAAAATACATTCTCGGTCTGAATTTTTCCTTCATATTTCCGGAATATCGGTTGCATTCCGTAAGACATTGGAACTGGAAATAGGTAAAATGAGTTGCCTCCTCCATACCTATAACCTCGTACGCCTGTCCCTGATATTGCAAAACGTCCTGCTCTCCGTCGCAATATCCCAGCTTGATTCTCGAACCGTTGGGGAAAACAAATTCCTTTTTGGTTTCGCTGTAAACCGCCGTGTCCAAAAGCAGCTTTTGCAGGGGAACGATATGGTTATCCCTTAATTCTCCCAAGGTGCGTCGCAGCAAAAGTATTTGTATACCCGGGTGCTTTAAGGCAAGCAGTACGAATTTTGTACGCATTGCCCAGCTTTTGCCGCCGCCACGTGCTCCGCCGTAAGCTGTATATCTGTACTGTGAGCAAAAGAACTCCTCCTGCTTTTTGTTGGGGCAAAGGTTAATTGTCAGTCGCCCCATTTTCCCGAAACTCCTTTTAATATCACCGTGCTTTTTTCCGGATTATCGCCTGCATCCGGTTTGTCCTTGTATGAATGGTTGTTTTTCATATCAAATACAAAAACAGCCGCTGGGATCTTCCCTTTAAAAGCAAGCTGTTTTTTGATAAATGCTATTCTGTTCATTGCCCGTGTAACAGCGGGCGAGTATTTTTTGTCCGACATCATTTCAAAAATATCGTTTCTGGTGCAGGAGAGAAAATCAGCCAACGCCTCAACGTCCGCCACCTCATCTGTGTGTTCGGGCAGATATTGGGAAAAATAGCTGTTTATCCTCTCCGCACACTCTTCAGGGCATGAAAAAACCGCCTTGTAGGGCGGCTTTCGGTTATTAACTTTTTTCTGACTTAACAAAGTCATTTTTTCTCCTTGCTGGTAAAGATGTAAATTTTGCTGGCGATGTAGTTGATTATAAGGCACAAAACAGATGAGATCACCGTGGCGATCATAGAAGAATAGGGGAGGAATGCAAGCAGTGTGGGTAAAAATGCCATAAAGACCATATCCAGCAGCATCACCGCTATGCGGGTAACAAAGAACAGCACGCTTTCTTTGGAAACCGCTGCCGCCGTTTTGTTTTTACTGTCAAACACCCATATGCGGTTGGGAATGTATGCAAATGCGATTCCGGCAACGTTTTTTACAATAGTCGACACCGTGTCGTTTAAATCCAAAAGGTAAAACGCTACCCAAAATGCAACAATGGATACCAACGTCGTTAAACCGCCCACCACAAGGTATTTTCCTTTTTCGGTGCAAAACAGCAAATTGAATATCTTTTTCATTTTTAAATTTCTCCGTCTGTTGCCCGAAGGCATCTCATTCGGAAAGCACCGCGGGTTCTTCACCTCACGAAATCATTATATCACACACTTTTCCGAATTTCATCTCAATTTTGTCCCAACTTTTTATTGCACCCTGCACAAAAACGGGGTATACCGATTGTGCAAAGCGCTGTCAAGCAAGTATATCGCCTATAATTGCATTGGATATCCAGAATCCGTCTTCCGTCAGTTTCAGATTTCCGTTTTCGTATTTCGCATATCCTGCGTCAATATATTTTTTAATCTTGCTTGCCATTTTCTCGTCCGCTTCAATACCTTCGGCAAGACGAAGTCCCAGCATTATTTTTTCTTCCTTTTCGTCCTCTTCGGTTATTTGCTCCATATATCCCGTGTAATTGAATCGGTAGCCTGCGGCATAACTGTGGCTTCCGTGTCCGCAACCGATATATTCGCCGCCCTTCCAATAATTAATATTGTGGCGGGATTCCTTTCCGGGAAGACAGTAGTTAGACACCTCGTAATGAATGTACCCCGCTTCCTTAAGCATATGGCATATAAGCTTGTACATAGCGTATTCGGTGTTTTCGTCTGCCTTTTGTACGTTATTGGCATAGAAGAATGTGCCGTGCTCAATGGATAGGGGATACAGCGATATATGGTCGGGCTGTAATTCAAGCATTTTCCGCACGTCAGCTTCAACCATCCCGGGCGTCTGGTTCGGTAAAGCAAACATAAGGTCGCAGGAAATATTGTCAAATCCCGCTTTTCTGCCCTCCTTAAACACCTTTACGGCATCCTCGGCATCGTGAATACGTCCCAATTCCTTCAGAGATTCGTCATTCAATGATTGAACTCCGATAGAAAGACGGTTAAAGCCCGCTTCCCTCATTTGCTTTAAAAACTCGTAATTTACCGTTTTCGGGTTGACTTCGCAGGTTATTTCGGCACCAAGGGGAATTTGGAAAACCTCACGGGCATACTGCAAAAGCCCCGTAAGTCTGCTAATGCCGATCACGGGAGGAGTTCCTCCGCCGAAATATACCGTTTCCGCCACGGGACGCAGATGGGATGCATATAGCATATCCGTCTTTACTCTCTGGTATTCGAAATCCAGTTCGTCGTCGTCAAATCTGTCGGAAGAAACGAAGGCGCAATAAGGGCATTTGTTAAGGCAAAAGGGAATATGAACGTAAATACTACTCATCGTCCAATTTAAGCACAGCCATAAACGCCTCCTGCGGCACTTCAACCGTACCGAAGGTACGCATACGCTTTTTGCCTTCCTTCTGTTTTTCAAGCAGCTTTTTCTTTCTGGTAATATCGCCGCCGTAGCATTTTGCAAGCACGTCTTTTCTCATTGCCTTTACGGTTTCGCGGGCGATTATCTTTCCGCCGATAGCCGCCTGAACGGGTATTTCAAACAACTGGCGGGGTATATGGTCTTTAAGCTTTTCGCATATCTTTCTCGCTCTGGCGTACGCCTTGTCCGCGTGTACGATAAAGGATAAAGCGTCTATTACGTCGCCGTTAAGCAGAATATCCAGCTTAACCAGCTTGGAAGTCTGGTAGCCGTTGGGCTCGTAATCCAGAGATGCGTATCCTCTCGTGCGGGATTTGAGGGAATCGAAGAAATCGTAAACGATCTCGTTAAGAGGCATATCGTAGTGAAGCTCGGCGCGGTCGGTGTGGATATATTTCATATCTATAAAGGTACCGCGTCTGTCCTGACACAATTCCATTACCGCACCCACGTATTCGGGCGGGGTGATTATAGATGCCTTTACGATAGGCTCACGGGTGGATTCTATCTCTTCGGGGGCAGGGTAGTTGGTGGGGTTGTCAATCATTACTACCTGACCGTTTTTAAGGGTTATCTCGTATATAACGCTGGGTGCGGTGGTAATAAGATCGAGATTGAATTCTCTTTCCAGTCTTTCTTCAATAACGTCCATATGCAAAAGACCCAGGAATCCGCATCTGAAACCGAATCCCAGAGCAACCGACGTTTCGGGCTCAAATACGAAGGATGCATCATTTAGCTGAAGCTTTTCAATAGCGTCCTTCAAATCGCCGTATTTCGCACCGTCAGCAGGATAAATACCGGCAAAAACCATAGGCATTGCCTTTTTGAATCCGGGCAGGGGAGCGGGGGCGGGGTCTTCTGCGGAAACGATGGTATCGCCCACCTTGGTATCCGCAATATTCTTTATGCTGGCGGTAAGGTAACCTACCTCACCTGCGTAAAGACGTTCTCTGGGCTCAAGGGAGAAGGCAGACATAGTGCCAACCTCCACAAGCTCAAAAACTGCGCCGGTGTGGAACATTTTTACCTTGTCGCCTAAACCGATGCTTCCATCGTTTACTCGGAAATATACGATAACTCCCTTGTAGGAATCATAGAAAGAATCGAATATAAGCGCTTTCAGGGGAGCGTCAACATCTCCTACGGGCGCAGGTACGTCTGCAACCACTCGTTCAAGCACGTCTTTTATATTAATTCCCATTTTTGCGCTTATTTCGGGAGCGTTATCTGCGGGAATACCGATAATCTCTTCCAATTCGTCTTTTGCACCCTGAATATCCGCAGAGGGCAGGTCGATCTTGTTTATAACGGGAACTATCTCCAGATCGTTGTCAATTGCGAGATATGCGTTTGCCAGTGTCTGCGCCTGAATTCCCTGGGTGGCATCAACTATAAGTATTGCGCCCTCGCACGCCTTGAGCGAACGGGAAACCTCATAGGTAAAGTCAACGTGGCCCGGAGTATCAATAAGGTTCATAGAATAGGTGTTGCCGTCATCAGCGTGATAATCAAACTGAACGGCGCGGGCTTTTATTGTAATGCCTCTTTCCTTTTCCAGATCCATATTGTCCAGCATTTGTTCGCCTACCTCACGGGCGGAAACCGCGCGGGTGTGTTCAAGCAAACGGTCTGCCAGCGTGCTTTTTCCGTGGTCGATGTGAGCGACTATAGAAAAGTTTCTAATCTTGTTAATATCATACATAGTTATTTTGTCCGCCTGTGATTTTTTTACTTCCCGAAAGCAGCAAAAGCTTTTTCTTGGGCACCTCAAAGGATACCGTGGTAATCTTTCCGCCGTCCTCTCCGTCCAAGGTCCAACTTGCGCCGGAGGGGATGGTAAGCTCAGCCTTTGAAATTTGCTTTAAGCTGATAAGCTTGTTTTCGAAATTGGATTGCATTATATCTCCGACGAGCTGCATCAGATCCTGACCGTTCTGGGGTGCGGAAATAAGGCACAGCTCACACCGTCCGTCATTGAAAAACACGGAACCGGGATCAAGCTGAATAATTCCTCCCACGCTGGTGGAATTAGAGATGGAGCAAAACAGATACTCTCCGTCAAAGCTGCCCTTGTCTGTAGAACCGGTAATGCGCATTTTAGAAATTTCGGATACGGATTTTATACCTTCAAGAACGTACGCCAGATGTCCCAATGCGTTTTTCATAGATTGGCTTGTGGCGTAGGAAACCTTTGTGAAAGCGCCCGTAGCGGCAATATATACGAAATATTTTTGGTTAAACATACCGATATCGTATTTCTGTGGAGCAAGAGTTGCAATGGCCTCCGCGCCTTCGCGGGGGTTGGTGGTTATACCCAGCGACCTTGCTGTATCGTTGGTGCTTCCGGTGGGAATGTATCCCACGGGAATATTTTTTTCTGCCCGCATTACACCGTTTACAATCTCGGATAAAGTTCCGTCACCGCCGATAGCAATTACCATATCGTAGCATTCGGTTGCTTTTTCGGCCATCGAAATGGTATCGGCTTTGTTTCTCGTAACGTAAACCGTAGATATTATATTGAATTTGGCTAAAGTTTCGATAACCTCGGCAAGAACGGTTCTTGCTTTTCCCGTTCCGGAATGAAAATTAACTACAAGCAAAGCCTTTCTGAACATATTATGCTACCTCCATAGACTACGTTATTTTATCATAAATTTTTCGGTATTGCAATATCAAACCTTATGTGTTATCATTATTTTATAAGAGTAGGAGTGTTACAATTGAAAAAATACATTTGTTTATTACTTGCATTATTTTTCGTTTTTGCCTCGTTTTCATATTTACCCGTTTCTGACGTGTCGGCGGAAGGACTTGTTACGCCTTCCGAGTTCGGCGGCATAGAAAACGTTATGCTTATGTATACCTTTGCAAAGCAGGGCTCCGTTTCGGGCAGACATACAGTCGAAACATTGCTTCCTTATGCGGGCTATTACGGGACTGACGGCAAGCTGAAGGATACGTTTTACGATGCATTTTTGCTGCTTCCCTGTGTTTCCACGGGACCTTCCGGCGGAACAATGTATTTAAGCAAAAATCCCGCCATCGCATCGGATTGGCAGGCGTATATAAACGATATTTTTACGGACGGATATAATCTTGATGCACTGAATACCGCCGTAGGCGAGGTAAAAAAAGGTCTTAGCAAAAAGGATTACAAGGCAAAGGTGTTTTTCACCCTTATTTATCCTACGGAGGGACAAACAAACTTCGGCTCCATCGGCGGCAAAAAATACGATTTCTCCAAAACCGATGACCGCATCGCCATCTGCAAATGGCAGGTGGATAATTATATAAAGCTGTTTGAAAGCGGTAATTACGAAAATCTTGAGCTGTACGGCTTTTATTGGTTTGAGGAATTTATAAACACCTCAAGCAGTACGGAAAAGACACTTCTTACCGCCGCCACCGATCATATCAGACAACGGGGCTATAAATCGGTATGGATACCTTATTATATGGCGCAGGGCTGGAACAAATGGAAGGAATACGGACTTGATATAGCCTGCCTGCAGCCCAATTATATGTTTAATTCGAAAGCGGAATCAAACCGTGTGGAAAACGCGGTAGACTATGCAAGACAGTACGATATGTGCAACGAAGTGGAAATAAGCGCAAAGGTACTGACTTCGGCGGATTATTACAACCGCTATCTCACTTATCTTAAGGATTTCGCCGCCAACGGCGCAATGGATGCGGTAAAAATGTATTATCAGGACGTAAGGTTTTATTACGAATGCTTTAAGTCCGATATTCCCGAAGTGCGTCTTATTTATGATCTTACCTATAAATACGCAAAAGGTACGTTAAAAAATTCCGATATTTCGGATAAATATCTCGCTTTTGCAAACGATCTTGAGGATTATAATATCGTTTCTCTGGGATGCTCTTATACAGCAACCAAGGCTTATACCAATTCTTCAAGTGGATATGCCAACGTAAGCGGCAAAGAGCTTACTGATGGCGAGTATGCATCTACCGAGTACGGAACCGAATGGCACGCTTTTCACCGCGGCACCACCGAGTCTGACGGAAAACACCAAATAACGGTGGATCTGGGAAGCGTATATACGGACCTTAAAAAGATATATCTTGAATTCCGTGAAGATCAGCAGGCATCTATCGGCTTGCCCGAATCGGTGGAGCTCTACGTTTCCAATGACGGAATAAATTTCACTCTTTTAGATACTATCAAGCCTTCAAAGCCCCCTATCGGAAGCGCATCCGTCAATTATAACGGCACGTTTTCCGCCCGCTACATCAAGGCGGTGTTCCCTACTTCATCCAGGTCCTTCGTCTTCGTTTCGGAGCTTGCTGTGGGTCGTAAAATGGTGGATTATAATTGGGGAGAGGGATACGATATAATCTCCACAGGCTGTAAATACCAAGCCTTCACCCCTTATACCAATACGGCGGAGTGGGATGCTCCTTATATGAAAATTAACGGCAAAGAGCTTACCGATGGAATTCTTGCCACCTCCTCTTTGGGCACAGAATGGCACGATATGCATTCTTCCATGCTTGAAGATGGCAAAAAGTTTTTCGTTACGGTGGATCTCGGAACCGAACGAAATGATCTTGCGTATTTCGCAATGCAGTTCGGACACGATCTCACCAGCGGAATAAAAATGCCGGGAACGGTTACATATTCCGTATCGTCGGACGGTGTCAATTTCACAGAGATCGGCACGGTTGCGGTCCTGCTGGGTAAGGACGGATATGCCTACGGAATGACGTTGAGCGATCTCCCCTATACGGGAAGATACGTCAAAGCTGAATTCTTGCCGGGCGGTACGGTTCACACCTTCGTTTCGGAATTCGCTATCGGAACTTCAAAAAAGCAACAGCCCGAAAAAGATGATTTTATCCCCGGAGATGTTAATCTTTCGGGCAGATATGAAATAGCGGATTACCTTTCCGCGCTTCGCATTGTTTCGGGAACACTTAAAGCATCAAACACAGCATTTTCCGCCGCAGATGTTGACGGGGACGGGAAAATATCTGATTCCGATCTTGCAACGATCAGGAACTTCATTATAAATTAGTTTTTTTATCCTTTAGAATCAGGAAGGTAATTTATGGACGTATTTGATTTCATTTCATTGTTGGGCGGTCTGGCGATGTTTCTCTATGGTATGGAGATAATGAGCGCAGGTCTTAAAAAATCCACAGGCAGCGCACTAAAAAATGTTTTGGGCAAGCTTACCCACAACGTATTTCTCGGTTTCCTTACAGGCGCTGCTGTAACTGCGGTAATTCAGTCTTCTACCGCAACCATCGTGCTTACCGTAGGTCTTATTTCCGCAGGTATAATTAACCTTAAGCAGGCGGCGGGCATCGTAATGGGCGCAAACGTAGGCACTACCGTTACCGCCCAGCTTATCAGACTTATGGATATTGATTCCGGCGGAAATATAATGCTTAAAATATTCAAGCCTGAAACTCTTGCTCCCGTTGCTCTCGTTGTGGGTATTATCCTTATAATGTTTACCAAATCCAGTAAGTTCAAAAACTCCGGCGAGATATTTGCGGGCTTCGGCGTACTGTTTATCGGACTTTTGAATATGACCGGCGCCGTAGAAGGTCTGGAGGATTCACAGTTCTTTGTGGATATGATCACCAAGGTTACCGATATTCCCGTGCTCAGCATTATCGTAGGCTTGGTTATCACCGTTATTATTCAGTCTTCCTCCGCAACCGTGGGTATTTTGCAGGCGCTTTCTTCCACCGGCACTCTTACCTTCTCTTTGGTATATCCTATGGTAATGGGTATAAACCTGGGCACCTGTGTTACCACCGCTATGGTATGCTCTATCGGCAGCAACAAGGACGCAAAGCGTACCGGCATAATACATATAGTTTTCAACGTTATCGGTACTGTTCTGTTTATGGGAGTAATGACAATATTGCGTACTTGCGGAGCATTCCCCGAACTTTGGAATTCCGTTTCGGACAGCGGTGCGATCGCAAACTTCCAGACCATATTCAATCTTGCAACTGCAATCGTACTTTTGCCCTTTGCAGGCTTACTTGTAAAGCTGAGCATGAAGATAGTAAAAGACGATCCCAAAAAGGATTTTGTAAAGCCCTTCCGTGTACTTGATGAAAAGCTGTTTATCTCTCCCGATATCGCAGTGGCGGAAGCGGAAAAGGCTATTGCCGAAATGGGAATGACAGCAGCAAACAATCTTTCTCTTTCGTTTAATATGTTTGATAACTATTCCGCAGAGGATGCCGAAATGATACGCGCAAGAGAGGACCGTATAGACGAGTTTACCGATACTTGCGATAACTTCCTTGTCCGTCTTTCCAGACACGCCAAATCCGGCGCACAGACACGGGCTATCAACCGCCTTATGCAGACCAACACCAACTTCGAGCGTATCGGCGACTATGCTACGGATATTCTCGAATTTGCGGAAGAAATGAAGCGGGAAGGTACTGTATTTTCCTCCGGCGCAAAAAAAGAGCTTGAACTTATGTGCTCTGCGGTAAAGGAGATAGTTGAGCTTACGGTAAGCGCTGTGGAAAACGGCGACCTTTCTATCGCAGAAAAGGTAGAGCCTCTTGAAGAAACTATAGACGATATGATCGCACTTCTTAAAGACAGACATATCGAGCGTCTTAAATTGGGCACCTGTATAGTATCCTCGGGCCTTATATTCGTAGAAACCTTAACTTATCTTGAACGTGCGGCTGACCAATGTTCTTCTATAGCACTCCTGCTTCTCGCCCGTGAAAACGCAGAGATAATGTCCAATCACCATCAGTATCTCCGTGAGCTTCATAAAGGCGCAAAGCGGGAATATTCAGAAGAACTTAACCGCAGACATCAGCAATATATGGAACCCCTGCTGGAAATTACATCGGCTAAATAAAGCCCGATGATTTCAATAAATTATTTAATTAAAGGAGAAAAATTATGAAAAAAGTTTTAACCGTAATGCTCGTTCTCGTAATGGCATTAACAGCATTCTCCCTCACTGCTTTCGCCAAGGGCGAAACCAACTACGTTACCGGCTCTACCGTTGACGGTCCCGCGTATCTGGATACCTACAACGGCAACCTTGCAGACGGTCAGGTAGGAACCAGCTCGTACGATAACCTCTGGGCAGGTTTTTACAACAATCAGGACAACGCCAATAATAACTATGACGGTATGACCGGCGTTATAACCGTAAACTTCGGCGAAAAGAAAAACGCGATCGATTCTATTGAAGCTCACATCTGGGATGCAAAGGGTACCTCCGGTATCGCTTCTCCCGCCGCAATAAAGGCATACGCTTCCCTTGACGGTGAAAATTATAGATATCTCGGCGACCTTACCTTCGGTGCAGAGGCTATAGATTGGGCAGTTCTTGAGCTCGATGATCCCATAAACGCTCAGTACATAAAGTATGAATTCATCAAGGAAGGCGACGGCGTATTCATGTTCGTTTCCGAAGTTGCAGTATACGGCAGCTCTTCCGGTACCGGCACCGACGTTGAAGCAGATGGAGAAACTCCCGAAGAATCTACTCCCGTTGACGAATCCACTCCCGCAGATGAATCCGTTCCCGCAGATGAATCCAAGCCTGCAGACGAATCCAAGCCTGCAGACGAATCTGCTCCCGCAGACACTTCTGCTTCCGAAAAAGCGCCCGAAGGCGACAGTACCGTGCTCTGGATCGTTCTCGGCGTAGTTGCAGTAGTTGTAATCGTAGTAGTTATAGTAGTAGCTACCAAGAAAAAGAAATAAACTGAACTAAAAAAACAGTAATTAAAAAAACCGAGCGTCAGCTCGGTTTTTTGTTGCTTATTTAATGTTGTGATGTTTTCTTGGGGTGAGTTTTTTCGGGGTCCCCGAGAAAACGCAGTTTTCTTGGGGTGAGTTGCTTGGGGTAACTTCTATTTTATCATATCCGCCGTTATGGTAAGCTCTTTTACGTCCTCTCTGGAGGGCATTTCGTACATAAGCTCGTTCATAACGCTTTCCAGAATTCCGCGGAGTCCTCTTGCGCCCGTCTTTAGCTCTACCGCTTTATCGGCGATCCTTTCAATAGCTTCATCGGTGAAGGAAAGCTCGATTCCGTCAAACAAAAACAGCTTTCTGTATTGCTTTGTCAAAGCGTTTTTAGGCTCGCGGAGTATGCGTACCAGCGCATCTCTGTCAAGAGCGTCCAACGCTACGATAACGGGCAGTCTGCCGATAAGCTCGGGAATAAGGCCGTATTTAACAAGATCGTGAGGAACTACGTCCTTTACTATCTCGTCCTTGTCCTTCTTTGCGGTTATACCCGAAGAATATCCGATGATCTGCCTTCCGTTGCGGCTTTCGATAATATCGTTAATACCGTCAAAAGCGCCGCCGCAGATAAACAAAATGTTGGTGGTGTCGATCTGGATATACTCTTGGTTGGGATGCTTTCTTCCGCCCTGAGGAGGTACGTTGGATTTCGTTCCCTCAAGTATTTTAAGGAGCGCCTGCTGTACTCCCTCGCCGGAAACATCTCTGGTAATAGAACGGTTTTCGCTTCTACGGGAGATCTTGTCGATCTCGTCAACATAAATTATACCTTTTTCAGCCTTGGCAATATCAAAATCCGCCGCCTGAATAAGACGAAGCAGTATATTCTCCACGTCCTCGCCCACGTAACCTGCTTCGGTCAGCGTGGTTGCATCTGCGATAGCGAAGGGAACGTCAAGTATCTTTGCCAGCGTCTGCGCCAGAAGAGTTTTACCCACACCGGTGGGGCCCAGCAAAAGCACGTTGCTTTTTTGAAGCACCACGCCGTCATCGGGACCGGTAAGGGAATTTATACGCTTGTAGTGGTTATATACCGCCACGGAAAGGGCTTTCTTCGCCGCATCCTGACCGATCACGTATTCATCCAATTTAGCCTTTATTTCCATCGGCTTCATCAGCTTTTTCTCTTCGCCCTTAGGGGCAGGGGAAACACTTGTGTCGGTTGTGAGTGCGATCGCCGTTTCATCGTCATCGCCCATCAGCTTTGCTTCGTATTCCGCAACGATCTCTTCGCAAATGGAAATGCAATCATCACAGAAATCAAGCGTCTGACCGCCGATCTCCAGCTCAGTCACCTTAAATGACGGTCTTCCGCAGAATGAGCATACTTTGCTTTTTGCCATCTTTTATCTCTTTTCAATAATTTTGTCGATCAGACCGTATTCAAGCGCTTGCTGTGCGGTCATATAATTATCTCTGTCCGTATCGCGGCGGATGGTTTCGATATCCTGTCCTGTGCGCTCTGCGAGAATTGTATTCATTTTGTCCTTGATGCGGAGGATATGCTCGGCGTGTATCTTAATATCCGAAGCCTGACCTTGCATACCGCCCAAGGGCTGATGTATCATAATCTCGCTGTTGGGCAGAGCAATTCTCTTTCCCTTTGTACCTGCGGCAAGGAGGAATGCGCCCATAGAAGCTGCCATACCGATACAAATGGTGGAAACGTCGCACTTGATATAGTTCATCGTGTCGTAAATCGCCATACCTGCGGAAACCGAGCCGCCGGGGGAATTGATATACAAGCTGATGTCTTTCGTGGAATCCTTGCCTTCCAAATAGATAAGCTGTGCCACAACCGTATTTGCAAGCGCGTCGTTAATTTCACCGCTCAAGAAAATAATTCTATCGTCTAATAAGCGGGAATATAAATCGTAGGAGCGTTCCCCCGAAGAAGTGCGTTCCACTACATAGGGAATTAAAACGTTCTTTTCCATATTCGTATGCTGTCCTTATGTTTAATTAGGGATTGCGACGCGCCCAGTTGATAGGCGCGCCGTTGTAGGTGTATTTATAATATCAGACTTAACGTTCCGTTTTTAGTACGTTGAAGAATTAGTCTTCAAAATACATTTCGTTGTTTGCTTTAAGGAAGTCGAAGAGCTTGGTAATAACGATATCGCTGCTGATATAATCGA
>JAZNZY010000030.1:0-12857 GCA_045595165.1 Eubacteriales bacterium
CTACCGACTGAGCTACCGAGGCACTTAAATGGCGGTCTGGACGGGACTTGAACCCGCGATCTCCAGTGTGACAGACTAGCATGTTAACCACTACACCACCAGACCACTTATTTGGTTGCGGGAGAAGGATTTGAACCTACGACCTCCGGGTTATGAGCCCGACGAGCTACCGGACTGCTCTACTCCGCGATATATGATGGTGCCGGTGACCGGGGTCGAACCGGTACGGGATATAATCCCACGAGATTTTAAGTCTCGGGCGTCTGCCGATTCCGCCACACCGGCTTATCAGCTTAATTATAATACCACATAAGACAGTTAAAGTCAACCCCAAAAAACAAAAAAGTGCCGAAAAATATTTCGACACTTTGTTACACGCTTTTTACGCCTTTTTGATTTTCTTTGAAAAATAATCCCAAAGCTTATTTACAAGCCATACTGCGAAGAATGCGAATGCGGTGGCAAGAAGGATGCCTGCAAGGATATCGGTAGGATAATGCACGTAAAGATACATACGGGAAAAGGCTATAAGAGCCGCAAGCACCACCGCAGGGATTCCTATGTACTTTTTCTCCCTCAAAAGAAGCACCACTGCTCCCTCAAAGGATGCAAGAGTATGCCCCGACGGGAAAGAATAATCGTGTGGGGTCTTGATAAGAAGCTGTATTGCCTCGTTATCTTCATAAGGGCGTATTCTGGCGACGACAGGCTTTAAGAACAGATTGCCGATAAGCAGACCGCATATAAGGGCGACACCCATCATAAGCCCCGTTTTGCGTGTTTTCTTGAAGATGAGCATTACCGCCGCGATAGCGATCCAAAACCAACCGCCGTTACCGAGGAAGGTTATGGCGGGCATTACCACGTCCAAAAATCCGCAGTGCAAATGCTCGGCGATCCAATCCAGCACGGGAAGCTCGTAGGGGTTTAAAAAATTCATTTAACCACACTCCTTTCTACCGATATTTTAATACATTTTCAGATAAATGTCAATGGCGATTGACAACGGCGGGATCGAATGTTATAATTTGCCGTAAGGAGATTAATATATTATGGAAGATTTACTTAAGCAACTTTTACAAACACTTTTTGAAATTTCAAAGACTATAGGTCTGCGTCTTGTTTTTGCACTGCTGCTCCTTTTCGTTGGGCTTAAGCTGGCAAGAACTTTATATAAAAAGATTAAAAACGGCAAGGGAATGCAACGGATAGACAAAAACGTAGCGTCTTTTTTGAGCAGTCTTATTAAAATATGCCTGTATGCATCGGTGTTTATCGGCTGTCTGCTTATTTTGGGCGTACCTGCTGCATCTTTCGTAACTGCTATCGCCTCCTGCGGGTTGGCTATCGGTCTTGCTCTGCAGGGCTCGTTAAGTAATTTTGCAGGCGGAATAATGCTTCTTATATTTAAGCCTTTCCAGATCGGCGATTATATCGAAGGTGCGGGACATTCCGGAACGGTGGAAGATATCACCATACTTTATACCCACATTATTACTCCCGATAACCTTAAGGTTTCTCTGCCCAACGGAAAATTATCCGATGATGCGGTTATAAACTACACCGCTTTGGGCAAGCGCAGGGCGGATATTTCCGTAAGAGTTCCTTATGAATGCGATCTTAAAAAGGTTCGCGCTTTGCTTACCAAGGTCGCAGAGGATAACCCCTACAGATTGCAGGAGCATCCCATAACCGTAGAAATAATGGAATACGGCGAAAGCTCAATTACAATGTGTGTACGCTATTACGCAAATAATGACGTTTTCTGGACGGCAATCTTTAAAACCAGGCAAGATATTCTTGACATTTTAAACGAAAACGGAATTGCTATTCCTTATAACAGAATCGACGTATCCACTCCCGAATCAAATAAAAAGCAATAACGTTAAACGGTCTGCCGAAAGCAGACCGTTTTTGTGTTTTTTATTTTACTGCAAGAGTGTTGAATACGTTGTTTACAAGTGCGGAATCGTTTGTGGTTTCGGTAACCGTAACGATATAGTTTCTGCTACCTGCGGCGCAAATGAACATAGTCTGCTTCATCTGTACACCGCTTGCAACTGCAGTATATGCAATTTTTGTAATCTTGGTGGAAAGCTCGTTTTCTACCTGCTCAACCTTAACACCGGAAACGGAAAGTCCTGCAGATTCAAACATAGGCTTAAGGGTTGTGTTAAAGGAATCTGCAGTCATGGTAGAATACATATCACTGGCCGCTTCATAAGAAACGGTGATATTGTTTCCAACGCCGCTTTCGTTTACGATAATAACAACGCTTCCGTCGGTTACCTTCCAAGCTTCGGGATAAACGAACGAGATATCGCCGTTATCGTACGTAACGTATCCCTCGGGAATAACGGGAGTTTTCGGCTCTTCTACATCGGGAGATATGCAGGATGTGAGAGGAAGACAAAGCGCAAACAAAAAAGCGAGTAAAATGCAAGTTGTTTTTTTCATAAATAAGATCTCCTTAAATTATTCTGTTTTGTTTTTTGATAAACATGAAATAAAGCGTTTGAAGGAATCAAGATCCGAAAATACGGAGCAATCTGCCAGCACGTTTTTAAATACCAGACCGATCTCTCTTTGCAAGACCGCATCTATATTGCTCTCATCCAGAGAAACGCGGGAAAGTATTTCCTCCGCCCAATCTGCGTGAGAAAGCGTAAGAGGATCGCTGCGAAGATCTTCGCCGGAAAGGATCATTTCCTTTAACCGTGCCATTTCTTTTTCAAGACGGGCGGGAAGGACTGCAAGTCCCATTACCTCGATAAGACCGATATTCTCTTTCTTTATATGATGATATTCCGGTCTGGGATGATGTATGCCCATAGGACGGTCCAAAGACACCTGATTATTGCGTAGCACCAGATCCAACCTATAAATATTATGATCAAGATGGGCAATGGGGGTTATGGTGTTATGTAAACCATTTTCATCCTTTGCGTAAATGTTATCGCATTCGTCGCAGTATTCGCGCCACTTTTCCAGAATATGCACTGCGAGATCTGTCAAGCGGGAACGATCGGAGGATTGCAGGCGTATTACCGACATCGGCCACCTAAGCACAGAACAAGTAACTCCGCTGAAACGAGGTACCGTAAATTCGTATTCAGCTTCGGCACGGTCCATAGGGAAAACGTAGTTTCCGCCCTGAAAATGCTCGTGGGAAAGAATGCTTCCGCCCACGATAGGAAGGTCTGCATTGGAGCCGACGAAATAATGAGGGAATTTTTCTGTGAAATCAAACATACGGTCAAATACGCCGCCGTCTATAACCATAGGCTTGTGTTCTTTGCTGAGAACGATGCAATGCTCGGGATAATAGGAATAAGGTGAATATTGCATCATCCACTTTTCTCCCGCCAATTCAAGGGGAATTAACCTTAAATTCTGCCTTGCGGGGTGACGCATATTGCCTGCGAAGCCTTCATTTTCAACGCAAAGCAGGCAGGCAGGATATTTGCTCTTGCTTAAAGTAGCCGCCGCAGCCGCAATATCCTTGGGGTCTTTTTCGGGCTTGGAAAGGTTGACTGTAATATCCAGTGCGCCGTATTCGGTATTGGTTATCCAACGCTTGTCCTTGGCGATGCGCTCTTTGCGGATGTAGTTTATGTCACAGCAGAAATCGTAAAACCAATCGGTTGCCACGCGGGGCGACATGGAATAGCAACGGTCAAACTGCCACAAAACGTCATAAGGTCTGGGAGTGAGAATGCCCATTACGCGGGTATCGAACAGATCTCGGCGGGTAACGGTATCCTCTGGGATCATTCCATTTTCGCAAGCGTAATCACATATTTTTTCAAGTATCTCGTGTATTTCGGGACGGTCGGTAACTTTTTCGGGAACGTATCCGTCCAGACCGAAAAGGTCAACAAACTGGTTAGTTATGTAAACCTCATCGCATTCGGCGATAAGCTTTTTTTCAAGTGCATAATCTATGAGGCAGGATAAATAATAGTTTATCATATCTTTGTTTTGCGGGGGCAAAAAGCCCCCGCACCTTTGGTTTTATTAAATTTCAGGGTGTTTTGTGGGGAACTTTATTCGGGGTCCCCGCAAAATATCGTCACGGAAAGCAAACCGTCTGTTTGCAAACCATCCTGACGTTGTTTTGTGGGGAATTTTATGCCCAGTGCATTGTGGAGGGCTTGGGATCGCGGATGATGATTCCCGAGAGGAATTTAACCGCTTTTTCAAGACCTTCTTGGCTGGTCATATAGCTGTCCTCGTGCTCGATGGAAATAATTCCGTCATAGCCGCCAAGCTTAAGCTCGGAGATCAGCTTGCGCCAATATTCCTCGCTGTTGCCGTAGCCTACTGCGCGGAACACCCAGGAACGGTGAAGCTCATCGCCGTAATGCTTGGTGTCAAGCACGCCGTTAACAGCGGTGTTGTATTTGTCTATGCAGGTATCCTTAGCGTGGAAGTGATAGATTGCGCCGGAGAGTGCGCGTACTGCGGCAACGGGATCTATTCCCTGCCAAATAAGGTGGGAAGGATCGAAGTTTGCGCCGATAATATCGCCCACTGCGTTGCGCAGACGAAGCAATGTTTCGGGATTGTATACGCAAAAGCCGGGATGCATCTCAAAAGCGATGTGCTTGAGTCCGTGAGCCTTACAGAACTCTGCTTCTTCCTTCCAATAAGGAATGAGAACTTCGTTCCACTGGTAATCCAAAACCTCAAGATAATCCTCGGGCCAAGGACAGGTTACCCAGTTGGGATGCTTGGATTCGGGGCAATCACCGGGACAGCCGGAGAAGGTAACCACGGTGTCTACGCCCAGCTTTTCTGCCAAAAGAACCGCATCTCTGAAATCGCTTCTCCAAGCAGCAGCCTTTTCTTTATCGGGATGAACGGGATTGCCGTGAGCAGACAAGGTCTTTACGGGCATTCCGAATTCTTCGATAGTTGCCTTGAATTCAGCAAGAGCATTTTCATCGTTAAGGAGCACCTTGGGATCGCAATGAGCCTTGCCGGGATATCCGCCGCAGCCCAGTTCAAGAGATTCTACGCCGATAGAGCGGAGATACGCAAGAGCTTCGCGCAGGGGCATACTGCCCAGCAGATTAGTAAGTACGCCAAGTGTCATAACAGTAAAACTCCTTAGTTTTCTTCGTTGAAGTAATAGGGCTTGCCGGATTTTGCGGATTCGTAGATACCTTCAAGTATCTGGGATACACAGTAAGCCTGTTCGGGAAGAACTACGGGATCGTGATCATTAACAACTGCATCGATCCAAAGAGCAGCTTCCATATCGGAGGGAGAGCCGGAGCCAACGCCTTCATAGAAATCTGCGCCGCCTGCGTTAAGATCGGGCTTAAGGGAGTATCTTCTGCCCTGACGGATGCCGTTCATACGAACGCCATCGTTCATATCGATACCTGCTTTAGTACCGCAAAGGGTGGTGCATGCTTCACGGGGATCGAGTATGTTGAGCGCCCAGGAGGATTCAAGCAGAACGGTTGCGCCGTTTTCCATTACGATAAAACCGAAAGCGGAATCTTCAACGGTGAACTGCTCGGGATCCCATTCGCCCCAAGCGTTGCCGGAGGGAACTTCCTTCTTCAGCTTTTCGTAGGTAGTACCAACACAGAACTTGGGCTTGTAGTTATTCATAGACCAAAGAGTAAGGTCAAGTGCATGAGTACCGATATCGATAAGGGGACCGCCGCCCTGCTCGTATTCGTTAAGGAATACGCCCCAGGTAGGAACTTCGCGGCGGCGAAGTGCGGTTGCCTTTGCATAGTAGATATCGCCCAGATTGCCTTCATCGCATTCCTTCTTGATAAACTGTACTTCGGGACGGAAGCGATTCTGGTAACCTATAGAAAGCTTTTTGCCGGTTCTCTTTGCGGCATCTACCATCTTCTTTGCTTCGGTAGCGTTAATAGCCATAGGCTTTTCGCACATTACATTTTTGCCTGCTTCGAGAGCGTCTATAGTAATGAAACTGTGGCTTCTGTTGGGAGTACAAACGTGAACTACCTCAATGGATTCATCCTTGAGAAGCTCCTTGTAATCCTCGTATACCTTTGCATCGGGAGTACCGTATGTTTTTGCCGCTTTCTCTGCCTTTTCTACGATGATATCGCAGAAAGCAACAAGCTGTACGTTGGGAAGCTTGTGAAGAGAAGGAAGGTGTTTCTGATTAGCGATACCGCCGCAGCCGATAACGCCGACTTTTACGATTCTGTCTGCCATAGTTTTGTATTCTCCTTAAAAATAATGTTTTTTATTATTTTACCTCGCGGTAATATTTATAATATGCCATAACCGTACGCTCCCTGTCAACGGTACGGTCGTATCCCGTGATAACAACTCCGTCGAGAGATAAAAGCTCCCATATGGTGAGAGTGTCCACCTCTCCGCAAAAAACGGTGTTGCCTTCGGAAATGATTTCAAGAACGCCGTTTTTCAAAGCGAAAAATCCGCTTTTGCCGATAACCGTATCGGTATAATCGGCATTCCTTTCAAGAACGCATTTTATTAATTTATCGCTGATACGCTCTGCCATATAGCGTTTGAATTCAACGCTTGTGGTGTCCTTGGGCGGACGCTTTTTCCGTGAAAAAAGTCCCATGGGCGTTAGTCCTCAATAAACAAAAGCTGCTTCATCATTTTAATTGTAAAGGCTATACCCTTTTCGCCAAGCTCGCCCTGCCAGGTTTCGGAATGAGGCTCAATAGACATTACGCCGTTGTAGCCGTGCTTGCGCATAATGGAAACCAGCAGGCCCCAATTAATGGAATCCATACCTGCGGGGGGATCGTCAAATCTGCCGCCGCCGATATCTACCGTGCCCTTGACGTGCATATGGTAAAATCTGTTGCCGTATTTAACAGCTTCATCCTGCCAGTTTCTTCCGCCGATAATGGTATGGGAAGGATCGAACTTAATGCCAAGCTCGGGCAGGTGATCGTGAATAATATCCCACTCGTGCGGCTTGTTAGTATATGCGTTCCAATTACAGTTATAGGTGCATATCTTTACGTCATTGCCCGCATAGTCAATAAGGGATTTGAAGTAATTGATGGTCGCGGTAATGTTTGTATAGTAAGAAAGTCCGTCAACATAGTTACAGCCTGTAACGTACACGGGGCATCCTACCTTGCGGCAAAAATCGATAAGCAAAAACTCGTCCTTTTGCTCTTTTTCGTTTATACTGCCGTCCTCATTTATTCTGAATCTTCCCCAACGTCCGACGGAAGCGACCTTAACGCCCGTTTCCTTGCAGGTGTTAATAACGTCATCGGCATCAAGAGAATAGATCTCATCACCGTTAAGGCAAAATTCAACGTTGTTGAGTCCCAGACTCTTTACCCAGCGGATACCGTCACCATTGGGTTGATAAGTTATAATGCCAAGCTCGATCATTTTTTCTTTATATCCTCCTCAGATTCACGCACGATAAATATCGGACGTTTTTTTGTTTCCATATAAGTGCGGGAAAGATATTTCCCCAAAATTCCGATGCAGAAAAGCTGTAAACCGCCTACAAAAAGTATTACGCACAGCATTGATGCCCACCCGTACGCAGATGGCACTCCGCACAGCGCGCGAACGATGACTATAATTATACCAAGAGCCGAAAGTGCGCAAAGCGCAAAACCCGAAAAGGAAGATATATCCAGAGGAACGGTGGAGAAATTGTATATGCACTCAAAGGAATACTTAAGCAATTTCCAGAAGGACCATTTCGTCTGCCCTGCCACACGCTCAATGTTATCGTACTCCAGCCACTTGGTCTTAAATCCTACCCAGCAGAATATACCCTTGGTAAAACGGTTGTACTCTGTCATCGAAAGGATAGCATCTACCATACGGCGGCGCATAAGACGGAAATCTCTCGCGCCCTCCACAAGCTCGGTATCGCTTATCTTGCTCATTATTTTATAAAACACACGGGCGCAGAAGGAGCGCACGGGAGGCTCGCCGTCCCTCGTCTTTCTTCTGGTTGCCACGCTGTCATACTCGCCGTAACGAAGAGCTTCGTACATCTCAGGAAGCAAGGCGGGGGGATCCTGAAGATCCGCATCCATTATAGCAACGTAATCTCCCTTTGCGGCGGAAAGTCCCGCATACATCGCCGCTTCCTTACCGAAATTACGGGAAAAGGAAAGATAGCGTATACGGCTGTCATTTTGCGCAAGAATGCGAAGCTTATTAAGGGTATCGTCCCTCGAGCCGTCATCTACGCAAATTATCTCTATATCCGCATCCAATCCCTTGGCTATGGTTGCAATTTCTTTATAAAAATACGGGAGTGCCTCGCTTTCGTTATAGCAAGGAACTACTACCGATATAAGGTCTTTTTTCTTGATAGCCACGTTCAAAACCTCCTCACCTACATAATACCACTCAAGCGGTATTTTGTCAATTTTATTTTCCTATTTTTAGGGTTGCTATTGATTTTATTTTACCCATATGCTAAACTGTTTATATAATAATATGGTAATATTTTAACGAGGTGGCGTTATGTCCGAGTTTGCTTCGCTCCGCACCGAGAGCACTAACCAACAAACAAAAAATATCGATAAAATGGACGCTCTCGGCATCGCAAAAGCTATTAACGAGCAGGATAAAACAGTAGCCGATGCTGTTGAAAAAGCTTTGCCCGACATTGCAAAGGGTATTGATCTTTACGCAGAGGTTCTTTCCGCAGGCGGCAGAGTTTTTTATGTGGGCGCGGGAACGTCCGGAAGGCTGGGCGTGCTTGACGCAAGTGAATGTCCACCCACCTACGGCGTATCGCCCGAAACCGTGCAGGGAATTATTGCCGGCGGCAGAGATGCGGCATTTGATTCCATAGAAGATGCAGAGGACGATCCCGAATCTATAGTAAGACAGTTAAAATCCAAGAATTTCTGCGAAAAGGACGTTTGTATCGGTCTTTCCGCCAGCGGTTCTGCGGCTTGCGTGCAAAACGCCTTGGTTTATGCCCGTTCCATAGGCGCAAAGACAATGTGTGTTTCTTGTAATTCGAACAGCGCCCTCATCCCCCTTTCCGACGTGGCGATGATCGCTGTAGTAGGCGCAGAGGTTATAAACGGCTCTACCCGTATGAAGGCGGGCACCGCACAGAAAATGATACTCAATATGCTTTCTACCGGCGGAATGGTACGTACCGGAAGAGTAAGAGGCAACTATATGGCGTATATGGTTCCGTCAAACAAAAAGCTGGTGGACCGTGCCATAAGGATTATCTGCGATGAAACGGGATGCGATTATGAAACTGCCCGTGAATATCTTGAGAAGCACGAATATATGATTGCAGACGCAATTGATGATATTAATTCAAAATAAACGAATATTAAGGAGGCACACCAATGAAAAGAATTATTTCTCTGGTTTTAGCGGTATTGATGCTGTCTGCGTTGATAACGTTAATTCCCTTTGCCGTTACCGCGGAGGAGGCAAAAATTGTTTCCCACACTTCCCCTGCCATAACCGGCGATGCGGGAAGCGAAATCGACCTTACGGGATATTCTGTTGAGTTAAGCGACGGAACCGTGCTTGAATCTCCCGAATGGACCTTGGACGGAAAGACGGTAACAAGCGTAAAGTTTGATGAAAAGGGTGTTTATTCCCTCACCGCTTCGAGCGACGGACAAAGCCGTACCGTTTACGCAGTTATAAAGAACGCCGACGAAACCGAATACGTGCTGTACGAAAATAATTTCGACTCTGCAGCAGATATCGAGGGACTTTCCAAGGTTGCAAACGGAAGTGTATCCGTAGACGACGGCAAGCTTGTAATAGACACAACAGGTAAATCCAACACCATACTTCTTATGCCCGAATGGCTGGGAGATTTTGGTAATTACAATATCGAAACCTCTGCGGCAATGCTCTCTTCTACCGATGCCAGCAGATGGTTCTCCATATGCTACCGTTATCAATCCGGTCAATATATGCATATGTGCGTAAGAAAGAGTATGTCTAACCCCGGCGGTGAAAAGACTACCGGCGGCGTTGAGTGTGTGGGACATGACGGAAGCACATGGCGTTATCTCCGTTCTGCGGGATATGATCAGGATATGACTTACGGCGATTTCTATAAATTCAACGTTTCCGTATATGACAATACGATTCAGTACAGAATTGATGACAGCGTGGTAGTACATATCGACGATATAACCACATACGGCTATACGATGAAGACCATGGGTATGATCGGTCTGCAGGGCAACAGTTCCGTAATGAACTTTGATTATATCAAGGTAACCGTTGCAACCGAAGCGGCGAAGAAGCCCGAAGTAAAGGATCCCCTTATTGCAGTTGAACATACAAACACTAATGTTCTTAATGCAGTAACAAATGTTGCCACCGTAGCGGAAGCAGAACTTGAAGCCCTTCTGTCCGGCGAAACTAAGCCCAATTCCGTATTGGTTAAATATGAAGCGCTAACAACCGAAAAGCTGGATGCATTGTACGAGCTTTGTAACGAAAAGGGCGTTATCCCCGGTGTATACGTTAATTCTGCAGAAGACAGTGAAACCGTGATCTCTTGGTGCGCCACCAACGCTTTTTGGGATGTTAATATCGCTTCCGAAAACGGCGAGATACTTAAAGCTATCCGCACAAAGAAAAACGTGCTGCGTACCGTTCTGGTTCTTAACGATATAACCGGCAAAACGGCACAGCAGGTGCGCGAAACCGCAAGAGGATACGCAGTAAACGCAATTATCATTCCCGCGGAACAAAGCGCAAAGGCTACCGTAGCCGCATTGCAGGAACTGCATGTAACCGTTTGGACCTTGGGCACGGATATTGACAAGATCGATGCCGCGTGGATGATCGCATCCGGCGCAAACGGCGTTGTTTCCAATAACCACACCCTTATAAACACGGTAATGTGCGAAGTATTCGGAAAGAACGCACTTACCAAGACTCCTTCTATCGTAGGCCACAGAGGCAACCCCTCCCAGGCTCCCGAAAACTCTATTGAGGGTTATTTAACTGCAGTGAAAAACGGTGCAACCGAGGTTGAAACCGACATTTATCTTACCAAAGACGGCGAGATAATTATAATGCACGATAACACCCTCAACCGTACCACAAACTATACGGGTTCCAAGGCTGTTACCCAGATGACTCTGGAGGAGATACGTGAATACAGACTCCTTAACAAGGACGGCTCTGTTTCCGATGCTCCCGTTCCCACCCTTAAAGAAATGTTTGAAGCCCTTAAGGATACCGACGTATATTACGTTATTGAGCTTAAGAGCGGCGATGAGAATATGGTTGAACCGTTGTATCAGCTTATAAAAGAATACAACGTTCAGCATAGAGTTAACATAATATCTTTCTCTGGTCCAGTACTCAAGAAGACATACGAGGTTGATCCCATTATTTCCGCGGGTTATCTCAGCGGCTCTCTTACGGCAAATGCGGCAAATATGGAAGAACTGCGTATAAACACCTTCAATTTAATTAAGGGTGCGCAAATATATAATGCAACCGTAAATATTAATTTCGGTAACATAAGCAAGGAATTTTACCAGATGCTTAATGACCGCGGCATAACACTGTGGCCCTGGACATTCAGCGCGGGAACTTCTATGGCGTTCTACAACGAATTCCTTTGGGGTGTAGACGGTCTTACTACCGATGACGCACAGCTCATCAAAAATACTGTAATGGATTTCAACGTAGATAAAGTCGGCGCAAACACTCTTGTTGCAGGCGAAACGATGGAAATTAAGGCGGAAACCGTTACATACGGCAAAACCGTTGCAAACGTATCCGATAGCGTAAACGTTGTTTGGCTGACAGAAAATCTGGGCTCAAGCTATGATCCCGCCACCGGAATATTCACCACGGGCGAAGAAGAAGGCAGCGTTTCGTTTATGCTCTCCTACTCCGCAAAGCTCCCCAACGGAAAGGAATACGTGCTTTATTCACAGCCTATAACCGTTGATATACAACCCAAACCTATAGATATGTTCAAGGTTATCTGCCTCTCCGTAATCGCAGTTTGCGGAATTGCTACCGTAGTAATACTCGCCACCGGCAAAAAGAAAAAAGACTAATCTGAATTAACACCAAAAGCCTTGGGAATGCCCCAAGGCTTTTTTGTGCATCGAACAGGAAACTATGAACGAGAAGCACCCCAAAAACGCAAGCATTTTCGGGGGACTCCGTGAACGAGGAACGAGAAATGAGGAATGAGGAACGAGAAATGAGGAATTTCGGTAGTTTTTTGCGGGGCAAAAAACTTTATACGGAATGGGCAAGCCCATTCCCCACAACACAGCCAAAACTACCGTCTGTAACGGCAGGAGCAAGCCCCTGCCCTGCAATGTTGCCGCGGCTATTTGCAAACTGTAGGGACGGGCGTCCCCGACCATCCGCAAACTGTTCGCACGAAACTAACGTCTATAATAGCCAAAGTCCGATTGTAGCGGGGCGGCTGTATAAACTAAGCAGAAAACGCTTTTCGCGAGTGGAGAGCTGTAGTATTCTACTGCCTCCCGAGCGAAAACGTTTAGAAACGCAAAATAAAAAGGAATTTGTGAAAAACAAATTCCTTCCTAAATTATAAATCGCCCCAAGAACAAAAATGCGAGAGATAAACTAATATCTCTCGCATTTGTAATTACGTATCAAACCACTTTGCGTTTCGATCTGCAAAGTTTAGACAGTCGCCAATAGTTTACGCGCGCTTTTTGATTACTATTGCTGTGCCGAGCAGTGCAACGAGTGCGAGTGCTGCGATTACGTAGATACCGGTATCGCCCAGTTCATCTGCGTTTTCTACTGCAAGGCTGGAGCCTGCGCCTGCTGCTTCTGCAGCGGTGAGATCCCAAGAGTAACCTACAAGGCCCTTGTTAGAGAGCTGGAAGTTG
>JAZNZY010000031.1:0-10629 GCA_045595165.1 Eubacteriales bacterium
CCCGCTCTCATGGGCCCCCCGAACCCCCCCAAAAAGCCCGGCGCCTCCTTGGGGACCCCGACAACAAAAAAGAGCAGATAAAATCTGCTCTTTTTCACTATTCAGGAAGTATATCCGTAAACATTAAAAGGTTGGTCGTTACAGTTTCTCTCTCGGTAACGGGTGTGAAGGTGCCGTCGGCATACAGAATATCCATTACCATTATTGCAACAGCGTTGCTGATAAATCCGCCTACCTCGTATGCGGTGATAAGATCCTGCATCTGGGGAGGATACTGCTTTCCGATCATTGCGGCGTATTCCAAAGCAAAGGGGGCAACCTTTTCTTTGTAGCATTCCTCAAGCTCGGGAATCTTGGAGAAAAATTCGTTATAATCGCCCTTGACGAGCATTATGTTAACTTTGCCGTCTTCGGTGATAAACTCTCTTTCCTTAAGGCGGGCAAACTTTTCTGCGTTTGCTTCGTTTTGGGTAAGAGTGCCGTTTAAAAGCTCGTATACGTATTCGTAATCCGAGGTAAGGTTGTTCATCCAATAGCCCTTGCGGGAGGAAAGGCGGGAATCTATAGACCATGAGTATAAGGCAGGATATTTATCCGACCAACGGTTCATATTACCGCACGCGCCGTAGTTCCACGGTTCTACAGTAGTCTTATAATCGGGATCGGAGGGTTGCGCTTTGCAGTTAACGTGAACGATAAAGTTGCCTCCCGCGGTGGTTTTGATATAATACTTGCTTAGGTCCTTGCCGGTATTGATACAGCATTTGTTGGCAACACCGTAAAAGACTGCCGCCGCCTCCAAAAGCTGTCTGTTGCCTGTGGGGATATACACATCGGTTACGTCCTTTACGGCTTCGATGATCCTGGGCGCGTATTCCTTTGCAAGGGTTTGGGCAAGCTCGCGCTGAAGAATAATTCTTCTTTCCTCAAGCTCCAAGGAATACTCGGTGGGATCGAATTGAACGTAAGTGGTGTATTTGCCGTCGGACTGCTTTATGAGGAAGCCATTTTCTTCCAGAAATGCTATTTTATCCTCGATATACACGGGAGTAACGCCAAGCTCTTCGGCGATTTCATCCGAATTCTTGGGTTCAAAATACACGCTGTAAACTATATTGCAGTTAAGCTTATCGCCCAAATAAAATTCGGGGCCGTCATTTGAACCGGGGTTACCGTTGTGTCCGAAGGAAGTGGGGATATAAGGGGAAATGCCGAGTTTTCCTATTTTTCTTTCCATTGTAAAATTCTCCTTTAGTTCGTTTCTCGCTTTGTTAAGATGCCATTTTACCGTGCCTTCGGGAATGGCGAGTTTTTTTGAAATATTGGAAACAGTTTCGTTTTCGTAATAAAAAAGATAAACTATTTGTCTGCGGGTTTTGGTGAGAAAAGCTACCTCGCGGCGAAGACGGAAAAGGTCCTCGTCCGGTTCTTCAAGAGAGTAATCCTCGTAATACGGTAATATTACGTTATCCAGAGAAACGCCTTCTTGCTTTTTCTTGCGGGATACGTACTTTGAATATGTATAATTGCTTATACGCCAGATATAGCCTTCTATATTGGCAATATAATCCGCTTTGAGCAGAGATAAATATACCTCCTGAATTATATCCGAGCAAAGGTCCTCCGCCTCATCAAAGGAAAAAGACTTTTTTACCGCAAAGCCGTAGATCTTTTGCAGATATTCGGTTATGATTTTGTCTGCTTTTTGTTTATCCATTTTATTAACTCCGACGCCGTTTGACTATATAGTGGAGAGAAACTAAAAAAGGTTGGCGAATGTTACAAATATTTTTAAAATTTTTCCCACGGTGTTTTCCGTGGGAAAAGCTATTATTTAGGAGCGCGTTTTCTGGTGAGGTATATATCCAATTTATCCTTCATGTTATCGGGAATCTTTTTATCTACGGGACAGCGGCAGGCGTTTGCCATACGGCACGCGAAGGAAATGATAAAGTCTATATCACTTTCCATCTGCTCGCCCTTCATAACAGCCATGGTATCGGAGCTGGAGAGGATGGTGGCGGGGTTATTGGGTGCAATACGCGCAAAGGAAACGGCGGGAACGCCCTTATCCGCAAAGGGGGTGGAATCGCTGGAGTACACATCCTGACGGGTGGCAATACCGAAGCCGTATTCGGATGCGTAGTAGTTTATATAATGTACCAGCGCTTCCTCGGCGGTACAGCAGGCGATAAATTTACCCATAATACAGCCGATCATATCCAGGTTTATGTTGAGAACGGTCTTTTCAAGCTCGGATTCGTGGGCATTAACGTATGCCTTTGAGCCAAGCAGTCCCCTCTCTTCGCTTCCGCACCAGATAAAGCGAAGACTGTAATTGTGAAGATTGGAAAGGAAGTATTCCGCAATTCCCAAGAGGCCGATACTGCCCGACATATTATCGTATGCGCCTTGGGACAGAGAGGTGGAGTCGTAATGAGCGGTGAATACTATGTATTCGTCGGTTGAGCCCTTTATATCCGCAATTACGTTGCGGGAAACGCCTTTGTATTCATCCTGCTCAACAACTATTTTTGCGGTTTTCACACCCTCGTTGATGATACGTATAGCGTCCTTGGCGTTAATATTTACGCCCAAGATCTTATCCCCCTTGCTTACGTGGGGGCGCAATTCTCTTTGGTCTATATCCTTATCGACATAATTCGCGTTACCGTCATAGGTAATAAAGCCCACAGCGCCCGCTTCGAAAATATCGCGGTACATCCAGTAGCCCATATATCCGTCAACAAGAACTATTTTTCCCTTGCAAAGAGAAAGGGAATATTTGTCCGTGTTGGTGAGGTAATAAAGAGGAGCTTCAACCTCACCGCTTCCGCACAGCAGATATCCCTTGCAGGTGATCTCTTCCCCGTCGGCATACAGATGCGCGGTTTTTATGTTTGCCATATCCACTTCAAAATCTTCTATTTTAGCCTCAAGTCCCATTTCGGCGCAAAGACTTTTTATGTACTCGGCACATTTAAGTTCCGCATCGCTTCCGCCCATACGGACATACGCGGTATCTTCAAAAATTTTCATTATCTTTTGTGTGTTCATAATAACATCCTTTTAATTATTTTTTATCTTATTTACCTGTAAGCTCGTATAAAAGCTCACTTATAAATCTTTTTGAATTCAATATGAGTCCAACACGGATAAACACATAGTCAAACAAAATCAGACCACCGCATATTACAATGCCCAAATTGAATGTTCCGCTTTGCAAAGAAGGAATAATGCATATAATACCTATCACAGCGGCAAATATTGCGAAAATAATTGAGAATATGCGCGCAAACGGCAAAGCGGAAAATTCAAGGTCTACTTTGAAATCCGTTTCGGTTTCCTCAACGGTTGCGGTAACATTGGGTATTGCCGAATTCCCCGCAAGAAAGGTATCGGCTTTGGGAACAAAAGCAAATTTATTGTTTACACTTATGCAATGATACGAATGATTTCCAACTTCAACTTTCGATTTAAGTAAAGCGGCATAAATATCGTCAAATTCTTTTTTTAAGCTTATTTGTTTTTTGTACTTAAAAATGCTTGCCATATTATTCCTCCAAGAATTTACGCATAAGAGGTACAAGTTGTTTTTGCAGTTCGGGTATGGTGTCGCGGGTAGTCCAGCTGCACCAGTACGTATATCCGCCGAGAGTGAGTGAGCGGGGTGTGGCGACGTAGCTGTAATATCCGTCGCATTGGTCAAGGGGAATTGTCTTTGAACCTGTAAAGGTAGCTCTTAACCAGGTTGTAAGCTCTACAAGACTTTCGCCGGGTACGCCCACAAAAAGATATTCGCCAAACCGCACGCAGGGAATATCTATCTCCACTTCCCTCTTTGCAAGGGTTTCATCGTCAAATCCGCAGATATCGTAAACCATAGGCCCGTTATACATAGCCTTGTAATATTCGTCCACGGTGCGCTTTACCTGAGCGGGAGTTTTAGAAGAATCGGTTTTATAAGTATCGAAGATATTTTTTGCTTTTTCTATCTTTTCCCGCTGACCGTTTCTTGCTTCCTCCACCGTTTTCGGCATATCGTCCCGCATAGGAACGGTTACCTTAAAGGTTTCGGTGCGCAAAAAGTCCGCATTTTTAAGAGGGCGTTTATTTGCGATAAATTCTGCTTTGATCTTTTCCGCAATGGAAAGTCCGATCCTCTTGCACTCTGCGTCGCTGGAAATAAAATCGTCGATTCCGTCATAGCCCTTTTTGGTGGTAAGGTCTGCGCAGGGGCCGTTCATATATATGGACGTTCCGCCGAACTCTTCCTCCAGCTTTTGAGAAAGGTATCCGGGCCAATCAAAATCATACCGGTACATCTGTGCTTTGCCCTCTACGGGACGAAGCTCAAACAGCACGGCTACGTCGGGATGGGCGGCAAAGCGGGAAATCGAGCCCAGCACGTTGCCCTTCAGATCCTTAAAAAGGAACATATACGCCAGAGGATCGTTTTGGTTATCAAAATAAATAGGCTCTTTTAAGGTTTCAAGGTTGGGACGGTAATCGCGCAGCAGCATTATACCCTCATCCCGTGTGCAGGGCTTGCCCTGCTCATCAAATCCCATTCCCGTCCACACGGTCACACCGCCCAAGCCCTCCACGTATTGCTCGCGGTTGAAGGAATAATCCGTGCCCATATACGCCTCCGCAACCTCGCAGGCGAAGGGGACGGCAGAGGATTTCATTTTATTCACCTCATCCGCAACGCGGGCGATAATTTCGTCCAATCCGTTATGTATGGAAAGTCCGCCGGGTGCGGCGTGAAGCTGTAATTCGTGGAAAATAATGCTCTTTTCGGGAATACCGCATTTCTCCGACACGGCTTTGCGGAAAACGCGGGTGTCCAACGCCCAGGTAAGTCCCGTATCAAACACGGTAAAAAGCACCTGCTCTTCTCCCGAGCGTATATACATAAGACGGCAGTAAAGGTCTGTATGGAAATCCCACACGGGTTCAAATGCTCCCTTAAGGGATATTTTGGAAAAGCTGCACTCACTCATTCAAAACGCCTCCTTTTAACGAGTTTATTTAATTGTAGCACAAAAGAAGCGGCATTTCAATCTGTTTTTCCAATTCAAATCAACCGTTGCGTGAATAAATATCCGTGCCGATTGCTTGAATAAGCGGCTTTTGTATGTTATACTTATTTTATATTACTATGAGAGGCGTGGTGCGGTATGGAACTTAATCTTTCGGAAAACATACGGGAAATGCGAAAAGCACGGGGAATAACCCAGACGGAGCTTGCCCAAAGCCTTTCCGTAACACCTCAATCGGTCAGCCGTTGGGAAACGGGACAAGCCTACCCCGACGTGGTGCTGTTGCCAAAGATTGCAAAGTATTTTGACGTAACGTTGGACGAATTGATGCTGGGTCTGGAATCTTCATTGACCATATACCGCAAGGAGTTTATCGAAGCATCTAAGGCGGTGCACAGCGAAAATACCTTGGAAAACCGCAAGCGTGTGTGCGATATACTTGAGGTGCTTACCCGTGAAAAGCCCAGAGAGTATATGGTGCTGTATTTCACCAACCTTATGGTGATGAAAAACGAATACGATAACGTATCCGAAAGCAGGCTGGACGATTTGAGAGAACAGCTCTGCGAAATGCTTAATAACCTGCCCTTGGGGGAAAGGTGCGTTTCGCTTGTGAGCATTATCCGCAGCGAAGACGAAGATAAATTGGATATATGGAAAAGCTTTTGCCCCGAAAGATACGCTTTCACCACTTGGGACGATTATTTGCTTCAAAGATACGCAATGACGGGGGAAAACGAAAAGTGGAACGCTGTTCGGCAGAACGCCACATACGAACTGGTTTCCAAGCTGTTAAACCTGCTTTCCGAGGAAAGCAGAGGTAATTGCGAAACGGCGCAAAGCTGTTTTTTGCCTAATCCCAACGAATACTACCGCGCATCGCTAAAGGTGGTTGATGCGTTTTCGGACACGGAAAACGATATACTCCTTCCCCTGCGTATACAGCTTGAATTCGGTCTGGCAAGAGCACTGTTTATGGAAGGACAATCCGAAGAGGGCTTTGAGCATCTGGCGAACACGAAAAGATATATACAGTTTTTCTGGAGCGCAAGAAACGGCGATCCCTTAACGGGAAGCGCACCTTTTATGGACACCGTTTCCTGCGAGGTACACGACGAGGAAGCCGTTACCTGTATGCTTAACGTATGGAAATACGATTCCTGCCTTGAATTCGATTCGGTACGGGAAGATAAACGGTTTATCGAATTTTTCGATTACGTTAACAGTCTGTTCCCCAGTACCAGAGGGTTTGTAACCGTAAAGGACGGAAAGGATATTCCCTACGATGAATCGGAATTCGCCCGTCTGGTGGATATAGCCAACGAGGAGCTGAAGAAGAAAAGCGCAACCTATATGACTCAGGCGGTGGTTTTTAAGACCGAAAAGGGAAATATATACCACACCGTTATTTCCGACACTCTGGCAGACACGGAATCCGACGCGCTGCTTAAAAAAATGAAGCATAACTGCGACACACATATAGAAAGCATAGTTTGCTGCTGGGAAGGCGGATGTGTGGATATACCCTCCTATGACTTGCGACAAAAGCTTATAGCCCTCGACCGCAGAAACAAGGATGCGCTCATACTTTTGCAAGGGCTTGACAGATACATTGTAAAAGAACTGGAAATATTGATGCCGCCCAAAAAGAAAAATTAATATTTTTGCGTAAAATCCTATTGACAAGTGTATATTCAGGTGATATAATTCGTTAAAAGTGAATATTTAAACCGTTGAAGCGGAGATAAAAACAAAACACGCCTTTACAGAGAGCCTGTGCAGCTGAGATGCAGGCAAGAACCGGTTTGTTAAATGGACCGCGGAGGGCGCAGTCAAATGTGCGTATACAGCACAGAGTATTCTGCGACGTGTGGGCATACGTCAGTTGCCGGGGATATGAAGTATCCCGTAAAGCGCACAGAGTTTTTCTGTGAAACAAGGTGGCACCGCGAATAAAAGCATAATTATTCGTCCTTGGCAGACAGTATATTTCTGCCAAGGATTTTTATTTTAAAAGGAGTTTTTGAATGTTATTTACAAAACGATGGCGTATCTTCACCGAACACCATATTTAAACACGTATAATAAAAGGAGATATATAAAATGAAATTTAACGGAATCGATTTCGATACATATTTAAAAAACTACCCCAATGAAAAAGGTTATTTCGGAAAATACGGCGGATCTTACATATCCCCCGAACTGCAAAAGGCGATGGATGAAATAACCGAAGCTTATTTCACCATTTGTAAATCCAGCAAGTTTATAAGCGAATTGCGCCGCATACGCAAGGAATTTCAGGGCAGACCTACCCCTATTTCCCACCTGGAACGCCTTTCCACCTCTCTTGGTAATGTTCAGCTTTACGTTAAAAGAGAGGATCTTAACCACACGGGCGCACACAAATTAAACCATTGCATGGGCGAAGCTCTTCTTGCAAAATATATGGGCAAAAAGAAGGTTATTGCGGAAACCGGCGCAGGACAGCACGGTGTTGCCATTGCCACCGCCGCCGCATATTTCGGCTTGGAATGTGACGTATATATGGGAAGTGTTGACATTAAAAAGCAGGCTCCCAACGTTGCAAGAATGAAAATTCTGGGCGCAAACGTTATTGAGGTCACTCACGGTCTTGCCACCCTTAAAGAAGCGGCAGACGCGGCTTTTGACGCATACGCAAGAGAATACAAGGATGCTATTTACTGTATCGGATCCGTTGTGGGTCCCCATCCCTTCCCTATGATGGTAAGAGATTTCCAGAGCATCGTGGGTATTGAAGCGAGAGAGCAATTTGTTGAAATGACAGGCGAACTGCCCGATGCAGTAGTTGCCTGCGTTGGCGGCGGCTCAAACTCTATGGGTATGTTCTCCGGGTTCCTTAATTACCCCGTAGACATTTACGGTGTAGAGCCTTTGGGCAGAGGCACCGCTTTGGGCGACCACGCCGCAAGTCTGAAATACGGCTCCGAGGGTATTATGCACGGCTTTAACAGCATTATGCTTAAGGACGAAAACGGCGATCCCGCCCCCGTATATTCCGTGGCAAGCGGTCTGGACTACCCCTCTTCAGGTCCCGAGCACGCTTTCCTCCACGATCTTGGCAGAGTAAAATACGACGTGGTTTCCGATGACGAAACTATCGATGCGTTCTTCACCCTCTCCAGATTGGAAGGTATTATCCCCGCTATCGAAAGCTCCCACGCCGTTGCATACGGCATTAAGCTGGCAAAGACTATGGGAAAAGGCTCCGTACTCATCTGCCTCTCCGGCAGAGGCGATAAGGATATGGACTTTATAATTGAAAAATACGGAATAAGATGATTTTGACGCTTTAATAAAAAAGCATTATCAATCACGGAGGTATTTATGAAAAGAATTATATCTGTTGCTCTTGTGCTTATATGCGTTTTGCTTTCTTCCTGCGATCACGAAAACACTTCCGTCGGCGAAGAAGTAAACTACAGCGAGGTGTTGGAAACGGCGCAAAAGTTTATTGATGACGGCAACTACGAGGATGCGTATAAGACTTTATACAGCATTTGCGATTATCCGGAAGCAAAAGAAATGCTTGCCGACTTTAAGGTGCTCCCGCTTAAGACAACGGGTAACGGATCTGCAAAAGCGAAGCCGAGCTTCTATATTTGCGAATATACCTATGATGAAAACGGTGTACTTTTGAGCAAAGAGGAAAAGCTCTCCAATGACGTTACCAAAACCTACACTTATACCTACGACGAAATGGGAAGATTGCTGAAGGAGGCTGTTAAAAAGGTATCTCCCTACAACAGCTCCTACGATTCGGCAAGCAAGACAAAGACCGAAAACAGCAGTATAGAATATACCTATAACGAGCACGGCGACGTTATAAATATGTATGTTATTGAAGCTATCGGATTGCCCTATAACGATGAGTATGTATATGAATATGACGAATTCGGCAGAAAAATATCGGTATACAGCCTTGCTGAAGATGAAACTACTTATTTTACCTATAACGAGCAAGGTCAGCTTATTAAGGAAGAATCTGAATACGGTTCGGCACATAATTTCGAATACGATCAAAGCGGAAACCTTATAAAGGAAACCTTTGGCTCCGGAAGCGTGATCGAATACACCTACGACGAGCATAACAATTTGATAAAGATGGTCGAAAATTACAATATAGGCGAATATAACGAGATAAAGAATATCCACCGTTATACCTACAACGAATACGGCGTCCTTTCCGTTTATTCTTTCGACGATATAAATCTTGCAAGATATGCGGAGAAAAATCAAAGTTTCGGATACTTCTACTGTCCCGAAGAATAAAACACCACAAATACTCCGATAAAAAAAGCTCCTCAATGGCTACTTCTCATAAGGATGTTAAAACCCCGACAGATATTTAAGTCTGTCGGGGTTGTTTTATTCTGTTCGATAAATTGGAATTTGTTAAATTGAAATCACAGCTTGTACAAACTGCTTTGGCCTTTCGGTGTGGATGCCATGTCCGCAATCAAATCGCTCGATTTCCATATCTTCAATCAAGGTGTTGACCTGTTGCAAATCCTCATCGGATAATGCACCTTGCAATAATCCATTTTCACCAATCGTTGTGTTTGCTTTCATAAACAGGGTTTTGCATTTGATTTTGGAAAGAAGCTCACAGTAATTAACATCACCATTGAACGAATCGTTGTAAAAAGCTTCTCCAAAGCGAGGGTCATAATACTGCAATCCGTTGAAGCCCTCCAAAAACTTTTTAGGCCAAAACAGGACTTTCAAGTTCTTATCAGGGTGTTTGACCCTGTAATTCAATGCGAAACCACCCAGTTTTTCTCTAATCTTTTCTCTGGACTCTTCGGGAAAGAAGTTCCAGCAATATTGATTTACGAAATAGTAATGCACAAAATCTTTTTCTTCTCTCTGTGAAAGGAAGTTGTGGCAAACAGAAGATAAATCTTTGTAATTATATGTGCTATATCGTCTTTCTCCCCAACTCGAAAAGAAGGGCGGGTCTTCTAATATCAGTTTCTTGCATTTGTCGCAGTGAGCTGCAATGTATGCCGCAATCAGTCCGCCCGAGGAATGACCTAATACAGTAACGGTATCACAAATTACATTTTCTATAAAATTTATCATATCGTTACCGATACTGACCAGATTATATTTCTCTGGGTTGTTCGAACTCATTCCATGCCCATAATAATCTACCAAATACACATGGTAATATTTTGAGAGCTTTGCAATAACATTATTGAAACTGAACGAGTTCGTTCCTTGAGCATGAAGCAACAATAATTTGTCTTTTGTAGTTCCAATCTCGTAGTAGTTCAAAATACTGCTATCATCAACCCTATACTGTGCATTACTCATCTTCATATTGTATACTCACCTCGTCAAATTCTTATTTATCGAACTGATTCAAAAGAACCAGCATCGCATTTGTAAATACAAACGCCTTATTGGGCCATTCCCAAACTCATTTTATTATAACATATCAGTCGATATTATTCAAGTTGTATTCCGACTTTGTCGGAGTGATATTATTGCAAAGCAATAGTGTTATTGAAGCCTATCGGCTTCAGTGTTATTTTATTCG
>JAZNZY010000032.1:0-79020 GCA_045595165.1 Eubacteriales bacterium
CAACAACAAAATGCATACCAATATCCCCGATGTTTATGCCGTGGGCGATGCGGTTGAGGTGGAGGATTTCACCACAAAGAAGCCTGCCTTTATTCCTCTTGCAGGGCCTGCCAATAAGCAGGGCAGAATTGCCGCGGATAATATCGCAGGATACGAGAGCGTTTATACCGGCACGCAAGGCTCGGCGGTGCTCAAACTCTTCGATATGACGATTGCCACCACAGGCCTTAACGAAAAGTCGGCTACGCTGGCAGGTATTGATTACGACAAGACCTATACCTATTCGGCATCCCACGCCACCTATTATCCGGGTGCGGCGCAGATGTCAATAAAAGCGCTGTGGGATAAGAAAACGCTCAAAATCATCGGCGCGCAGATCGTCGGTTTTGACGGCGTGGATAAGCGCATGGACGTGCTTGCCACCGCCATCCGTTTTGGTGCGAAAATTACCGACCTTACCACCCTTGAACTGTGCTATGCGCCGCCCTTTGGCAGTGCAAAAGACCCCGTCAATATGCTCGGCTTCGTTGCCGAAAATATCGTCAGCGGAAAACTAAAACAGTTCTTCTGGCACGACGTGGAAAATCTCCCCCGTGACGGCAGTGTGTTCCTGCTCGACACCCGCACGCCGTTTGAGGCGATGCAGGGCAAGATAGACGGCTTTGTCAATATTCCGCTTGACTCCCTGCGTCAAAGAATAAATGAAATCCCGAAAGACAGACCTGTCTACGTTCATTGTCATTCGGGACATCGTTCCTATCTTGCCTGCCGTATTCTTACAGGCAACGGCTATGACTGCTATAACCTGGCAGGCGGTTGGCGGCTCTATGAATCGGTGATAAACGAGCGCAACCTATCCCGACGGACATACTGAAACGCTGTTCACGTCCCTTGACCCCTTTGAAACACCCGAAGCACTTGAAGCCATTTGTAACGAATATAACCGTGTGATCGGCAATATGGAGCTTGAGCCGCTGATTGCCATTCCTACCTTTATACACGATTTCCTTTGCAGCCATCCGTTCAACGCCGGAAACGGTAGAATGAGTCGAATGCTCACCACGCTCCTCTTGTACCGAAATGGATTCTACGTAGGAAAGTATATCTCCCTGGAAGCCAAGATCGCAAAGAACAAGGATCTGTACTACGATGCTCTCGATAGGTCTCAGCAAGGCTGGCACGAGGGAGAAGCGGATGCCGTTCCGTTCATCAAATACATTCTTGGCACTGTCCTTGCTGCATACCGTGATTTTGAAGACCGCTTTGCTTTAGTAGAGACTAAGCTTTCTTCACTTGAAATGGTGAGACGCGCCACGATGAATAAGATAGGTCGTTTTAAGAAGCAAGACATTATGGAGCTTTGTCCGTCACTCAGTTTAAGCTCCGTAGAGGGCGCGCTTCGCAAGCTCGTTGCCGAGGGTGAACTTGCGCGTGAGGGCAACGGAAAGAATACCTGCTACTATCGGCTCAAATGATAAATGCCCTTGAAATATGTATATTCCCTTAAAACCAAGCATATGTTAAGGGAATAAATGCACAATTTTGAGTTTCGATTCGCTATTGTATTAAATAGTGAGGTTAATTTCAAAAAAATCCAAGTCACTCGACTTGGATTTTTTCATTTGTGTCCAAAGGACACAACATCATTTGCGTGCAACGCACGCAACATCATTCAGCCGAAGGCTGACGCCATATCAATGAGTTCAATCACCTCACTTTTTTCTTGACAACATCGAGATAATTTGTTATGATACAGTTGATACGATATTGCTTTTCTCTTTTGCATTGAGGTGAATACGTATGAAAAAACGGATCACGGTACATACTGCAGGCTGGATATACGCCTTCATACATTTCAGCGTAGATGCAGCTTGTTTTTATTTTTTATTTTCCCGTCTTAATGCAAACCCCGCTTGGTGGGCATTGGCTATGCTGTATGATGCACTGGCGTTTGTACCGCAGAGCTTTTTCGGCTTGTTGGCAGATCGATTTCCAAAAGTTGATTTTGGCTTTATCGGCTGTGTTCTTATTTTGACCGCATTGGTGTTTCCGTTTGATATTCCCGCTCTTGTAATTATAAGCCTTGGTAACGCGCTTGCCCATATCGGCGGCGCACAGCATACCTTGTGCGGTGCAAAGGGGAAGATAGCACCTTGCGGAATATATGTTTCGGGCGGCTCTTTCGGCGTCATTACGGGACAGCTGTTGGGCTTGACCGGATATTACGGCTTGCTATTTTTCCTTGTTTGTATGGCATTATCTTCAGTTCTTGCCGTTGCGGTGGAAAAATCACATTCTTTGACAGACTTTTCCGCGTATGGATTTAATTTTACTTCAAAGCTTCCCATCTCGGTTATCGTTATACTTGCTTTTGTTGCCGTTGCGGTACGGTCTTTTGTTGGATACGCCATTCCTTCTGAGTGGAACAACGGTACTGCTCAAAAAATATTTTTGTATTGTGCAATGGGGATCGGAAAGCTTTTAGGCGGTATCTCTTGTGATAAGATCGGCTATGGAAAGACCACGTTTATAAGCCTGATCATAGCTTTGCCGTTTTTGCTCTTCGGCAATACTTTTATGTTATTTTCCCTTATCGGAATCGGGTTATTCAGTATGACAATGCCGGTTACGGTAGGAATTTTGGTTTCAAAATTTCCGTCAAACCCTTGTTTTGCTTTCGGGATTACCACGGCTGCATTGTTCGCAGGAACTTTTCCCGCATTCTTTGTACGTCCGGAAGGACTGTTGGGACACCAAATCACAGTATTTGTACTGTCAGCAGTTGCGGCAGTATGTATAATTTTATCATTAAAGAAAGGAAAGTAAGTTATGAAGCCTACGTTATTTGATCTTGTTGCGCCTCCGCCTGTGCCGGATGGACCTTTGGGCGAGTTTGTTTTTTCCAATCTCGGAGTTTTTATTGCTATAGCGGTGTCGCTGTTCTTACTGTCCTGCGTTACGATCGCTGTAGTCGCTGTCTTATCTTCCAAAAAGAAAAAGTCAAAGCCAGTTAATCCGGATTCCGACGGGAATAAAGAAAAACAAACATGAATTTTACTCGGATATTATGAATAAACAGAAAGATTTGACCGCCCAATGAAGCAAGTTGTTTTTTCAATTTTTATCGCTCTGTTCTTAACTTGTATCATCGAAGCGATGACGCAATGCTTTTTGAAGGACAGAAAAAAGTGGATTTTTTCGGGACTTTTATGCAACGTTGTTACAAATCCGTTGCTTAATGTGATCGTATTGATTCTTTACGCTTTTGTTGACAACGTATGTGTACTATACTTGATAATTATTTTCCTTGAGTGCGTTGTTTTGTTTACGGAAGCGGGACTGTATAAGCTGATGCTGGATAAGAAATACAAAACGTGTCTGCTTGTGTCTGCAGCTTGTAACGCGCTTTCTTTTTCGGTCGGATTGATGTGGAATATAATATAATAACCCCGACAATAAAAACGGCAGTTTTTTGTAAACTGCCGTTTTTTATCGTATTTTTATTCTTTTTATCTTTGAACTCTGCCGCTTCCATCGCCGCCTGCCAGCTTTTCCACTTCGGCAACACTTACGCGGTTATAGTCGCCTTCAACAGAATGTTTGAGCGCAGAAGCCGCAACGGCAAATTCGATAGCGCTTTGCGTATCCTTGCCGTTAAGCAGGGAATATATAAGCCCGCCGCCGAAGGAATCGCCGCCGCCTACACGGTCAACTATATGCAGATGATACGTCTTGGAGAAGCAGTAGTTTTCGCCGTCGTACAGCATTCCCGCCCAATCGTTATCGTTTGCGGAAATGGAGGAACGGAGCGTGATGGCAACCTTCTCGAATCCAAACTTGTCCGCAAGCTGTTTTGCTACGGATTTGTAGCTTTCGTGGTCCAGCTTTCCGCTATAAATATCGGTGTTTTCTGCTTCGATACCGAACACGTCCTTTGCGTCCTCCTCGTTGGAGATGCAAACGTCAACGTACTGACAAAGATCGGACATAGCTTCTCTTGCCTGATCTCTTGTCCAAAGCTTGCCGCGGTAGTTAAGGTCGCAGGATATCTTTATTCCTCTTGCCTTTGCCGCCTTGCAGGCTTCACGGCAGATATCAACAAGGTTGCTTCCCAATGCGGGAGTGATGCCGGTAAAGTGAAACCAATCTGCGCCTTTGAAAATGCTGTCCCAATCGAAATCGGAAACGTCCGCTTCCTGAATTGCGGAATGAGCACGGTCATATATACAAACCGATCCTCTCTGGGATGCGCCTTTTTCAAGGAAATATATTCCCACTCTGTTGCCGCCGCGTACGATCTTCGAGGTGTCTACACCGAAATAACGGAGAGAATCCACCGCCGCCTGACCTATAGCGTGCTTGGGAAGCTTGGTAACGTAAACGCTGTCAAGTCCGTAGTTGGCAAGAGAAACCGCTACGTTGGCTTCTCCTCCGCCAAAGGTCGCCTGCATCTGATCGTTCTGGAAGAAACGGTAATATCCGTTGGGAGCAAGGCGGAGCATAAGCTCGCCGAATGTAACTACTCTTTTCATTTTTCTGCCTCCATTTTTTCGAGAGATTCTTTTACAAAGAAGCTTCCGCCGATAGCGGCGATCTTATCGAATGCAAGGAATTCATCTATATTGCTTCTGTCAACTCCGCCCGTGGGGATGAATTTAACCTGAGGAAAGGGACCGGAGAGGGCTTTAAGTGCCTTAAGTCCGCCGTATACGTTTGCGGGGAAGAATTTTACCGTGGTAATACCGAATTCAAGAGCCGCCATTATTTCGGTGGGGGTTACACAACCGGGATAATAGGGTATATTTCTGTCCTTGCATATCTGCGCAACAGCAGGGGAAAGACCGGGAGAAACTATAAATGTTGCTCCTGCTTTGAGCGCCGCTTCACATTGCTCGGCATTAATTACCGTGCCTGCGCCAATTTCCATATCGGGATAATTCTTTACTGCGTATTCGATGGCTTCCGCCGCGCAAGCGGTACGGAAGGTTATTTCCGCACAATCTATATTATTATTTTTAAGCGCCTTAAGTATTTTATCTGTTTCGCCGAGCTCTTTTATAACTACGACGGGAATGAATTTTTCCATATCTGTTTACCTTTCTGTTATACGCCTGAATATGCGGCAAAACCGCAGTCTATGGGAAGCACCACTCCGGTGATAGCGGACGCCGAACGGTCATCACAGAGGAAGAGCGTTGCGCCGAGAAGCTCGGATGAATCCACAAATCTGTCCATGGGAGTGCCTTTAAGTATTTTTGCGCTTCTGGGGGTGGGGGTACCGTCCTCATTAAACAACAAAGCCTTGTTCTGGGCGGATACGAGGAAACCGGGAGCTATAGCGTTGCAACGGATGCCCGTGCCCGCAAAATGGGTGGCAAGCCACTGGGTGAAATTGGAAATACCTGCTTTTGCCGCAGAATATGCGGGAATCTTGGTAAGGGGAGTGTATGCGTTCATAGAGGAAATGTTAAGAATACAGCCCTTCTTTTTGCCTACCATATCCTTTGCGAAAACCTGGGTGGGAAGCAGAGTTCCCTGAAAATTCAGCTTGAATACAAAATCCACACCGCTTGCATCCAGATCAAAAAAGGATTTTCCGCCCTCTTTTGCTTCGTGCTGATATTCGTTATCGGTAGTGGCTCTGGGGTTGTTTCCGCCTGCGCCGTTTACCAGAATATCGCATTCGCCAAGGTCTGCCTTTACCTGCTGATGTACTTGCTCAAGCACCGCGGTATCAAGCACGTTAGCGGCGTAGCCTTCGCAAACGTAGCCTTGGGCTTTAAGCTCGTCTGCCAGCGCCTTTACCGCATCGCCGTTAAGATCCAATGCGGCAACCTTTGCGCCCGACTGCGCAAAGGCTCTTGCCATAGCGCCGCATATAAGTCCGCCTGCGCCGGTTACAACTACCACTTTGCCGGTGTAATCTATATTAAGAGGAAGATCTATCATTTGTCATTCTCCTTTTTTGCTTTTTCAAGCGTGTCCCATACGCCCAGCATATACATTATTCCCAGCGCGCGGTCATACAGACCGTAACCGGGGCGCACGTTACCGGGACCCTCCGTCCACAGATGTCTGCCGTGATCGGGACGGATATATCCTTCAAATCCGCCATCGTGGTACGCCTTAAGGATATCTATGATACCCGTATCGCCGTCGCAATCTCTGTGGCTGGCTTCGGAAAAATCTCCGTTTTCGAAATGCTTTACGTTTCTTATATGGGCAAATGCAATTCTGTCGCAGTATTTACGAACGATATCCGCTACGTTATTCTCGGGATTTGCGTTAAGGCTTCCCGAGCAGAGTGTAAGACAGTTGTACTCATCGTCCACCATTCGGAGGAAGCGTCCGATACTGTTTTCGTCCACGAGCAGTCTGGGCAGACCAAAGATATCCCAAGGCGGATCGTCCATATGTATAGCCATTTTGATATCGCACTCGCGGCAGGTGGGCATTATCGCTTCAAGGAAGTATTTGAGGTTTTCCCAAAGCTTTTCGTGGGTAATACCCTCATAGGCTTTGAACAGCTCGTCCAGCTTTGCCATACGTTCGGGCTCCCAGCCGGGGAAAGACATTCCGTACTTTTCGGTAAAATCCAGAATATACTGCGCCATAGCGTTGTAATCGTCCTGAATCATATTCTTTTCATAGAAAAGCGCGGTAGAGCCATCTCCGACGGGGTGGAAAAGGTTACTTCTCGTCCAGTCGAATATGGGCATAAAGTTATAGCAGATAACCTTTACACCGAATTTTGAAAGGTTGCGGATACACTGCTTGTAGTTTTCGATATACATATCGCGGGTAGGCAGACCGATCTTTATATCATCGTGTACGTTCACGGATTCAACAACGTCCATATTAAATCCGTATTCATCAAGCTGACGCTTGACCTGGGCGATCTCGTCTATCTCCCATATTTCGCCGGGCATTTTGTGATGCAGTGCCCAGACGATACCTTCGACACCGGGTATCTGCTTAATATCGGAGAGCTTTATGTTGTCGTTTCCTTCTCCGTACCAACGGAATGTCATTTTCATAGACATATTACTCCTTTTCACAGTGTAGGATAGTTCGAAATATTCTAACTTATAAATTATAACATTGAATTCGTCTAATTGCAACTGCGTTTTTCGGGTGTTTAAAAATAAATGAAAAAAACAAAAATCCAAGCCCGAAGACTTGGATTTATGCAGTGGTTCATCCCAGTAATGTGTCGGTGATAAGCATTACGCAAAATCCCACAAGCAGGGAATAGGTTGCGCCACGCTGATGTCCGTGGGCGTGAGTTTCGGGAATCATTTCGTCGCTTATAACGTAAAGCATCGTTCCTCCCGCAAAGGCGAGCGCAAATGGCAGAATTGCCGAAGATATGCTTACTGCGAAATATCCGATAAGCGTGCCGATAACCTCCACAACTCCCGTTGCCATGGCGCAAAGGAAAGTTTTTTTAGGACTTACTCCCGCCGCCAGCATAGGACCTATAATTACCATACCCTCGGGAATATTCTGCAAAGCTATTCCTCCTGCGATGATGAGTGCCTGCGCGGTATCGCCGGAACCGAATCCGACACCCGCCGCAATACCTTCGGGAAGATTATGTATCGCAATGGCGGCAACGAAAAGTAATACCTTGCTTAAATTAGCACCGGTGTGCTGTTCCGTTTCGGGACCCACAAGGCGGTGCAGATGAGGCACCAGCTTGTCTATAAGGTTGAGGCACAGCGCACCGGCAAAAATTCCCGCAACGGTAACCAAAAGTCCGTATTTACCGCCGTATTCCAGAGAGGGAAGTATCAATCCCAGCACTGCGGCGGCAAGCATCACACCTGCGGCGAAGGACAGCACTATATCCGAAAACTTGTGGGACAGCTTTTTGAATATAAACCCTATAAGAGATCCGAATATAGTGGCGCCGCCAACTCCTGCCGCTGTTAACAAAACCATTTCCATATTGCTTTATGCTTGCTCGTGTCCTGCAAGAAATTCCGAAATAATATCAAGCACCTTTTGATGGCATCCGCCGCATCCGGTGGAGCATTGGGTGGCTTTTTGAATGTCTTCGAACGCTTCAAGCACGTCGGTGAATTTTTCGTGTTTAAAGAGTGCGTCCGCTATATCTGCATAGCTTACCTGCTTGCAGTTGCAAACCGTATAATTTTCTTTCATAATCGTATTATTCCTGACTGAAGTTTTCCTTGCTTACGCCGCAAACGGGACATTCAAAATCTTCGGGAAGATCTTCGAATTTTGTGCCGGGAGCGATACCGTTATCCGGATCGCCCAAAGCCTCGTCATAGGTCCAGCCGCAAATTTCACATACGTATTTCATTTTGTTTTCCTCCGTTCAAAATTATATATCGGTTTTCCACAAGCCGTGGAGATTACAGTAAGCGTATACGGCAACGGGCTTTTCGTCCGCAACCGCAAAGGTTACCACAGGCTTTTCGCCGGGGTTAAGGCACTTTCTCTGTCCGCCCTTGTCGGTCTGCAGATACACCCAGGTGATGCTGTGTTCTTCGGACATAGGATGCTCAACGCTGCCCACGCAAACCTTAACGGTGTTTCCGTCCACGCTTACGACGGGGATGTGCTTTTCCTTGCTTGCTTCAACCGTGCCTGCTTCGATGGCAGTCATCTTTTGTCCGCAGCATACTACGGGAACACCGGAACTGTGTATCATTCCCACAATATTTCCGCAATGCTCGCAAATGTAAAATCTTGTTTCGTTACACATATTTATTTCCTCCATGTGTTTATTTTATTTCTTCAAAATCGCTTGCTCCGTGCTTGCAAAGAGGGCAGATTATATCCTCGGGCAGAGTATCGCCCTCGTATATCCAACCGCATATTTTGCAAACGTATCCTTTTTTGCCCTCCGTCTTGGGCTTGGGTTTAACGTTATCCATATAATAGGTGTAGGTCATTGTGTTTTTGTCGGATATCACTCTTGCTTCCGTAACCGAGCATATAAACATTCCGTGGGTATCAAGATCAACGTACTGCTCAACCTTTAATGACATAAAGGAATTAATATATCTGGGCAGGAACACCAATCCGTTATCGGAACGCATAGGCGTGTAATCCGCGAATTTATCAACGTTTCTGCCGCTTACGAATCCGAACTTTTCAAATACGGAAAAAGGCGCTTCCTCCGTAAGACAGTTAATATTCATTTTTCCCGTCTGCTTTATAACGTGGTGGGAATAACTGTTTTTGTTAATGGTAACCGCAATTCTGTTGGGGGTATTGGTTACCTGAGATACCGTGTTAACGATCAATCCGTTATCCTTTTTGCCATCGTTGGAGGTTACAACGTAAAGTCCGTATCCGATCTTGAAAAGGGCGGTGAGGTCGTTTTTATTGGCTGTGGAATCCTGCAAAGCAAGATATTCCTTGCAAAGTTCATCTGCCAGAGCGTTCAACTTATCGGTGCTTTCTTCGTTAAGTGCGGAAAGTATTTTAACCGTATTTTCCGCAAAAGTGAGATTTTTGCATTTTGAAAGCATTTCTTTCATAACCTTTGCCGCCAAAGGCGCCCATGAACCGTTTTCTATAAACGCTACGGTACGGTTTTGGAAATTACGCTCGGTAAGGTGGTTTATAAACTCCCGCATAAAGGGGAATATATCCGCATTATAGGTGGTAGTTGCAAAAACTATTTTGCTGTATCTGAACGCATCCTCCACAGCCTCCGCCATATCACAGCGGGCAAGATCGTTTACCACTACCTTGGGGCATCCTCTTTCCTTCAGCTTTTCGGCAAGAAGCATTACCGCCTTTTTTGTGTTGCCGTAAACCGAGGTGTACGCAATAACTATTCCGTCTTCCTCGGGACGGTAAGAGGACCAGGTATCGTAGAGATTTATATAATAGCCCAGATTTTCCGTAAGAACGGGACCGTGAAGAGGACAGATTATCTGTATATCCAGACCTGCTGCCTTTTTAAGCAGATTTTGTACCTGAGCGCCGTATTTGCCTACTATGCCGATATAGTATCTTCTTGCTTCGCATGCCCAGTCTTCATCAGCGTCCAAAGCTCCGAATTTACCGAATCCGTCTGCGGAAAAGAGCACCTTGTCCGTGCTGTCGTAGGTTACGATAACCTCGGGCCAGTGCACCATAGGTGCGGTAACGAAGGTAAGAACGTGTCTTCCCAGAGAAAGAGTGTCGCCTTCTTCCACCACAACCTGCTTTTCGGGGAAATCCGTTCCGAAAAAGTTTTTCATCATACCAAACGCTTTTACGGAAGAAACTATCTTCGCATCGGGATAGGCTTTAATAAAATTAACTATATTCGCAGAATGGTCGGGCTCCATATGCTGTATCACAAGGTAATCGGGCTTTCTGCCATCAAGAGCGCCTTGAAGATTATCCAGCCATTCGTGGGTGAAATTCGCATCCACCGTGTCCATTACGGCGATCTTTTCGTCCATAATAACGTAGGAATTGTAAGCCATTCCGTTGGGAACAACGTACTGTCCCTCAAAAAGATCCACTTTCTTATCATTTACGCCGATATATTTTATATCGTTTGTTATTTTCATAATTTCTACACCTCTTGCCCGTATTATATCATCCGTTTTTTAGTTTTTCAATAGATTTATTCCAGAATTTTACCGTCTGTGGAAATCGTTATTACCTGTAAAGGAATTCTTTTGCCGCTTGACGCGATAGCGCGTTTTACAGCGTTTTCCAATCCGCCGCAGCAGGGAACCTCCATACGTACTGTCTTAATGCTCCTTATGTTGTTTTCGGCAATAATTCTTGTAAGCTTTTCTGCGTAATCACCTTGATCAAGCTTAGGGCATCCGATAAGAGTTATGTGTTTTTTTATAAAATCATCGTGGAAATTTCCGTAAGCAAAGGCTGTGCAATCCGCCGCAATAAGTAAAGATGCGTTTTCAAAGTAGGGTGCGTTTACCGGCACCAGCTTTATCTGGCAGGGCCATTGGGAGAGTCTGCTTACCGCCCTTACACCGCTTGCCGGCGCGGCGGCTCTTTTTATTTCCCCGGCAGCAGTGCCGGGACATCCGCAGGGGAGTTTTCCTAATGTTTTTTGTCTTTTGGCTTCCAGAACCGCTTTTTCATCGTATGCGGGGGCTTCTCTTTCCTCAAAGCTTATTGCTCCCGTGGGGCAGGCAGGAAGACAATCTCCCAACCCGTCGCAATAATCCTCTCTGGTAAGAACGGCAACTCCGTTTACCATTTGAATTGCACCCTCGTGGCAGGCGGACGCGCAGGCGCCGCAGCCGTTACACTTACTTTCGTTTATTTTTATTATTCTTCTTATCATTAATTTTCTTCTCCTTAAAAGCATTTGCAATCCTTACAGTCTATGGTGCGTCCCTTCAGGTAGCACAGCTCGTTTTCGCATCTTCCGTTGTCCCGTATATCCACCAGATTTTTAACCGTTGTTTGTGCGATATTGGATAACGCCTCCTCTGTGAGAAACGCCTGGTGGGAGGTTACGATCACGTTCGGCATGGAAATAAGCCGTGCCAGCGTATCGTCCTCAACTATATGACCTGAATAATCCTCGAAGAACAGATCAGCTTCCTCTTCGTAAACGTCAAGACAAGCCGCGCCTACCTTACGTTCTTTAATTCCGTTGAGTAGTGCTTCCGCATCAACCAGACCGCCTCTGGAGGTGTTCAGTATTACCACGCCTTTTTTGCATTTTTCAATGGATTCCTTATTTATTATATGCCTCGTTTCATCAGTGAGAGGGCAGTGGAGGGAGATTATATCGCTTTCCCTGAACAAAGTATCGGTGTCCACGTATTTTACTTGTTCTCCGTCCGCATATCCATCGGCGGGGAACTTGTCATACGCCAGAACCTTCATACCGAAGCCCTTGCAAATGTCTGTAAACACCCGTCCAATCTTTCCGGTGCCGATAATTCCCACCGTCTTCCCATGGAGATCAAATCCGGTGAATCCCGACAAACTGAAATTAAAATCCTTCGTTCTTATATATGCCTTGTGAATACGTCTTACGGAAGTGAGCAAAAGTGCCATCGTGTGTTCTGCTACAGCGTAGGGTGAATATGCAGGCACACGCAAAACGTGTATTTTCTTGAATGCATACTTCATATCCACGTTGTTGTATCCCGCGCATCTCAGCGCCAGAATTTTCACACCCATCTCCGTCAGCTTGTCAATAACTTCGGAATTCACGGTATCGTTAACGAATGCGCATACCCCGTCGTATCCCTTTGCCAGCTCTGCGGTATCGGGGTTTAATTTCGCTTCATAATATTTAAATTCTATACCGTTTTGTTTTCCGTATATATCAAAAAATTGTTTATCATAAGGTTTTGTATCAAAAAAAGCTATCTTCAAAACGAATTCCCCCTTGCTTTTACGCTCACATTATAGTATAATGCAACCAATGAATCTGTTGAATTTTCAACAAAACGAGAATAAAAATGAAAAAATATTTGGAAATTTTAAAAAAATGCTCCCTTTTTTACGGTATAAAGGATGACGATCTTTTAAAAATGCTGGGTTGTCTTGGTGCGCGGATAATCAGCTTTGATAAAAAGTATACCATCATAGCCGAAGGAAACGCCGCTAAATATATAGGTATAATGCTTTCAGGCTCCGCCCAGACCGTTAGGGTGGATTATTTCGGAAACCGAAGCGTTTTGTCGGGCATCGAGCCGCCGCAGATATTTGGCGAATCCTTTGCCTGCGCAGAGGTAAAAAGTGTGCCCGTGTCCGTCATAGCATCTGAGCCCTGCGAGATTATGCTTATAGATTGCGGACATATTCTCCACACCTGCTCAAACAACTGCGGCTTTCACCAACAGCTTATATTTAATCTTATGAAAGATCTTGCCACCAAGAATATTATGTTCCATCAGAAGATAGAAATTACATCAAAACGCACAACTCGGGAAAAACTTTTGGCATATCTTCTTTTCCGCGCAAAGCAAACCGGTGAAAGTTCCTTTGATATCCCCTTTGACAGACAAACTTTGGCAGATTATCTTGAGGTGGACCGAAGCGGTCTTTCTGCAGAGATAAGCAAGCTCCGCCGTGAGGGAGTGCTTGAATGCCGCAAAAACCGCTTTGAATTACTTACAGAACTTAATTAATTTTTTTACCGCCGATAAAAAACGGCGGTATTTTTGTTTTATTTTTTCATTTTAATAAAACTTAAACATTTCTCAAAAAAATCAAAAACATCCCGTTGCTAAAATATGCCCGTAACATAAAGAAAGAGGTAATGAAAAATGAACCAAAACGATCAGGATTTTCTCATCCGGAAGATCCGCACACAGTACACCGAAAAGGAAAACACCGCCCTTGATGAGCTTAAGGCTCTGGATACCAAGGTAATGCGCCCCGCAAATATTTTCGCATATATCTTCGGCAGTATAAGCGCCATTATTATGGGTGCAGGTATGAGCCTTGTGATGACGGACATTTCCCAAACGGTAGGTATGGAAAACCCTATGGTATACGGAATAATCATCGGTGTAGTCGGTATGCTTATGGCAATTATCAATTATCCCGTTTATAAAAGCATTCTCGCTTCCCGCCGCAAAAAATACGCAGATAAGATCATCGCACTCAGCAACAAACTTATGAAAGTTTAAGGTAAATACAAATGGGTGAATTTTTCAAAAAAGCATTTCAGGATATGAAGGCGTCTGCAAAGGCACAGCACGAGGTTGATAAAGCGCAGTTTGCGGCAGTTAAGGCAGAGTCCAAGGCGCAATGGGAGGAAGCCAAGGCAATGCGCAACCCCGAAAAACGCAAGGCTATGATGCAGGCTGAGCGGGACGAGCAGATCGCCGCGGCAAAAAAGCGTGAAGCCGAAGCACAGGCGCGTATCGATACCGCCAAGGGCAAGAACCAATAAATAAAACGTAAGCGGGGAGAGGAAATTGCCCCGCTTATTTGCGGAAAAATACGAAAAAACTCAAAACGTAAACAAAACTTTAACATTTCCGTGTTATACTGCATAATGAAAAAGAGAAAACAGGAGGCAACACGGTGTTTAAGATATTGGTTTTGGAAGATGACAGAGAGTTGAACAAGACGGTTTGTTCTTTTCTCAATCACAGCGGATACGAGGCGACGGGCTGTCTTAACGCGGCAGAAGCATATGATGCTCTGTATGAAAATATGTTCGATCTTATCGTGTCCGATATTATGATGCCCGGTACGGACGGTTTTGAATTTGCCAAAAACGTACGGGAATTGAATACGGATATTCCCATTCTGTTTATGACCGCGCGGGACGATATCGCCTCCAAGCAACGCGGCTTCCGTATCGGCGTGGACGATTATATGGTAAAGCCCATTGATCTTGACGAACTGTTTTTGCGTATAGGAGCTTTACTCCGCCGTGCAAAGATCGCCTCCAGCAGGAAATTGGAGATCGGCAGTTTTATTATGGATGCCGATGAACATACCGCTTATCTTGGCGACGAAGAGATCGCCCTTACCAACAGAGAATTCAGCATCCTTTATAAGCTTTTGTCTTATCCCAAAAAGACTTTTACCAGAACCCAGCTTATGGATGAATTCTGGGATGCGGATACCGAAACTGCTCCCCGCGCCGTGGATGTATATATGACAAAGCTTCGCGGTAAGCTTGCCGATTGCGAGGACTTTGAAATCAAAACGGTTCACGGTCTTGGCTACAAGGCGGTGATCAAGTGAAGAAGCTAACATTCAAAAGTATATTAGGATCGGTCAGTAGCTTTTTGTTGTTCTTTTTGACGGTTGGATTCATCGTGTCCTGCTGTATGATGCTGTTTGTGAGCGTATTGGCAGACACTATGGAACTTACTCTTACTACCGACAATATCGCCGCTGCCGCAAAGGTAACCTTTTGGAACGTAATTTTGATTACATTTCTTTTCAAATTAGCAGATTATATTCGCCGCAAAATAATGGTCGAGCATCCAACCAAAATCATTACAGAAGCAACCGAAAAGATTATGTCCGGTGATTTTTCTGTTCGTATTCCTCCTATGCAAAGCTCCGGTATGGAGGGCTTTAACCAGATTGCTATGGCAATCAACCAAATGGCTGAGGAACTTTCGAGCGTGGAAACTCTGCGCACGGATTTTATTGCCAACGTATCTCACGAAATGAAAACGCCTCTTGCCGTAATGCAGAACTACGGAACACTCCTGCAGGCACCTGATTTGAACGAAGAAAAGCGTATTGAATATGCCAAAGGTATAACTGATGGTTCCCGCCGTATGGCAGAAATGATGACCAACATTTTAAAGCTCAACCGTCTGGAAAATCAGCAGATATATCCCAAAACCGCCGAATTCGATTTGGGCGAACAGCTTTGCGAATGCCTTTTGCAGTTTGAAAGCGTGTGGGAAAAAGCAGGGATCGAAATAGATACCGATATCGCCGAGGGAATAAAGGTTAAAGCAGACGAAGAGCTTTTAAGTCTTGTGTGGAACAACCTCTTTTCCAATGCCTTTAAATTTACCGAATCGGGCGGCACGGTAAGTGTTACCCTTACCGCCACCGATCACCACGCTATCGTGCAGGTAAAGGATACGGGCTGCGGTATGACCGCAGAAGTTGGCGCCCATATTTTTGAAAAATTCTATCAGGGCGATACTTCTCATTCCGCGCAGGGAAACGGCTTGGGACTTGCTTTGGTAAAGCGGGTAGTGGATATTATGCAAGGCGAGATCGGCGTGGAAAGCGCTTTGGGTGTCGGCAGTACCTTTACCGTAAAAATAGGACGGTGTTGATATGAACTTTAAAAAGATCTGTAAGGCTTTGCTGTTTCCCCATATCTCCGTAATAATAATCCTGCTTCCCATCGCCACTGTCTTTCTCGTATATTCGATGGTGTTTTTGGGAACCGAATCGGTTATATCAATAATTTCATATGTGCTTGCGTTTTATACCCTTACGATATGGTGCCTGAAAACACCCTGCATCATCCGATTTTTCAAGGATTTTAAAGCGGGTAACAAATATGCCCGCAGATGGCTCAGCGATACACGGCTGAGAGTGAACGTATCTCTTTACGGCTCTCTTATCTGGAACACCGCCTATGCGGCTTTTCAGTTGGGACTCGGCTTCTGGCACCGTTCCTTTTGGTTTTATTCCTTGGCGGGTTATTATATAGCCCTTGCGGCTATGCGCTTTTTCCTTGTGCGCCATACGCGCAGGCACGCTGCGGGCGAAAGAATGAAGGATGAGCTTGTGAAATACCGCGCCTGCGGATGGATATTTTTGCTTATGAATCTGGCGCTTGCGCTCATAATCTTCTTTATGGTGTATTGGAACAGAACCTTTAACCATCACGAGGTCACCACCATTGCGTTGGCGGCGTACACCTTTACTACCTTTACTATGGCGATCATCAATATAGTAAAATACCGCAAATACAACAGCCCCGTTTATTCGGCGGCAAAGGCGATCAGCCTTGCGGCGGCGTGTGTTTCAATGCTTACACTTGAATCCACGATGCTGACAACCTTCGGTGACGGCAGTATGGATCCTGCTTCCCGCAGAATAATGCTGGGAGTAACAGGGGGAGCAGTATCCGTCTTTATCATCGTAATGGCGGTTTATATGATCGTTCAAAGCAGTAAAAAATTAAAAGCATTAAAACAGTGAGGAAATTTAATGGAAAATAACGAAACGTTTAAGCTTACTTATTCTGCAAAGGAGCAGGATGAAATAAAGGCAATAAGAAAAAAATACGTCGCGCCCGAAGAAACGGAAGATAAAATGGAGCGGCTCCGCCGTCTGGATGCGGGCGTAACGGGGAAAGCGAATACGGTATCTCTTGTTGTCGGCATTATCGGCGCGCTTATATTGGGCTTCGGTATGAGTCTGATAATGACAGTAGAGCTGGGCGCTTTTTGGGGTATGACGGAAAGCGTTGCTGTGACCGTGGGAATAATCGTGGGAATTGTCGGTATCGTTCTGGTAAGTCTTGCATATCCCCTTTATAACCGTATATTAAAAAAAGAGCGCGAAAAGATCGCTCCCGAGATACTCCGTCTTACAGACGAGCTTATGAAATAATAAAAATACAATCACCCCAAAAAGAAGCCTTGCGTCTTATTGGGGTGATTGCGTTTTATTTAACTGTTTCTATTTCCGTAATTCCGTAATATTCAAACAGCTTTGCGGCAACTTCGTCTATCTCCTCGCCGCTTATTACAATGGGAATTGCAGGCGGGCAGGAAACGGAGGGGGAAGCACATACACGATGTAAAGCGTCCTTTGTTTGTACAATTTCTTTTTCACCAAGCATCGCTTTACGGGGTGTCATTACAACCCTCGGAATAACAGGGGATATTGCTTCTGCCTTTATCGGTTTGGCTTTTTTAATCAAAGTCAAAACGGAAACAAGGCGTTCCAAATCTTCTTTTTCGTTTTGGGGAGTTACCATAAACACAATGTGCTTTTGGTCTGCGTATTCGCAGTAGATATCTTTTTTGCGCAGTATTTCTTCAATTTCAAAGCCCGTATAACCGTATTCCGCGGCAGAGAGAGTTATTTTCGTTTTCTCCGTGCCTATAATACGGTATCCCGTTTTCAAAAGCTTCTTTTTTGCTTTTTCAACAAGCGTTACCGTTTCTTTTAATTCTTTGCGGTAATCACTTTCAAGATAAGCGTTACACTCATCAAGTGAAGATAATATAAGGTATGAAGGACTGGTGGAAGCAAACAAAGAAAGCGCGCTTTCTCCGCCATCCGCAAAGCGTTTTCCTTTTTCGCTTACGTGGAGATATGCTCCTCCCGTCAGCACGGGCAGAGTTTTGTGAGCGGAATCACAGCACATATCCGCACCCAGATGCAAAGGATGCTCGCTTTCTTCCAAAAACGCAGTATATGCTCCGTGAGCGTTATCCACCAAAAGGGGCACGCCAAACCTTTCGCACGCCTTGCTTATTCCCAAAATATCCGTTTGCACGCCAAGATAATCCGGAGAAGTTATGTAAACTGCGCAAGGGAGCGATTTGGAGTTTTTCAAAGCTTTTTCCACGTTTTCCGGGGTTATTTCGCAGGTGCATATATCATAAAATTCATCCGGGAATATCCACTCGGGAATTATGTCAAGCAACGCACAGCCGTATACAAACGCCTTGTGTGCGTTTCTTCCTGCAAGTATGCGTTTGTTTTCTTTTCCTTCTGTTACCAGAGCAAGCATAGCTTTTATACAAAGGGTGGAGCCTTCCGCAGAATAAAATGTGCGGTAAGAACCGAACAGATCCGCGGCGTTTTTTTCGCTTTCAAGAATTATTCCTTTTGAGGAATACAGCACGTCCGCTCCGTAAATTTCGGTAATATCGCCGCCGTACTTTTTTCCCTTGTGGCCCGGCATGTGAAAACGAATACTGTTTTTACTTTCGTATTCCTTTATAAAATCCGAAATAGGTGTTTTCATATGTTTAATTTTCTTCGGATTCGGCTACCTGCATCATAACCGCGCATTCAATACGCTTCTTGAACAGCTCGCAGCCGTATTCGTATATACCGTTAATATCTCCTGTTGCGTGATATGCGTTTGCCGCACATCCGCCGGAGCAATAAAGCTTCGCCCAACAATCCTTACATCCCTCGCGGGCGTAAGCGTTGCACTTTCTGAATTTGTCCTGCACTTCGGTGTTTTTCACGCCGTTCCATATATCGCCCAGACTGTATTTTTCATCGCCTACGAACTGGTGGCAGGGGAACAGCTCGCCCCAAGGGGTAACAGCCATATATTCGGTGCCGCTTCCGCAGCCGGTAATGCGCTTGTATATGCAGGGACCGTTTTTAAGATCCAGCATATAGTGGTAGAAGGTAAAGGGTCTGCCTTCCTTTTTGCGCTTTATCATTTCTTTTGCAAGTATCTCGTATTGCTCTTTTACCTTGGGGAGATCTTCTTCGGTAAGCGCGCAGGGGTCATCGGGAGAGCAGACTACGGGCTCCATACTCAGCTCGTTGAAGCCGAGATCTGCCATATGGAAAATATCCTTGGTAAAATCAACGTTATTGTGGGTAAAAGTACCGCGCATATAGTAGTCTTTTCCTTGTCTGCTATCCACAAGACGCTTGAACAGGGGAACAATCTTTTCGTAGCTTCCGTTGCCCGCGTAGTCCACACGGAACTTATCGTGCACTTCCTTGCGGCCGTCAAGGCTGAGTACCACGTTGCTCATTTCCTTGTTAAGGAATTCTATTATCTCATCGTTAATAAGCACGCCGTTGGTGGTAAGGGTAAAGCGGAAATTCTTTCCTTTTTCCTTTTCGATACTTCTTGCGTATGCCACAAGCTGCTTTACCACGTCCCAGTTCATCAAGGGCTCGCCGCCGAAAAAGTCTACCTCAAGGTTTCTTCTTGTGCCGGAATTTGCAATAAGAAAATCAAACGCCTGCTTGCCCACCTCAAAGGACATAAGTGCTCTGTCGCCCTGGTATTTGCCCTGGCTTGCAAAGCAATAAGAGCAGTTCAGATTGCAGGTGTGGGCAACGTGAAGGCAGAGCGCCTTTATAACGTTTGTATTGTTTTTATATTCGTAGGCGAGAGCTTCGTATTTATCTTCGGAAAACAGCTTTCCTGCGTCTTCCAGATATTTTATATCCTCAAGACATTCCGTAACGTCTTTTTCGGTAATATCTGTGTATTTTGCGGTGATATTTTTAATTATTTCCGCTTCATCGCTGTTTTTGTATGCCGCAATAATATCATACGCCACGTCGTCCACGGTATGTACGGAGCCGCTGCAGGTGTCAAGCACTATGTTGTATCCGTTAAGTTTATACTGATGTACCATTTTTGTTTTTTCTCCGTTTAATCAAAAAATATGTAAACAACACAAACGCTGCCCTTTTAGGCAGCGTTTATGAAAACATTTAAAAACTTATTTCTTGGTGTTTTCGCACTTCTGGTTAGCAACGCCGCAAGAGGTTTTGCAAGCGGACTGGCAAGAAGTCTGGCATTCGCCGCAACCGCCGTTCTTAACGGTTTCGGTAATATTCTTGGTTTCGATAGTCTTGATTCTGCTCATTTTAAGCTCCTCCTGAAATATAACTATTTACATTTACAGATTTTATCACACCAAACCGTGTATGTCAATAAAATTTTTGTATTTTTCTTTGGCGTGTTGCGTTTTTTAAATAAAGCAGGTATAATATAACCGCAAATAAAAATAAGGCGGTAAGTATATGAAACGTGCAGTCGGCATATCCACATCCTTTGATTATTTAAATAAAGAAACCTTCCGTGAATACCGCAAAGCAGGCGTTACTGCATTTGAATTGAGCGTACAGCTTAAGCACCACGATATTATTGATCTCGGAGAAATAACAAGCTTTGCAAAAGAAGAAGGGGTAGACACCTGGTCATTCCATCTGCCCTTTTATCCCTTTGAGGTTATCAACCCCGCTTCCCTTGATGCGGATGTGCGTAAAAACACGGTGGAACGCTTGTCCGTGCTTATAAAGAGAGCCGCATCTCACGGCTTTAAGCACGCCGTTGTGCATCCTTCCGGTGAGCCGATTTCGGATGCGGAAAGACCTGCCGCTATGGAATACGCCAAGGAAAGCCTGTTTTTGCTTGCCGAAACCGCCAAGGAAAGCGGTATCGTTTTGGCGGTGGAGGATCTTCCCCGTACCTGCTTGGGCAACTGCTCGGCGGAACTTTCGGAGCTTATCTCCGTCCACCCCGACCTCCGCGTGTGCTTTGACGTAAACCATCTTCTGTTTGAGCCCCACGCCGATTTTTTAAAGACTTTGGGAAGCAAGATCGCCACGGTACATATTTCGGACTACGATTTTATCAACGAGCGCCATTGGCTTCCTCTTGAGGGAAAGATAAACTGGGCGGAATTGATGAAATGGCTGGATGATATCGGCTATAACGGCGTGTTTATGTACGAAGTCCCCCGCACCGCCGCAAATATCACCCGTGAAGCACCCTTAACTCCCGTAGACTACGTGAATAACCATAACAGACTACTTGAAATAAATGCAGAGGTGTAATAGGCGCTGTATTCGATGCTGAATGAATTTTTGCGAGCGGGGAGCTGTATAAATCTACTGCCTCCCGAGCAAAAATTTATACAAAAACGCATATAAAAAAGTTATTCCGCAGTTTTGTTGAAAACTGCGGAATTTTCCGTTCAATATCTGTTTAAAAACATTGCATAGCAGCATTTTTGAGTTTACTTTTTATATTGTTTAGATTGCGTTTTTGGTTCAGCGCGGATACAGAGCCTATTTATCTTTTGCAAAATTCCAAGAAGAAACACACATCTCGTCAAGAGTTTTAGTCGCCTTCCAGCCAAGCTCCTTTTCTGCCTTTGTCGGGTCGGAATAGCATGTCGCAATATCACCGGGACGGCGGGGGCAATCAAGAGTCTTTATCTTAATTCCGCTTGCTTTTTCAAATGCGTTTATAATATCCAGCACCGAATAACCTACACCCGTGCCGAGATTATATTCCTTCGCACCCGCCTTTGCGGCGCGTAGCGCTTTTATGTGTCCTTCCGCAAGGTCAACTACGTGTATGTAATCTCTTACACCCGTTCCGTCAGGGGTGGGGTAGTCCTTGCCGAATACGGTGATTGCCTCTGCTTCTCCCTTTGCCACGCGGATAATACGGGGCATAAGGTTGTTGGGAATGCCGTTGGGCTTCTCGCCGATCAGTCCGCTTTCGTGCGCGCCGATAGGGTTAAAATATCTTAGAAGCGTTGCGGAAAACTCGGGGTCGGAAACGCAAACGTCCCGCAGAATAAGCTCTACCATATACTTTGTGTTTCCGTAAGGATTTGTGGGGTGCAGAGAGCAATCCTCGGTTATGGGCACTCTGTCGGGATCGCCGTAAACCGTTGCCGAGGAGGAGAATACGATCTTCTTTACTCCGTGCTCCAGCATGGACTGTACCAGCGTAACCGTTCCGCCCACGTTGTTTTCGTAGTACATAAGGGGTTTTGCCACGGATTCTCCCACAGCTTTAAGCCCTGCAAAGTGTATAACCGCTTCTATCTCGTTTTCTTTAAATATCTTGTCAAGCCCGTCTTTATCACGGATATCACATTGGTAAAATACAGGCTTTACTCCCGTAATTTTTTCAATATTATCCAAAGCGCTTATATCGGAATTATACAAATTATCCACTATAACCGCCTTGTAACCGTTGTTAATAAGCTCCACAACCGTGTGTGAGCCGATATATCCGCATCCGCCGGTAACTAAAATTGCCATAATTTATCATCTCCTATGTGGGTAGTATAACATATTTTTTTGTTTTTTCAAGACCTTAATATCCTCAGGTACTTTTTTTCTTTTTAAAAACATATAGTGTAAAAAAAGAAAAGAGGACTCCTTTATGGATAACGATATCCTTTTCCGTGCCTGCCGCTTGGGAGAATACATACTTGAAACCGGCTGTACCGTCCGTGCCGCGGCGGCAAAATACGGAATAAGCAAAAGCACGGTGCACAAGGACGTAAGCGTACGGCTTAAGAAAAGCGACCCGTCCTTGTACGCCGACGTAAGCAAGGTGCTGGAGAAAACCCGCCTTGAACGGCATATACGGGGAGGGGACGCCACCAGACGGAAATATCTTGCGGAAAAACAGTTGACAAAATCACGCTCATAATGTAAAATAAACGTGAGAAAATGTCGAAAAGAGGTTGGTTTTTGTATGGCAAGAAAGCGTATACTTACCGTGGGTACTGCGAATCTGGATTTTTTGATCAAGACACCCTACGTACCCTCCCGCGGTGAAACTATGATAAGCGAAGGCGAATATTCATACGTTCCCGGCGGAAAAGGCGCAAACGCCGCTGTTGCCGCCGCACGTCTTGGAAGCGAAGTTGTGTTTTGCACCCGTGTCGGCGACGATGCATACGGAGATCGGCTTTTAAGAATATATGCGGAAAACGGCGTTGACCCCCGTTACATAAAGGTTGACCGTGCGGAGCAGACAGGACTTGCCGTCGTTATGCTGGAAAGAAGCGGCGATAACCGTATTATCGTGTTCCCCGGCGCAAACAAAAATATTAACGATACGGATATAGAAAACGCGTTTTTAAGCTATCCCGATGCGGTGCTCACCCAGTTTGAGTGTGGTGTTAAGCAGGTAATAACCACAGCCCGCTTGGCTCACGATCAGGCGCTTCCTCTCTTTGTGGACGCAGGTCCCGCTATACCTGATTTTCCTCTCTCCAGATTGGAAAAGGTAGAGGTGTTCTCCCCCAACGAGTCCGAAACCGCAGCCCTCACGGGTATCCGTCCCAACACGCCCGATGATTGCCTCCGTGCTTCCATTTACCTTTGCAACAAGGTGGATATAAAGTACGTTGTGCTAAAGCTCGGTGATCGCGGCGCGTTTATATATGACGGCAAATATTGCGATATAGTCGAAGGATATGAAGTAAACGCTATCGATACCACCGCCGCGGGGGATGCATTTACGGCGGCACTCACCGTTGAATATCTGCGTGGCAACGATATATATTCTGCAGTAAAATATGCAAACGCCGTGGGCGCACTTACCACCACCAAGGTGGGCGCTCTCAATTCTCTTCCCAGAGAAGCAGACGTCAGAAAATTTATTGCAGAGCACGAATAACTCATAAAAACCAAACAGCACCCCTGAAACGCTTATGCGTTTCAGGGGTGCACCTTTTTTATTTCTTGTTACAACCGTTGTTGCAGCCGTTGTTATTACAGCAATTCATATTATGGGGATCGCTCACCGGCATAAAGGAATCGCAGGGGAAGCACATTTTTTCAAATATGCTGCAGGGGTCGCCGTTTGCAACGGGGGTGGAATCCCTTTCGGGAAGCACCAGCTGGGCGGCAGGTATCATAAGCTGTACCTGTCTTTCCATACGGATCACCGAGAACACGCCCAGAGAAACGTATACGCTCTGATTACCCAGACCTTCCTTGAAGCAGCCGTTAAAGCGCTGGCGGATAATCTGGGGAATACAATCGCAGGGGATACAGCAATGTCCGAATGGACGGCATTTTTCCACAAGCTTTGTGTCAAGGCTTATGGGATGTGCAACCTCAACTACCACGGTGGGAAGTGAGCATTCGGTGTGGCATCCCAGACAATCGGGATTAGCGCAAAAATCGTTGTTGGCAGGGTCGGATTTAAATACCGAAACGTCCTTTTCGCTGCCGAAGAGTATAATCTTCTTATCGTAGGCGGCAACGCCTTCCACTTCCACGGATCTGCCGTTTGCAATACATACTTCCAGCTTAACGCAGAAGAAGTATCTTACCGTAACGTGATAAAATCCGCAGTTAAAGGGAATCTCTTCCACGGTAATACTTGTGGATATAACGTCAACGCATTTGGTTCTTACTGCCGTTGCGTGATCTATAACGTCCTGCGCCGCATCCGTAAACTGTACCTTTATATCTTCAATGCAGTCTTTATCGCGGGCAGAATCGAATATTCTGTTTACACTTATACAAACCTGTTCGCTTTGTCTTGAACAGGAATTGTTTCTATCGACCATTATCATTCCTCCTTGAAAATTTGAATATCTGTTACTATAGTATGCAAAGTCGAAAAAAGGTGTTCCGTACAAGTTGCAAAAAATGTAGTTTTATGTTATTATGTTTTTACGGAGGTGGCTGTAATGAAAAAAAGCTCATTGTTTATTTTGTGCATATTCATTTTTACATTGTTTTTATGTTCCTGCGGAGGAGAAGACACGGGAATTACCCTTACTGCGGACGGTACCGTCTATAAGGTAGAAACATATAATACGGTTTCCGATTGCGCTTTGTTCGACAGGGATTATGCGCCCGATGGCGAATCTGCTCCTTTTTATACAGCGCCTGCCGGCGGCGCTGTGTTTGTCTGTTATGAAAAGCAGGGCGAAACGGTGATCATAAGCGATTCCGTTGTAAAGGGATCGATGTGTATTATTCCAACCAACGGCTACAGTGTTTTTGTTAAAGGCGCTTCTCCTTCGGATGCGTTCTCGTTGGATGGATATCAAATGCATGAATATATTGATATTTATAACCTTCCCTCCGTCGTCCACGCAAGTGATATGGTGGGCGTTCTCCTTTCCCATAAAGATCCTCTCGGCTTTGACGGAGTTACCAACGCCTTGTTTTCTCCCTCTGCTTCCAATCGTATTATAGTCCCCGATGGATATCTGGGCATCACCTGTTCCAGAAACGTAAAGGGCGAGTTTGTTACCGAAGAATATGGAGTGGAAAAAACTGCTGCCCGTGAGTTTACTCTGATGTTTTCAGATCCTTATTCGCTGGGCTTTGCCAAAGCATTTATGAAAGGAAAGGTGGGATATAATATCAACAACACCGAAAAGATTTCATCATACGGAAGCGGAATGTATGCGGTAATAGGGGATGCACCCTTTGAAATTACTGCTTATAATCCTGAAAAATCCTCCGAAGGTGTGGAAATATATGACGAAACCTACGGTTTAAAGCTTTCTCCGGAGCGGGAATTCGAATTTTTGGATATTTTCGTGTTTGACGGAGTGGTGGCATACGTGGGCGAACCAAACGCTCGCACCGTGCTTCCGTACCCTTCGGGATACGCAGTTTGCTTTAACGGTAAAACCGCCGTTGAAGCGGCAAAAGGCATAAAGGTGGGCGATACGGTTGAAACCGTACTGCTCGACGTGGTTACGACCCCTGCGGATTACGTTCTTTTAAACGGAAAAAATATTGTTGAAACTGTTTTCCGCAACGAAAACCGTACCTCCTTTGCAACCGCCGTAGTGTACGACAGCGAATTTTTCTGGGACAGCACCCGTACCAATATCTGGGGCGCGGAAGCGGCGTTCGATGCGGACGGCAACTTTGTATCCGCTACAAAGTTGGGTATCGAAGGTGAATCGGGAGATACACCCATTCCCGACGGCGGATTTGTGCTTTCCTCGGGTAACGATCTTTATGCAGGATATATGTCAAAGCTGAAAGCGGGCAGCACCGCACAGCGCATACAAAAAGACACCGCATATTTTTACCGTGTAATACGGGATATATCTTACGGCAATTCTGCCGAGGGACGTTACGCCACGGTTTACAGCGGAATATCCCGCACGCCCAATGCGGAAAATACTCTTGAGATATCCGTGGATAAAAACGGGTATATAATTTCCTCGTCAACGGGAGGCAACACTTCCGTACCCGACGGCGGTTATGTCATTTCCGCTTCGGGGGACAAAAAGCAGGAGATAATGCGCTTTTATAAGGTCGGTCAGCGTGTTATTTTTATGGAGGATAAATATTCCTTTGCCCTGTTCGGAGATTCTGCTTTGAATACCGCGGAATACGAAGAAACACTCACAGACTGTGTGAGCAGACTTGATGAATACGCAAAAGAGCTTCTACCTTTGGATTACGGTTATGCTTACGGTTTGGCAGAGGATGCAAAATCTCTTCTTGCCGCTTCCGCTTCAGATCCCGTTAAGCTTTTCGAAGCGAAAGAAAAGATCGATGAACTGTGTAATATAAGCGTTCCTTCCTTGCTCGTTCAGGACCGCAGTGCGTGGGTGGTGCATTATGAAACCGATATTCAGGACGTAGCACATATTGTGGAATACGCTCATTCCTTGGGACTTAACAGACTTATCGTTTCTCCTTTCAGAGATACTTACGCGTTGTATAACACCGAAAATGAGCATCTTTTCCGCCATCCCAATCTCGGAGAAGGGGAGGATATGCTTAAAGCTTACGTTGAGGAATGTCATAAACGGGGAATGCAGGTGTACTTTATGTATTGCTGCTTTACCACTGCATATCCTTCGGAAGCATATCCCGGTGAACATTATGTAAACTATTTCGGTGACAAACTTCTTATATCGAAAACGGGCAGGGACGTGGCATATTTTTACGATACCCCCAGTTATACTCTCAATCCTTACGATAAAGAGGTGAGAGCGTGGACACTTGAGGTGATCAAAGAAGTGTGCGAAAACTACGATATAGACGGTATTCAGCTTGATTACATTCGTTTCCCTCTGCCTACCTATTACAGCGCAGACAGATATGAGGACCATGGATATAATCAAGATATAATCAATGCGTTTACCGCAAAATACGGCGCCGCCGCAAACCCTGTGAATATGCCGATAACCCACGAGCTTTGGGACGAGTGGTGCGATTTCAGAAGCGATATCATCACCTCCTTTGCCTCGGAAGCTTCCCGTCTGGTAAAGGAATACGATCTCACCTTTTCCTGCACCTGCTTTGCAGATGCCGGAGATAGGGAAAAATACGTGTTCCAGGACGTTGCCGCCTGGGCAGAGCAGGGAATAATCGATGAAATATACCCGATGATCTATTCCGCCACCCTTGAAGGACAGGTCAAATACGGCGACGAGATCAAGAGTATCGTGGGCGACAAATGCCGTGTGATTTTGGGAATCGGCACGTATGACGGAGAAACGCCGCAGATAGCGCGGGATCAGGTCCTGTATTCCGCCTCTGTCGGTACTGACGGAAACTCTGTGTTCGCTTTGGAATATATGCAGAATTTCGGCTTTGATACCGTCTACGGTAAATCTCTCTATCGGAATTCTGCCGTTACTGCCGATATGTACGGTGAAGCGGTTAAAAAGTACTGCGAAGAATACGAATTTCTTATCACAAAAGTGTACGGCTATTTTTATGATGAGGATTATTCGGAGTTACTGGATTCGGTAAGCGAGATTGCCGAATCGTACGGCACCTTTGATCCATCCGTCAAGACAGACCGTGAGAAATCAGAGTATCTGCGGCAGGTGATAAACGCATTTGCTTCTCTCAAAGACGCTTTGGATGCCCAATCTCCCGTATACGAAAATCTTTCCGATAAAACGGATACGGTGATATCATCTCTCACCCGTTTGAAGAACACCTTGAACTGAAATGCAAAAGCCCTCTTTCGGAAGAGGGCTTTTCGATATATTATGACAAAAAATAGTCATAAATAGTTTACAAGAATAGTGTTTGCATTTTCGATATTATTGTGTTACAATAAAAAAGGAAAAATAATACGGGGGTACGGTTTGTGTTTAAAAGCATATTTACCAGGTATTTATCTGCCGTAGCGGCAATAATATTCGTAAGCTTTATTTTGCTGGGCGTTATCTTATCTGCCGTGCTTACAAACAATTCAATGGAAACACGCGACGTTTTGATGCAGCGTACCGCACACAGCGTTGCCACGAATATAAAAACTCTTTCTGCGGTTACGGGAAAAAACGATCTTGATAAATTGGTTTTCGCCTACAGAAATGAGCTTAAAGAAAACATAAGCGGCATTGCCCGTATGACCACTGCGGAGATAATTATTTTCGATTGCGACGGCAGCTATCTTCTGGGCACCCGCTATACCGGTGGTCTTTCGCCATCCGTTGCGGCAGATATTCTGGACGGCGGAAGCAAGTATACCATTTCCGATCTGGACGGTATGCTGGGCGCAAAATCTCTTAATTATTTCTATATAATCGTAGGAGAACACGGCACGGCGGACGGTATAATTTTAGTTACCACCAACCATATTAGCGATGCCGGCTTCGTGTCCAAGGTTATAAAGCTTTTTGTTGCGATCACGCTTTGGGTATTTCTGGCAATTTTGATCGGCGTATATATAGTTTCCGAGCGTATAACCGCACCCATTAAAAAAGCGTCCCACGCCGCCGCTCAATACGCTATGGGCGATTTTACCGAGCGTATTCCCGTAACGGGACAGGACGAGATAACCACGCTTTCGAGAGCCATAAACCATATGGCGGATTCACTCAGCAAGACCGAGGAAAACCGAAACACCTTTATCGCCAACGTGTCCCACGACCTGCGCACTCCTATGACGACCATAGCAGGCTTTGCGGACGGTATTCTGGACGGCACCATCCCTCCCGAAAAGCAACAGCAATGTCTTGAGGTAATATCTTCGGAAACTCACAGACTTTCCCGTCTTGTTTCCTCCTTGCTTGAAATGTCCCGCGCAGGAAACGGAAACATAAATCCCGTAAGATTCAATCTTACCGAGAAAGCCCGTCAGGCGCTTATCGGTCTTGAGAGTAAGATAGAAAGCAAGCATCTTGAAATAGAATTTAATTGCGATGAGGACGTTTTCGTTATGGCGGATACGGATTCTATCCATCAGGTAGTATATAATCTTACCGAAAACGCCGTAAAATTCTGTAACGAAAAAGGTAAGCTTACCATAAATATGGGCAAAGAGGGCAAAAAAGCTTTCTTTGAAATCATCAACACCGGCGACGGTATTCCAAAGAATGAGATTCCTTTGCTGTTCGAACGATTTTATAAAAGCGACCGCAGCCGCGGTCTTGATAAAACGGGTATGGGCTTGGGTCTGTATATCGTAAAGACCAACCTTGCTTCTCACGGAGAAACCATAACCGTAAACTCGGAGCAGGGAAAATTCACAGCGTTCCGCTTTACGCTGCCGCTTGCACCGCAGACTATTGCGACAGCAGGCATAAGGCGGTAACCCACGCCGTAAGAAACGGCACTACTATGTATACCGGGGAGGTATTGTATCAATGAACGAAAACGAAATGAAAGACGAACTGCTTGAAAGCGAACAGGCGGAATCGGAGAAGACGGAGGAAAAAGCACAGCTTCCTCAGACGGAGGAAACTTGCACGCCTTCCGATGCGGCGCCGAAATATTACGTTCCCCCTCACGATGACGGATGGCAGCCCTACGATCCTTCGAAAACCTATGCAAATAATTGGGATTCAAAGGATAAAAAGAAAAACGGAGCCGGCAAAAAAGCCCTTGTTTTCGGCATAGTTATGTCCGCTTTGGTGTTGGTGTGCGTTTCGGGCTTTGCGCTTTCTCTCTTTATGAAGGCTATCGGCGTGCCCGGACTTTTAACGGACGTGTCCTCTCCCGATGAAACCGAGATATCTCGCGCTCCCTTGGAAAACGATGTTTCCGATGATGACGAACAGACCGAGCTTATTCCTACCGATAACCCCGAGCTTAATCTGAATATAACCGATTACGATAAGGTTACCACCGTTTATACCGAGCTTTATGAAAAATGCTCCGTAAGCTGTGTTTCCATTATCTGTTCTTATAAAAATCAGTCGGGCTACGCTTTGGGAAGCGGATTCGTTTTGTCGAAAGATGGATATATCGCAACCAACCATCACGTTATCGAGGATGCGGATACCATAACCGTTCAGTTTTATGACGGCACGGAATACGAAGCTATCCTTATCGGCTCGGATTCCGTAACGGACCTTGCGGTTTTGCGCATTGAGGCTGAAGGACTTGTTCCCGTTGAGCTCGGCGATTCCGATAAGATCTCCGTAGGCGAGCCTGTTGTGGCTATCGGCACTCCTTACGATATCACCCTTGCGGGTACAATGACCTCCGGTATAGTATCCGGACTTGCCCGAGATGTTGAGTGTACAGATGATTACGGCAACGTTGTAAAAACTATGACACTTATCCAGACCGATTCTCCCATTAACCCCGGTAACTCCGGCGGACCGCTTTTCAATACAAACGGTCAGGTAATCGGCATAAATACCCTTAAGCTTATGGACGAATTCGAAGGTATCGGCTTCAGTATTCCCATAACCGATGCCATCAAGGTTTTTGAAACTCTCGTAAAATACGGCGAACTGCCCGATTACGGTGATACCGATTTCGTAAAGACCTCTCCCAAGCTTCATATTACCGTTATGTCTGTTTCCGATGCACGCAACAGCGTTGAATACGGCAGGTTTATAAGCAAGGATGCCCCCGACGGAGTCTACGTTATCGAGGTTACTCCCGGCACGGCAATTTATGAAGCGGGCTTGGAAATATACGACATAATCACCGAATTCAACGGCGTCGTTCTGGAGGGCAGGGAAGACCTTGCAACCGAGCTTTCCAAATGCTCCGCAGGCGATACGGTTACCATAAAGGTATACCACCGCGGCGAGTATAAAACCCTCACCTTTAAGCTTGATAAAGCAGGATAAAAATCACCCCACGAATAAAAAAGAGGCTGATACAGCCTCTTTTTTGTATGCTTTTGCAATCAACTGTTGCTCGACAAAGCTGAATGTTTGTGTTAAAATGAAAATGTAAACGAGGTGAAGCTATGTTCGATACAACAAAATTCGGCGGTTATCTGTCCCGTCTTCGTAAAAATGCGGATATGACACAATCTGAGCTTGCGGATAAACTTAATGTAACCCACCAAGCTGTTTCAAGATATGAAAACGGGCATTGCTTTCCCGATATATCCGTGCTGGTTCAAATTGCGGAGATATTCAATGTAACTATTGATGAGCTTATAAATTCGGGCGAACCGACCAAAGGTGAATCTAAAATTCTCGGCAGTGTTGCAACGGGCAACAGCGATATTTTGGCAGACGACTTTTCGGATATTGTTAGCCTCGCGCCCATATTAAAGCCCAGTATATTGGCAAAACTGTCTTCAAAGTTTTCACAGCAGGGAATTGATATTTCCAATATCGTTGCGCTTGCGCAATATCTTAACGATGAAGCCGTAGTATCTTTGCTTGAGAATGCGGAGCTTTCTTCTCTTGACAGTGAACTGCTGGAAGTATTTTTACCCGTTCTTGATATAAAAGCAAAAACAAAGATATTTGAAAAGGTTATTGAAGGCAAGCTGCCTTGGCATTTTGTCGAAATTCTTTTGCCTCACGCCGAATTTCTTACCAGCCATATTGAAGCGGCTGTTATCGAAGGTGCTTTGCCCAACGAAGTGCTTGATGTTTTGTACCATCATTTTTGGGGTGAAAACGGGTATAAAACAGGAGGTAAATGATGTTTGTATGCCCAAAATGTAAAGGGAAAATAACATTACCTCAATGTTGTTGCGGATATCCGGTCAAAAAGATAAATAACATTTGGCAGTTAACTGATATGCCCGATATGGTTACAAGCGGCAATGGGGACAAATATATAGGTTATGAGCATATCGGAGGATCGTATTCGGGAAACAGCAAATACGTTATCGAAGAGTCAGATGTGCTTTTTGCAAAGGAAATATCAAAGATTACAGGCGGCGGCGTTTTTCTCGATCTCGCTTGCGGCGACGGTTGCTTTACCGTACCTTGCGCCGAAAATGGGACGAAAATCATCGCGGGCGATATTTCAAATAATATGCTTTCCATTCTTCAGGATAAGGCAAAATACAACAATATTTCCCTTGATAACGTTACGCTTTGCCGAATGAATGCACTTGAAATTCCCCTCGCAGACGAAAGCGTTGATACGGTGGTTGCAAACAGCGTTTTGCATCTAATTTCCAACCCCGAAAAGGTGTTGCGTGAAATATACCGTGTTCTTAAAAAAGGCGGCGTGTTTATCTGCAAGGATGATTCTCCCGGCAAGACGCCCGAAGCGCCGTTTGATAATTCGTTGTATTTGGAAATAGTCAATTCTATGTACCGCGATTATTGGAATACGCTGAATTCTATTGGCATCTACGCAAAGAAATACAGTTGGAAGTTTGATAGGGATGTTTTTTGCGAAAAACTGTTTGAGAGTAAAGACGTGCATACTATCGAACATTCGAAAGCTTACGACGTCCCGTTGAGAAGCGGATTTTTCGCTCGCTTTGAAAGCCGCGGTTTTTCCGACCAAGTGGAAGTCCCAAAGGAAACGCACACATCGGTAATTTCGGATGTTGTATATAAAATGAGTGCCATGTACGGCGAAAACTTTTTGGATATTTCCTGCAAAGCTTTTGAAGGCGATATAACAATAACTACATATAAAAAGTAAAAGAGGCTTCAAAAGCCTCTTTTGTTTTACTATTGGGGTTGTCTTTCGGGATCTCCAAAAAAGTGCAAGCATTTCAGGGGCAAATACTCGGGGTCCCCGAGAAAGCGTTTTTCCGTGAAACGCACCGTCTGTTGCGGGCGATTCACGGGGTCCTTAAAAATGCTTTCGCATTTTTGGGGTGTGTCAAGAATCGCCCCTACACATCGAAAAACCTTTCTTGGGGTGAATCATTCGCAGCTTCCTCTGCTGCAGCCGGAGCAGCGGAGAAGGCTGTCTATGGTGTTTTTTATCACGTTTGCAAGGCAGTTGTCCGAAATGCTGTAAAGCACCTCTCTGCCGTTTCTGCGCACCTTCAAAAGTCCTGCTTCCTTCAGCAATTTAAGATGGTGGCTTACTGCGGGGGATGACATACTTACCGCCTCTGCCGTGCTTTGTACGCTTGCTTCCGCATAGCACAAATAATGAAATATTTTAAGCCGCGTAGGATCGGAAAGCAGCTTAAAGCTGTCCGCCGCCGCGACGAATGTGTCTTTTTCCATAAAAGCACTTCCTTTCGGCAATATTATACCCGTATTTTTTCCAAATGTCAACAAAACCTCTTGACTTTGGATAATTACTGGGTATAATAATATTGACAATGATTAAACAACCGTTTAATCGGAAGGAGAAAACCTGATGAAACGTATATATATGGATAACGCCGCTACCACGGAAATGTCCTCTGCGGCGATAAATGCAGTAACCGAAGCCTGGAAAGTTTACGGCAATCCTTCCTCCCTGCACGGGGCGGGAAGAGAAGCCTTCTTTATGCTGGACAAAGCGAGAGAAGACGTAGCAAATGCTTTGGGTGCAAATAAAAACGAAATTTACTTTACCTCCGGCGGAAGCGAAAGCGATAACTGGGCGATCATAGGCGCGGCAAAGTCTATGGCGAAAAAAGGTAAAAACGAAATCATCTCCACCGCTATCGAGCATCACGCGGTCCTTCACACCTTGAACGTGCTGGAGAAAGAGGGATTTAAGATCATCCTTCTTCCCGTGTCCTCCGATGGATACGTTACCGCCGCACAGGTGGAGGAAGCTATAAACGAGAATACGGCGCTGGTGACAGTTATGATGGCAAACAACGAGATCGGCACTATTCAGCCCATAGCGGAGATTGGTGAGATATGCCGTAAAAACGGCGTGCTGTTCCATACCGATGCCGTTCAGGCGGTGGGACACATTCCCGTCGACGTACAGGCTCTTAACGTGGATATGCTCTCCCTTTCGGGACACAAGTTCCACGGACCCAAAGGCGTGGGAGCGTTGTACGTTCGCAAAGGCATTCGTCTTCCCAACCTTATAAACGGCGGTGCACAGGAAAACGGACGCCGCGCAGGTACGGAAAACCTTGCGGGTGTTTGCGGAATGGCGGCGGCACTTAAAGAGGCTACCGAAAATATGGAAGCAAATAACGCAAAAATAATCCCCCTGCGGGACAAGCTCATAAACGGTCTCACCGCAGTAGAGCGCACCCGTCTTAACGGCGGAAGAGAAAACCGCGTTCCCAACAACGTGTCCGTCTGCTTTGAGGGAATAGAGGGCGAGTCCCTCCTTCTCTGGTTGGATGCAAAGGGAATATGCGCCTCCAGCGGAAGCGCCTGCACATCCGGCTCACTGGACCCCAGCCACGTTTTGCTGGCAATAGGACTTATACACGAGATAGCCCACGGCTCGCTCCGTCTGTCCCTTTCCGAGCATACCACCGAGGAAGAGGTGGACTACGTGCTTGAAACCGTACCCGGCATAGTTAAATATTTAAGAGAAATGTCTCCCGTATGGGAAAAGATAGTTAAAGAGGAGAAATAATTATGATATACAGCGAAAAAGTAATGGACCATTTCCAGAATCCCCGTAACGTGGGCAAGCTCGATGATGCGGACGGAGTAGGCGAAGTAGGCAACGCAAAATGCGGCGATATAATGAAGATATATCTCAAGGTAGACGATAACGGCATCATCACCGACGTTAAGTTCAACACCTACGGCTGTGCTTCCGCTATCGCCACCAGCTCTATGGCTACCGAGCTTATCAAGGGCAAGAGCGTAGATGAAGCGTTGCAGCTTTCCAACAAAGCAGTTGTAGAGGCTTTGGACGGTCTGCCTCCCGTAAAGGTTCACTGCTCCGTATTGGCAGAAGAAGCTGTGCGCGCCGCCGTTGCGGATTATTACAAGCGCAAGGGTATCGAAAAAGAGCTTCCCGGCTGTACCGGAGATTGCTCCTGCTGCCATCTTCACGATGAGCATTGCGGTGAAGAAGAATGAGCAGAGTAATACGCGCTATGACGCGGGACGGTTCCGCCCGCGCTCTTATAGCAGACACACGGGATATCGTTAACGAAGCGATCAAGATACATCAGACCGAGCCCACCGCTTCTGCGGCTTTGGGCAGAGTTCTTACAGCCTGCTCTATGATGGGCACTCTTCTGGGCGAGGAAGAGGATACTCTCACTCTCCGCTTTAAAGGCGACGGAGAGGGCGGAAGCGTTGTTGCATCCTCCGATTGGAAGGGCAACGTCCGCGGTTTTATTCAGAATCCCGCCTGCGACCTGCCTTTGCGTCCCGACGGAAAGCTTAACGTGGGATGCTGTATCGGAAAAGGAAATATGTACGTTCTCCGCGACGTGGGCGGCGAAGAGCCTTACGTCGGTATTGCAAATATAGTAAGCGGTGAAGTGGCAGAGGATATCGCATCCTATTACGCTAACAGTGAGCAGGTTCCCACCGTTTGCGCGCTGGGCGTGCTTGTTGACCGCGACCGTACCTGCGCATGCTCCGGCGGTGCGCTTATACAGCTTTTGCCTTTTGCAGACCCCGCCGTTACCGAAATTTTGGAGAAAAACGCTTCCTCCGCACCTCCCATTACCAAGATGCTGGCGGAAAAGACCTTGGAGGAAATCCTTGCGGTTTATCTTGAAGGTATCGAATACGATGTTTTTGATGAAATTCAAAACGGCTATGAATGTAACTGCTCCCGTGAGCGTACCGACAGAGCCTTGGTTTCTTTGGGTAAAAAAGAGCTTACGGATATTTATGAGAACGACGAAAACACCGAAATGACCTGCCAGTTCTGCGGAAGAAAATATTCTTATACCAAGCAGGAAATAGCCAAACTTATAAAGGAGGCAAAATAATGAACGGAAGAAAAGTTTTTGAAAAGATCTCTGCTTTGGGCTACGGCGCTGCAGTATTCTTCGATGAAGTAAATATGCACTATATAAGCGGATTTTTCTCTACCGACGGATTCGTTCTCGTAAACGGAGAAGAAACTGCGCTGGTTATAGATTCCCGCTATTACGAAGCAGCTGCCCGCGCAAAAGCAGAGGGACTTTTGTTTGATGACGTCAACCTTTATCTGCTTGACAGAAGCTCTTTCAGAATTCTCGGCGAAATGCTTGAGAAAAACGGAATTACCCACGTTTGTTTTGACAGCAACCGTACCACCGTTGCAAGAGAAAAGGCACTGGAAGAGTTTTTCCCCTCCGTTAAGTTCGGCGGCGTAAACGATATCTGCGGCGAATTCCGCAGAGTAAAGACCGCCCGCGAGGTGGAAAATATCCGTGCAGCGCAAAAGATCACCGATGCGGCTTTCCTTCACGTGCTTAACTTTATCCGTCCCGGCGTAACCGAAAAAGAGGTTGCCGCAGAGCTTGAATATGCTATGCGCAAAAACGGTGCTGACGGATTTGCATTCGAAACCATCGCTGTTTCGGGAAAGAACAGTTCTCTTCCTCACGGCGTTCCTTCGGATACTGTTCTTACCGAAAACGCATTTCTCACGATGGACTTCGGCGCACGCTATAACGGCTATTGCTCGGATATGACACGTACCGTAGTTCTCGGCAAGGCTGACGAAAAGACAAAACATATTTACGAAACCGTTCTCGAAGCCCAGAAGCGCGGTATTGCCGCCGCAAAGGCAGGGGTAGACGGTGCAACCGTAGATGCCGCCGCAAGAGATTATATCAACTCCTGCGGATACGAAGGCAAGTTCGGACATTCTCTTGGACATTCCCTCGGGCTGGAGATCCACGAATCCCCCAGATTCGCTTCCAGAAGCACGGATATTTTCGTTCCCGGCAACATTATGACGGTAGAGCCCGGTATATATATCGAGGGCTTTGGCGGCTGCCGTATCGAGGATATGGTGCTTATTACCGAAACCGGTTGTGAAAATCTTACAAATTCACCCAAGGAACTTATTGAACTGTAAAAAAACTGTTGACAAAAATAGGTTTATTGTTTACAATATATAGAGATAAAAAAGAGTTCTGCGTATATATGCAGACGAAGGAGGATATATATGTTATCTGCAGGCGATTTCAGAAACGGCCTTACTTTCGAAATGGACGGACAAGTAATGCAGGTTGTTGAATTCCAGCACGTTAAACCCGGCAAAGGTGCGGCTTTCGTTCGTACCAAGATGAGAAACGTTATCACCGGTGCCGTTATCGAAACATCTTTCAACCCTACCGCAAAATTCCCTTCCGCTACCGTTGAAAAGAAGGATATGGAATATTCCTACAACGATGGCGACCTTTACTACTTCATGGATATGCAGACCTTTGATCAGGTTCCTCTTAACAGCGATAAGCTTCCCGATAGCTTTAAGTTCGTTAAGGAAGGCCATATGTGCCGTCTGCTTTCCTACAAGGGCAGTGTTTTCTCTGTTGAACCTCCTATGTTCGTTGAACTTGAGATCACCGAAACCGAGCCCGGCGTAAAGGGAAATACCGCTACCAACGTTACCAAGAACGCAACTGTTGAAACCGGCGCCGTTATCAGAGTACCTATCTTTGTTAACGAAGGCGACGTAGTTAAGATAGACACCCGTACAGGCGAATATCTTGAGCGTGTATAACGCAGAAAGGACACGAAAATGACAGTTTCCGAAAAGGCTTCCTACCTCAAGGGTCTTCTTGATGGTATGAATTACGACCAGAATTCCAACGAAGGCAAGCTTTTTGCCGCTATTCTCGATCTGCTTGAGGATCTCGCTCTTTCCGTTCAGGATCTCGAGGACGAAACAGCTATGCTCAACGATTATATCGAAGAGATAGACGAAGACCTGGGCGAGGTTGAAAAGGATTTCTACGAATGCGAAGACGATGATTGTGATTGCGATTGTGACTATGACGATTGCGATTGCGACGATTGCGACTGCGATTGCGACGATTGCGATTGCGACTGCGATTGTGAAGATTGCGTAGAAGAGCTTGAGTGCCCCGCTTGCGGCGAAATGATCTATATCGATTCCGAAGAAATCGAGCACATGGAAAAGGTAATATGCCCTTCCTGCAACGCTGAGCTTGACGTTGTTTGCAACGAATGCGAATGTGATTGCGATTGCGAGGATTGCGAATAATTTAACAAACCTTAAAAGGGCTGTCTTTTGACACGCCCTTTTTTAGCAAGAATTTTTACATTAAAGGTGAAAAATATGCTTAAATCAATTAACATTTGTACTTATGCAGAAAGTGTTCCTCTTGATGAAGTGTTTGCCGAGATCAAAGCTGCAGGCTTTGATTATGCAGAGCTTAATATGTATTCTTCCCGTCAGACCTATCCCAACATCTGGAACGGCGCTGACGATGAGGAAATTCTGGCAGTAGGCGAGCTGGCAAAGAAGCACGGTATTACTCCTGTGGGAATCGTATCCGCCGAGCTGTGGTCAAAATGCCTTACCGATCTTGATCCTGCGGTAAGAGAAGCAGGTATGGACGTTATCCGTAAAATGATCCACGTTTGCGAGGTTTTGGGTATGGATACCGTTCTGGTGGTTCCCGGTGTTGTAAACGAAAAGGTAAGCTATAAAACCGCATACGAAAACGCACAGAGCTGTCTTAAGGTTCTGGGCAAAGAAGCGGCTGAAAAGGGAATAGTTCTCGCAATAGAAAACGTATGGAACAAATTCCTCCTTTCTCCTCTTGAAATGCGCCGTTTTATCGACGAATGCGGAGATGGCGTAGGCGCATATTTCGATGCGGGCAATATCGAACGTGACGGTTTCCAGTCCCATTGGATAGAAGCTCTGGGCGAGAAGATACGCCGCGTACATATAAAGGGCTTTAATAAAGAAAGCGGACAGTTCGTATATCTCAGACAGGGCACAATTGATTGGAAGACCACCTTTGATTGTCTGCGTGCAGCGGGATATGAAGGTCCCGTTTCTTCCGAAATGTGGCCTGAAGAGGGTATGACCACAAAATACGCTGTGGAAATGTTCTCCGCAGATATGGATATTATTATGAATCTTTAAGGAGTTTTTGAAATGAGTAAAGTTCTTCGCGCCGCAATGGTCGGCATCGGCTCTATGGGCCGCGGACATCTTGATAATTACCTCCGTCTTGAAAAAGAGGGATACCCTATTAAAGTTGTTGCTCTCTGCGATATAGACGAGAAAAAGTTTACAAACTATAAAGCAGATTTCAATATCGGCGAAGTAGGTGCGGACGGATACGATTTCGCTTCCTTCAACCTTTATACCGATCTTGAGGAAATGCTTAAAAAGGAAGAGCTGGATATGGTTACCATCGCTCTGCCTACATATCTTCATTGCTGGGGCACCTGTCTGTGTCTTGAGGCAGGCGTAAACGTTATTTGCGAAAAGCCTATGGCTCCTTCCGTTGAGGAGTGTGAAAAGATGATCGAAACCGCACACCGTACCGGCAAAAATCTTATGATCGGTCAGTGCTTGCGCTTTGCAGGTCAGTACGATACCATCAAGAATATCGTTGCTTCCGGAGAATACGGCAAGGCATATTCCGCTTTCTTCTTCCGTGGCGGCGGAACACCTCTGTGGTCCTATGAAAACTGGCTCTTAAAGCGTGAAAAGGGCGGCGGTGCGCTGTTTGATCAGCACGTTCACGATGTTGACGCAGTTAACCACATTTTCGGTATGCCCAAGGCTGTTACCACAAATGGATATACCGTTTTCCCCGAGAGTGCATACGATTGCTGTACCACCAACTATATCTATGACGATATGATGCCCGTAAACGCTCAGAACGACTGGACTCTTAAGGGCAACGGCTTTTATCAGATATTCCGCGTTAACCTTGAAAAGGCTACCGTTTGGTTTGATGAAAACGGTCTCCGCGTTATCGATACCGAGGGTAACAACGTTACTCCCGAATACGATACAGAAAACTTCTATTATACCGAGCTTAAATATTTTGCCGATACTCTTCTCGCAGGGGGCAAGATAGAAAGAGCTACTCCCGAATCTGCCCGCGATACCGTTAAGATCGCTTTGGCGGAAATGGAGAGCGCAGACAAGCACGGTGAGATAGTATATATCAAGTAACCCTTACCGCAATACAAAACACCCCAAGGAGCGGTCGGCTTCTTGGGGTGAATTTATATCAGCTTGTATATTTTAACGGGTTTTCCCAGTTTTTCGGCATATCTCCAGGTAAAGACCGTACCTCGGGATGAACCGTCCCAAAACGCAATAAGCATATCGCATTCCTTGGCGATCAGCTTGTTTCTCACAAGAGGCGCACTTTTTCCGTGGGCTTCATAATCGGGCTTGAATACGGTAAGGGCAATACCTCTTAACCGTGCTTCACGTTCCGCAAGACGGTCAACGCCCACGGCACCTCCGGTAATTATCTCCGTGGTTTCTGCGGGAATATATTGGGAAATATCAGCATTTTTTATACTTCTTGAACCGATAACGGCAACTTTCACGGGCGAAACCTCCTGTATTTAAAGGGGGGATTTTCTCGGGGTCCCCAAAAATCCGCAGGATTTTAGGGGTGACATCAGTATATAACTAATTCTTGTTGTTGTCAACTTTGGCTTTAATTTCTTTTTGAAAAGAGTTTTTTATATTATGAAATATTTTGTTTTGCTGGGCGACGGTATGGCGGATTACCGCTGCTCTGAACTTGGAAATAAAACACCGCTGGAGGCAGCAAACAAGCCTACTATCGACCGTCTTGCTTCAGGCGGAGTTATGGGACTGTGCAAAACCGTGCCCGACCATATGGTGCCCGAATCCGATACCGCAAACCTTTCCATTATGGGCTATCCTCCCGAGATATATTCTGCGGGCAGATCCCCTCTTGAGGCTGTAAGCTTGGGAATAACTCTGGGTAAAGATCAGGCGGCTATCCGCGCCAACTTGGTGTGCCTTACCGGGGAAGGCGAATACGAAAATCTTGTGATGGACGATAATACAGCAGGGGAGATAACCACTCCCGAAGCTCGTGAATTAATAGAGTATCTGGACCAAAATCTTCTTTGCGGCACTACCGATCGCATTTTTACGGGGATTTCCTACCGTCATTGCTTTATTACGGACACCTGGAACGGATTCAGAGATTTCACCCGTCCTCATGATATTATGGGACAGTATATTGGCGAATATCTCCCGCCCGAGCCTTATCTTACCTTGCAAAGACGCTCCCGCGAGCTATTGGAAAACCATCCCGTCAACCTTAAACGTGCTGCCGAGGGAAAGAAAAAAGCAAATTCCATCTGGCTGTGGAGCCCCGGTAAGAATCCCGCTCTCCCTTCCTTCAAGGAAACCTTCGGGCTTGACGGTGCAGTGGTCTGCGCAGTTGATCTTATAAAGGGAATAGGCTTGTGCGCAGGCATGGAAGTGCCTTTTGTTGACGGCGCTACCGGAGGAACAGATACCGATTACCGCGCAAAGGAAAAGGAAGCGGAAAAGCAGTTCCTTTCGGGAAAAGATCTTGTGTATCTCCACGTTGAAGCGCCCGATGAATACGGTCATCAGGGAAATCCCGTAGGCAAGAAGACTGCAATCGAAAAGCTGGATTCCGAGATAATGGCACCTATGCTTGAGTTTCTTAACACATACGGCGAAGATTACCGCATTATGTTTTTGCCCGATCATTATACTCCCGTTTCTACTCGTACCCACGCCAGAGGCGAAGTGCCGTTTATTATTTACGACAGCCGCCGTCAGGTGTATCCTATCAGACAGTATACGGAAGCGGAGGCGGCGGACGGAATGTACGTCCCCACAGGCCCCGATCTTATGCGTATCTTTTTGGAAAAATAAATTATTCCGCGTACAAGGGCGGACGGAGAGAATACTCTGTCAGCCCTTTTTCGTTTAAATATTTCTTTATGGGAATGGGATTTACGGAGGAAAACAGCCGTTTTATAAGCGGCATTAAGGAAAGCTGTATTCTCATAGCACCTGCCGTGTCCCCTTCAAACCAACGGTTGCACATTTCCTGCACCTTTTCGGGGACGGCATTGGACACAACGGAAATGAGCCCGATTCCACCTATGGAAAGTACGGGAAGGTTAATTTCATCACTTCCCGAATACAACGGCAGATCGTTTCCGCAAAGAAATCTGGTTTCGGTGATCTGCCCCATGTTTCCGCTTGCTTCCTTTATGCCGTACATATTGCTTGTTTCGGAAAGCTTTTTTGCCGTAGCGGGAAGTATATTCACACCCGTTCTCGAAGGCACGTTGTATGCTATAACGGGCAGGGGAGAGGCGTGGCAAAGCTCCTCGTAATACTTTATAATTCCCTCTTGGGTGGTTTTGTTGTAATATGGCGTAACCGCAAGAATACCGTCTGCTCCCGCATCGTATGCATCTTGCGTGAATATCACCGCTTTTTTTGTATCGTTACAGCCGGTGCCCGCAATAACAACGCAATCATTTTTCACAAAATCCTTGGTAAATCTTATAATTTTCCATCTTTCTTCCTGTTCCAGCGTAGATGCTTCGCCCGTGGTGCCGCACATTATCAATGCGCCTACGCCCGCTTTAAGCTGAATTTCCGCAAGTCTTTTCAGGGATTCAAAATCAATCAAACCGTCCTTGTTGAAAGGGGTTATCATTGCCGTGCCCGCGCCGACAAAAAGAGGAAGTTTTTTCATAAAAATATCTCGCTTTCCTGCGTTAACGGTCTTTACAACGGAATAAAAATATTGTATAATAAAGAGTAAACTCAAAGTGGGTTACTGTACACATTTTATGTAGCTTAAGGATAATTTGATAATGGATCTTACCAGATTAAATACATATTTTTACCATCTTCCCGAGGAGCTTATTGCCCAGACTCCGGCTGACAGACGTGATATGTCCCGAATGCTTGTGCTTGATAAAGCGAGCGGCACTATTGAACACAAGCGTTTTTGCGATATAACCGAATTCCTCCGTCCCGGCGATACCTTGGTTATAAACGATACCAAGGTTATTCCCGCACGTATTTTCGGTGTGAACCCCAAGAGATCAGGGGAGATAGAAACCGTACTGCTTCACCGTGTTAACGAGAAAGACGGCGAGGTATGGGAATGTCTTACCCGTCCCGGCAAGAAGACGGGAGTAGGGGATACGGTCGTCTACGGCAACGGTGAACTTACAGGTGAGGTTATAGCGGTTTGCGAGGGCGGTACCCGCGAAATACGATTTTCGTACGATGGGGTTTTTCCCGAAATTCTCGATAAAATCGGCACCATGCCTCTGCCTCCCTATATAACGAAAAGACTTGAGGACAAAAACAGATACCAGACGGTATACGCTTCTCACGAGGGGTCTGCCGCCGCACCTACCGCAGGGCTGCATTTCACTCCCGAACTGCTTGAGAAGATCAGCAATATGGGCGTGAATATTGAAAAAGTGCTTCTTCACGTAGGGCTTGGCACCTTCCGTCCCGTAAAGGAAGACGTTATTACCGACCATAAAATGCACACCGAGTATATAAAGGTTACCCCCGAAACAGCCGAGCGTATAAATAACTGCCGCAAAGCAGGGGGAAGGATAATTTCCGTGGGTACGACCAGCACCCGCACTCTTGAATCGGTAACCGATAAAAACGGTATAGTTCATCCCTTTGAGGGAGAAACGGGCATATTTATATACCCCGGATATAAATTCAAGGCGGTGGATTGCCAGATAACTAACTTCCACTTGCCCGAAAGTACTTTGCTTATGCTTATTTGTGCTTTCGCAGGCTATGAAAACGCTATGAACGCATACAAGACCGCCGTTGAAGAAAAATACCGTTTCTTTTCCTTCGGCGATGCTATGCTTATAAAATGACGGATATGAAAAAGAACAAAGTTATCGTCATTCTCGGACCTACCGCATCCGGTAAAACGGGGCTGGGCATCCGGCTTGCAAAGGATTTGAACGGCGAGATAATCAGCGGTGACAGTATGCAGGTATACCGCGGAATGGATATCGGCACCGCCAAGCCCGATCTTGAGGAGAGGGAAGGAATACCCCATCACCTTATAGATATTCTCGATATTACCGAAAAATTTTCTGTAGCAACCTTTTGCTCCCTTGCAACGAAGGCGGTAGAGGATATTTGCTTACGGGGAAAAACCCCCATTATTGTCGGCGGCACGGGAATGTATATAGAAACCCTCACTTCCGGCAGACTGTACGAAACTGAAACCGCAGACGAAGAAAAACGCTGTGAATACGAGCGCTTCGCCGCAGAAAACGGCGCCCTTGCGCTTCACGCACGCCTTGCGGAAATAGATCCTGTGTCTGCGGAAAAGATCCATCCGAACAATATAAAACGTGTTATACGTGCCATAGAAATTGCCGAAACCGGCGGAAACACCAAGTCCGATCTGGAAAAAGCACTTGTTTCGGACAAGCCCTTTGAATCTCTTATGCTTTATCTCACCCCGCAGGATAGGGAAACTATGTATTCCCGCATCAACCGCCGTGTGGATATAATGATGGAATCGGGACTTTTAGATGAAGTTATAAGGCTTGACAAAGCAGGACTTCGCTCTACTCCCACCGCTTCTCAGGCGATAGGCTACAAAGAGTTTTTTCCGTATATAGACGGGGTTTCTTCACTCGAGGAGTGTGTGGAAAAGCTTAAACAGCACACACGTAATTACGCAAAACGGCAAACCACCTATTTCGGCCATATGACGGAGCTTGTTTCTCTTTGCGCCGGAAACGAATGCGGAAATACCGCAAAAAGGATATGTGAACAATGGTTAAAAACGCTTTAAAACAGATAGGCACCGCGCTTATATCTATTGCTATAATTTTATATATTTTGCTTCAGCTCGTGCTGTCTGTGGGCGATACTGTTGAAACGGAAAACGCTATGTTTCAGCAAGCCGATCTCAAGGTAGAGCTTACAGCTTATCTGTTCCGTGATGAAACCGTGCTGGATTCGGGAACGGTAGGCACCAATTCCTATTCCGTTGAGGATGGGGAAAAGGTAATAAAGGGCAGTGAAGTCTGCGCTACCTACAGCGAAGCGGCGGATGCAAACGCTCAGGAGAGAATAAAACAGCTTAAAAAGCGTATAGAGGTTCTTGAAAAAAGCGGTGTAGGCAACGGATATTCCGTTTCCGACCACAAGATAATCGATTCTCAGATAAGCAATTACGTTCTTGAATTGGTTACCGGCATTTCTTCGGGAAGCTATGATTCCGCCATACGTACGGGAAACGAATTGCTTATTCAGGAAAACCGCAGAAACGCACTTACACAGACCGTAAGCGACTATTCTATGCAGATCAGCTCCTGCAACGCGGAGATCTCCCGCCTGGAATCGGGATTCACAGGGGATAAGATCACAACGTACGCTTCCGCAGACGGATATTATTATTCCACGGTGGACGGATACGAAAACATTTTCACCTCCAATGCGGTGTCTACACTTACTCTTGATAATTTTGATACGATAGTTTCTTCCGCGGCAGATACGAATCTTATCCAAGGCTCGGCTGGAAAGATCGCTACTTCCGCATATTGGTATATCGCCTGCAAAACCACGAGAGAAGCCTTCGGGCTTTATACCGTGGGAAATACATATACCGTGTCCTTCCCGTTTTCTTCGAATACGGAATGTGAAATGCTGCTTTCAAAGGTTATCACTCAGACCGATACCGATGAGATAGTACTCATTTTTTCTACCAAAACTATACCATATGATCTTAATTTCACAAGAAAACAGACAGTAAATGTCATAAAAGAAAGCTTTTCGGGGCTCAGAGTATCTTCGTCCGCTGTCCGTGTGCTTGACGGCGTGCGCGGTGTTTACGTTCTGGACGGAAATACGGTGGTGTTCAAAAAGATCACCGTGCTTCACGATGATAACGGCACATATATATGCGCTTTGCCGGATGAGGATAATAAATCTTGCGTTTCGGCGGATAAGCTTTCGCTGTACGATCTGGTCATAGTGTCGGGTACGGATATTTATGTGGGGAAGGTGTTATCATGACAGACATTCCCGCTATGCTTGAAAGCATAAAAAGTATAAAAGGCTCGCTTCCTTCGGAGGTAACCCTTGTGGCGGCGACAAAGACGGTTCCTGCAGAAATCATAAATCTTGCCATTGATGCAGGCATTACCGATATCGGTGAAAACCGTCCCGAGGAGCTTTGCGAAAAATATCCTCTTTTAAAGAAGGACGGAGTCAGATTTCATCTTATCGGCGGCTTACAGACCCGCAAAGTCAAAAGTATAATTGACAAGGTGGATATGATCCAGTCTTTGGACAGACCGTCCCTTGCGAGGGAGATAGAAAAACGGAGCGCCGAGATAAACAAGATCACAGATTGTCTTATCGAGATAAATCTTGGAAAAGAGGAAGGTAAATCCGGCGTGCATCCCGAGGATGCCTTGGCGTTTTATCTTTCCCTTGAAAACTATTCCCACATCCGCATAAGAGGCGTAATGGCAGTGCCTCCTGTGGGAAAAACCCAAGAATACTACAATATTTTATATAAAATATACGCTGACATCTTGAAAAAATCGAAAAATGGTGATATTATAGATATAATATCTGTAGGTATGTCTTCAGATTACGAACAAGCTGTTTCACTCGGGTCAAATATGGTCCGTGTGGGAAGTAAAATTTTTGGAAAAAGAAATTATTTAGTATAAAAAACGGAGGAACAACCATGGGATTCATGAAGAGCATTTCCAATCTTTTTAAACCGGATGACGAATACGTAGACGAGAACGAGTACACCGAAGAGGAGTACGAGGACGAAGCTCCCGCTAAGGAAACCAGAACCGTTTCCAGACCTGCAGGCAGCGCATCTTCCAACGCTTCGCTTGAAATGAAGATAATCAAGCCCGAGCGATACGAAGACGTTACCGGTATCGCACAGCATCTCTTGCACCGCCGCACCGTAGTTCTCAATCTTGAGAGCACCAACAAAGAAACTATCAGAAGAATAATCGATTTCCTTTCCGGCGTTGCTTTCGCTATCGGCGGCAATCTTAACCGCGTAGCAAACTCCACTTATGTTATCACTCCCAAGAACGTTGAGCTTTCTGATGATCAGAAGGATACTTCTGCAGAAGAAAAGACTGCAAACAACGCTCCCAGAGAACTTTTCTAAACATATAACGGAGCATTTATTTTGAACATACTATTGTATACTTTGGCAAGCATGGTGGAGGTTTTCCTCTGCCTGCTTTCTCTTGCCGTAGTTTTGAGGTTGCTGTTACCGCTTATAGGGCTTGACGGAGGTTTGATATACGGCTTTTCCGTAATGCTCAGCGAACCTATTATCGCTCCAGTACGGGCAGTTTTATCAAAATTCGAATTTTTCGAATCCTCGCCTATGGATTTCTCCTATATGGTAACAATACTCATAATTCTGGTAATCAATATTTTTATGCCCACAGCAAGTGCATTTCTTTAATCAAAGGGGGTAGTGTCGGATGCTGGCTCCACACGAATTAAAAAACAAAAACTTCGGTAAAAGTCTTAAGGGCTATAACGTTGCCGAGGTGGATGATTATATCAATTTTCTCATAGAAAAATATACCGAGCTGTACCGCGAGAATATAGAGCTGGACAGAAAGCTTCGTATCGTAGTTACCAATCTGGACGAAATACGGGACGAAGAAGAGTCTATACGCAATACTCTCGTTTCCGCGCAGAAAATGGGTGAGAAAATTATCCGCGATGCAAATGAGCGTGCAGACATCATTACCGAATCCATAAAAAAACGTTGCGATGCGGTTATAGAAGATTTTAAAATCCAGATCGCAAAAGAAAAAGAAGAGCTGTGGACAGTACGCGCCACCGTGCTTGATTTCAAAAAGAAGCTTTTTGAGGCATACCGCACACAGATCGAAGAGGTGCGCAACATTTCGGTAAACGAGCTTGAAGAGCTTGTGCTTCCTTCGGATAGTGAGCTTGTCGGAAAAATATTCGGCGAGGTAAAGGCTACTATCGAAGAGGAGATCCGTTCCGAGCGTGTCCGCAGAGATCAGGAAGAGATAATCCGCAAGGCGGAGGAAGAGCAAAACGCCGAGCAGGAGCTTGACGAAAACGAATTTTCCATGCCTCATTTCACCGATCTTTCTCCTTCGGATACAATTATCCTTCCCGCAGACGAAATGCCTATCGAGGAGCCGGATGAAAACCTGCGCAAGATACTTGAGGAAAATATCCCAGAAGAAAAGAACATTGATCAGGACCCTGCCGCAACGGTAGTTATTCCCGATCTTTTCAACCCCGATGAGGGTGAAAACATTTGCTCCGATGAGGAAATGTATAAATTATTTAACGAAGACGATGAAGACTAAGGAGTACCCATAAATATGGCAAACGATTATAAGAATTCACTTAATCTTCCTACCACCGCTTTCCCTATGCGTGCCAACCTCCCCCAGAGAGAGCCCGATACACAGCGTAAGTGGATGGACGAAGATATATACGAGAAAATGTGTGCCCGTAACGCAGGAAAGGAAGAATACGTTCTTCACGACGGACCTCCTTTCTCCAACGGCAATATTCATATGGGTACTGCGCTTAATAAAATACTCAAGGATTTTATAAACAAATATAAATCCATGAGCGGCTACCACGTAAATTACGTTCCCGGTTGGGATAACCACGGTATGCCTATCGAAAGCGCGATAATCAAAAAGAATAAATTGGACAGAAAAAAGATGTCCGCAGCCGAATTCCGCTCCGCTTGCTTTGATTTTGCGGAGGATTTCGTTCAGCTTCAGATGGCGTCCTTCAAGCGCTTGGGCGTTTTGGGCGATTGGAAGAATCCTTACCGCACAATGGACCCCGCCTTTGAAGCAGAAGAGATAAAGGTCTTCGGTGAAATGTACAAGAAGGGCTATATCTACAAGGGATTAAAGCCCGTTTATTGGTGCCCTCACGATGAAACCGCCCTTGCGGAAGCAGAGATAGAGTATAAGGATGATGCTTGTACCTCCATCTTCGTTAAGTTCCGTGTTAAAGACGATAAGGGACTTCTTGACGGCATCTGTGAAAAAGACAACACCTATTTCGTTATCTGGACCACCACTACCTGGACTCTTCCCGGAAATATGGCAATCGCTTTGCATCCCAGAGAAAAGTATGCTGTTGTAAAAGCAGGTAACGAGAATTATATAGTTGCCGAAGCCCTCGCCGGTAAGGTTATGGCTGCTGGCAATATCGAGGATTACGAGATAATCGCAACCTTCAAGGGCGGCGATTTCGAATATGCAACCGCATATCATCCTTTCCTTGAGAGAGATTCTCTCCTTGTTACCGCCGAGTATGTTACTATGGAAAGCGGTACGGGATGCGTTCATACCGCACCCGGCTTTGGTGTAGACGACTATTATACCGGTATGCGTTACGGCATCCGTATCTGCGTTCCCGTGGATGACAGAGGCTATCAGACCGAAGAAGCAGGGAAATATGCGGGAATGTTCTATTCCGAATCCAACAAAGCTATCCTTGCTGATATGCAGGAAAGCGGTGCTTTGTTTGCTTCTCAGGAAATGGTACACCAGTATCCTCATTGCTGGCGTTGCAAGCATCCCATCATTTTCCGCGCTACACCTCAGTGGTTCTGCTCAGTTGAAGCATTCCGCGAGGATGCTCTCAAGGCAGCTTCTCAGGTCAACTGGATGCCTGCTTGGGGCGGAGACAGAATGGCAAGTATGATCCGTGAAAGAGCCGATTGGTGTATTTCACGTCAGCGTCAGTGGGGACTTCCCATTCCCGTTTTCTATTGTAAGGATTGCGGCAAGCCCGTTTGTGACGATGCTACCATAGGCAACCTCAGCGCTGTTTTTGCGGAAAAAGGCTCCAACGCCTGGTTTACCGACGAAGCAGATGCGTTGATACCCGAAGGATACGTTTGCCCCTTCTGCGGCGGCAAGCACTTCAATAAAGAAACCGACACTCTTGACGGCTGGTTCGACAGCGGTGCGACCCATTACGCATCCCTCAAAAAGTCCGGCAGCAAATGGCCTGCAGACCTTTATCTTGAGGGGGCAGACCAGTACAGAGGTTGGTTCCAGTCCTCCCTCCTTACCGCTGTAGGCGCATTGGGAGAGGGCGCACCTTACAAAGCTGTTCTTACCCACGGCTGGGTTGTTGACGGTGAAGGAAAAGCAATGCATAAATCTCTGGGCAACTCCGTTGCACCCGAGGAAATTATAAAGGTTTACGGCGCGGATATACTCCGTCTGTGGGTTGCATCCAGCGATTACACCGTAGACGTTCGCGCTTCGGATAATATTTTCAAACAGCTTTCCGAAAGCTACCGCAAGATAAGAAATACCATCCGTATTCTTCTTGCAAACCTTGGCGATCCTGAATCTGATTTCGATCCTGCAAAGCACTCCGTTCCTGTAAGTGAAATGTGCGAGCTTGACCGTTGGGCGCTGGCTCGTCTTAACAAGTTGGTTGCAGAATGCACCAAGGCTTATGAAACCTACGAATTCCACGATATTTATCATGCAGTAAATAATTTCTGTGCAAACGATATGTCCAAGCTTTACATTGATATCGCCAAGGACAGATTGTATTGCGAAAAGCTGGACGATCCTGCAAGACGCTCCGCACAGACTGCTATGTATATGATCGTTCACGCTCTTACACGCCTCCTTGCTCCCGTACTTTCTTATACAGCAGAAGAAACCTGGGGCTTTATGGCACATCTTGAGAGCGATAATACCGAAAGCGTATTCCTTAACGATCTTCCCGTATACGATGCTTCTCTTGAATATGACGGTGAGGAACGCTACAATGCAGTATTCGCTGCACGTGATGACGTTATGAAGGCGCTTGAACTTGCCCGTGCCGCAAAGGTTATCGGCAAATCTCTTGAAGCAAAGGTAGTTATCTACGGCGATGAAAATAGCGATGTTATCAAGCTGTTCAAGTCCTTTGATAAAGCGCTTAACGAGCTGTTTATCGTAAGTAACACCGAGATAAGCTGTGAAAACGCTCCCGAAGAAGCATTTAAGGAAACCGAAACCGGTATCGCTGTAAGCGTAGTTCCCGCAGACGGCGTAAAATGCGACAGATGCTGGGCATATACCGAAACTCCCTATACCGATTCCGAGGGCGGCAACCTTTGCCCCAGATGTAAGAGCGTAGTATGTTAGCGGCAATTATAGTTATATTGACCGTCGCTTTGGACCAGCTTTCCAAAACCTTGGTGGTTTCCCGTATGGAATTTGAGCAGGGCTCCATCAAGGTGCTGGGCGATCTGTTGGTGTTTTACCGCACGGAAAACGACGGCGCGGCGTTTGGTATGTTAAGCAACGCCCGCTGGGTGTTTATCGTGTTTTCTCTGGCGGCTATCGCCGCAGGAATATACTGTATCATCAAGTATAATAAAAGACATATCCTGCTCACCGTTTCAGTATCAATGCTGTTGGGCGGCGGTATTGGCAATATGATCGACCGTCTTTTCCGCGCAGGCGTTGAATGTGAGTATGCGGTAGTTGATTTCCTTTATTCGTCCTTGATGCCTTGGTTCTATTTCAATCTGGCAGATGCCTTTATTACTGTCGGTGCAGTTATACTTTGTGTGTATATGCTGTTTTTCGAAAGTAAGGTCGAAAAAAGATTGGCAGAACAAAAGGCAATGGAAAACGGCGAGATTATCGAAGAAAAACAAGAACAGGAAGAATAATTTATGGCACTTCTTACGGCGGAAAAAGAAAATATCGGCACTCGACTTGATATTTTCGTATCTCTGTCCGAGGGTGTCAGCCGTTCCGCGGCGCAGGAGCTTATTTCAAACGGCTCCGTTACCGTAAACGGCAAAAACAGTACGAAAAACTATAAGCTCAGGGAAGGGGATACGGTGGAAACCACACTTCCTCCTCCCGAGCCAATAGAAGCACTGCCTCAGGATATCCCCGTGGATATCGTCTACGAGGACGATCACCTTCTGGTGGTAAACAAGCCTCAGGGAATGGTAGTGCATCCCGCTCCGGGCAATCCGAACGGAACGTTGGTGAACGCGCTTTTGCATCATTGCGCTGGTCGGCTTTCCTCAATAAACGGAAAGATCCGTCCGGGCATCGTTCACCGCATAGATAAGGATACCGCAGGACTTTTGATCGTTGCAAAGACAGATGCGGCGCATACCGGTCTGGCAGAGCAGATAGCGGTACATTCTTTTACACGGCGTTACAGAACAGTTGTTGTGGGGAACATCCGTGAGGATAGCGGGACTATCGATAAGCCTATCGGCAGAAGCGCAACCGACCGCAAAAAGTTCGCAGTAACAAACGTGAATTCCAAGCCTGCCGTTACACATTACCGCGTTATAGAACGGCTGGCGGGGTACACTCATCTTGAGCTTACTCTTGAAACAGGACGCACCCACCAGATCAGGGTGCATATGGCGTATATGGGACATCCTGTCGTTGGGGATCCCGTTTACGGTAACCCCAAACATTCGCTGGGTCTTAGAGGACAGTGTCTGTTTGCTGAATACATTTCATTTACACACCCCGTTACGGGTGAAATAATGTCCTTTAGTGCGCAGTTGCCGGATTTCTTTAAGGACGTTTTGAGGAGAATATGATGAACGTACAACTTTTGCAGGAAAAAGCCAATGCCGTTCGTATCGGCATTATCGAATCTACCCACGCCGCTAAATCGGGCCATCCCGGCGGCTCTCTGTCTTGCACAGAGCTTATTACCTATCTTTATTTTCACAGAATGAACGTAGACCCCAAAAATCCCACTTGTGAGGATAGGGACAGATTCGTTCTCTCCAAGGGACATTGTGCGCCTGCACTTTACGCCGCACTTGCCCACAGAGGATTTTTTGATCCTTCCCGTCTTACCGAGCTTCGTAAGCTGGGCAGCTTCCTTCAGGGCCATCCCGATATGAAGGCTACCCCCGGCGTAGATATGTCCACCGGTTCTCTCGGTCAGGGTATTTCTGCTGCTTGCGGTATGGCGATGACTGCAAAAGCCACCAATAAGAATTGGCGTGTTTACACTCTGCTGGGCGACGGCGAGTGTGAAGAAGGTCAGGTATGGGAAGCGGCTATGTTCGCGGCTCATTATAAGCTTGATAACCTTATCGCCTTTGTGGACTATAACGGCTACCAGATTGACGGTGCCGTTACGGATGTAATGAACCCCACTCCCATTGACGAAAAGTTTGCTTCCTTCGGCTGGCATACCGTTGTTATCGACGGTCATGATTTCAATGCTATCGATGCCGCAGTTGAAGAAGCACTTACGATAAAAGACAAGCCTTGCGCGGTAATTATGAAAACTGTAAAGGGCAAGGGCGTTTCCTTTATGGAAAACAATTATAAGTGGCACGGCGTTGCCACCAACGATGAGCAAAAAGAACTTGCTCTTAACGAACTGAAAGGAGTGCAGGCGTAATGGAAAAACAGGCTACCCGTGTTGCATACGGTAAGACACTCGCCGCTCTGGGCGAAGAAAAAATGTTTTTCGTGCTGGATGCTGACCTTTCCGGTTCAACCAACACAAAGACTTTTGGCGATAAGTTTCCCGAAAGATTTTTTAACTGCGGTATTGCCGAGGGCAATATGATTTCCGTTGCCGCAGGTATGGCTGCCGCAGGCGTTCCCACCTTTGCATCTTCTTTTGCAATGTTTGCAACGGGCAGAGCGTATGAGCAGATCAGAAATTCCGTAGGCTATCCCAAGCTTAACGTAAAGATCGCCGCATCCCATGCAGGTATTACCGTTGGTGAAGACGGCGCATCTCATCAGTGTATAGAAGATATCTCCCTTATGCGCGGCATTCCGGGTATGACGGTATTTTGCCCCGCAGATTCCGCAGAAACCGCTTGGGCTGTAAGAAAAGCTCTTGAGATCGACGGTCCCGTATACATCCGTCTTGGCAGATATGCTGTTGAGCAGGTGTTTACAGATTGCTCCGCAAACGAAGTTGGTAAGGGTAACGTTATTGCAGACGGTACCGATATAGCTATCTTCGCTACCGGCATTACCGTTGCAGCCGCTATCAAGGCAAGAGAAGCATTGGCAGAAAAAGGCGTTTCCGCCGCTGTTGTGGATATCCACACCATCAAGCCCTTTGATACCGAGCTTGCAAATTATTACGCTTCCCGTTGCGGAGTTATCCTCACCGCAGAAGAGCATTCCGTTATCGGCGGTCTGGGCAGTGCAGTTTGCGAAGCAGTTTGCGAAACTACTCCCTGCAAGGTGGTACGTCTTGGTATAAACGATGAATTCGGTACCAGTGCATCCGCCGCTGTCCTCGTTTCCCACTTCGGATTGGATGCAGAGGGCATAACCGCCAAGGCGCTTAAAGCACTGGGCAAATAAATGGCAAAAAAACAATCCTGGAAGCTGGATAATGCCGCGATGATCTTTCCGGCAATACAAAACGGCTCCCACAATATGTTATTCAGAATATCCGCAGATTTTGCGGAACCCATAGATCAGAAGGTGCTTTCACAAGCACTTTCTGACGTTGCGGACAGATTACCGCACTTTCGCGTCAGGCTTCGTGTCGGCGCTTTTTGGTATTATTTTGATCCAAACGATAATCAGCTTCCTTTGGAGCAGGACGTTGTAAACCCGCTTCGGAGAATGGATTTCAAGGGTCAGGGCGGTTATATGTTTCGTATCAGGTACGGTAGTAACCGAATAGCCGGCGAATTTTTCCATTCTCTGTGCGACGGTACTACCGCACTTACCTTTATGCGCACTTTGTGGGCAAGATACCTTTTTCTTTCGGGACATACAGAGGTTCTCCCCGCACCCGAATTAGGTATTTTGGATTGTAACGATACTATTTCCGAAGAGGAACTGGAGGATGCGTTTATCAAATACGCAGAGCCCGGCGGAAAAGCAAAGCGTAAAGAGAGTAAGGCGTGGCATCTTACGGGCGAGCGTCTGCCCAACAGAGGTCTTGCCAATGTTACGCTTTCTTTGGATGCGCAAAAGCTGTATTCCTGCGCCAAGGAACTTAACGTAACCGTAAACGAATATATTACCGCTTGCATCATAGAAACCTTGTATTACCTGCAAAAGAATACCCTTTCAAAGGGGGAAGTAAAGGTTTCCGTTCCCGTGAATATGCGCAGGTACTATCCTACTAAAACTTTGCGCAATTTTTCTCTTTACACCAACGTGGGAATAGATCCCAAGTGCGGCGAATACGATTTTCCCACTATAGCAAAAGAGATTTCCGCAATGCTTCGCTATAAGCTTCAACCCAAGCTTATGAGCGCCCAAATGGCTACCAATGTTGCGGATGAGAAAAACGTGGTTGTCCGCGCCGTTCCTCTCTTCATAAAAAATATCGTGATGAGCACGGTATATCTCACCGCATCGGAAAACCAGTTTACCACCAATTATTCGGGATTGGGCGTGGTTTCTCTCACTCCCGAAATGGAAAAGCATATTACCGGAATGTGCTTTATGTTGGGAGCACCCAGAGTGAATACGTCGCAGGTATCGGGATTAACCTATAAAGGCAGATTTTATCTCACCGTTACCGAGGTTTTGCGGGACAAATCCTTCCGCAGAGAGCTTGCAAAGAATCTTGTTGAAAAGGGCTTCGAGGTTACTGTCGAAGATAGTGGTGAATAAATGTCATACTGTGTAAATTGCGGAGTAAAGCTTAAAGAAGATACGCGTAAATGTCCTCTTTGCGATTGCCCCGTTATAAATCCTTACGAAGAATACAAAAAATATTCAGGAGAAAATGCGCCTGCACAGCCTCTTCCTACAGATATGGCACCCGTGGCAAGCTGGCGCGATCTTACTCATTTCGTTATCTCGTTAACACTTGCGCTGGGCGCGGTTTCCTGCTGTATAATAAATCTGTGTATCAGCGGCAAGCTTACTTGGTCGCTTATCGTAGCGGCGGCGTGCATCACTGCATATATCTGTGTAGCGCTCCCTATAAAGAAAAGAGGACTTTTGCCTGAGCTTTCCGTGCTGTACGATTTTATAGCTGTGGCATTTTCCATGACCGTTGTAGCTTGGAGGATAAATGATTTCGGCTGGGCGTTACAGCTTGGATATCCTCTTGCCGCGGCAACGGCACTTTGCTCGGCGTATATTGTCCATCTTGTCCGCAAGCATAAATTGCGTTATTTCCATATATGTGCCATCGGCGCCGTGCTCGCCGGTGCAATTTCCGTCCTTACCGAGCTTTTGCTCAATCATTTTACGGATATAAGCTGGTCGGGAATTTCTGCGGCATCCTGCGTCGGTTTTGCCTGTGTGCTGTGTATTATCGCAAAAAGCCGCAGACTTACCAGAAGATTTCACCTTTAAGGAGTGTTTGTATTGCCTACAGCAAATGAGCTTAACAAATATTTCGATATTTCCGTTCCCGCATCCTTCGGCTTTCCCGAGGACAGCGGCGGAATAAGTTTGCTTGCAAATAACGGTTCCTTTAACCGTATAGCCGTCGCTCTTGACGTTACGTTGGATTCTATCGAATTCGCCGCATCTGTGGGAGCAGGCGCATTGGTTACCCACCATCCCGCCATCTTCGGCAAGATAAACTCCGTCCGTTGCGATGATGCTGTGGGAGCGCGTATCTTGAAAGCGGCAAGCAAGGGAATATCTCTTATGGCGTATCATACAAGATTGGATAATCTCCCCGGCGGCGTAAACGATACTCTTTGCAGTATCGTGGGTATAAAGGATACTTTTGAATTCGCTCCCTGTGCCCGTATCGGAAATCTTGAAAAATCTCTTTCTCCCGCAGAATTCGGCGAAGCGGTAGGTAAGGCTTTGGATTCCCAAAGAGTATGCGTTTTTGCAAATAACGAAACCGTTTCCCGTGTTGCGGTTTGCAGCGGAAGCGGCGGAAGCGTTCTACGGGACGCGTATCTTGCGGGAGCAGATACTCTTCTTACCGGCGAAGCGAAATACAACAACGAGCTTGATGCCGCCGAATACGGTATCAATCTTATCGTTGCGGGCCATAAGGAAACGGAGCGTATCGTATTACCCGTTTTAAAGGATATAATTTTGAAAGGTTTTCCCTCTGCGGAGGTGTTCGTATATTATGCTTGACGGCGTTTTTTGCCGCGCTCTCGGCGAAGAATTGAATAAACTCGCAGGAGCGAAAATAGAAAAAATACATCATATCAGCAGTAAAGAGCTGGTTTTCGAACTGTTCGGTGGAGAGAAAACCACACTGCTTGTATCGGCGTTGCCTTCTGCGCCCCGAATTTGTTTTATAAAGGAATATGACCGTCCCCAAAATCCCACAATGCTGTGTATGCTTTTCAGAAAGCACCTTTCCGGCGGACGTGTGTTGAGCGTTTCTGCGTTGCCCGATGAGCGTATTATCAGATTTGCCTTCGTCGCCGCAGACGAGCTGGGACATCCTGCCGAAAAGCACCTTTATATCGAGCTTATGGGTAAGTATTCCAACTGTATCCTTTGCTCGGAGGACGATAGGATATTGGGCGCATTTTCCGTTTCCGATGTAACAGATAAGCGTTGCATTATGTCCGGCGCAAGGTACGAGCCGCCGGAAAAGCAAGATAAATTCCCGCCGTTTTCCGTAACGAAAGAACAGTTTTTGCTCCTTGCGGAGAGAAACTCCCACCGCACGGCAGACGATTTTTTGCTTTCTTCCTTCCTTGGATTTTCTCCCGTTACCGCCCGTGAGGTATCCTTTAAAGCTACCGGCGAAACGGACGCTTTGCTGATCACAGCGGATAAAGAAAAGCTGTGGAGCGAATTTGACAAACTGCTTTCCTCTGTGCGAGAGGGCAACGTTACTCCGTATATTGCCGATGGAGGCAAGGCGTTTTCCTATACCACCTTGTATCAATACGGCGGCGAGGGAAAACGGTATGATACTCTCACACAGCTTTTGGGAGAGTTTTATGCGGAAAAAGCCTCTCTTGCCGAAATAAAACAGCTTTCTTTTGATATTTCCCGTGTGCTGGGAACGGTTAAAAACCGTCTTGAAAAAAAGCTTGTTTCCCAAAAAAACGAGCTTTCCGATTGCGCAAAAAAGGATATTTACCGCAATAGGGGAGATATTATTACTGCAAACATTTATCGTATTCCTCAAGGCGCATCATCCGTAACGGCAATGGATTATTCCACGGGCGAGGAAGTTACCATTCCTCTTGATACCCGTCTTTCCGCTGCCCGCAACGCACAGCGCTTATACGGAAAATACGCAAAGCTCAAAAGAGCCGAGGAACATCTTACCGCTCTTATTGCTTCGGGCGAGCAGGAGCTTTCCTATGTCCGCACCGTTGAGGATGCGCTCTCCCGCGCCCGTACCCGCAAGGAACTGGATGAGATCCGCCTTGAATTGGGTGAGGTGGGTTATATGTCCGCACCGATGGGCAAGAAGGGCAGTAAAAAGACTCCTGCGGGACAGCCGCTCGTGTTTACTACCACGGACGGTATGCGCGTGCTGGTGGGCAGAAATAACAGACAAAACGATTCCCTCACGGCGGGCGCGGACAAAAACGATATTTGGTTTCACGTTAAAAACTTTCCCGGTTCCCACGTTATACTTTGCACGGAGGGCGATGAACCTACGGACAGAGATTATACCCAGGCGGCGATGTTGGCGGCGTATCATTCTTCTATCCGTGGCGCTTCCAATGCGGAGGTTGATTATACCCGTGTGAGATACGTAAAAAAACCGTCGGGCAGCAAACCGGGATACGTTACCTACGATAAATACTACACCGCCATTGTGGACGGTGTAATGCCTCAGCTTTGAAAGGAGAAAACATTATGGCATTAAAAGACGATTGGAAAAAACTCGGCAAGGATTTCAAGGAGATCGGTTCGGATCTTAAGGAATCTAAAATCGAAGGAAAAAACCTCAAATCCTTGGGAAAGCATTTCGGTAAAGCCTTTGTAAACAGCGTTGAAAAGGGCGTGGATGTGGTTTCCGAAGCGGTTGAGGACGTTGTAGAAGACGTCACAAAAAAAGAAGATAAATAAAATTCAACCCCTAAAATGCAAAAGCGTTTTAGGGGTTGTCTGTTATTTATTTTTCATTGCTTTGGTAAGCAGCTTTGCTACGTCAGCCTTTGTCATTTCCGTATCCTTGTCCTGCTCGGATGAGAATACACCGCCGTATCCGGCGGCATTAAGGGCGGATATCGCCATCTGCTCCGCTTCGCCTCTGGTGATATTATCTGTGGGCGCAAATTTTCCGTTGCCCAATTCCACTATATCCTCTCTCAAAGCGAGGGCAAGATAACCCTTTGCAACGTTGGTTAAGATATCGTCATCCTCGAACAGCGTATCCTCGCATATCTCAACGTTCTTATCCATACCCATAGCGGTGATAAGCATAACCAGATAATCTATTCTTTTCACCTTTTCGGTGGGCGAGAAGAAATATTCTCCCTCACGAAGCTCATAGGTCATTACATCGGTCTGGGACATCATTACCGCGCAGGAATAAGCATCGCTTCCCGCCATATCAGCAAACGTAATATTTTTGCTGTTCTTTTCCACGTTTACCGTTACCGTTGCGATCTCGGAAACAAGACCGTATTCATCGGAAACCGTATAAGAAAAGCTGTCTTTTCCCTTGTAGCCATCGCGGGGAGTGTATTCAACGCTGCCCTCGGCGTTTACTTTAATCGTTCCGTTGGCGGGGTAGGTTTCAATTTTTACCTGCATTTTGTCCCCGTTGGGGTCCGCTATAGCAAGCTGATGATATACGGGAATGTTGGATACAGTCATTATATCCTCGTCCGTGGCGATCGGCGCAACGTTTACGGAGTTTTTAAGAGTTATAATACAGGGAATATCTGTTTCCGTCCAATCGGATGTGCCTGCACGGAAGGAAAAGGATGTGCCTGCAATATCCGCAGATGCGGGAGTGAAAGCAAGGTAGGTCAATGAAGATACGGGTATGGTCTGCCCAACAACCACCTTTTCGCCGCAGACAGTAAGTGTTCCCGCGGTTTCCGCAGGAAGCGCCGTTACCACGATATAAGTTATTTCTTTTCCCGTTACGTTTTCAAAATCCGATTTCGTAAAGTTGACGGGTTTATCGGTAATACCGCATTTTTGCATAACTGTCTGTGATTTCAATACGCTGATGGCAGGCGATAATCCGTACCCTTCGGCGGATGCGCTTACGCCGTACGTGCCTATTAACAGCATAAGAAAACCGATGATAAAAAGCTTTTTCATTAAATACGCCCCTTTTTGTTAAAATAAGTGTGTAACATTAATTTTCCCTTAATATAAAAAAATATTGCAAAAGTGCGCAAAATATAGTACAATTTTTAAGTAAAATGTTTTTACTAAAAAGGAGAGATTTGTGTGTCGGACATTCTTGTTGCCATAAGCGGCGGAGTTGATAGCTCCGTTGCCGCATACAGATTGAAAAAGGACGGTCATAACGTAAGCGGTGTTTATATGTGTCTTGCGTCCGATAAGGACGAGAGTAACGATGCCCGTGCCGCCGCACAACGCCTCCATATGGATTTTTACATTTACGACAAACGTGAGGCGTTCAAAGATAAAGTCGTTTCACGCTTCGCCAGGGAGTATTTAAAAGGGCTCACTCCCAATCCTTGTGTTTTCTGTAATGAAACAATGAAGTTTCCTGCCCTTTTTGAAAAAGCGGATGAACTCTCGGTTTCTCTCACCGCAACGGGGCATTATGCGGGCATATACGAGCGTGGCGGCGTGTATTATCTGCGCAAAAGCAAAAACACCTTAAAAGACCAAAGCTATATGCTGTACCGTCTTAACCAAAAAATGCTTTCCCGCCTTATCTTTCCTATCGGCGATATGAACAAGGACGACGTGCGCGCTTTGGCAGAGGAGGGGAATATCCCCGTGGCTCACAAGGCGGACAGTCAGGATATATGCTTCGTGCCCGATGGGGACTATCGTCCCATTATCGCTAAGTACTGTGCTTCGCCTTCAAAGGCGGGGGATTTCGTGTACGAGGACGGCAGAATTATCGGCAAGCACAAGGGTATAGAAGCATATACCATCGGTCAGCGAAAAGGGCTTGGCATCGCTTGGGAGCATCCTCTGTACGTTATCGGCAAGGATATTTCGACTAACCGTGTCCTGCTTGGCAAAAACGAAAGCCTTTTTGCCGATATCCTTACAGCATCCGACGTAGTGTATTGCTCGGAGCAAATGCCAAGGACCTTCCGTTGCGAAGCAAAAGTGCGCTATAGTCACACGGGCGCTATGTGTACCGTAACACAGCTTACCGAAAATACGGTGTCCGTGCAGTTTGATACTCATCAGCGCGCCATAACCCCCGGTCAATCGGTAGTGTTTTACGATGGCGATACGGTTATCGGCGGCGGATATATAGATTGAAAGGAACTAACTTAATGGAAACTCGCTTTGACCGCATCTATCCTATTTTAGGCGAAGACGGAGTAAAAAAGCTTCAAAAATCCCACGTTTTGCTGTTGGGTATAGGCGGTGTCGGTGCGGCGGCAGGTGAAGCCTTGGTGCGTGGCGGTATAGGAAGCATCACCGCCGTGGATTGCGATACCGTTAACGTCACCAATATCAACCGCCAGCTTATAGCGGACAGTACGGTTTTGGGTAAAACAAAAACCGAAGTCGCCTTGGAAAAATGGCGGTCCATCGCACCCGATTCCAATATAAGAGTAATTAACGCCTTTTATTCCGAGGAAAATCCTATCCCGCTTGACGAATACGATTATATTCTGGATTGCATAGATTCCGTTTCATCAAAGCTGTTTTTGATACAAAGCGCTGTCAACGCAGGCGTGCCTATTATTTCCTGTATGGGAACGGGCAACAAGCTTGATCCCACAAGGCTGGAGGTTTCGGATATTTCAAAAACTTCGGTTTGTCCCCTTGCCAAGGTAATGCGCGTTGAATTACGCAAAAGGGGAATAAACCATCTTAAAGTAATATATTCAAAGGAAGAACCGGTAATAAAAAGCCGTGTTCCCGCCTCCGTTTCCTTCGTGCCTCCCGTAGCGGGATTTATAATGGCGGGGGAAGTAATAAAAGACATTTGCAAAGTGGAGTAGATGATATGAAAAAAGTTTGGAAACCGGGTACTCTTTTAGCTCCCGTGCCGCCTACTATGGTGTCCTGCGGAACTATGGAAAACCCAAATATACTTACCGTCGGCTGGACGGGAATTACCTGCACCGATCCTGCCCAGACATATATTTCCGTCCGCAAGGAACGGCACTCCCACAGCATTATTTCGGAAAACGGATATTTCGTTATAAACCTTCCCACCGTTTCTTTGGCAAAGGCGTGCGATTTTTGCGGTGTAAAAAGCGGCAGGGATATAAATAAATTCGCTCATCTTGGGCTCACTCCCGTTGCGAGCGAGAATTCGGGCTGTCCCGCTATCGGTGAATGTCCCGTTTCTATCGAATGTAAGGTGGATAGGGTGATCCCTCTGGGAAGCCACGATATGTTTATGGCAACCATCCTTTCCGTTTCGGTAGATGAAAAGATTATCGAAGAAAGCGGCAGACTTGCTCTGGAAAAAGCAGACCTGTTGGCATATGCTCACGGCAGTTATTTTGCCTTGGGCAAAAGCGTGGGCACTTTTGGATTTTCAGTAAGAAAGAAGAAAAAACGCAGATGAACGTAACCATTATTCACGTTGGCGATTTTAAAGAGGATTATTTCCGCCAAGCAGAAAAGGAATATGCAAAACGCCTTTCCGCATACTGCACCTTCAAGACTATCTTCGTAAAGGAAGAGGAAAACTTAAAAAGAGAAGCGGAAAAAGTGCTTTCTCTTCTTCCCGCAAAGGCAAAAAAGATTGCGCTTTGCGTAGAGGGAAAACAGCTTTCCAGCGAAGAGTTTGCTTCCGTAATCGAAGACACCCGCTTTGGCTTTTCGGAGATATGCTTTGTTATCGGTTCCTCCTGCGGTCTGGATGAGAGCGTAAAACGCGCTTGCGATATCCGCCTTTCCTTTTCCAAAATGACACTTCCTCACAGACTTATGCGTATCGTTTTAGAAGAACAGATATACCGCGCCTTTACCATCTTAGCGGGAAAAACTTACCATAAATAAAGGAGATTCCAAAATGAAGAAAATGCTTTTATTAACCTTGGTTTTTGCGCTAACCGTATTTTCTGTCGGCTGTAATAACGCGCCTGCAAGTGCTGATGATGTGGAGATCCTTTTTGCCGATAACCTGCTTGACGGCGGATACTTCGGCGATCATCTTGATGAATTTGATATAGATGCTGTTACCGATTACGTTATCGAAAACGAAGCGCTGATCCCTGACGGTAAGGAAACGGAAGTGCTTTCTGTCCTTGAATCCGAAGCGGTTATGCAAAAGATCACTGCACGAATTGAAAAGGAAACGGCAGGGTGCTATTCGTTTGAATTAAAAAATACCAACCGCATTTATCTTGAAAACGGAGATGCGGCGGTTCTGTATACCTACAGCGTTACCTATTTTGAAACCGATTCTTCCGACAGCGACATACAGTACAGCATCAGCCGAAGCATTTCTGTACTTGTAAAATAGCCGTTTGCAACCGCAGGTTGCAACGCTTTTTTCGCAAATTTTCCTTATTCTATCACAGGTTTATTGACCTTTTCGTAAATGTTTGCTATGCTTTTTACATAGAAAGCTTGCAGGCGTAAAACGAAACGAAAGGAAAATGTATTATGTTTGATATGAAGAGGTTTGCGCAGTTTCTCGTAGGGAAACGGCGTGAAAAGAATATAACCCAAGGTCAGCTTGCGGATATGGTGGGAGTATCACACCAAGCGGTAAGCAAGTGGGAGAGGGGTGAAACTATGCCCGAAATCTCCAAGCTTTCCGACCTTTCTTCTGCCCTTAACGTTCCTACAGAGGATATTGTTGCGGCGATGCATACCGACGGAAACGATGCCTCTTCCAAAAACGAATGTATGGACCAAGAGTATTACGCTCTTCCCGATAAAACTCTTGTGGGCGACGTATGCGCATTAGCGCCCTATTTAAGTAAAGAAGCCCTTACCACCGCCATAACCGAGATCGCTATCGCAAAGGGAAGCGGTATCGCAAAGCTTCTTTTTAAATATGCGGATGATGAAATTCTGCGGGAAGTGGCGTTGCTGGTTTTTGCAACGGATACGGATAAAGGCAGACTGGATCTGGTTCCGTACTTACCCCAGGAAGAGATCACAAAGCTTATCTTAAACCGTTATTCTTCCGGCGGTATCGGTTCAATGCTTCCTCTGTTGCCATATTCCAAGGATTTTGAAGTGGTGGATATGATCTTCAAATCCATCGTGAGCAAAGACGGCAACTGGAATGTGCTCAAGCCCGTTATTGCCGATCTTATGCCCGAGGTCGTGGTTACAAACGGCATAGATTATGCGGTAAAGCACGGTATCGGCTGCTTCGGCGCATGGTGGGGAGTTTTAGGGTACGAGAATATTGCAAAGATCTTCATCGGCTATTGCAGACATTTTGACCATTCCTTCCGAGCCTGGTCGGATATTGCCCCCCATCTGGGACGGGCAGATAAACGCCTTATCCTTGATGAATTGGATAAAATGCATTCTGACGGATATAATTTCGATTTCGAAGTAAATCCTTTACAGCTTCAGGCGCTCCCTGCGGATATCCGCGATCGGCTTACAAAATACGGCGTCCGTCCCGATGCAAGAGGAACGCCAAACGTAAACTTCAGTATGGGTGTGCCCTATGTTCCCAATAATTTTTCCGAATTTGAAGAGTATATTCAGGAACTCGAATCCAGAATAGAAGAACTGGAATCCCGAATAGACGATCTTGAAGACAGGCTTGACGATATGGAATAAAAACCACCCGATACAAAAACGGACTGCACACAGCAGTCCGTTTTGCTTTTATTTATTATAAATTATCGTACATACAGTGGGCTCTTTTGTGCCGAAGCGTGTTTCGTGAACGGTATTTTTTACAGGCTTAAGTCCGCACTTTTCGGTTACGCGGGCGGATTGTCTGTTCCATTCAAAATAGCTTATGATAATGAAATCCAACTTTTCTACTTTAAAGAGATAATCAATTACCGCTTTTACTGCTTCAGGCATAAGTCCCAATCCCCAGTAATCCTTTGAAAGAACGTAGCCTAATTCTCTGCCTTTCAGAGAGGCAAGCTCGGGAAAATCATCCTCGCGGTAATATTCAACACCCAATGAACCGATAACTTTTTTATTATATTCAATGGCGAACACTTTTTTCTTTTCTATAAATCCTTCAAGTATTTGCCTTGATTTTTCCTTGTTTTCGTGGGGGAGCCATCCTGCACGCTGACCGACTCCGTCCACCCTTGCGTATTCGTAAAAATCATCAAGGTCTTCGTGTTTCCACGGGCGCAGCGTAAGCCGCGGTGTTTGTATTTTTATATTTGTTATATCAATTGGCGGGTTCATTTTTATTTACTCCAATCTAAATAAACTTGGTCTATAGGCGCTTGCTCGGTAAAGCCTATATTCTTATATGCCGTATTTGAAGAAGGGTTTGAAAGGTCCGTATACAAAGCAGGCGTTTTCCCGTTTTGCAATATAAGGTCGCTTATACACGCCACTATTGCCGAAGCATAGCCTTTATTTCTGTGTTCGGGCAAGGTATACACGCCATTTACCGCAACGAATTCTTCGTTTTCTCTCGAGCTTCTTGCCATTGCCACCGCCTTGCCGTTTTCTTTTATAATACGGCAATAGCGGTCATTCAAAAGCTTTTTAGCCGTGTTAACGTATTCTTTGTTGCTTGGTAAAACACTTCCAAAGCATTCCAAGCTGAAACACCGTAAAAGCTCGGCAATCGACAAAAAGTCCCTTTCCGTAGGCGCTTCGATAACCACGCCTTTGTTTTTCGCGGGAATAACCTTTTCGTTTTTGTAGCTCTGCATATTAACCACGGAAACCTTCGGACTTTTCCCTTTTATAAAAGGCTCTGCCAACAGTCTTGCCGTTTTGGGTTTTGCAACGAAGGAAAGCTTTTGCCTGCCTTTTTCGAAATATTCGTAAAAATACCGTGCCAGCTCGGTTTTCGTGTCTTTGTCGATTTCGTCTGAAGTCCACACCCACACCGGCATTTCGGGATGTGATGCACCGATAATAAAGCTCTTTTCATCGGACATAAGCATTATGGGGTTTTCTTTTATAAGCTCAAGCAGTTGAAAGGGGACAATATCCTTTCGGTATGCATCGCTTTTAAATATTTGGTTGTTTTTATCTATATTTTTAAACATTTTATTACCTCACAGTTTCAATACGGCATCAAGGCACAGCTTGAGCGCATATTCCTTTGCGCTTTGTCCCCAATTTCTCGCATCGTAATTATCAAGGTTTGCCAAGGTATCGGCAGTATATAAGATTTGACCAAACGTAACGTTTCTCATTTTTGCGCAAGCGGCAAGGGCGGAGCATTCCATTTCCACCACCGTACAGCCTTCCTCCTTTCGGTATTTTACCATTTCCTTTGTTTCTCTGTAAAAACCGTCTGTTGACCAAGTGGTAACCTTTTCGTATTTCAGTTTCTGTTCCCGCATAGTACTTTCAATGGCTTCCACGGCGACTTTATCAAGTTCAATGAACCTCGAAGGCGGCGCATAGTGATATGAAGTACCTTCATCTCTCAATGCGCGGCAGGGAATCAAAAACTCGCCTTCGTCATAATTCTTTAGCGCACCGCAACACCCGCCGGATATTATTTTTACTACTCCGTATCCGATAAGCCAATCCAGAATTTGCGTTGCTGCCGCCGCGCCTACGGGAGCTTGTACCAAACAGATATCCTCGCCTGCGTGGTTAATTACGTATATGGGGTAATCCTTCGTGGCAGATTCAAACAGAGCCACCTGCTTTCCGCCCGCCGTCTTTGCGTATTCATCAATATATTCGCACATAAAAGCATATACCGCTTTTTCAGGTAGTTTCAGTGAAAGATCTGCATGCGTCGGCATTATTACCGCAGTTTTTTCGGTATCAAATTCCAATATCGGTATTTCGTTTTTTATAATCATAATATTGCTCCTAAAAAATAAAAACAGTGTAAATCGCTTTTACGACTTACACTGATTATAGTACAAAATAATTCTATAATAAAAAATTATAAGGAATTTTGAGTACGACAATGTAAGCCCGTATACAGCATATCATCAAGACCTGCCACGGACATAAGATCCATATTCACGTTTACGTTAAGAATGTAAATGTTCATTGTCGCTCTCCTTCTTAAAAATTTCCATTAATATAGCACATTAATGTTTCTTTGTCAATATAAAAAACAAAAGCCGCGTAAAATTTCTTTGCGCGGCTGAATTATTGTGGTGCTTTTTCTCGGGGGGAGGCGCAAAAGCGTTGTTACGGAAAAAGACAAGTCTGTGGCGGGCGATTCACGAATCGCCCTTACATATATAACAACCTTTTGTGGGGTAAATTTATTTATTCTTCATCTTTTCCTTCATACGGAGAGAGTTATCGAGAATTCTCTTTCTCAGTCTTATAGACTTGGGAGTGATTTCGATCAGCTCGTCATCATCGATGAATTCAATAGCTTCTTCCAGGGAGAAATGCTTGGGGGGAACAAGACGGAGCGCCTCGTCCGCACCTGCGGAACGGATAGCGGTAAGATGCTTTTTCTTACATACGTTAACCACGATATCATCACCCTTGGAGGAAATACCTACAACCTGACCTGCGTAGACTTCATCGCCGGGATCGCAGAACATAGGACCTCTGTCCTGTGCGTTGAATATACCGTAGCTGGTGGCAACGCCCTGCTCGTATGCGATAAGGGAACCGGTAAATCTCTTGGTAACCTCGCCTTTTTCGGGCTGATATTCAGCGAATACCGCACTGAGTATACCTTCGCCGCGGGTATCGGTAAGGAATTCCGTCTTGTAGCCAAAGAGTCCTCTGGTAGGTATCATAAACTCCAGATGCATTCTGTCGCCTACGGGACGCATTTCGCAAAGCTCACCCTTGCGGTATCCCATCTTTTCCATAATAACGCTTACACAGCCCTGAGGTACGTCGATAACGCATCTGTCAATAGGCTCGCACAGCACGCCGTCGATCTCCTTGTAAATAATACGGGGAGTGGATACCATAAATTCAAAGCCTGCTCTGCGCATATTTTCCATAAGGATGGAAAGGTGCATTTCACCTCTGCCGCGGACGTTGTAGCTGTCTGCGGAATCGGTTTCGCAAACCTTTAACGACATATCCTTCATAGCCTCTTTAAAGAGGTAATCACGTATATGTCTGGTGGTAACGTATTTACCTTCTCTTCCTGCGAAAGGAGAATTGTTAACAGAGAACGTCATCTCCATAGTGGGCTCACCGATCTTTACAAAGGGAAGGGGATCGGCACCGATATTGGAGCAAATGGTGTTACCGATATTTATATCCTCTATACCGGAAATACAAACTATATCGCCAACCGTTGCAGTTTCTGCGGGAACGCGCACAAGACCATCGATCTGGTACATAGCGGAAATTCTGCTCTTCTTTTTAAGACCTGCGTCGTGATAATCGCACAGCATAACTTCCTGCTTTAATTTAAGGTTGCCTCTTTCAATTCTGCCGATACCGATCTTACCAACGTAATCGTTGTAGTCAACGGCGGAAACGAGCATTTGTGTTTCGCCCTCTTCATCTCCCTCGGGAGCGGGAATATGCTCTAAAATGCAATCGAACAGGGGAGCGAGGTCTGTACCCGGATGGTCGGGGGACATAGAAGCGATGCCTGCTCTGCCGGAGCAGAATACCACAGGGGAATCCAACTGCTCGGAAGAAGCGTTAAGGTCGAGAAGCAGCTCAAGCACTTCGTCGGGCACTTCGTAAACACGGGCGTCGGGTCTGTCGATCTTGTTTATAACCACGATTATCTTGTGGTTAAGCTCAATAGCTTTCTGCAGAACAAATCTTGTCTGGGGCATAGGGCCTTCTGCCGCGTCAACCAGCAAAAGCACGCCGTCAACCATTTTAAGTATACGCTCAACTTCGCCGCCGAAATCCGCGTGACCGGGGGTGTCTATAATATTAATCTTCACGTCCTTGTAGTAGGTGGACGTGTTCTTTGCAAGAATGGTAATTCCGCGCTCACGTTCCAGCGCGTTGTTATCCATCATACGCTCCTGCAGCTCCTGATTATCACGGAACAAGCCGCCGAATTTGAGCATTTCATCAACCATAGTTGTCTTACCGTGGTCGACGTGAGCGATAATTGCAATGTTTCTCAGATCGTTTCTTACCAAAATATGACCTTCTTTTCTGTAATTTTCAAACATAATCGAATTATTATATCAAAACATAGCGCTTTTTGTCAATACTATTGCTTCACAAAAACAAAAAAACATAAATAAAATGCTTATAAAAGGAGGTTTTTATATGGCAACTACCGGAGAATTACTGTTAAAGATACACAACAGTTCCGGCGATCCTATTTCAGGGGCTACCGTAGCTGTTATCGGAGATAACCGTGCGTATACGGGGCGCACGGATTCTATGGGGGAAGCCCGCTTTACCTTGCCCACACCACCGAGGGAAGCGGGGTATGATCCGTCCTCGCCCTTAAGACCGTATTCGGTTTTCAGCGTGCGTATCACCGCAGAGGGGTACGTGCCTATCACCGTTTTGGGCGAGCAGATCTTTCCCGATTCAGTTACGGTCCACGATATAGAAATGCCCACGCCCGAGGAATTCCCCGAAATGAGCGAAAAACGCACCGTCATTCCCGAGCACGAACGGTATATCGGGGGAATGACCGCAAATCAGTCGGTGACCGCCGCAACCTATCAGCCTGAAATAAGGTATCCCACCGTACCCGAAACTATTACCGTTCATCTGGGGACTCCCAATTCAAATGCGGAAAACGTAACTTTACCCTTTATCGATTATATTAAAAACGTGGCTTCCAGCGAGATATATCCCACTTGGCCGAATTCCTCTCTGCGTGCAAATATTATTGCCCAGGTATCTCTGGCTTTAAACCGCATCTATACCGAATGGTACCGCTCCCAAGGATATAATTTTGATATAACCTCTTCTACCGCATATGATCAGGCGTTTGTGCGGGACAGAAGCATTTTCGATAATATTTCGGACATAGTGGATGAGCTTTTTACAAATTACCTTGCCCGCGAGGGGACGGTGGAGCCGCTTTTTACCGAATACTGTGATGGCTCCACGGTAACCTGCGCGGGAATGAGCCAATGGGGAACTGTAACCCTTGCAAGGCGGGGATACGATCCTTTGGGAATACTTCAGTATTATTACGGCGACGATACCTTTATCGCCGAAGCTTCGGTCGCGGAAAGCGTACCCGAATCCTTTGCGGGCGATCTCCGTCCCGGGGATACTAACGCATCCGTAGCCACTCTTCAGCGCCGTCTTGACCGTATCGCAATCAACTATCCCCAGATCCCCTTTATTTTAAAAGCAAACGGGCTTTACGGTGACCGCACCGAAGCCTCTGTCCGTACATTCCAACGGGTTTTTGGCTTAAATCAAACGGGAATCGTTGACAGAGAAACCTGGTATCGGATTTTGTATGTATACAATGCTGTGAAAAAGCTTGCGGAGTTAAACAGCGAGGGTGAGCGTATAGAAAACGATTCTTTTCCCCGCGATCTTTCCGACGGCGACCGCGGCACCGATGTCTTGCGTATACAGTATTATCTTTTGGTTATCTCTGATGCTTTAGGTGATCTTTCCGTGCCCCAGCCGGTGATAACGGGAATTTACGATTCTTCTACCCAAAGAACGGTAAGAGGCTTTCAGCAGTATTACGGACTTCCCGTTACGGGGAATATTGATGAGCAGACCTGGAACGCCATAGTTAAATATTATTACGATCTTGAAAGCTCTCTTTCCACTAACAGAAAATATCCGGGATACCTTATTAAAAACGGTTCCCGTGGCAGAAACGTAATATATATTCAAAATGCTCTTAACGCTATCGGCGGAAGGATTCCGGGCTTTACCACCATCCGTGTGGACGGAGCTTTCGGTAACGGAACGGAGAGTGCTGTCCGTCTGTTCCAAACCTATTACGGTCTTACACCCGACGGTATCGTGGGAGAACAGACCTGGAATAAGCTGGTGCAGGAATACAACGAATACGCATACGATGACACGGTAGGATGATGGCATAAAGAAAAATCCCACGCTTTTAGCGTGGGAGATAAGGTTTATTGTTTGTTTCGTTTGCAGTTGTCAATGGCGGCGCACAAGCTGTTTACGAAGGGCTCGTTAGGCTCAAATTCAATGGAATACAGCTTATCAGAAAATTCAAAAATATAGACTGTTCCGCTTCCGAAAGGGTTTTGACGGTAATTGAAATTACGTTCTATTAGCCCGTATTTTTTCTTGTCCTTTTTAAAGGTTTCCTTGGTGATTACTGCTACTGACATTGACAGATCCAGATTACCCACCACGGTTCTTTTTCTTCCTACGGCTTTGATAATGGAAAGCGTGTCTGCGGTAAGCTCATATTCGTAATCTGCAAGGGTGTATTTGATCATATAATACAAGGCAACGGCAAGTACTACTCCGAACCCTAATCTTCCTACAATAGCGGGGATTCCCAGTTCAACACTGTATACAGACAAAGCGCCTGTCGATAAAGCCAGAACTGCAAATGTGAGCATAAGAATTGCTGTTTGTTTTCCGTTGCGGATAGGCTTGCATTTAATCATAAAACTATTATCCTTTTGCATAAAATAATGCGACAGAATGGGGGTATTAACAATGCTTGATGAAAAAAGTATGCAAAATCTTAAAAATTTATCGGATTCCCAGTTACGGGAGCTGATAACAATTATCGCTCAGGCGGCAGGGGCAGACGGAAGAAAAGCCGCGGCACTTATGTCGAACACGGAAGATTTGAGAAGAACTATTTCAAGTATGTCGCCCGCGCAGGCAGACGGATTTATCCGAGCCGCAGGAAAAGACCGCAGCGAAGAGATATACAGAATTATTCTGGGCAGGTGATATGAATGGCAGATGATCTTTCCGAAAAGATTCGTGCTATACTTTCAGACCCGTCCTCCGCCGCGAAGATTTCCGCAATAGCATCATCTCTGGGAATGGCGGGAAACGGCAGTACTCAGGCGGAAGAGGTGCGCCCCTCTGTTCCTGCCGCGGTTAATTCACCGTTACCGCCGGTGTTTAATAAAGGCGGAAACCGTAACGCGGCTTTATTATCTGCAATAAAGCCGTTTTTGCGGGAAGAAAAACAAAGTAAATTGGATTCGCTGATAACCGCAATGTCTGTAGCGGAAATATTATCGGGTATAAAGAAAGGAGGAGGTCTGTAATGTATTCCCGTGAATTCGGAGAAGGCATACGCTCGGAAGGCAACCTTCGGGACTATATGCGTTCTGCGGCTCCGCCCGAACAGTCAAAAGAAGAAATACCGGAGCAAGCTCCGCCTGAACCTGTGCAGGCGTTTGCACATAATACCGGCGATAGCCTTGTCGGCGGTATAAAAAAGCTTTTACGCAACGTAGAAATAGACGATCTTATCCTTATCGCCATAGGCATTTTGCTGTTGCTGGATTCGGATACGGATAACGATACGCTTATAATACTTATATTGCTTATGTTATTTTTCTGAATCCTTGCACAAAAGATAATTTATGTAATCCTCTGCGCTTTTTCTGCTTTTCGGAGAGAGGGTGCGTACTTTTTCCGCAATCCCTGCGGGAGTAGCTTCGTTTTCCTCGCGTACTCTTATATCGGCAGGGAAAATACCTGCGGCGTAAAGCAGATCCTCCAGATCCACCTCGTTCCAAGCGGCGTTTGCAATCTTTTTTATAAGCTTGGGACGGGGAGGATTTTCCTGCACCATATATACGAGTTTGCGCATCTGAACGTAAGAAATATCGCAATCAAAGGCGAACTGTCGCAAAGAACGGTCGCCTTTTGCTCTTTCCAAAAGCAGAGAAAATATTTTTTTATTCCAGCGTGTGTTGGTTTCCATTAATCAACGTTGTCCTTTATAAAATTCGAAATATCCTTGGCATCGTTTTTTACAACAACGTATGCCACGTAATTGCCTTCCACAAAGAATTGGGCGTTTTCAAGAGGCTCAGTATCCACGGAAGGATAATTTTTTGCGTTTTCAAGCATAGCGGCAATACGGGATCTCATAAAAGAGAGGAATAATTCCGTATCCGTCCCGTCCTTGGTTTTGAATATTCCCAGTTCCTTTTGCAAATTGGGGTCGGTACCGTCAACGTATATGCAGTATTCCTCTACGGAATCCATATCGGGTACTTCGCCCATATCTCCGTAAAGGGAAAGCAACATATCCGAATCCAGATATTCGCCGTAAACCTCGCTGAAGGAGGAATAATATGTACCGCCGGAAAGGGAATGATCGGCAGTTATTTTTTCTACAAGCTCTTTGGTGTTGTAGGTCTGCTTGGGAGTATCTGAGCCCTCCGAACCGCCTGCGCAGGAAACCAGAAGCAGCGTTGCAATAAGAACCAAAACTATAATCTTTTTCATTTTCTTCACTCCGTTAACATAGATTGTGCCGCACCGATAACGGTAGCGTATTGGGAAAGCTGAGGAATAATAAAGTTCACGTCAAACATAGTTGACAAAGCCTCGAATTTTTCTTTGGTCTGGGGAAGTACGGATAAGTTGCCCGTAAGCACGATATCCTTTACGTTCTTTTGTCTTGAGGAGAAAACCGCCATCATTCCTGCAGTTTCAAAGACCATGTTTATAATTCCCAACGCGATATCCGCTTTGGTGGCTGTGTCCGTAAGATTGCCGAAATTGGAAGCGGTGGTTTTTGCCGTAAGGGTAGGAGAAATGTCTTTTTTGGTCATAGCCTCGATAGTAAGGTCGATGTTTGCAAGTGAGCCATGCAACGCAAGCTCTGCCACTTCTTCCGCACAAGTCATTCCCAGCATTTGCTTGGATAACCCAATCAGAGTTCCGCCGCCCACACCCGTACCGCCGAGGTGGGATGCCTTGCCGTTGACTGCGTGTATCATAGCAGTTCCCGTGCCCATACTTACTATTATAGCTTCGCTTTTTTTAGATAAAAACAAACCGCCTTTACCCGTAGCGGTAAATTCGCTTATATGCTTGGTAGGGAGCCCGTAAATATCGTTCTCAAGAAAAGCGCTTCCCACACCGGTAACAGCTACGCTGTCTATGCCGGAAAGGGATATCTTATTTTCTGCCGTGTATTTTCCGAACGCACCGTAAACCGATGCCAACGGATCGGTAGCAGTAACCGAATCGGGGGTAAGAAGCACTCCGTTCTTTATTGCGCAGATTTTCGTGGTGCTGCCGCCCACGTCAATTCCGATAATAACGCTCATTATTCAATCACATCCTTAACCTTTATTTTAACCTTTAAGGAAGAAAAAGTCAATACGCCTATAAAAACCGAATTGTAAAATATTGAGTTTACCAAATCTTTTTATTAAAAAACTCTTTTCATTTTCCCTTGTTTGTGGTATAGTTATTATGAGAATTTATGTAAGGAGGAGCAAAACGTGATATTAAACCAAAAAGAAAAGCTTTTGTTTTCCTCCGAGTATAATAAAGGGGCAGTTTCTCACGCATATATAATCGAGGGCGCGAAGGGTGTAGGCAAAATGGATTTTGCGCTTTATGCCGCCTCTGTTCTAATGTGCGAAAGGGAGGACAAGCCCTGCGGGGTATGCCCTCAATGCCGCAAGGTGAATGAAAAAGCCCATCCCGATATGTGGATATTGGGCGTGGAAAAGTCCTGCGTGGTTGCAGATGCAAGACGTATCATAAAGGACGCGTATCTTGTTCCCAACGATGGGGAGAAAAAAGTATATATCATCGCAAACGCAGACAAAATGAACAGGCAGACACAAAACGCTATGCTTAAGATACTTGAGGAGCCGCCCGCTCCCGTGGTATTCTTTTTGCTGACCGAGCGTAAGGATATGCTGCTTGCCACGGTAAGGTCCCGTTGCCGCACCGTTTCACTTGCGGGAATGGAAGAGGACGAGATATTGGAGATACTGCGTAAAAAGTATCCCCGTAAGCCGGAGCAGACCTTGGTTGAAGTAACCCGTCTTTGCGGACGAAGCATCGGTGAGGCTGAGGAGCTTTTGGGCAGGGACAGCGTTGCGGAAATGAACCGCGCTTCCGAATTTATAAAAAACTTTTTCGGCGATGCGGACAGATATTCTCTCTACGTTTCCGTGCTTAAGGGCAAGCAGAAGAGGGAGAGCAACCAACTGTTTTTATCTCTGGTGCACGGTGCTTTTGCGGATATTCTCCGTGTCAAATGCGGAGTTGCCCGCTGTAACGTGCTTTCCGTGCAGGAGGCGGCGGTGTATGCACGCAAAAAAACACGCCGTTCTATTTCATCTTGCCTTAATACTGTGGAAGCTGCCTGTGTGGCAATTGGAGCAAACGGAAACTACACTGCCGTAATGAGCGAAATGCTTATTAAACTGGGATCTGAAAGGAATAATTGATATATGGAAAATCAAAACAACAATATGATAGATAAAGCTGCCGAAATGGCTGAAACAGTCGAGGTAGTGGGAATAAAGTTCAGAGATGGCGGAAAAACCTATTATTTCGCTCCGGGTGATATGGTACTCAATAAGGACGATCACGCTATTGTGGAAACCGCACGCGGAATGGAATTCGGCTTTTGTGCTATGGGAAACCGCCACGTTAAGCGTTCGGATATCGTTTCTCCTCTCAAGCCCGTGGTTCGTATGGCTACCGAGGAGGACGAAAAAAGACACGAGCAAAACAAAGCGATGGAGGAACGAGCAAAGCAGATATTCCTTGAAAAGGTGCAGAAAAACAATCTCGTAATGCAGCTTGTTGACGTGGAATATACCTTTGACAACACCAAGCTTATCTTTTATTTCACTGCCGACGGAAGAGTGGATTTCCGTGAATTGGTAAAGGATCTCGCATCCGTTTTCCGCACTCGTATCGAGCTTCGCCAGATCGGCGTTCGTGATGAAGCAAAGCTGATCGGTGGACTGGGCGTATGCGGAAGACCCTTCTGCTGTAAGGAATTCCTGCCCGATTTCGCTCAGGTTTCCATTAAGATGGCAAAAGAGCAAAATCTTTCTCTTTCCAGCGCAAAAATATCCGGTTCCTGCGGCAGACTTATGTGCTGTCTGCGCTTTGAGCAGGAGGTTTACGAAACCGAATACGCAACTTTCCCCAAGGTGGATTCCATTGTTGAAACTCCTGCAGGTAAGGGCGTAATTATCGAGAGCAACTTTTTAACCGGAAAAATAAAGGTTAAGCTCAACGGCGATCAAAACGCACCCGTAAAGGTGTATTCAAAGAACGATATTAAGGTCATTGGAATGATCAAGCGCAACGATGATGGCGAAGAGTTTAAAAAGCTGGAAGATTAAGAAAGGCAGATAAACTGTGGTATTTTCATCTCTTATATTTCTTTTTGCATACCTTACCGTAACCCTTGCGCTTTATTTCGTTTTACCGAAAAAGTGGCGTAATGCTGTTTTATTTACGGTTTCTCTGTTGTTTTACGGCTGGGGTGAGCCTGCGTATATTGTCATAATGCTTATTTCCATTCTGGCAGCGTTCCTTTTTGGCTTTCCTATCCACAAATACCGTGAATCCAACCCCAAAAAAGCAAAAATATATATGGCGCTTTCCCTTTGTTCCAACCTTGTATTTTTGCTGTTCTTCAAATATTGCAATTTCTTTATAGAAAACCTTTCTCTTATACCCTTTTTGTCCTCTCTTGAGCCCATAAAAGGTCTGGTGCTTCCCGTCGGTATATCCTTTTATACCTTCCAGATAATGTCTTATACTATCGACCTTTACCGCGGTGAAACAGACGTACAGCGCAATTTCGTCGCTTTCGGTACTTATGTTACACTTTTCCCTCAGCTTATCGCAGGCCCTATCGTAAGATATCGTGATATTGACGATCAGCTTATCACCAGAGAACATAGTGTTGATAAGTTTGCAAAAGGTATCCGCCGCTTTTGCGCGGGTCTTGCGAAGAAAGTATTGCTTGCCGATACCATCTTTGCCGTGGCGGAATATTTCCAATCCCTTCACGAAATTCAGCCTACCGTTGCGGGAAGCTGGATGATCGTTATCTGCTATACCTTCCAGATATATTTCGATTTCTCCGGCTATTCCGATATGGCTATCGGTTTGGGTAAAATGATCGGATTTGAATTCCTTGAAAACTTTAATTACCCTTATATGGCTAACAGTATCACCGATTTCTGGCGCCGTTGGCATATGTCCCTTTCCACCTGGTTCAAGGAATACGTTTACATTCCCTTGGGCGGTAACAGAAAGGGTCTTTTAAAGCAGTACCGCAATATAGCGATCGTATGGCTTCTCACCGGCTTCTGGCATGGCGCAAACTGGAATTTTATCCTTTGGGGCGTGTATTTCGGCATACTGCTTATGCTGGAGAAAACCTTCCTTCTTAAGGTATTGAATAAGCTTCCCAAGGTGTTCAGCCATATTTACGCTCTGTTCTTCGTAGCTATCGGATGGCTTATATTCTTCTTTACGGATATGTCCGCAGGATGGAGCGTGTTTACCGCAATGTTCGGATTTGGTGGAGTGGATTTCACCACCGCTACCGTAAATTACGATATTTTGCGCAACCTTGCGCTTATCCTCCTTTGCGTTATCGGAAGCACACCGTACCCCAAAAAGCTTTACGATTACCTTGTCAAACGCTTTAGAATCGTGGAATATGCTTCTCCCATGCTCTCCTGCGGCTCGTTTTTGCTGTGCGTAGCATATATGGTGGACAGCACGTTTAGCCCGTTCTTGTATTACACTTTCTAAGGGGAGGTAAAAAATTGTGAAAAAAATAACAAATATTATTACCGTCGCCCTGTTTTTGGCAATCCTTTTCGGCCTTACCGCCGCTTTTGTCATTGTTCCCGATAAAAGCTATTCCGAAAACGAAAAACGCAACCTTCAGCTTTTCCCCGAATTCACCCTCGAATCTCTTATGGACGGCAAATTTTCTTCTGAGATCAACGAGTATTTCGCAGACCAGTTTCCTTTGCGTGATTCCTTCGTAAGCCTTAAAGCTCTTGCGGAGTTAGCCTTGTTCAAGGGCGAGAATAACGGCGTTTTGCTTGGCGAAAACGAAACTCTTGCGGTGCGAACCTTCTCCATCTTTAAGGATCGTCTTAACCGTACCGAGAATATGGACTATTTTTATTCTCAAAGCGTTGTAAAACAGCTTGAAAAGCTTAACACCTTCGCTTCGGAAAATACCGATATTCCCGTTCACGTAATAATTCCTCCCCGCGTGGTAGACGTTGCGGCAAAGGATTTCAATTATCCCTCCAACGTTTCCGTTTCCTTGGATGCGCTTATATCCGAAACCCTTTCCGATGAGGTGTATATTCCTCTTTCGGCAATGCTTTCTGAAAAGCATTCGGCAGGGGAGTACGTGTATTACCGTACCGACCATCATTGGACAACGTTGGGCGCATATTACGCTTATGTGGAGATAATGAAGTCCTTTGGTATGGAAAAGGATATTATTCCCGCAGATAAATTCACGATAGAAACCGTGGCTGATGATTTTTACGGAACCACTTGGTCCAAATGCGGTTTTTCCTTCGTTTCTCCCGATAATATCGAATTCTGGTCCCTTGGCAACGAGGATGATTTTACCACCACCATAGGTGAAAGAACTTTCAGCGGATTTTACGATATGTCATATCTGGAAACGATGGATAAGTATTCTGTGTTTATCAGCGGTACAAACGACGTAACCATTGTAGAGAGTAATTTTGACGAAGAGCGTCCGGTACTGCTTCTTCCCAAGGATTCCTTTGCAAACAGTCTGGTACCCTTCCTTGCACAGCATTTTGATCTGGTACTTGTCAATATGGCAAACCGCATGACAAATATTTCCGCTTACGCCGAGCAGTATTCCGCCGACCGTATCCTTTTTGTATGGAATGCAGAAAACCTGATCACAAGCGGTAATTTAGGAAACATTAATTAAAAACAACAAAAAGGACGGAGAGCTTTTCTCCGTCCTTTTTACTTTAACCTCTTATCATTATCTTAACAATCTCCGCATCGGTCGGTTGCATTCCGACCTTGCCGATGTGAC
>JAZNZY010000033.1:0-30288 GCA_045595165.1 Eubacteriales bacterium
ACTTCCTTCAGCTTCGGTATCGGTAACTTCCTTAAGGTTATTGAGTACAAAAAGTTTTTACAGTGCCTAAAGAACACAGTTCTTCTCTGTGTAATAACCGTTCCGATCTCCACGATCCTTGCACTTCTGATCGCGGTTGCACTCAATTCCATTAAATTCCTGCAAAAAGGTCTTCAGACCATATTCTTCCTCCCCTACGTTACAAACTCCATCGCTATCGGTATGGTATTTGCCGCTATGTTTAATATGGTCGGTTCTGCCTTCGGCGGTGAAAACGAGCTGATCATTACGGCAGGTATTGTAAACAACATTATCGAATTCTTCGGCGGAAACCATATCAACTGGATAAACTCCGGCTCCACTTACACCGCAAATATCGTGGTGCTGGTGGTATACACGGTATGGAATGCGCTCCCCTTCAAGATACTTATTCTGCTGGGCGGACTGCAAAGTATAAACAAGCAGTATTACGATGCCGCCCGTGTAGACGGAACCAGCAGAAGCAGAGTATTTACAAGAATTACCGTTCCCCTTCTCTCACCTATGCTGGCATACGTTGTTATTACCGGCTTTATCGGCGGATTCAAGGAATATTCCAATATCGTAGGTATATTCGGTGAGGATATGGGCCCTGCGGGCGCACCTCTCAGCCTTAACACTATGGTAGGATTTATTTACGAATCTCTTGACAGCCATCAGGGACGCGCCAGCGCAGCGGCACTTATACTGTTTGCGATCATTTTTGTTGTAACCCTTATAAATCTTTGGGTCAGCAAAAAGAAAACGCATTATTAAGGGAGGTAAAACGCTATGGCTAAATTTAAAACTATGGGCGAGAAAAACCTCCGCAGCGTATCTGCAAAACAGCTGGTAGGAAAGACGTTTTATAAATTCCTTGTATACGCCTTTCTTATCATTATGGCGGTAATAGTTCTGTTCCCCTTTTACTGGATGCTTATATCATCCGTAAAATCTCTTGACGAATACCGTCTTTCCGTTCCCACCCTGTTCCCCCGCGAAATACTGTGGGGCAACTACATTCAGGCATTCAACCAAGCCACGTTGGGCAAACTGTTTTTGAACACTCTTTACGTCGGTGTGGTATCCACCCTGCTTTCCCTTGTTATTACCGTGCTTTCCGCTTTCGCCTTTGCACGTCTTGAGTTCAAGGGCAAAAACGCGTTGTTCGCCGCACTTCTCGGCACAATGATGATCCCCGGTGAATTGTTCACCATCACCAACTACGCCACGGTAAATGCTTTCGGATGGATGAATTCATTTACGGTATTGATCGTTCCCTTCCTCGTAAGCGTATTTTACATTTATCTGTTGCGTCAGAACTTTATGCAGATACCCGATGAGCTTTATCTTGCCGCAAAGGTTGACGGTACCAGCGACCTTAAGTACCTTTGCAAGGTAATGATCCCCTTGGCGCTTCCCACCCTCATATCCATTACCATTCTTAAGATGATGGGCGCGTGGAACTCTTACATCTGGCCCAGACTGGTTGCAAATGATGCGGACCATCAGCTTATTACCAACGGTCTGCGCAATGCGTTTACCGATGCCAGCGGCGACGTAAACATTCCCGTTCAGATGGCGGCGGTCGCCATAGTATCTTTCCCGCTGTTCCTGGTATTCGTATTCCTTCGTAAATATATTATGAAGGGCGTATCAAGAAGCGGTATCAAAGGATAACAGCCAATCCATTTTGGCATCACATATCAAAAGATCAAAGGAGAAAAAAATGAAAGCAAACAGAATTATATCTTTCATTCTCGTTGCGGTTATGTGCTTGGGCGTTTTCGCTCTCACAAGCTGTAACAACACTTCGGTCGCTTCCGACCTCGTTATCCCCGAAAACGGATTTGACACCACAACTCCCGTAACCATTACCTTCTACCACACCATGGGCGCAAATCTTCGTGACGTTCTCGATCATTATATCGTAGAATTCAACAAGCTTTACCCCAACATCACCGTTCAGCACGAGCAGGTTGGCTCTTACGATGACGTTCGTGATCAGATAAAGACCGAGATCACCGTAGGCAACCAGCCCAATATCGCTTACTGCTATCCCGACCACGTTGCGCTTTACAATATGGCGCAGGCCGTTCAGACTCTTGACGTGCTGATCGAAAACGAGATCGAGATCACCAGAGCGGACGGAACCACCGAAATACTCGGTCTTACCGATGCACAGAAGAACGATTTTATTAAGGGTTATTACGAAGAAGGTCAGCAGTTCGGCGACGGACTTATGTACACCCTTCCCCTTTCCAAGTCCACCGAGGTTCTTTACTACAACAAGACATTCTTTAACAAGCACGGTCTTACCGTTCCCACCACTTGGGACGAAATGGAAAAGCTTTGCGAAAAAATCAAAGAGATCGATCCCGATTGTATCCCTCTCGGCTATGACTCCGAATCCAACTGGTTTATCACTCTGTGCGAGCAGAGCGGCTCTCCCTACACCAGCGCAGGTGACGATCACTTCCTCTTTGACAACCAGACCAACTACGATTTCGTTGCACGCTTCAGAACCTGGTATCAGAAGGGCTACGTAACCACTCAGGAGCTTTCCGGCGGTTACACCTCCGAATTGTTCACCAAGGCTGAATCCGAAGCAGGTAACAGCTATATGTCTATCGGCTCTTCCGCAGGTGCAACTCACCAGCGTCCCGATAAGGTTGACGAAGCTTATCCCTTTGAAGTAGGCATCGCTACCATTCCCCAGATCAACCCCGAAGATCCCAAGGTTATCTCCCAGGGCCCCTCTCTCTGTATCTTCAAGAAGGCAGATCCTCAGGAAGTTATCGCATCCTGGCTGTTTGTTAAGTATCTTACCACCACCGTCGAATTCCAGGCTGAATTCTCTATGGCTTCCGGTTACGTTCCCGTAATCAAATCCGTAGGCGAAAACCCCATATACAAGAACGATTTCCTTGATAAGGCAGACGGCGGCGACTTTATTTCCGCACTCAGTGCAAAGATCTGTCTGGATCAGGAAGAAGCTTACTACACCTCTCCCGCATTCAACGGCTCCTCCACCGCCCGTGACCAGGTTGGTCTGCTTATGCAGAAATGCTTGTCCGCAGACTGGGGCAGCGACGTGGAAGAACAGATAAAGAAAGCCTTTGAAGATGCTATTGCCGAATGTGAATATCAGGCAGGTTAATGAACTTATATGAACAAGATTTTTAACAAAAAGTTTTATTCCCTTTTACTCGCGGTTGCCATGCTTTTGTGCCTGGCAGCCTGCGGGCCCACCGACGAGGTTTCCAACCAAAGCGATCATATCGATTACGCCGCTTCAATTACGTTGGATATGAACTCATCCACGCTTAAACAAGAAGTTACTGTACACGCTTATATCGACGGCGACACCACCCACTTCAAAGTTCCCTCTTCGGTTATTCCCGGCGGTATTCTTAAAGCCAGATACCTTGCTATAAACACTCCCGAATCTACCGGCAAGATAGAGGAATGGGGAAAAACCGCAGCCAATTACACAAAGCAGGTATTGCTTGATGCACAGTCCATTATCGTCGAATCCGATGACGATAAATGGAACGCAGACTCCACCGGAAGCAGATATCTGGTTTGGGTATGGTACAAGCCTCAAGGCAGCGACCAATACCGCAATCTGAATATCGAGATACTTCAGCAGGGTCTTGCGGTTGCTTCCAATTCCGCAAACAACCGTTACGGCGAAACCTGTATGAACGCACTTAATCAGGCAAAAACGGAAATGCTGCACGTTCATTCCGGCAAGCAGGATCCCAACTTCCCTTACGGAGAGGCAACCGAGCTTACCTTGAGAGAGCTTCGTACCAAGATAACCGAATACGATAACTGCAAGGTAGCATTCGAGGGCGTTATTACAAAGAACAACAATAACACCTGCTACGTTGAAGAATACGATCCCGAAAGCGGTCTTTACTACGGTATGACCATTTATTACGGATACAGCCTTAACGGCGCAGGTCTGCAGATACTTTCCGTAGGAAACAGAGTCCGTATAGTAGGCACTGTTCAGTATTACGAAACCGGCGGAACGTATCAGGTTTCCGGTCTGGAATATTCTATGATGCGTCCTGACGATCCCGCAAATATCCAAAAGATAAGCGACGGGCACTCCCCCGCATACGTTCTGACCGATCCCGCAACATTTAATGAAGGCAAGGTAGAGCTGGTTATCGATGATGCCGCCAAAACCTTCGGCTACGCAGAGCTGGCTATTTACACCTCCGTCGAAATGACCGACCTTAAGGTAGTGGACACCTACACTACCACAAACGAAGAAAGCTCCTCCAAGGGTGCTATCACTCTCACCTGCAAGGCAGGGGATGAAACTATTTCCGTAAGAACCATAGTTTTGTACGATGAGGACGGCAATCTTATAACGGCGGATCTTTTTGAAGGAAAGACTATATCCGTAAAAGGATTGGTAGATTACTTTGACGGAACCTACCAGATAAAGGTCTTCTCCGTTAACGATATTACGATTTCTGATTAATTTTGAAAGGAAAGCATATAATGAAGAAATTTTTAGCAATCCTGTTGGCAGTTCTTATGTGCTGCGGTATTATGGCTTCCTGCTCGGACAAGACTGAAGGTCCCGGCTTGGCAGATGCGCTTTCTTACCTCAAGAGCCTTTACAAGGACAGCGCAAAGGAAACTCCTGCTGATTATGACGTTGTAGGTAAGATACTTATTAACAACACCGTAGAGTTCACGGTTACCTGGGAAAGCGATAACGAAAACGTTACCGTAAAAGAAAGCAGCAGAAACGGCTTTTACACCGTGGACGTTCCCGATAAGACCGAAGCGGAAATTCCTTACGTTCTTACCGCAACCATTAAGGACGCAGAGGGCAACACCGAAACCACTACCTTTGAAAAGGTCGTTCCCATTGTTGATAACTCCGCAGTGGTAAGCGCACCCGAGGAAGGCGTTGAATACGCGCTTTATCTCGTTCACACCTCTCTGGGCAAGACGCTTTACGCTACCCACGAGCTCCAGAACAACAAGTTTATCGTTACCACCACCGACCCCAAGGAAGCTCCCGCTTTCTTTGCAGAGGTTGTTGAAGGCGGCTACAAGTTCTATACTATGATAAATGATGTTAAGAACTACGTTACCGCTTCCGTTGTAAAGACCGAAGAAGGAAAATACAGCAAGTATATCAATTACGGCACCGAAGGCTCCGTATGGTATTACAACACCGAATGCAACGCTTGGATGACTATGGTTGAGGGCGGCGAATACGTAATGGGTACTTACGGCTCCTACACCACCATTTGTATTTCCGAATCCAGCTATATAACTCCCGAAAACAGCGGTTCCACACAGTTCCCCGCAGTTCTTATTAAGAAAGAAGTTGCAGAGAATATGGGCCCTGCCGAAGAAGTTGAGATTTACGAAACCGCGCAGGATATAGTAAACGAGGCTTACAAGCTCGAAGCAGGCGCATATCTTTCCGGCGGACACAAGTACACCCTCACCGGCGTGATCACCAAGGTTGATTCCGCATACAGCGAGCAGTACGGCAACGTAACTGTAACCATCGTTGTTGACGGTATGGAGGATAAGCCCATTCAGTGCTTCCGTACCTCCGGCGACGGCGCAGATATTATCGACGTTGGCAACACCATTACCGTAACCGGTCCTATCGTTAACTATGCAAAGAAGGATGCTGACGGAAACATAACCTCTACCATCATTGAAATAGAGTATGCTACTCTTGATTCTCACGATGCAGTAGCTTCCGACGATCCCGATGACACCTCCAAGCCCGACGGAGATACCTCCGAGCCCGAAAACAACGATACCCCTTCCGAAGCACCCCAGAACAAGACTATAAAGGATATACTGGGCATCAAAGAAGGCAGCGAGCCTTCCTATGAAGTTATTGTAACCGGCGTTGTTGATGAGATCACCAATACCACTTGGGGCAATATGTATATCAAGGATGCAGACGGCAACAAGCTTCTTATCTACGGTCTGTACGATGCAAACGGCAACACCAGATACGATGCTATGGCTAAAAAGCCTGCTGTAGGCGATACCGTTACCGTTCAGGCTCCCGTTTCCTTCTTCAACGGACAGGTACAGCTTAAGAACGCAAAGCTTAAAACTCTCACTTCCGGCGGCGGTTCCACTACCGATCCCGGCGATGAACCCAGCGATAATCCCAATGATACACCTGCAACCGGCAACACCACGCCTATTGCAGATATTCTTAAGTATACCGAAGGCAATGCACCTACTACTGAAATTTTCGTAAGCGGTACCGTTGTTGAAGTATCAAGCACCACCTGGGGCAACATTTATATAACCGACGGCAACGGAAACAACCTCTACCTTTACGGCACATATGATGAAGACGGCAACAGATATGATGCTCTCGAAGTCAAACCCACAAAGGGCGATATAATCAAGGTAAAGGGTACTATCTCCTTCTACAACGGTGTTCCCCAGATAAAGAACGCTGTTCTCGTAGAGCACACCGTAAAGGAATATGAGCCCGGCGAGCCCCAGAACGCTACTATCGCAGAAGTTCTCGCGCTTACCGATTTTATTGATCATCCCGTTATCGTAACCGGTACCATTACCGGTACCTATGGCGAAAATTGGGCTACGTACGGTAACTTCTATATTACCGACGGAAACGGCAACAAGCTTCTCATCTACGGCTTGTACGATGAGAACAACACCAGATACGATAAGATGGACGTTCAGCTTGAGGTTGGCGACACTATCACCGTTCAGAGCGAAGTATCCTTCTATAATAAGGTTCCTCAGCTTAAAAACGCCACTTTGCTTGAAGTAGAATAAGAAAAAGCAATAACAATGCAAGATGCGCACTTTGAAAGTGCGCATCTTTTTTATCGGTGTAATTCACTTGACGAAACAGAAATAATGATATACAATATAAAGCAGAGGTGAATGTTTTTTATGGAACGGACACGCCGTTTTACTGCTTTTATAATAACGCTTATAATTATAGTTTCCCTTTGCTCCTGCGGACAGAACGATATACAAATATCCGAGCTGAATATAACCAACTGCGAAAAGACCACGATAGAGGCGGGCAAGACTTTTCTTCTTGAAACTGACGCACCCGAGGAGCTGAAGGATGATCTGTTGTGGATAGCTTCAAGCGATTCCGTTACGGTGGACAGTACGGGATTGGTAACAGCCGTGGAAGAAGGCACGGCGGCGGTAACCGTAAGCTATAAAGAGCTTCGGGACACCGTTATAATTTACGTTGTTGCCCCAAGTGAGGATAAAGACGATTTAAACCTATCTGTAGATACCGAGGCGAGAGATGCCTTTTACGGGGACAGCGACCCTGCGGACAGCTATGAGGAAGCATTGGAAAGATCTGAAAAAGGTATACTTTCCGGTGCGGAAAAGGTGCCTGACCAAGCGCCCGTGCTCGCCCTTTATATGCCTATGGAAAACGAAATGTACATACGCAACAACGTTCCCTATTTTGCCGATGAAAACACCTACGTTGTTGTGAATTACCGCGGCGAAGAGGTATTCAGAGTATACCGCGGAGGGGGGTACATTACCCTCGAAGAGGTTGCGGCATACGTTTTTGCTTTTGGTGATATTCCCGCTAATTATGTTTCGAGTAAAAGGACAGACCCGAAAAACAGCATTTGGGGCGAGAATTTAAGGCTGAATCACTCCAAGTTCAGCGGCAACACGAAAAAGTATCCTTACGAGCCCGAGCTTCCCGAGATAAGCGGTTGCGGCGGCAATCTGCAATATTACGAGCTGGACGTGGGTACCACGGGTACGGATTGCGACCCCGGTTACGCTGTAAAAACCTATAACGACGGAAAACGTATAACCCGCGGTGCGGCAAGGATCGTATACACCGCCTGCGATATTAACGGCAACGATATTATTGATATAAACGAAAAATATCTTTTTTACTCCTATAACCATTATAACGATTTTCAGGAATACCTGAATTACTACGGCGGCTGGGGAGAAATGTTCGGTAACATTACCGGCGGCGGACAGCTTTCATCAAAGAGCTATTATAACCCTACCCCCTACGTTCCCGTTATATACGACGATATACGGAATTACAACGAAGCTGCATAAAAAACACCCCGCAAAAGAGTACCCCAAGAAAACTGACGTTTTCTCGGGGACCCCGAAAATGAAAAATCGCCCCAAGAAGATTTTTACTTCTTGGGGTTTTTGGTTTATTTAAGGCGTTCAAGAACCTTATGGTCGGTTTTATCGTAAGTGAGAGGTGTAACGGAGATATAACCGCTTAAAACCGCGTCTATATCAACATCAAGACTATCGAACTCCCGCATTACGGGACCGCCGAATTGCTGATATTCGTCCCCTTCCATATGAACGAACTCGTCTGTATAAAACATTTGTCCCATTCGGGTAAGGCGTATTCCCTTTGCGGGAGAATGGGGAATGTTTACGTTAAACAGATTTCCGTAACTGAACAGCGATCTTGCAAGGAAAAACTGCAGGATCATATCAAAATACTTTGGCGCATCCATAAGAATTTCAAAATCCGTAGACACGGCAACGCATTTTATACCGTAACGGCTTCCTTCAAGTACCGCGCCCACGGTACCGGAATAGGACACGTCCCAGCCAAGATTATATCCTCTGTTAACGCCCGAGATAAGGAAATCGTATTTCCCTTTAAGCCCCGTAACGGCGAACCGAACGCAATCTGCGGGAGTTGATGCCACGCTGTAGCACTCCACGCCGTCAACAAGATCTACTTTTTTAACCTCTATACGGTTGCGGAAATCTATACTCTGGCTTTTTGCGCTTTGCTCTGTTTTGGGGGCAACAAGGGTTACCTCCCCGAACTGCTTTGCCCAATTTGCCAAGACGGGCAGTATGGGAGATTCGATTCCGTCATCGTTGGTTATAAGAATTCTCATATCCACCCCTCGTTTTCTTGTTTGTATTTTTTGAGCAACTCGTCCGCATCCTTAACAAGACGGCGCATTTGCGCGGTATTTTTCACGTTTGCTCCTGCGGCGCAGGCGTGTCCGCCGCCACCGTATTTTTCCGCCAGCTCGCTTACCGTAACGAAACGGGAACGCAGACGTACGCGGATATTGTCCTCGGTTTCGATAAACGCCAGCCATATAAGGCTGTTTTTAATATTATCTATATATCCCACGCAAGCGGACGCATCCTCGATAGAAAGTCCGTATTTTTCGCGGGTCTTTTTATCCACGTAAATATAAACCACGCCGTTTTCGGATATTTTCATCTTATCGTATACATAAGAACGGAATTTAAGGGTGTGGTATTCCTTCATATACAGATTTGCATACAGAGTATCAAGATCTATACCAAGGTCTATAAGCATTGCCGCAAGACGAAGTGTATCTCCCGAAACGGAGCGATACTTAAACCGTCCCGAATCCGTAACCATTCCGCAGTAGATATACGTCGCCGCCTGAGCGTCGATCTTTAATTCGTCCTTGAAGACACTGTAAAATTCCGCAATCATTTCGCAGGAAGAAGAGTAATCCTCCATTATCCATTCCACATCCCCGTAAGACTCTATGGGAATGTGGTGGTCTATTTTTACAATACTTTTGCACAGCGAAAACTTTTTGTTTGAAATACGCGCCGCAGTTGCGGTATCCACCACTATTCCCAAGGCGTCCTTATACATTTCATCAGGAATTGGCTCGTCCTCACCGCCCAAAAAGGCAAGGTGGGACGAATAATCGGAATTGAGAAGATATATCTCCTTTTCAGGAAAAGACAGTTTAAGTATTCTGTACAATCCCTTGGTAGAGCCGATAGCATCTCCATCCGGCATTTTGTGGCGGAAGATTATTATGCGGTCGTACGCCTTTATGGTGTCAAGCACCGCTTTCATTTGTTCATACTTCATATTATTCTCCTATAGCGTTAAGATCTGCCAAAAGCCGCATGGCCTCGTCCTTATCCTTTAAGGTTGCGCCGCTTGCCTTTTGGTGTCCTCCGCCGCCGTATTTAACAGCAATAGGATTGATATTATATTTGTTTGAGCGTATTTCACACAAAACTCCGTTTTCCGTTTCCGTAAAATTCACCCAGCTATGTATCCCCTTGATATCCGACATAACGCCAACCATTCCGCGGGACACGGTAAAGGTGTCCACACCGCAGGCGGCAACCTCATCAAGCGTATTGTATATATACCCTACTCCGTTTTCGGTTACGTTGATCTTCAACGTAAAGCGGGCTCGCAGTTGAACGGATGAAAGCTCGTCCGAATACAAGTTACTGTATATATCGTTGGTATCGAATCCTTTGGAAATGAGGAAAGCCGCCATTTCAAAGGTCTGGGCGTTGGTGTTGTCATATCTGAATCTGCCCGAATCGGTGACCATACCCGTATACAAAGCCTTTGCCGCTTGAGAAGAAACCTGCAGACCTGCGGTTTTCGCCATACACGTAATAAGCCCGCAGCAGCTTTCGAAGGAAGTATCAACCACCTCTTCGTCCGCAAACTTTTGCACGAATATATGATGGTCCAGCCGCGCGGTGGCGGCAGCTTTGGAATAGCGGTCATCGCTGACAAGGGCAGGCGTAGCGGAATCGAGAACGATGGCAAGGGCGTTTTCGTACGCGCTGTCATCTATAACGTCCATATCCCCGTCTGCAATAAAGGAATAACGGGGTGTCATATCGCCTACAACGTAAACCTGCTTTTCGGGATAGGTTTCTTTTATAATATATTTAAGTCCCATCTGGCTGCCCAAAGCGTCACCGTCAGGCTTTGAATGGCGGTGAATAATAACGGTGGGATATTTTTCTATGAGTTGGATTATTTTTTGAAACATAAAAAGTGTTTTTCCTTTCAAGGCAGGGTTATTCATCGAAATATCCTTTGTATTCCACCTGCAGCTTACTTTCGGGGAACAGATAGTGATGGAGGCTTATGAAATAATCGTCAGTCATGCTGGCGATATAATCCACTATGATCTGATGATGGTCGGAATTCTCATAAGGAATATCCCGCTTGTGACGGTAAGAAGAATTGACGTAATCTATATGGTGGGTAAACACGGGGGACAAGCGGTTATCTTGCTTGAGATCGTCAAGAAGCTGACAGTATATTTCCTCCATCATAGGCTTTACGCTGGATTCAAACTTATCGTCCAGAGCGGCGCGGTTATATATAAGCTTGTAGTTTTCCATTTTGTACTTTCGCAGAGCGTTGAAATGCTCCTCGTCCAGCTTTATATAAGGCTTTCCGTAGCTGTTTTCAATAACGTTTACCACGAGATTATTAATTATCTCGGAATTTGCAGAGCCGATACAATCGTCAAAAGGTATATCCTCTGTGGGATTGATTATCCTCGCATCCTGTCTGTCCTTGCCCAGATATGCGATAATGTCCGAAAGACGCACCACCGCGCCCTCTAACGTTGAAGGCATTATTGATTTTGCAACGGAGGGGTCTGTATAGCATTTTTCAATAATGTCATCAAACTCATCAAAACCGCTCACATGCTGAGGATAATATTCCTCGCACTCGATCTCTCCGTTGTGGGCGGCTATACCGTTAAGGGTCTGCAGACTGAGGTTAAGAGGAAATATTCCATCCAGCACGCGGACAGAGTGTATATTGTGGTAAAAATGCCGTCCCGTATGCTTAAAGGACAATTCATCAAGGAACCTTTCCCCCGTATGTCCGAAAGGAGTATGACCGATATCGTGTCCCAAGGATATAGCTTCGATAAGATCAAGATTAAGATGAAGCGCCGCGCCGATGGTGCGGGAAATTCTGGAAACCAACTGAACGTGCAGACTTCTGCGGGTGATATCATCGTTTTTCCAAAGAGAGAACACCTGGGTCTTATCAGTATAACGGTTGTAATAGGGACAGTACATTATACGGTCAATATCGTGAGCAAAAGTGGGTCGCCAAACTGTAGGCACATCTCGGTCTCGTTTTTGACGCAACACAACGTCCTTGTTTTTAAAAGCTGTATCCGGATAATTTCCGGTACGGTTGGCTTCTTCTATTTTTGCGGAAACCTCTGCTGAGAGGACCTCGTATTTAGACATTTGTTTACCTCCCTTTTTGGTTAAAATGGGGTTATATGCCGATCACCTTATATATAAGCGGCTCTTCTTCGGGGTGAACATTACCAAAGGTTAACGCTGCCACAAGGGTGCGCTCCGACACGTCCAGCGTATGCTTCCGTTCGGTATACAGCCGTGCGATAATATCGCCTTTTTTCACCTTGTCGCCCGTCTTTTTATAAAGCATTATTCCAGCTTTGGGATCAATAACATCGTCTGCTTTTTCTCTGCCTGCGCCCAAAAGCATTGCGGCAGTTCCGATCATTTCCGCGTTACAGCCCACAATATATCCGTCCGTTTCCGAAATAATATCACGGGTATATTCAGCCTGACCCATAAGGGACGGATTACGGGCGTATTCTATATTTCCGCCCTGACGGGATATCCAGGCGCAGAACCGTTCAAAAGCTTCGCCGTTTTCAAGAACGGAAAGAACCTTGCTTTTGGCTTCTTCTATGCCGCACTTGCAGGAAAAGCTTACCATAAGAGATGCAAGAGTAACGCAAATTTCACGCAAGTCATCGGGTCCGCCGCCCTTCAAAACCTCTACAGCCTCGCTTACCTCAAGCAGATTGCCGATAGCGTTGCCTAAAGGTCTGTTCATATCCGTAATAACGGCGGCAATATTTCTGCCGTGGGAAACGCCTATTTTTACCATCATCTCCGCAAGACGGATAGCGTCTGCCTTTTCACGCATAAAAGCACCGCTTCCGCATTTAACGTCCAAAACGATAGAACGTGTGCCTGCGGCGAGCTTTTTGCTCATTATGGAAGATGCAATAAGCGGTATGGTATCCACCGTTGCGGTAACGTCCCTGAGTGCGTATATCTTTTTATCCGCAGGGGCGAGATTTCCGCTTTGACCGATAACGGCAAGTCCTATATCCTGCACCTGATCAATAAACTGCTTGGGAGAAAGGGTGGTGTGAAATCCCTCAAAGGATTCCAGCTTATCCACCGTTCCGCCGGTGTGACCCAATCCCCGTCCGCTCATTTTTGCAACTATACCTCCGCAAGCGGCAACGATAGGTGCGACGATAAGGGTGGTTTTATCCCCTACTCCGCCGGTGGAATGCTTATCCACACTTCGGTCGCCGAAAACAGAAAGATCTACCGTATCGCCCGAAAGCGCCATGGCCTCCGTAAGGTCGAATATTTCTTCGTCCGTCATTGAATTGAAGTACACCGCCATCAGCCAAGCGGACATCTGGTAATCGGGAATATCACCCCGAGTATATGCGTTAACCATTTCGAAAAGCTCATCACGGGTAAGAGATAAGCCTCTCTTTTTCTTTTCGATAAGGTCGTACATTCTGATAGCCATAGTTACTCCTCTCTTTTAATCCACGTTATCTTTTGTAAACGCTTCGGGAAGCAGGTTTTCAAGAGTTATTATCTTCTCTGTTTTTCCGTCAAACAAAATAATTTCAAAATCCTTCCCGCAAAACTCCGCCATTACCTGCCTGCATACTCCGCAGGGTGCGCAAAACTCGGTTACGTCATTTGCCTGCTTTCCGCCCACAACCGCAATAGCCTTAAAGCGGTTTTCTCCGTTATGAACGGCAGTGAAAAACGCCACTCTCTCTGCGCAAACTGTGGGAGAAAATGAGGCGGATTCAATATTTGCGCCCGTATATACCTTTCCATCGTCTGTAAGCAACGCCGCGCCTACTGCAAAAGACGAATACGGGCTGTAGCTTTTTTCTCTTGCCGAAAGAGCTTTTTCAATTAAATCTTTATATACTGTGTTTTCCATATTATTCACCAAGCAAATATTTGATAACGGTATCCCGTATAACCGTAAATCCTTCGATAACGCCTTTGTTTTCGGGAACAATTCCGTTACCGTACACCAGCAGAGGAACGTATTCGCGAGTGTGGTCTGTGCTGTTATCAGATGGATCGCATCCGTGGTCCGCGGTGATGATAAGCATATCATCATTTTGCATATTCTTCATAAATCCGCCGAGCCAAATATCAAATTCGTTTAATGCGCCGGCATATCCTACGGCATCCTGACGGTGTCCGTAAAGCATATCGAAATCCACGAGGTTTACAAAGCACAGCCCCGAAAAGTCTTTTTCCGAAATTTGTGAAGTGATCTCCATCCCCTCTTTATTACTATGGGTGGGATAGGTTTCGGTTATGCCTGAGCCTGCAAAAATATCGTTTATCTTGCCCACGCCGATAACATCAAATCCTCTTTCTTTAAGGGTTTCGTTCATATTACCGTGAGGAGGCTTAAGGGAAAAATCCCGTCTGTTTGCGGTTCTGGTGTATGCGGAAGAATCACCCGCAAACGGACGTGCAATAACCCGTCCCACGCCGTGCTCACCCGTAAGAATTTCACGGGCAATTCCGCAAATGCGGTACAGTTCTGAAAGAGGAACCTTTTCCTCGTGGGCGGCTATCTGGAACACGCTGTCTGCCGAAGTATAGACGATAAGCTTTCCCGTACGCAAATGCTCGTCCCCGTAATCACGGATAACCTCCGTACCCGAATAGGGCTTGTTGCAAAGGGTGCCGTAGCCTGTTTTTTGCTCAAATTCTTTTATAACGCTTGCAGGAAATCCATCCGGATAGGTAGGCATAGCTTTATCCGAAACTATACCGGCTATCTCCCAATGTCCCGTGGTGGTGTCCTTGCCCTTGCTGAGTTCCTTAAGCTTTGCCACGGAAGCAAGAGGCGAAACCACGGAAGGAATGCAGTCCACTCCGTCAATATTTCCCAGACCGAGGGATATAAGATTGGGTATATTCAGTATTCCCGTGTTCCAAACGCTTAAAACGGTGTTTGCGCCTGCATCGCCGAAATCGGCGGCATCAGGCGCGGCTCCTATTCCAAAAGAATCCAGAACGATTAAAAATACACGTTTCATTTAATTTCCTCAAAGTGAAGTCGCAACGTTAAGTGCTATTGTCATCATATCCGTAAAGGTGCTCTGTCTTGCATCCGCATCCAATGCCTCGCCGCGGAGAATATGATCGGACACAGTACAAATTGCAAGAGCGCGCTTGCCTGCGGCGGCAGCGTTCATATACAAAGCGGCGGCTTCCATTTCCACGCCCAGAACGCCCATTTTATACCATCCGTCGTTAAAAGCGGGGTTTGCGTTATAGAATACATCGGAAGAAAGCATATTTCCAACGTGATATCTTACGCCCAGCTTTTCCGCTTCTTCGACTGTTTTGCGCAAAAGAGAATAATCGGCAATAGGTGCAAAATTGCCGCCAAGACCGTATTGCTCCTGATAAGAGGAATTGGTGCAAGCGCCCATACCGATAATAATATCACGAAGCTGAACCTGATCTGCAAGTCCCCCTGCAGAGCCGATACGGATAATATTCTCCACACCGAAAAAGTTGAACAGCTCATAGGAATAAATGCCGATAGAGGGCATTCCCATACCGCTTGCCATTACAGACACGGGCACACCGTTGTATGTACCGGTATAGCCCTGAATTCCTCTTACATTGTTTACCAATACCGCGTTATCCAAAAAGGTTTCCGCAACGAATTTGGAGCGCAGAGGATCGCCGGGCATAAGCACGGTCTTTGCAAAATCTGCCGAGGTTGCTTTAATGTGAGGTGTATGCTGACTCATAATACATATCTCCTTTTTATCAATAACTGCCGTCATCGGCAAGATTTTTTGCTATTTTTACAATTCGGCTGGTACCAAGACGGGCAGCCCCCAAGGCGATAAACGCTTCTGCATCCTCCAAAGAAGAGATGCCGCCTGCCGCCTTTATACGCACACCCTTTCCGATATGCTTTGCAAACAGCGCCACATCTTCCTTGGTGGCACCGCCTTTGGAAAATCCGGTAGAGGTTTTGATATAATCTGCGCCGGATTCGGTTACGATATGGCACATTTTAATTTTTTCTTCCTCTGTAAGCAGGCAAGTTTCGATAATTACCTTTAATATCTTATCTCCGCACGTCTTTTTAAGTTCGGTAAGCTCAAAGAGAATCTCATCGTATCTTTGGGACTTCAAAAAACCGATATTTATAACCGTATCTATTTCGTCTGCGCCGTTTGAAAGAGCGTCTGCGCATTCAAAAACCTTTGCCGCCGTGGTGGTATAACCGTTGGGAAATCCGATAACGGTGCATATTTTTAACTTTTCGCCCACATATTCCTTTGCCTGCTTAACGTATGCGGCGGGAATGCAGACGGAAGCGGTAGAATATTTCAGTCCGTCATCACATATAGCTTTTATCTCTTCCCAAGTTGCTGTCTGGGCGAGGAGGGTGTGATCGCATTTTTTAAGTATATCCGAAAGCTGCATATTATTTAACCTCTTTTTGATTTTTAATTTTTTCTTTCCAGCATTTATGGCACATCGCAATATATCTGTCGTTACTGCCGAGGAGCACCTGCTCACCCTCGGTAACGATATTATTGTTCTCATCAATACGGGCGTTTATTATCGCCTTTGAGCCGCAGGAGCATACCGTCTTGATCTCCGCAATGGAATCTGCCAGTTCGAAAAGGCGTTTGCTTCCCGTAAAAAGGTGTGCGAGGAAATCCCCGCGCAAGCCGTAACACATAACCGCTACGTTGCATTCATCGACAATTCGCCTTAACTGGTCGATATGCGATTCGGTAAAAAACTGACATTCATCGGAAATGACTACGTCCGCATCGGAATGATATTTTACAAAAAGCTCGTATATATCGTCATCTTTGGAAATAGTTTCACATTCCGCTTCAAGTCCTATGCGGGAGCGGATAACGTTTTTTCCGTCCCTATCGTCAATATCCGGCTTGATAAGCCAAACGCGCATATTACGTTCCTCGTAATTGAATTTCGCTATGAGCGCCTGCGCTGTTTTGGATGAGCCCATCGCTCCGTACTTATAATATAACTTAGCCATTCGTTTTCCGACCGCCTTTCGTATATTCCATTTAATTATAACATATTACAAAGCAAAATAAAAGAGAAAAATTTCCACTTTATGCAGAAATAACAAATAAAAAAAGGGGTATACTTTTTTTAAACAAGCAAGAAAGGAAATACAGATAATGATAGAGCAAGATACTATAAAGCTGCTCCGCGAATGTGATGCGGGGGTTAAAATGGGCGTAAGCTCCATAGAGAGTGTTCTGGATTACGTTAAGGACGATACCTTGTGGAAATATTTATCCGATTGCAAGGAAGAGCACGATGAGCTTGATGATGAGCTGCAGCAGCTTTTGGATAAATACGAGGACGAGGGAAAAGATCCCTCCCCCATTGCAAAAGGAATGTCCATGCTTAAGACGGAATTCAAGCTGGGTATGAAGGAAAACGATAAAACCATAGCAGGTCTTATAACCGACGGATGCAATATGGGGGTTAAATCCCTTAACAGATACCTTAACCAATACAAAGCCGCGGACGAGGTTTCAAAGGACATTACAAAACGCCTTATAAACCTTGAGGAAAAGCTGGCGGTTGATATACGCTCATACCTTTAAAAAAGCAAATCACCCCTAAAATCCTACGGATTTTTGGGGACCCCGACAAAATTCAAGCCGTTGTCAAAAAAGACAACGGCTTTAAGTTATTTATCGAATAGCCTTTGCGCTATTTCTATGTTTTTTGTATTGTTTAAAAGCATTGAAACAAATAAAAGACACTGAAACTGCAACAACAAGAGAAATAATCAAAAATGCCGACACGCTCTTTACAGCGGATTTCGTTGAGTTACTGTAAATTTCTGTGATTTCGCCGTCTGCGGTAGTTTTCGTAAGCCGCGAATACCCGGTACTGAGTATAAACGCAATACTGCTGCTCATTTCATAAGTATCACCGTTAACTTTTCGTTTTCGTGTTTCAGCCTCGCTTATCCAATTACTGCTTGTCAATTTTCCTGATTTTAAAATTGTCCCCTCATCGTCAACGGCAAATATCCTATCCCCGCGATTGGTCAATATGTTTAGGGTATCATTATCCCAAACAACGTAAAACCCGCCGTTTACAGATAGATCTACCTCAAATCCGTACAAAAAGCCACCGTTGTTATCAATAATAGCGATGTGTTTCCAATCCGAAAACACTATGGCAACGACACCGTCTGAACGAACATCAAAATTGTCTATCAGCTTGTCTTTAGGTATTTGTTCAATAGGCTTTATAGAAATGAAATTTGAAAAAGTTTCATCACTTTCGTCATACCACTCTACGGAATCTTTCGACTGTACATTAGTCGAGCATAATAGAGCGACGCTCAGCGCAACCAAAAGAATGGATAATACTTTCTTAAAGACGTTCACAACAATTCTCCTTTCCCAACTTTAAACGGCACGTATTTTTGCGTTTGACTTAAAACGTTATGTGTCAGCGTTTAAGTAGTGTATAAGATTTTTTACAAAACTGTTTATATCTTACTGTTGTGCTATTTGCTGGGTAAGGCTGTAATCCATCCAGTTGGCGCTGCCGAAAGCTTCGCCGTCGATAGCCTCGTTCCAAATATCTCTTTTTTGCTCGTGAGCATTATTATACCAACATTCTTCTTTTTTGTTTTTTCGCTTTAACATATATAAAAGCTTTTTGAAAAAACTCATAAATGCCTCCTAGCGTTTTTGTTTATTTTTTCGGACGGAATTTTTATTTTTCTATAAAGGATAACATTTGCGCGGTTCCGAAAACAACTATACGACCGTAACGGATGCACGCACCGTCTTCTTCGGTAGCATTAACAAACTCTCTGCGATTTTCCTCTAAAGCAATAGCATCGGATTCTTCCGAAAGCTCGTATATGTATACCCAGCCAAAGGAAGAAGGATCGTCCTTAGGTACGCTTTGATCTATAACGTGAACTATCCTTGTAACATCACCGTTAAGTTCAAGCCCGCTTCCGACGATATTCTCGCATACAGATGCTATCATATCAGCATCATATTCTTGTGCATAAAATTCTTTATAATCAAGTGCTTTGATTATATCGTCGAATTTAATCTCGACTTCAGACACATCGCTTTCGGCGGTGCTGATATCGGTTGAATCTGTGGATTCGATGTCGATCGAAATCTCCGAAATTTCGTCTGTATCGCAGGCAACGAAGGAAAGAACTACTGCTATGACAATTAAAAACAGCGTGATGTTCTTGCGCATTTTTATTACCTCCATATATTTATGATCTGTTTTTATTTCCGTATGATATCTTGTGCTTAAGCAGCTCGCTGCCGCAGTTCCAACAGGTTTTGCTGTGAAAATTATTCGTAGTACCGCAGACGATACAGTGTCTATGCTCCTCGTGGGGCTCGTGTACGTAAAAATTATATTTGAATCCGTAAAAGTGATAAACCTTATCGCCAACGGAAAATTCATCAACGTGGTTTTCTATTTTGCCGGTAGCTACGTTATGTACGCTTCCCATGAGAGTGGAGGATATGCCTACACGTTCCTTTACACCCAAAGTCTTTGCGGTATGCTTGAGCGTTTTTCCGTTTTTCTTTTGGATGGTAAGCACGATATTGTTTCTCTGATAACTGCCGGGCTTACCGCCGACGAAATATGAATCCGTATTGGTTTTTATATCTATCGCCGTGATAACGCCTTCCCAATTTGAATCAAACAAGGTGAGCGGTATTCCAGATACACCAAAGGGAACGGAATACACTGCGATGCCTATACAAGCGATTGCAAAAGGCGGGATAAGTTCATAAGAAAATATAGTTTCCCGATAATAATACGCCAAGGCGGTTATGACGGAAAACAAAAGTATGCACAGTAAAAACCGTTTTACAAAGTTTTTTGTACGGAGCGATCTTAAGGATTCGGGAAGAAGCATAAAACACCTCTTATTTTTTCGGGCGGAATTTTTCTTTTAATTTGTCCGAGGGGCTTTCAAGCACAGGATCGAGAAGTCCTGTGGCATTGGATGCGATAAATGGCTCCACATCCGTATGTTCTGCGCAAAAGGCAAGCATCTGGCGCTGGTATTCGCCTTGTCTGCGGGCTTCAAAATAGCCCATATGCTTTTGATATCCCAGACTGAATGAAAGCCTGAAAAACACGCCGGAAAGATCTTTTTTGCTGTAATTCTTTTGGGGACACACTTTGTCCGAAACGTAAAAGGAATAATATTTGCCTATGTTTATGCCGTATTGGGTGCGTCTGTTATGCTCAAAGGAAACGCCGTAATCCTTAACGTCCTCCCAGGCGATAAATCTTGTGTGGAAGGGAGAAACGCGGCTTACGCCAAGCTGATCGAAAACATACACGCACAATGCAGTTTTGGCACAGTAGAAGGCACTGTATGCCAACAAAAAGCAAACAAAAGCAAGAAGCAAGGCGGAAACAACGAAGAATACGTATGCAAGATTTACGGCGAACGGCGAGGCGTGCTCGGCGGGCTCATAGTTAAAAATACTGAGTATAATCTGATATACGCCCCATGCTGAAATTAATGCGGCTACAGAGCACACAATTGTTGCCGATACTCCGCCTATGCGGTTATCTATTTTGATTTGTTTTTCGGTTATATTATACATTTCAAAACCGCCTGAAGATTAATTAGAGTAAAGGATAAATATAGGTAAAAAGCTGGGAAACCTCTTCGGGTGTCTGAGTAATGCCAAGATATATAACGTACATTTGCACACCGACAGATGATAAAATAACTATTCCTGCCATAACAAGACTGATAATAGCAAGAACTTTACCAATACGAACTTTTTTACAAGTTTCTCCATCGTGCTCGCGACGGTATATTCTTTCTTTTTGCAGTGTATACAAAGCAAGAATTATACCAAGCCATACGGTAGTAAGGAACAGAGATAACACACCCCAAAACGGTCCACACCAAATCAATGAAAAAATAAGGGAAAATATACCCATTATCAAAACGTTATTGGGGTAAACGGTATAATGCTTATATTCCTTCACCTCTTCGGGAGGCGGGGGGGCGGGTTCTTCGTTATATTGATACTTATAGTTTGCCATTTTTTAAAAATACCTTTCTTTGTCTTCCCCGAAGGGCTGCTACGTTTGAGCAAGCCCTTCGGAGTCGGAGTATATACACGGCGGTTTGGCGGTGCCGCATATATCGTGGTTAGTGCCCCTACGGGCGGGGGATTTTTTATTCGGAAATGGTAGTTTCTATGCCGGCTTCGTCAAGCTTTTTGCCGAGAATGGGAGGAAGCTGCATACCTGCCATTGCGAATACCTCGTCAAGAGGAGGAACGGATTTCATCATACCGGAGATAAAGTTTGCGGTTGCGGTCTTGCCGTCGCCGCCCTGACCGCCGTCCCAAACGGTAACCTTATCGATCTTAATACCCTTAACAGCGTCAACCTGAACACGCATAAGGTCTTCAAGCTTATCTGCAATAAGGAGCTTGAGAGCCGCTTCAGCGTCGCCGCCTGCGGATTTAACGATCTCCGCAAAACCTGCAGCCTGCTTTTTGAGTATTTCTTCAACACCGCGTGCTTCCGCTTCCATCTTTGCGTAGATAGCGTCTGCTTCACCCTTTGCTTTTCTGCGGAGTCTTTCTGCTTCTGCTTCTGCTTCCAGCTCGATCTCCTTCTTCTTTGCTTCTGCACGTACGATTATGTCTGCTTCCAAAGTAGCCTGCTCTTTTGCACGGCGGGCTTCTTCTGCTGCCTGCTGTGCCGCATAGGATTCTTCCAGAGCCTTTGCTTCCTGAATCTTTTCTGCGGTGGTAGCGATCTTCATTGCCTCTGCCTGTTTTTCCTTGAGGGCGGCTTCGGACATAGCGATCTTCATCTTTGCTTCGTTTTCACCCTGAATAGCAATAGAATCTGCTTCGGAAACCTTGATACGCTGTTCCATCTTTGCGTTTGCTTCACCGATAGAACCTTCTCTATCCTGCTCTGCAACGCTCTTCTTTGCATCGTTGATAGCCTTTGCAGCCGCTTCTTTACCAAGTGCTGCAATATATCCGGATTCATCGCTGATATCGGTTACGTTAACGTTTATAAGGCGGAGACCGATCTTTTTAAGCTCGGTTTCCACGTTAGAGGAAACTGCTGCGAGGAATTTATCACGGTCGGTGTTGATCTCTTCGATATCCATTGTAGCGATAACAAGACGGAGCTGACCGAAGATGATATCCTTTGAAAGTTCCTGAATTTCGGAAAGCTGAAGTCCCAGCAAACGCTCTGCAGCGTTCTGCATTACACCGGTTTCGGTAGAAATACCAACGGTAAATCTGGAAGGAACGTCGATACGGATATTCTGTCTGGAAAGTGCGTTCTTAAGGTCTACCTGAATGGAGATAGGCGTAAGGTCCAGATAAGAATAGGACTGGATCACGGGCCAAACAAACTGGGCGCCGCCGTGGATACACTTGGAGCTGCGGGTGGTGCCGTCCTTGTTTTTGCCGATACGACCGTAGATAACCATGATCTTATCGGAAGGGCATCTCTTGTATCTGGAAAAGAGCCAGAGTACAAAGGACATTAAGATAAGCACTACTGCGCAAATCAAAACAATGATAATAGGGTTCATAATTTTCCTCCGAAAAATTTATTTTTTTGTTTTTTTATTATTTGTTTTTTACTTTTTTCTTACAACAAGAGTGGTTTCGCCGCTTACACGGACAACCACCACTTCGCTTCCGGTGGGGATAGGATCGGGTTCATCGGTAACGGCGTCCCGCTCTACGTAAGAGCCCTGAAGCAGTATGTGTACCTTACCCTCGCCCATTCTGGAAGGAGGAATGGTAAGGTGCACTTTGCCTGCAGTGCCCACTGCATTGCGAATGTCGATGGTTCCGTCGCTTCTGAGCTGCATTATCGCTTTGAATATAAAAGCAAGTGCAACCATCATTGCGAAGCCGCAGACAGAAGATATGGGAAGGTTGATCCACAATGCGACGTTCATAGACTCCAGCAAAGCGCCGACCCATCCGAATATTACCAGAAACGCTATAACGCCTCTTACGGTGAATATGCGTAGTCCGTCAAACCCGTTGGGGTCCAGGTCCTCGTCAAATCCGCCGTCTTCGCTTCCGTCAACGTCCACATCATCGGATACGTCTGTGTCCGCTCCGTCTGCATCCGCATCCTCGCCCATACCGATAAACATCAAAATCGTCTGAACAAGAAGAACCAGAGTAGAAGGAACTGCAATACAATAGAATATTTGCGCCACCAAGCTAAGAGAATTCCACCATTCAATAATAGCCATAACGCTTTTCCTTTCCTTAATTTATTTTAGTAATAATTTATTTCAAAGTAGAGAGCAGCTCAATGGATTTGTCCCGCATGCGGGAAGCACCGTGAGCATAAAACATTACTACCAGAAGCTTACACAGCTTTTTCTTTTCGCCGGGCGTGCGCTCCGTAAATCCGTCGGAAGCGGCTTCCGCTGCTTTAAAGACTGTGCCTTCATCGATAATGTCCAGCCGTGTATCCGATAACATATCCACATATCTGTGATACAGCTCGTTATCGCTTATAAGATCGTCATCCGGATTATCCAATTCACCGCCGATGATCTTTATAAGCCCGCAGATACGCTCGATCTGCAAAGAATCTCGGAGCATATTTATAATAAGTATACGGGCAAACTGCTGGCGTGAATATAATCTTTTTACAGGTGAGGTGAGAAAACCTCTTTTCACCCAATTTTGTATAACGTAGGGCTCCAAGCCTGTCATAACGGAGACCTGGGAAAGAGTTATTCCCCCTGCCGCAAAAACACCGTCAAACAAAGCTTTGGAGCTCCCTTTGGTAAGGGCGCTTACCTCTATGGTAGTTCCCGGGAATGTTCCTGCCATATTTTTACCTCCTGTGCGGTTTCTCTTGGTACGATGTGATTATATCATATGGTCACGTGATTGTCAATAAAAATCATACGACTATTTTGTGTTTCTGCATATTGCACATATTTGTGTGTGCGTTTTTGTGTGTAACATACAAAAAAGGAGCCTGTTTGCACAGACTCCTTTAATTAAGGTGTTAGTAATCAGCCTTCTTTAAGTTGGTTCACGGAAAAATCGTTGCTTACGGGAGCTTCGATATACTCAAGCAGCTTTTGCATATCGTCGGTTACCGTATAAAGCGTTCTGCAGTTTGCGTGAACAAAGTTTTTTTCTATAGCCGTTTCCATTAAGGTGTTAAGCTCCGAGTAATAATTCTTCACGTTGTAGATTGCTATGGGCTTATTGTGTCGGCAAAGCTGTTTTAACGTGAGTATTTCAAAAAATTCCTCAAAGGTGCCGATACCGCCGGGAACAACTATAAACGCATCCGAATTATCTTCCATAATCTGCTTGCGCTGACGCATGGTTTCGGGCTCGATCAGCTTATCGCAATGGGGATATATAACCTCAACGTTCTCTTCCCCGAAAAATTCGGGAATAACGCCTAAAATATATCCGCCTGCGCTTTTTACGCCTCTTGCCGCCGCGCCCATAAGACCGTTACCGCCGCCGCCGAAAACGAGGGAATGTCCGCGCAAAGCCATTTCTTTGCCCAACGCCTCAACCTTTTCCATATATTCGGGGTCTATTGTAGGCGATGCCGCGCCAAAAACACATATTCTCATATTTTATTCTCCTTTCATACCGCTGTATTTTACCTTAACATATTATACCATAAATTTGAATGATATGATACGTTTGTTTGAATTTGAAGTAAATTTTATATATCCAGCAAATAAGCCAGTAACAGATTTAAAGTATTGTTAATTCCGTCTATGTGGGTGCGCTCCATACCGTGGCTGCAATACACCGCCATACCGAAAGCGGCGGCGCGTAAATTATTGCCCGCACGCATTGCGGCGTTGGCATCCGTGCCGTAGTTCATAAATACGTCCACGGCGTAATCACATTCCGCTTTTTGAGCAAGTGAGATAAGACGGGATGTCAGCTCGTAATCGTACGGTGCGGTGGCATCCTTTGCGCAAATGCTTACGGAATATTCGTTACCCTCCAGCCCGGGACCGATAAGACCGATATCCAGAGCCACGTATTCGGAAACGTTTTCGGGAACGTAAGTGCCGCCCAAGCCGATCTCCTCACCGTAAGGGAAGGCAAAAACAGTATTGTATTTGGGCTTCAAGCCCTTTTCTTTAAGATATTTGAGCGCCGTGAAGCAACAAGCGACCGCCGCTTTGTCATCCAAAAATCTGCCCTTTATGTAGCCGTTTTCCGTGTATTGAAAGCGGGGATCAACGGAAACGAAATCTCCGTTTCTTATGCCCAGAGCATATACGTCCGCTTTGGAGGACACACGCTCGTCAAGAAGTAAAACCATTGTGTCTTCGTTTCGTTCAAGGGTCCGCGCATCCTTAAAAACGTGCACGGAATGGGATTGACACGCCAAAAGCCCCGTGTATTCCCTGCCGTCGCGGGTGTGGACGGTAACCGTTTCCCCCTCCAGATTGGCATAGTTTACGCCGCCCAGGTTGCGCATACGGATCTTTCCGTCCCCGTCAACGGTGCGCACCACAAGACCGATCGTATCCGCATGGGCGCCTACAAGCACGGTCTTTGAAGTGTCTTCGCCCACTACGGAAATATATGCGGTGCTTTTATTATCATAAGTAACGGTCTCTCCCAAAGCGCAGGCTATTTCCTCCAGCACGGGATTTAACTTTACATAATATCCTGTAGGGCTGGGTACAGCCAATAGGGATTCAAGACAAGAAAGAAAATATTGTGTATCGGTTTTAAATTTCATAAGTACACCTCAAGTATTTGGGCTTTTATATATTTTAACACAGATTTTTCGTTTTTTCCATAGCAAAATCAAAAAAACGGTTCGGAATATACAGCCGAACCGTAACTTTTTTTAATTAAACGAAGGCTTTTCCGTTTCTCCCGTTGCAAAGGTATTGGGACCGGGGTCGGAAAGAGAAAAATACATTTTTGCCGCTTTTGTGGTGCCGAAATCTCTGTTGGAGCCGGTATTCTGCACCTTGTTGAATGCATCTCTGAACATTTGGTTATGAGCCTCTTCCCTGTTAAGCAGAAAATCTATTGTGGCGCGCACCTTTTTATCGTCTATCTGGCGGTAAAGATATTCATAAACCACCTTTGCTCTTTGTTCGGATGCGATGTTGGAAAGAAGATCCGCACACAGATCGCCGGTTACGGTGACGTAATCTCCTGTCCAGGAATAACCGGAAGCGTTTATAAGTCCGGGATTAAGCCCCAAGAGCACGTGTGTCTGTATCTCCCCTGCTTTTACGGTGTTGATGTCCACGTCGTGTCCGTTAAGCAGATTAATGGTCTGCGCCACCATCTCCATATGGGAAAGTTCCTCGGCGGCGATATCCAAAAACAGATCCTTTATTTCGGGGTCCTTTATTCGAAAGCTCTGGGACATATACTGCATTGCCGCTTTAAGCTCGCCGTTTCCGCCGCCCAACTGCTCCTGAAGCAACACTGCATACTGCGGATTGGGTCTTTCCACCTCTACGGGATGAAAAAGCATTTTTTCGTGTTTAAACATAGATATTCCTCCGTATAAAAAGATATATCTATCTTTTCCAAAAAATGCAAACAGTATACAAAAATGACAAGACAAGCACCACGAAAGAAGCGCCGCCCGTCGAAGGATAGCGCTTCGGTGTTTCTTACCATAGCAATATACCTTTTGTTAGGTCTTTATCGTTTTGTCCTATCAGAAATTGCTTTTAAAACACCTGCAGCAGCAACAACGCCCGCCAAAACGCCACCCCCCACTTTTAGTGCGGTTTTGAGGTGCTTTTCCTTTTTATCTTGTCGTTCTGCAATATGAAGTTGGCAATATTCTTCCTGAACATCGTCGGGTATTTGCTTGAAACATTCGTTATGTTTGCAAATATAGTTCAATTTTTCTCCGCATTTTGCGCAGAACACGTCGGTTTCTTTGAAATAAGTTTTTCTGTACTCAGTGCATTCGCTATTCAAACAGCCTTTTACTCTTTTCATTACATTTTCACCTCTTGTGCTATGTTGAGATATAGCGTTTTGTTCGGATTATTTATAGTTTGTACAAGCCCTGCGGTGTCAAGTTTAAGCTGACTACGCGCTGCCCATAAGCCTTTTTTTGTGCCGTCGTCATGCGCATCATATTGCGAGAGTAGAACAGAACTACGAGACACAACTGTATCAATAAAATACGAGTATTCTTCCAAAACTTGCACCATAGAAGCTAGTTCCTTGACATAACAATATATTCCAGCCCTTAACATCGTAGCTTGATGAATAAACGCAAATGACCGATTGATATTACTCATATGTTCAGAAATTAATTCTCTTCGTTTGCCTTTTACATTATTGTATTCTTTGTTTTCAAGATATTTAATATCGGATTGCATTGTTAGTTTCAGCTGAAATGTAGCATCGGATAACGAATGCAACGCCTGTGCTTGCAGAGCGTTTTTCAGTCCTTCGTCCGTTGCATTTTTTGATTCCAAAAACAAGGCCAGCCCGCTGTAATACAAACTAATTCGGTCGTTTTGCTGTCCTTGTAGGACTTCACGAACACTGCTATCTATTAAAATGAGTTGGTCTGCAACATCCTGTATTTGTTGCTGTAACGCTTGCATTTGCAACGCGTTTGAAATTTGCGCTGTATCAAGTTTTTGATGAAACACTTCTTTTTTGATGGGTAGCTTTTCACCATATTTACCATCAATCTTAAGTTGAGCAAAAGTTTTGCCATTTTCCTGCGTCAGCTTCAATGCTCCACTTTCGATTGCTTTCAATGTGTTGTCGGAAACATCTACTACATAACGGCAGCCTGTTTCTATGACTTTTTTCATCTCCGTTAAAACAGGCAACTCATTAACCACGGCACGGTAAATGTTTTTCGCAACGTCTTGGGCCGTATTGAGTTCTCTTTGTATTCCGTTTGCAAGTAGCGACACAGGATACGATGCATCATAAGGGGATACGCCCTCCGTTACAAGGTCCGGTGTATAATAGTTGCCTTTTTCGATTTCCATTTTTCCCTCCATCTTTAATAACATTTTGCTATAATAACCCTTTTGTAATTCGATTTTCATTTTCTTGCAGTAAAAAACTTTCTTCGCCTCGATAAGATCGAAATGCGATTTAGGCAATCACAGTCAACTGCTCGTCAGCGAAACTGCGGAACAAATATAGCGCACGACTTCCCAGCTAATTCTATATCTCTTGATAAAAGTTTGTGAACTATTAAGTAATATTACTACATGCCGAACATACTACTATAAAAATCTACTTAATTATTACTTTTCCCTTTGCTTCGGGGTCGTCGAAGATAAGCTCGCCGCATTCTGGGACGTAAATGGTGCCCGAGCGGGGATTTTTAATACTTATAACGGGTGTGGTTACGGTAGCCTCTACCTCGGATTTTTCGAAGGAAAGGTCGCACTCTGTCATTTCGCAGTTTATAAGCTTTAATCCCTTGCAATAGCAAAGAGGCTGTGTGCCGATGATCTCGCAGTTTTCAAAGGTGACGTTTTCGCAATACCAGGCGAGGTATTCCCCTTTTATAACGCTATCCCTTACCACCACGTTTTTGGCGTGCCAGAAGGCGTCCTTGGTGTTGAAAACGCAGTTTTCGAAAACGGAATCCTCTATGTACTGGAAGGAATACTTGCCGTTCAGGGTAACGCCGTTAAAATTAAGCTTGTTTGAGCGGAGCATAAAATACTCGCCCTCTACCTTGCAATCGGTCATTTCAATACCGTTTACAAACCAACCGAACTCTGCGGAAATTACGTCGCAACCGTACATAGTTATATCCGAGCATTCCCGCAAAGCTTTTATTCCGTGAAGCTTTGTATTGCCGATCTCCGCACCGTTTGTATACCAAAGTGCCGCACGGCAGAGAGGCGTAAGCTCGCTGTGGGATATTTTAAGTCCATCTACGTGCCAGAAAGGATAGCGGAGATTAAAATAGCAGTTATCCACGTTGATTATCTTGCATTCCTTAAAGGCGCTTTCCCCGTCCGCAGGTCCATCAAAGGAACATTCGGAAACGGTAAGAGAGGTGCTTCCGTAAAAAGCGCGCTCTTCATCAAAGGTTTGGTTTTTAACAATGTTGTTCATAAGGTATCTTCTCTTTTCCTGATATTGTAAATATTATACTACCATTCTACACAAAATGCAACATCCCAAAAAATATTAACGGCGGGAAAACTTCCGCCGTGTATGTTTTATTTTTTATCTATAGCAGATGCGATCGCGTAATAAATGGGAATGGTAACGAAAAGTATCCAATACGGATGCCACAAGTCCCATTGCATACCGATGATGCAGTATAAAAACGTAACGAATACGGGGTATGCAAAATGAGAAAATTTCTTCGTACGCACGCAATCGATTACGGAATAATATACGGGTATGGTGATAAACACTGTCCAGGATATATACCATCCGTCCAAAAGAAATCCCCACAGGAGAAAAACTACCGTTGCAAAAATGGGATACGGAAGAGCGTGTAAAATACGGAGAGTCTTACGCTTTGTGTCCGCAGGCGTGCCGTCATCACTGTAATAGGCTTCCGCCTCTGCTTCCTCTTTTTCGTCTTCATCCTCGTACTCTTCTTGTGCATCTGCTTTTTCTGTTTTTTCAGGCGCCGGTCTGCCGATAAGCTCATCCAAGGAAATGTTATAAAGATTTGCTATTGTTATTAAATTATCCGTATCGGGCAGAGATGCTCCGCATTCCCATTTGGAAACCGCCTGACGGGATACGCCCAACTTTTCCGCAAAGGCTTCCTGAGATAAGCCCGCTTGCTTTCTTAATTCATAGAGCTTGTTTCCAAGCACTTCGCTGTTTGTCATAAATATTCCTCCCTGACGTATGTCGATCGTTAATTACAGGTTTATTTTACAACACGAGTCCGTTTTTTGCAACCGTCTTTACATAGCAATACCGCAACTTTGGGTTGCGGTACTTAAAAATGGTGTTTTTTGCGAGTTTTTAGGGGTGTTCTTTTCGGGGTCCCCGCAAAATATCGGCGCGGAACGGGTAATGGCTGTAAACAAAACTGCTCTGCCGTTGTTTGCTGTGCACCAAAATGTACGGACAGCACAAAAAAGCCCCCTATGGTAGGTAATATTTAATTTTAAGCAACATACTGACTTCGTTTCTCAAGCGGAGTCAGTTTTGTTTTGGTTTGAATACGTTCGTTGTTGTAAAAACGAATGTACTCACCTATGAGGAGGCGCGCCTCCTCATAGGTTTTCAACTTCACGCGGTAAATGCACTCGGTTTTGAGAATCGAAAAGAAATTTTCCGCCAT
>JAZNZY010000034.1:0-44147 GCA_045595165.1 Eubacteriales bacterium
AACAGGAAACTTAAAATCAATCCCCAAGTCTTTTCTAAATCCGATATAGAAGACTCGTTTTCTCTCCTGAGCAACACCGTAATCTTTAGCATTTACCAATGTAATTGAAACATCATATCCGCATTCTTCAAACATTGATACTATGTTTTTTACCGCCTCAGAATGTCTATTTGCAAGCATTCCACTTACATTCTCTGCAAGGAAAAATTTCGGCTGTTTATCTTTCAGGATTCTAATATACTCGAAGAATAACTGTCCACGTGCATCATCAATTCCTCGCAAAGAACCTGCCTCAGACCAGCTTTGGCATGGGGGACCTCCGATAATACCGTCTATATTGTCCGGAAAATCTTCCTCTTTTATATTTCGTATATCACCTTTGATTAGTTTTGTATCGGGATGATTTGCTTCAAAGGTCTCCCAAATAGTTTTATCAAACTCGTTCGCGATAGGAATTACAAATCCCGCTTTTTCAAAACCTAAGTCAAGACCACCGCAACCCGTAAACAAACTAATCAGTGTCATTCTTTTTGCCCCTTGTCTTCTGTTTTCCATATGCTGCAAAATTGCCAACGCAGTATTCTTAACATGCGGTTTTATATCATTTTCTTTGAGTTCCTCACAAGAAAACCATTTAAACTCCTTGCTTTCTCCAATTTCGGGACAAGGAATAGTTTCTGTTGTTTCGGCTATATAAATAAAATCAAAGAAATTTTCGTCTCCGCCGATGCCCTCATGCAACAAACAGAACGGTGCGGGAATTCTTTTTACTCGAGCCAATTCAATAGAAGGAGCTATCTCGGTTTCGACTAATTTAACATCTAATCCAGATTCTTCTTTTGCTTCTCTGATAGCTGCTTCGTGTGGGAACTCATCCACTTCTACATGCCCACCGAGCGGGAACCATGTTTTATATTTCTTGTGTTGGTGCAATAAAACCTTATCATTATTAACCACATATACAGTTACGGTTATTGACTTGTTATAATTCATTTCTTTTGACCCTCTTTACTTCTGTTCAGGAACAATTTCCATGATCTCATCGACAGTGCAACCAAGTGCCGAGCATATCTTCACAAGCACATCGCTCGACACCACGGCGCCGTCTTTGCCCATCTTGGTAATGGTGGCGATGCTGATGCCGGCTTTTTCGGCGAGTTCTTTCTTTTTCATATCGCGGTCGATCAGAAGTTTAAAGAGTTTCTTATAGCTTGCAGCCATTGTATGACACCTCATAAATTAAAATATAATCATAGCATTTTAGCATAGATTCATTATAGCACAAATTGCGGCAAATTACAATAGATTTCGACGGAGAAATCCTGCGATATCAGCATTTTTCGTTTTTTCGTCACAGTTTTCTGCGTGTCTATTCTTTGTCTACTGCGGGGCAATGATTGACGGTATAGGAAAGCCGATGGGGTTACTTTTGATTCCTCGTCGGCTTTATTTTTTGTTTGCTGTAGTTTAATTATATTCCATGAAAAGGTCAACGCCATCGGAGTATCCGATGGCGTTTGGACAATTTATTTAACAATATCTAAGTCATCAATAATTATTAATTGATTTTTTATTGCTGCTTGGATGGCTGAAAGACGTTTTTCAAAAAATGCGGAATAGTTGTCTTCAAAAACCCCATATTCATCAAAATCGCCTATAAGGTGGGTTTGCATAGTAGTGACTATTTCTGGATTACTTTTATAATAACTACCCATATATTCGGAGGGCGCTTTGTCTTTGATTTCTCCCTTGTTAATAAAGCTATCCACGATCGTAATATTAGCAATGTGATTCACAAGGTTTTCAGGAATAAGCGGTTGATATTTCTTCATATAATTTTTCGGGAAAAAGTGATGGTAGTTTTTGCTATTACCTTGGCTCAACCAGTCATTATCGATAACGACTTCGTTGTTATTCTTGAACGACTTTGGATGCTGGGAAGCAAGTAAGCAAAGTAATCCTTTGATTAATGCATTTCCGGTTGAGAAATAACCTTCTTTTTTGAGGAAATCATAAGAAATATCAACACCCTTTTCATAAGTTGGAATCTTACCTTCAAGAATCGGTGTGATAACATGCTCTACATCCTGTGCTAATTTACTTTCCAAACCGTCAGAAAAACGATTTGAAAGAACGCATCTCCAAAAATAATTCTTCAATAATTGATTTTCATGTGCAGTTGGGCTTTTAGGATGCTTATAAAAATAATACACAAACGGAACTAACAACCCATCATAGGGAAGCAATTTTGAGACGCGAACACCCATAGCACTCTTTATATAATCAATAGCAAGTGAAAAGCTATTGTCTACATCATCCCACGTATCAATAAACTGTTGTTTGCTAATGTCGTTCAGTATATGTTTTCTACTACAAACACCAGAAATACAGATTGCAGCCGCCTGCAAAACTGTCGCATCTGGAATCGTTTCGTATTCAATATCAGCCCAACGAGTCTTTTGGTTCTCTCGCTTTTCGTATAAATCAAAATTCTGTCTTTCGTCGTAGGTTTTTGCGCACATTATTTCAAATGTCGCCAATGCTTTACCACCGTTATTGACACGCGTAAAAATATCTGTTGCGACTTCTAAATCAGCATTTGATATTTCAATAATTGGAAATTGATATGTGGTAAATTTTTTCTGATAATCGAATATTTTTTCAATTATTTTAGGTTTGCTTCCGTATATCGAGAAAATGTCCGCAGGAGAATTACTCAAAAGCATAGTAATAGAGATGTAGTCCGTTGTTTGAAGTCCATCAACATTCATAACTACTATTTCTTGAGATTCATCTGCATTCAAATTAATGAACAACTTGGAATAATCCGCTTTACCAATAATTGCCCCACTTAGACTCGCGTATATACTGGTAATTCGTTGCTGTCCATCCAACACATAGTAAACAGAATCGCCGGGTTTAGGTGTCGGCAAAGATATTCCACCAACATTTTTTATCGTTCGCAATCTTTCTTTCGTTTCCCACAAGATAAAAGACCCAATGGGATAACCCTTAAGTATACTATCTAACAGTTTCGCAGCTTCCGCCTTGTTCCAAACGAAATCTCTTTGAAATTGAGGAATTAACATATTCCCCGTTTCAATTTTGCTCTTGAGCTGCTCGTACGTTAAGTGTGAAGGTTTTGATAATAACATTTCAGCCATCCCTTTCTCATTAGATTTCTTCAGCAGTTTTAAATTATTATATCACAAAAACCGACATTTTTCAATATGCCAATGAAACATATCTTTGACAATTGCCTTTTCTTTGTCTACTGCAGACCAACGGTTGACATTTATTAAATTGCAAAAGGCCTTGACAAACCTCCGATTCAGAGTTAACATACACACGACAAAGCTCCCCCGAGATGAAATTCATCGTTTCGGGGGAGTATTCTCACATGGGGCCCCCGAAAATCGCAAGATTTTTGGGGAGAAATCTGACCACAGTTAATCCCACTTCCACGCACGGAGTACACGGAAACAGTGGGCACGAGAGGTCAGGAGAGGGCTTAAAAATGATTAGAACGCATTAGAAACGATGCGAAAGCAGTAGAAACAAGGCTCGGACCTGCGTTTGGGACAGTGTCGAAAAATGATAAATTTTGACAAGGCAAAAAAGTGCGAAAAAGCCTTATTTTATGAGGTTTTTCGGCACTTCAAAATTCATTCGAACCTGCCTCAAAATTCCCCGTTTGACCACAGTTAATCCACTTCATTTTAAATGGCAAAATACCACTGAGATTTGTGCAACACCAACAAAACAAAAACTTTAGGCATATATATGCAAAATATATACTTGGCTTAATGGTTTCCTTTTTGACGATAGCCATCATTTGACTCTTTTTCTTTGTTTACTGCGGAGCAATGGTTGACTCTGGCGCAGATTTCTCTGTACCGATGAAAAAGAGAAAAGCCGAAGAGGAATTGTTTGATTCCTTTTCGGCTAATTTAATTAGTAGTATTTTTTCACATCTTCAAGGATTGCCTTTGCTTCAAGTAGTGTTGTAGGGACATCAAGTAGCGATTTTCTCGCATGTTCAATTTCCTCTATTGTGTAATTGCAATACCGATAATTATCTTCGTGAACATCCACAGATGGACGGTGTCTCTTTATAATGTCGATAGTTTCTTTGTGTGCCGTCATTCCACAGTTCACAAAAGCTTTAGTTAGCGAGTTTCGAAGACTATGCCAATCATTATCCTCGAACATAGGGTCAAATGCAGTTGTAAGAAGCACTTCAAGCTGCGGCAAAAACGCAGGATCGCGAATAGAACTTATCGCCGATGTCGGTCCGTCGATATGAACACCTTTTCCTTCAGGGGGCTTTTTATCGCTCGTAACTTTTTTGACGTAATCACCCAGCGCAAGACCGCTACCGTATGTGATCAAATGCGCTTGCAATTGAATTGATTGAGTTTTCTCATATTCTCGTTCCATGGATTTGCGCAGTACTTCCCTTGGAATATCTTTGCAAACACCACTGATCTCGAGCAAAAGTTCTTCATCTGCTACAGGTAAGAGTTCACTTGCAACATACTCTGCGCCTAAAGTGTTATAAAGATATCGCCATGCAACTGAGCGTAGATACGTATCGGTTGAATCTTTACACATTTCAAAAGCATATTCCGCAAGCGAAGCATCCTTCGCTCTATCAAAATATTCAATGTGATCTTTTAACACCATGTCATGTACACATCGCTCAGCAACATTCTGTATCAAGCGAAGATTTAATTTATCTTTTGGGAGTTTCTGCTGCAAATACATATATTTGACCTGTTCGTTGTTTTTGTCAAAAATATATGCAGGCAACTCAGTTAGAACTAAAAATGTTGTTTCATCAAGCTGATAATCCAAATACCGAATAACTGACAATAATTCCGCAGTAAGAGGCTTTAGAGAAAATCCATCAGGATAGTATACTACACTATTTTCAAAACTCCAATCTTTCAGTATGTTAGCAGTTATTTCTGTTAGTCTTTCTTTTTCGTCCGAAGTTGGAACTACAGAAGATTTCTCGGACAAAAAGCGTGATGCGGACCGAATTACAAACCTATCCATGTCAATCCGGTCAAAGAATTCAGACACTTTCACATTGTAACCAGAGTGATACATTGCCGTCTGAAGTCGTCGAATCGCAGAGTGATGATCCGCCCGAATATCCACTTCTAAGAGTTGATTTGTTGTTACGTCGGTATCATCAATCGCATTAAGCAATTGGGAGGTTAACGATTTCCGTTTCTCTTCGTTAAAGAGGCATTCAAAATATTCCTGCGCGGCCTTTCGCTTCAACGCATCATAATCAATGGGTGCCTTATACTCCGGAAGATCAATGCCGTCAATCCTCTTAATCAAATCGGAGTATTCCATATATTTCTTTTCGTCTCTAACGTACCAGAGAACAATCTCGCGAAATGCACGGTGCGACTTCAAACTACCATCTAAATACGAAGTTTTCAGATATTCAATTATGCTCGCATCCGCATACACCAGATCTGATATGTGTTGGGGTTCAACCTCGAATTGTTCCGCAGCTAATAGTGCCGCAGAATGCTGAGTGCCTGTTTCCACAAAAAACTTAACTATCGCGTTGGATGCCTTTGTGTTCCAAACTTTTGCGGACTCGAGATAAAACGATAATACTGAGGTAAACAGTTCTGTATAGCCATCTCTGTATAGAGCAACTGCAGATGCAATAGCAGCTGAGAGGACCTTATCTGCGTCATGAAAATCCGGATGCTTTTCTTGGGAAAACCATTTGAGAACACATGTAACGCTTTCAACGGTAGACATCTGCTTGAGGCAGTTTACCAATTCAAAAGATTCATTCATGACTCTGCGTTCATCATCGTTGCCTAACCTATATGCGATAAAGCTAATTCCAGACAAGCAGTATTCGACATGCGAATTATGTTCCTTGGTTTCAAGCAAGTATTCGTATATTCCTAAGCGAATATAATCTTCATTAACATCACCGAACTTTTCAATCAATCGTCGTGTGGTTTCGGGGGTCTGAAGCTTATGTTGACAGAGTGCCAACATCGCCAGCCTGCAAACTGTTTTATGTGTGGCGGGATATTGTTCGCAACAATCCAGAAGGATCTCGCGCGCCGCGTTTTTCTTGTCAAACAAAGAAGGATAGTGCCTCAAAAGATTAACCGCTGTGTACTGGGACACATAGTGTCGTGGTGTACTTATTCTGTCAAGCAATAACGAAAGAATTTCACTACTCTTAACAAAATGAGCTAACTCAGAAGCATCGAATAGATCATCATTAATATGAAGCCTCAATGTTTCGAACTTATCGAATATCCGCTTGAATACTTCAACACGCAATTCCTCATTCAATCGATCTGGCTCAAATTTTACAAGAGCGGATGGGCTGTTTTCCACCATCCAATCAATCAAGCTCCATCCAAGATCGAATCCTGTTAAGTACCCAAGCGTATTTACCCAATAAGGCTTGATGTTTGCTCCATCATAAAAAATGGGGATCACAAAATCTTTTGGCAAACGAGACAAGCACTTTGCAGCAAGATATTCACGGAAATTATTATGCGAAAACTTCCACCCCGCATTCTCACGCTTAAATAGTCCACTCTTCTTAAGTAGTTCTCTTTGAGAAGCGGTGAATAATGTTTGATATTCCTCTCTATCATCAAAAGATTGTCGATGCATCAACTGCATGGCAAGCGCTAACATTTCTAACGAAGAGAATAATTCAAGATATCTATCATCCAAATCTCCAGAAAACTTTTGATCATCAACATCAAATGTTTCGGCAATCAGTCTATCCATCAGTTGGTTCTTCGGTGGAAGATCATTATCTTTTGCGTAGATGCTTGCCAGTCTTACTAAATAAAATGGATTGAATAAAAGGTCGGAAACGCCCTTCGCATAGGCACAATTCCAAAACAAAGTTACATCAATCCCCGCAGACTCTAAGTAACAACGAAGATCTGCTTCAGCCAATTTATCTAAAGCATAGACGTAAAATCCGGGAAAAGTTCGAGACTCATTGCTACTCTCATTGCCGCAAAAATTGCTACGGGAAGAAATAACAATATTTGCTGCGGTTGCATCTTGTGTATACAGTTTAAGCTTATTTTTAAATATTTTGGAAAGATTGTTATCTAACTCATCATATCCATCCAAAAGCAATGCGATTCTGTTAGGTGGAAGTTGCTTGTAGTTATCTGGTAACAAATCCTGGATTTCTTGTCCAGTATAGTTTTCAAGTGGATACAGAAACGTATGAAATCTATCGCACAATTCATGGGCCAAATTATTAAGCTCTATACTCTTTCCCATTCCTGCGTCGCACAGTATTAGAACTTTTTTGTGCCTTTGTACTGACTCGCGCAAAGAGAGCCTTTTTTCTCGTGTCAACAGTCGTACAAGAGAGTTTTGATTAGCATCTTCGTACAGGGACACCCATCTCGGGATATAGCCAATGACCGGTTCGTAAGACATCCTGCCAATTTCATCAGGATCGGAAAAGGTTTTGGGTTTGGGGTACAGTTCATTTAGAGCAAAATCTCCATGACCATCTTCGGTGTCAACCCAACGCTCAATAAGAGCAACTCGCCCATCCTGTATATATCCTACAAGGAACTGATGAAAGACAGAAGAGAGCCAATCGATACCTCCAGACAGACTTCCACATCCGATTTCAACTAAACCCTTTTCGGGAATAGTTATATTCGCATCGTGAACATGCCCATGGAAGAAACATGAGATTCCAATAGAGTTCAAATAGTCAAGGACTGTTGCACTGTCTTCAACCACATCATGTGGGGTACCATGTCCATGAGAAAGTGCATGATGACAAAAGAGAATATTCGTTAAACCACGCTTAACGTTAGCACTAATCGCATCAAGATCCAGCCTGCCCGGCGCACCGTAATCTCTCGTAAGAGTCGAGTCCGCAAAAATGAAGTTCACTTTATCATGAACAGCAGAATACACGGAGGCAGATTCAAAAGTATGTTTACTGCCATACAATGAAGTTAATTGGTCAAACAGAGAAAGTGAACCTTTTTCCAGATCATGATTGCCTGGGACAAATTCAAATTCAACAGTGTAATCTCGCAACTCTTCTTGGATTAAAGACAAACTGTCGCGAGCGGTAGCGAAAGATAGTTCTTCACCTTTGTCTGCGATATCCCCAAGAATAATGAACATAATATTCTCTCCAATATCAGTCGCTTGCCTTATTTTAGAGCACAGTCGTTTGATACGGTCGCTTGTCTTATATGCTTCCACTTCTGCTCTCAAATGTAAGTCTGAGAGAATATAAAACCGCATAATAACCTCCTATGTATGTGCACAACCACAGTACTTTTCAAGACTATGGTAATATTTACAATAGCATTAGATAACAATTTGTTCTAAAGAAATTATACCACAAAATTTACGTTTTTTCAACGCACCTCTGAAACAAAACTTTGACAATCGTCTTTTCTTTGTTTACTGCGGGGGCAATCATTGACATTGAAACTGATTCCTCGGTCCCTATGGAAAATGATAACGCCGTCGAGGAAACATTATGTTCTTCATCGGCGGTGCCTTTTCTTTGTCTACTGCGTCGCAACCGTTGATATTTATATAATCCTCAAAAGTCTTGACAAGCTTCTGATTCAGAGGTAACATACGTACAATAAAAACACTCCTCACTCACGGCTTTTGCCGTTTGTGAGGAGCTTTTTTTGACCACAGTTAATCCCACTTCCACGCATGGAGTACATGGAGACAATGGAGAAACTGTGGTCAAAGAGCACCGCGAGGCTCCATATTTTGTAGCAGAAAGCACATTAAAGAACTAAAAAGTGCTATATATTGTGCATTTGGAACTTTTTGGGAACGAGACAGACAAGGTTCGAAAAAACGTCGTTTTGCGCCACAAGCGGGAAATCTGTATAGACACAAAGCGAGAGGACGATTTCCTTTTATAAATTTCTTGATACATAATATTTTTTCAATTTGATTTAGTAATATATTTAATTGACATTTAGTCGAAAAGATGATAATATTACATCAACCAAATTTAAATTTTACAAAGTGAGAAAAATTATGAAGATCGGTGTTATCGTTCCCCTTAGCAGTTATAAAGAAGAATTTAAAAAGCTTCGTGAATTAGGTATCGGTGTTTGTCAGTTCAACACGTGGAACAACTCCGCAGAGCTTACGGAAGAGCTTGCTCTTGACGTTAAGGCTGAGGCGGAAAAGCAAGGTATTGAGATATCCGCAGTATGGCGCGGATGGTCCGGCCCCGCAGCTTGGAATTTTACAGAAGGTCCTATTACCCTCGGTCTTGTTCCCGAATGCTACAGAGCAGACCGCATTTACGATTTGAAGGTCGGCTCTGATTTTGCAAAGGCGCTGGGTGTTAAAAGAATTATTACACACATGGGATTCCTGCCCGAAAATTCTACAGACAGCAATTTCCCCGATGTAGTTGCCGCTATAAAGGAAGTTGCCGAATACTGTCTTGCAAACGGCCAGGAGCTTCTCTTCGAAACAGGCCAAGAAACTCCCATAACTCTTCTTCGTACTATCGAGGCTGTTGGCACGGGTAATCTGGGAATCAATCTCGATCCCGCAAACCTTATAATGTACGGTAAGGCAAACCCTGTGGATGCGCTCGACGTATTCGGAAAATACGTTATGGAGCTTCACGGCAAGGACGGCGTTTATCCCACCAGCGGAAGCGAGCTTGGCGCAGAGAAGAAGATCGGCGACGGCAAGGTAGACTTCAAGGCTCTCCTCACCACTCTTAATTCTATCGGATTTAACGGAAACATTATTATCGAACGCGAAATTTCCGGCGAAGAGCAGATCAAAGATATTCTTTTCGCAAAGCAGTATTTCGAAAATATACTCGAAGCAATATAAGTGACAAAAGTCAAGGGCGCCTTATCCGGCGCCCTCTTTTAGTTTTGATTTTTTGGTTTGACTACTTCCATCATTGATGTACCGATTCATCGGTACCAATGTCGGTGAGAAGAGGTGAGTTACCTCAAAACTCCACCGTTTCGGGCGCCTTACCGAAGCCGCAATAGGTCTTCCGCATCACCCTCGCACCACGGGCGGAGTATGAGGCGGGATGTTTCTAAGTAATCAATCATTTGAGTTTCTCGGTTAATTGAAATCTATCAATACGGCTCTGCAGGGCGAACCGTCTGCGCCTGCCAGATTCAGAGGAACTGCATTCAAAAAATAAACGCCTTCCGAAACCGCCGACAAACGGATCCCCTCAAGCAAAACGACGCCCACCGACAACAGTGCGAGATGCACCGCCATTGTCGCATTTTGCGGTCCGACTGACTGAGGCTCGTTTCCCAAAAGTAATATATTTGAAGCTGCAAACACCTTTGCGGCATCTAACGATACCTCTACATCTCCTTTTAACAAAATCCTTTTTGCCGCTTCCATATTCTGCATTTTTGCTTTTTCGATTATTCCCCAAGCATCATTGTCGGTAACAACCCCACGATGCTCCGCAACGTAAGCCATTCCCACAAAGGTATCTAAGCACATCTCATCTACGGTTTTACCGTCTTTTATAAAATGACGCGGCGCATCTATATGCGTTCCGTTGTGAGCGCACATATTTAATGCCGTCAAATTATATATTTCGCCTGTATCCATTGATTTAAGTACCTTTTTCTCCGGCATCGGATCACCGGGATACACTTGGCAACTAAAAACCTCTTGGGAAATATCGTAGATTTTCATAACTCATTCTCCATTAAATTCTTGTTTGTTGAATTACGGAGCGTAATTCTTTATAATCTCCATAATATCGCAATCGTACACGTTTCCGCCGAGAACGTTTCCGTTTGGTTCGAAAGACACACAGCGCACATCGCGGGGGTCTTCTGCATACGGATTTTCGGGAAGGGTGTCCTTAAAATACTCCGCAAGATATTTAAGCGCGTTTCCTTCGGGGAAAATAACGTTCCCATCGTTTTCGGAGATTTCCATATCGGCAAAATTGCCGAGAATCTCTCTCGTTTTTACGTTGTACGGGTTATCATCCGTCTTGCTTAACAGCCACGCAGGCTGAAGGCGTACGGGGACGCCGCACTTAATTGCTGCTGCGGCAAACTGTTTCACAGTATCAAGCGGTATCGTTTCCTGATGAAAAGCATCCACCGACAAAAGCAGATCGTTCACGCCGCATTCGGCAAGGCGTTTTGCTACCTCGTGAATTTTTGCGGTATCTTTCGAAAAATAACCGTTGGTTATGATCTGCCGTTTGTGGATATTCAGTTCTTTGGCGGCAGAAATAATGGCATAGACCGCATCCGTGTACAAAAGCGGCTCGCCGCCGAAGGCAAGCACTGTTTTGATATCGTATTCCGTTGCGATCTTACGCACCGCATCTGCGGCAATTTGGGGATCGATACGCACACCGCAAGAAAAGTGTTCACCCTCGGAGCAGTGCTTGCACCGCCCGGTACAGGCGTAGGTTACAACGAACTCGATTTTATTCAGATTTTTAAGGTACTTATTCATAATCAAATGTGATTGAACGCCGTGCCGCTGAGCTCGGATTTCAGTTCCCTTGACATAAACGCGTGGATCGCCGCAGAAACGTCTGCATTGCCGTTTACAACTGCATCGACTGCTTCGACGATAGGCATTTCCACGCCGTATTTTTTTGCCAGCCTCATAGCCGCAGGCAAAGCGTTGATGCCCTCGACCACCATTCCGACCCGCTTAACGGCTTCTTCCACAGCAACACCCTGCCCTATCAGCACACCGCAACGGTTATTACGGCTGTGCATACTGGTGGCGGTAACGATAAGATCTCCGATACCTGCCAAGCCGCCGAAGGTCTGCTCACGGCACCCCATAGCCATACCCAGACGGGAAATCTCGGCAATTCCGCGGGTAATAAGCGCAGCTTTTGCATTATCTCCGCAGCCGAGCCCCGTTGCAACGCCACAAGCCAGCGCTATTATATTTTTCAAAGCGCCGCACAGTTCGACTCCGAGAACGTCATCGTTGGTATATACGCGCATACAGCCCGTAGTAAACACCCTTTGAACCGCCGATGCAGCCTCGGGATCTTTGCCTGCCGACACGATAGCGGTGGGAAGATCTTTTATTACTTCCTCCGCGTGAGTCGGGCCCGAAAGAGCAACCAGCTTTACCGTGGGATTTTTCAATTCATCTGCGATGATCTCCGTCATCGTATAAAGGGTCTCCGCTTCAATTCCTTTCGCGACATCGACGATTATCTGCCCGTCCTCTATAAAGGGCGCGGCTTTCCTCACCGTTGCCCTTACAAACGGCGACGGTACGGCGAACACTAATATATCCTTCTCTTCGCAAGCCTTGCGGATATCCTTTGTGTATGTAATTCTCCTTGGCAAATCTATATCCGGAAAATTCGGATGCTTTCCGTTTTTTGAAAGATTGTCGATCTCTTTTTCGATAGCCGACCAAACGGTTACGGCGTTTCCTGCGTTGCACAACATTCTTGCAAGGGCAATACCCCAAGTGCCGGCGCCAAGGACGCCGATTTTATTTGTAGTTGACATTTATTTAACCTTCTTCAAATTGGATTTGGTTATATCAAAGCTGATATTTACCAGATACTTTAACAGATCATCGGATATATCGGGAAGAAGTGCGGAAACCCAATGGTTTTTGTTCATATGGTACGCGGGATATACGCCGTCCTCCGGATCATAAGACCCCAACAGCACAAAGGGAAGCTTGATATTCACCACGTCGATCTTTTCGTCGCTTTCTATGCCGAACTTACGGCGGGAAACCTTCATTACGATTGCATACCATTTGCGATTATCTACATGCCGAAGCACCGCAGTTTCAAAATCTTCGTTAAATGGGTAATCGGCTTCGGTGCCGTAAGTATTAAAGCAATGTTGTAGAAATTCTCGTTTTGTCATATTTTTATCCAAGCAGTTTTTTAATAATCATATCCGCACACTCCTCCGAGCTGTGCAAGCTTGTATCTACGCTGAGCTTATATTCGATATTTTCAGCCATCAACGCGGCTTGTTCTTCGGATTGTGTTTCGTACCTGTCGCCTCTGGCAATGTTTCTTTGTTTGCATATATCCAGGGGACAATATACCTCAACTATATCAAGGGGATTATATTTTAATATTTCCCGCATTTGGCGGTAATGAGGAGTTATTTCTTCCAGTTCAAGCAACATTCCGTCTATAAGCACGTTTTTACCCATATCCGAAAACAACTTTGCGGTGTGGTACAGCATAATAACCGCATCGCAAATATGCTTCCAGTAATCCTGACGCAGGTACTTGAGCCCTATCGTTTCTTGAAACATATCGTTGCTTAAAGCATAGTAAAACTCATCAGCGCGCTCCTGAAAAGCTTTGACAACAGAAGTTTTTCCGGCGCTGGTTACGCCGTTTAAAAATATAATGCGTCCTTTTTCCATTTCTCGACCTCTTATCTGCGGTTTATATTTTATTATACCATATTAAAATTTCGTTTACAAGCACGCTCTTGAAAACACCTGCAATTGATGATATAATGTATGCAGAAAGTCTTGCGATGCAAGCATTTTACTTATGATATAATATACCTAAATAAAAAATTCACCCGACAAGAAGGAGCAAACCGATATGTATAACAACTGGTCCCTTGATGTACTTTACCGCGGAATTGACGATCCCAAGCTTGAAACTGATATGAAGCGTTTTGAAGAGCTTTTAAGCCTTCGCAGCAAAGCAGTGGAAGCCCTTGATGTAAACAATGCCGCCGCATCTCTTCGACGTGTTATTGAGGTTAATGAAGAGCTTAGGGTTCTGGTGCGCAGTCTAGCGGGATATTTCAGTCTTCGCCGCTCTGCCGACAGTTCCGATGCGCAGGGCGCACCTTATCAAACCAAGATATCCACTATGCTCGCTTCTACCACAGAGGACAACGTGAAGTTCGAAAAATTCGCAGGAACTCTTGAAAACTTGGAAAGCGTGATCGAATCCGATGAAGTCCTTTCACAGTACAAATTCTATTTTGAAGAGATCAAAAACGATATGTCACATATGATGAGCGACGAAGCGGAAGCGCTTTTTGCCAAAATGAACATATCCGGCGGCAGAGCCTGGGGCGACCTATACTCTTACCTTATCTCGAAGGTTAAAGTGGAGTACAACGGCGAAACCACCTCCCTTCCCTTTATCCGCGGACTTGCGGACAGCGAGGATGGGGCAGTGAGAAAATCTGCCTTTGAAGCGGAGCTTGCCTGCTACGACAAGATAAAGGATTCTATCGCTTTCGCTCTTAACAGCATAAAAGCCCAGGTAAACCTGGAAGCGGAGCTTCGCGGATACGAAGATCCTCTTGCTATGACCTTGGATAGATCCCGCATGAAGAAAGCCACCCTTGACGCAATGCTTGAAGCAATGCGTGAAGCGATGCCCGCTTTCAGAAAATATCTGCGCCACAAGGCAAAACTTCTGGGATACGAAAACGGACTTCCCTGGTATGAAATACTGGCTCCTATGGGCAAGGCAGGCAGTGAAAACTTTACCGCAGAGGGCGCCCACCAATATCTGGTAGAGCATTTTTCATCCTTTGCGCCCGATCTTGCGGAAATGGTAGATAGAGCCTTTAAGGAAGAATGGATCGATTTTTATCCCCGCGCAGGCAAGGTAGGCGGTGCTTTCTGCTCCAACCTTCCCTTTGTGGGACAGAGCAGAATTCTCACAAACTTTTCCGGCAGCTTTGGTTCGGTGGTAACTCTCGCTCACGAGCTGGGCCACGCATACCACGGACAGCAGATACAGTGCCACCGTCCCCTTAATACCGGCTACACTATGCCCGTTGCCGAAACCGCATCCAACTTTAACGAGCTTATTATAGTTAACGATGCTATCAGCAAAGCCGAAGGCGAAGAAAAGATACAGCTTATCGAAAGCCAGATTCAGGATTCGACCCAGATCATCGTTGATATTTATTCCCGTTTCCTGTTTGAGGACGAGGTTATCCGCCGCAGAAAGGACACCTTCCTTTATGCGGATGAGCTTGAAAAGATAATGATAAACGCCCAAAAGGAAGCCTACGGCGACGGACTTGATCCCGATTATCTCCATCCTTATATGTGGTGCTGTAAGAGCCACTACTACAGCGCAGGGCTGAGCTATTATAACTTTCCCTATGCGTTCGGCGGACTTTTCTCCCGCGGACTTTACGCAAAATATCTTGAAGAGGGTGATTCATTCCTTCCCAAATACCGCGAGTTGCTCTGTGCCACCACGGTTGATACGGTAGAAAACGTAGCCGCCATTGCGGGAATAGACCTTACCCGCCCCGAATTCTGGAGAGAAAGTTTAAAGACCATTACCGACCAGATCGAAATGTTTATCGAAGAAACAAGCAAATAAAAATCACCCCAAGAAGCCTGACGGCTTCTCGGGGACCCCGAATAAAAACACCCCTAAAATCCTGCGGATTTTTGGGGACTCCGAATAAAAACACCCCTAAAATCCTACGGATTTTTGGGGACCCCGATAAAGCAAGAAAGTCTGTCCAATAAAGGACAGACTTTTTATTATTTTTTATTCTTTTCCTTTGCGCGCTTATCGTTTATGATCTGCATATGCTCGGCGGTGATAAGGTCTACGCCGTTTTCCTTTGCCCAATCCACGCATCCCTTAAGCACGAGAGGCAGGAACACTCTGGGAACGCCGAGAACGGTTTGCAGAGCTTCATCGGTAAATTTAACCTTATCGTCGGCACGGTCTGCGGCATAGCGAACGGATTCAAGGGATGCCTTTCTCATTTGCAAAAGCTCGGCTCTCATCTTCGTTTTTCTGTGGAACCAGAAGTTTTTGGAATCGCGGTAGCCGTAGTCAACGGGAAGGGGCGGAAAATCCTTTGCCCGCACGCCGTTGATAATAGCATCCGAATATTTCTTTTTCATCAAGATCTTATCCACACGGAGAATAAAGTGAGCACCGAACTTGCTGGTGATACCGTTGAAATCGTGATACGGTCCTTCGTATCCGTTCAATTCACCCGGCACGTCTTTATCAGCGCCGTCCAGCTCGCGCATCCAGGTACATTCGATTGCCTGAATGGCATCTGTAAGCACCATAGGTCTTTTTTCGCCGGTTTCTTCTTCGATCATACTCTTTTCCAGTTTGAATTTGCATTTGGGCATCTTATCCGAGGGCTTATCGCCGGGCCAGGAAAGCTTGACCGCTTCCTTGAAAGAAGAGGGCTTATCATCAATAAAATTAAGGGTGCATTTGCCGTTTCGAAGTATATTCTGGGCGGTGTTGGAGGAATTACGGCAGCACAAAAGCATTGCATAGTAATCCTTACCTGCAACGTAATAGGGCTGAACGAGAGAATACGGGCCGAGGGTCGTGGTTCCGTCCTCGCAAAGGGTGCTGATTATAACGGTGGGCATAGGGAAATAAAGGGAGGTCTGATAAAAATTGTCTACAATTCTGAGGTTTTCAAAGCTGCTCATAATTTTATCTCCTTAAATTTTGTGTTGTTTAATTATTCTTTTTTCAAATATAAATCAAAAATTGCTCCTCGGGATCACAACCGTTGATTTCCGATATGGTAACTTCATCCCAAATTTCAAAAAGTGATCTTCCGTCAAACACTTTTGCAGACACAAACTCTTCAAAGGTGCAGTATTCAAATGCATTGTTGCCGTCCTCGGTAAGTCCGAACCAATATAGATCTGCTTTTGACTTTTCTTCGGGCATTTTGCCCATCCAGCAAGAACTGAATTTTTCGCGCTTCTTTACCGAAAAAGCAATTTCAACGCAGTACATTCCTTCTGTTTCGAAGGACATCAGTTGTTTGAACTTCTCAAATGTTATCATTTTAGTTTTCCTTTCTTTTTCTTATTCACATTATCGGCAGGCGGAAGATCATTATTCGTTCCCTGCTGTCGTTGCCATCAAAAAGATCGGTACAGTCTATCTCATCGTAAAAATCCAATTCATCCACCGCGGCGAGATAGCACATATATTCGTCCGACGGAAAATAGAAAAACAAAAACATTTCTCTGGGATTTGCGTAATAAGATTCAAGTATTTTTGCCATAACAGATTGCAAAATCTCCACGGAAAAAGGGTTGAAGAAATAGCATCTGTTAACTTCACACGGGACTTCAAATTCTTCTGCCCGCCCACAGACAAAGTCCGCTTTTACACGCGCTGTCTTTTGATTTTCCACAGCGCGGTTATAAATTCGCTCGTCATATTCGATACCTATTGTTTTGGATTTCGTCCGGTAAGAAAGGAAAAAGGACACCCGCCCTTTTCCGCAGCCGTAATCCAAAACCACATCTCCCTTGCGGATAAGACCGCAGTTTGCCAAACGCTCCAAAACGCTGTATGGCGTGGGCTCGTAGGGGTAACGGTAATTATCGGAATTCGTATCGTCCCTGCCGCTTGTTTTTATATGCAAAAGCTTATCCCGGGTGTTTTCGTTTTCTGTCATTGTTTTTCGTCCGATTCATCAGGTTTTAAGTATCAGTTTTATTATCCAAAGCTGTGTTCGCTTTGGCAAAGCGTTTAACATAATCAGCAGCGGATTGCGGTTGATGCTATATGCAAAACGGGGGTTACGCTTGCCGAGGATCTTCTTCACCTTATCCGCAATGCGGGAGGGGTCCACGCTTCTTGCCTCTACACGGTCCACAATTCCTTTAAACCGTTTGGCGTTGCAGGAATAAAGAGAGGTGTTTTTGCAGAAACGGTCCAAAGCATCGGTGGAAACGCCCAGCATACCCGTGGACACCGCCCCTGCGCGAAGTACGCTTACCTTTATGTCCTTTAACTGCAGTTCCATCCTAAGGGAATACGCATACTTATCCAGTGCACTCTTGGTAACTGCGTATATGCCGGTAAAAGGAAGGGGATCGAGCGGGGCAAGCTCGCTGGTAGTGATCAGGATGCGGGAGCCGTTTTTAAGAAGCGGAAGAAAGCACTTGTTTACCAAAAACACGCCGCCAAGGTTGATCTTGAAGATTTTTTCAAAGGCGGTCAGATCCATTTCCACCAAGGAATCCAACATATATATCCCCGCAAAATGGATAATGGCAAACAGCTCCTCCGTCTGCCTGCAGACAATACGGAATGCGTTTAAAACGCTGTTTTCATCGGTGATATCCGCCTCTATGGGTATAATATTTTCTTCGGTTTCTCCGACGGCTTTGTCCAGTGCAAAAACGCGGAAGCCGTTTTTCACCAGCGACTTCGCCGTGGCGTATCCCATACCGCCGTATGCGCCCGTGATCAATACAGACGGTTTCATTTCAATTCATCCCCTCGCAACAGATTGATTACAGCTTTATCCAGTACCGCTCGATGATACCGTGTTCGCCCGAAATTTCGTTTTCCAATACGCCTCCGTTTTTTATTATGGTGCGTTTTGAAGCAACATTATTTTTATCGCAAGTGAGAAGTACCTTTTCTTCTCCGTATTCTTTGCATATTGGCAGTAAAAGACCGAGCATTTCCGTAGCGTATCCTTTTTGACGTTCGCTCGGTAAAATGCTGTAGCCGATATTACCGCCGTACTCAAGTAAAAACGGGGTTAACGGACGGCGATAATCGATAATGCCCACGACCTTATCATCTTCGGTTCTGATTGCCAGAAAAACCTCTGACGGTACATAGCCCTTCTTTTTTAATCTGGTATCGAAATCCAGCCACTCTTCAAACGAGCCGACCTCTTCAAGTCCTGCGCATCCGTCAAAGCTATCGCGGTTTAAAATCATAGCTTCTTTATATTGCATAACCTGATCCGCATAAGCAAATGAAGGTCTGATTAACTTAAGGGACATTTACAGTGCCTCCGTTAAATTTTTGGTTTTGATCAATGATGTGCCGTAAACGATAATGCCCGTTAATCAAGCACTACCGCTTTTCTCTTTCCGTTTTTGTTTCTGGGATATTCTCTTATCCGCACGATAAAATCAAAATTGACAGCTTCCAAGGTGCCCGATTTTTCGATCAATATACCGCCCTCGTTCACCTGCTTCAAAACACCGGTGATCTGGGAATTGAAGGTGTAAATTATACACTCTTTTCCTACAAAGCTTTGCGCTAATTCATACATTTGCGTATCCTCCTTTTTTCTTTTGTTTATAATACTTTTTAAAACCGCTTTTTCGTTTCTTTTTGTTATGAATATAATGAAAAGCAACAAAAATATCGGAAAATAAGAACTCATTTTGTTTCACCTATTTTAGTTTGTTTATTTGGGAATGCTTATAAAATCACTCTGCGTTTAACGTCATAAGTTCCCGAATATCGGTCACACCGTTGAAAACCAGATTTCGACACGAATTCCACAAAGTATCCATACCGTTATCAATACAGATCTTACGCAGTTTTTCCAGATTATTTTCCATCAAAACCGCAGTTTTTACGTTTTCGTTCATATACATAAGCTCGTGAACCGCAATTCGTCCCTTATAACCGGTATTATTGCAGAATTGGCATCCTTGCGGTCTTGCTATACTTATGGGCTCGTTAATTCCCAGAATTTCCATTTCCTTGGCGGTGGTACGTCCTTTCTTTTTGCAGACGGGGCACAAGCGTTTTACCAGACGTTGGGCGATAACTCCGACGAGAGCATCCGCCACAAGATAATTCGGCACGCCCATATCCTCCAAACGGACGATGGCACCGGGAGCATCGTTGGTATGCAGAGTGCTGAAAACCAGATGTCCCGTAATGGCGGAACGGACGGCGATTTCCGCGGTTTCTTCATCGCGTATCTCTCCGATCATAATGATATCCGGATCCTGACGCAATATAGAACGGAGGGCAGTTGCAAAGGTCATATTCGCCTTTGTGTTTACCTGCGTCTGGTTGACACCCTGCATAGTATACTCAACGGGGTCCTCTACCGTAACGATATTGACTGTAGAATCGTTAACCTCCTTAAGGAAGGAGTACAAAGTGGTCGATTTACCGCAACCGGTAGGACCCGTAAGCAAAATTATACCGTGGGGCTTGGCAAGCATTTTATCTACCACCACGTTCTCCGCCTCTGTGAAGCCCAGATCGGCACGGGTGAACTGGAAAGAGGTTTTATCCAGAACTCTTATAACGAATTTCTCGCCGAAAACAGTGGGCAGTGTGGATACGCGGAGATCGAATTCATTGCCGCTTACCGTCATATTGATACGGCCGTCCTGCGGAACTCTGCGCTCTGCGATATTCATATTCGCCAGAATTTTAAGACGGGCACAAATGGAAGAATACGCTTCTATGGGAAACTCCGCACGCTGTTGAAGATCTCCGTCGATACGGTAGCGAACGCGGACAACCTTTTCAAAAGGCTCGATATGAATGTCGCTGGCACGGTACGGAATTGCTTCTTTTATGATAGAATCCACAAAACGAACCGCAGGGTTATTTATAACATCGTCCTCCTGAGGGGCGGAGGAGTTCTCCCCAAGACGGGATGCGGCAAGCTGATCGGATTTTTCGCTGTTAAGGTCCTCCAGCGCAGAGGTGGTAGAAACCACCGCAGAAATTGAATCCACATATCGATCGATCTGCATCGGAGGGACCAATACGTATTCGATTTTGCCGCTGAAGCGGACCGCCAACGCCGAACGGGTATGGCAGTTGAGTGGTTTACCGGTTGCTACCAGCAAAACTCCGTTTTTATCGTAGCTTATGGGAATGATCTTGTGCTTTTTGAGAAAATCATACGTAAACAGATCGAACAAGGACTTGTCAATATCAAGCATATCGATCTCGGCGGAGGGCATACAGTAGTATTCGCCCAAAGCCTCTAATTCAGAGGTTTCGGTTATGATCTCCTTGGCAAGCAAATAGTCCCGCACGGAAATATTAAGCCGTTTACATTCCGCAAGAATACCGTCAGCTTCTTTACGGCGGACAAGGTGCTTGTATATATAAAATTGTAAAAGCTCGTAATTGGTATTCATATATACACCCGCTTCGGAAAGGAATATCAGTATTTCAGATTTGTCATAATGGTAAGCATGGGAGAGTATACGGATATAAACAGCGTACCGACCACTACTCCCATTATAACAAGCATAATGGGTTGCAGTTTTGAAGTAAGCGAATTGAGAGAGGTTTCTACCTGATTATCAAAAAACACGCAGGAGCGCAGTAACGCATCATCAAGATTGCCGGTTCGTTCACCTATGGTAACCATTTGAAGCATCATCTGAGGGAACAATTTATACGTTTCGAAGGCAACGGTGAGGGACATACCCTGACGCACCTGAAATGCTGCTTCGTGAAATTTCTGTTTAAGATAGCGGTTGCTTATGATAACCTCTACCGCATCCATAGCGTTGTTAAGATCCATACCGCCGGCAAGAAGCAGACCGAACGCGCGGGCAAAACGGGCGGTGAACAGATTACGCTGAACAGTCCTGACAAGGGGGATATGCATTACCAATTTATCATAGAAAAATGCACCCGATTTGGTACGGCCGATAAAAACGAGAATAAGCACGGCGGTAACGATAGCGGCAAGGATAATCTGCCAATAATTCAGCATAAAATCGGACATATCGTACACTGCCTTGGTAAGACCGGTAATTTCCACATTCATCCGTATCATAGCTTCGCGGAACGTGGGGATAACCCAAAGCATCATAAGAAGCACGATCCCCACAGTCATAGTCAAAAGCATTACAGGATAAGATAAAGCGCCCCTCACCTTGTTCTTTATGGCACGGTCACTTTCGTAATAATCGGCAAGAGAAGAAAAAACAAGCTCGAATTTACCGCTCAACTCCCCTACCCGCACCATACTGCGGAAAAAGTGGGGAAATACTTTTTTATGTTTATCCAGCGCAGCAGAAAGAAGCAGACCGCTTTTTACGTCCTCATACACCACCTGCAAAAGCTTGCGGAAATATGAAGAATAGGCCTGATTACGCAGGATATCAAGACAATCCAGAATAGGTATACCCGCATTCTGCATAATAGAAAACTGACGGCAAAAGGTTGTAAGCTCCGCCAAGGATACCTTGGAACCCACAGACAGCGAAAAGAAAGAAGCCGTGGGAGTATCGTTATCGTATGCCTTGCAGGAGATAAGAAATAAACTCTGCTTTGCAAGCTGTGCCGCGAGATCATTTTCATCATTGGCGATAAACGTGCCTTTGATCTTTTGCTTTTGCAGATTAACTGCTGTATATTTATATTTCCGCACTGCAAAGCCTCCATTTCAAAAGATTAACAATCATCCCATCAAAAGTCCCACATACCAATTCAGGATATGCTCGCCTGCCAGCATAGCAACGAGAATTCCGCCCACGATAAAAGGCCCGAAGGGGTATTCGGTGGTCCTGTCCCGCTTTTTGACACGGTTGAGGATCACCATCACAATACTGCCCGCCACGGAGCCGATAAGAATAGCCAAAATAAGCTTTTGCCAGCCCAAAAGCAGACCTGCGGCGGCGACAAGCTTTACGTCGCCGAAGCCCACGCCTTCCCGTTTGAGAAGGGCGATAGCTCCGAAATACAGCAATACGAACACACCGCCACCCGCCAACGCACCGATAATATGGTCAATGGGACGGGTGTATGAATCACAAAACATAGCGATGGCGCCTGCGGCGGCAACCATCACGACGAAGCGGTTGTAGATAAGCATATGCTCCAGATCTATGTAGAAAACACAGATGAGCACAGAGCAGACTACTGCGGAAATAACCGCATATATCGGTTCTTTTTGCCAAAACAACGCCACGGACAGCAGCCACAGCACCATATTTGCCAACTCCACCACGGTATACCGCACGGAGATAGGCGCGCGGCACTTACGGCATTTTCCGCCCAGTATAAGCCGGGACAGCACGGGAATGTTATCGTACCACTTCAGGCTGTAATTGCAAGCAGTACAATGAGAGCCGGGATGAGCAAGGCTCATTCCTTCGGGCAGGCGGTAAATAACAACGTTTAAAAAACTACCCACACACAAGCCCAGAAGTCCGGAAAGAATATAGACGCAAACAAGGATATAAAAATCCATTAATATCTCCTGTAAATTGATCAGAACGTATTTGCTCCGTTAAAGCGGTTAAGGAAGAAAGCACCGTATAATTCAAGGTTTTCCGCCAAAACGGGATCTGTTCCTTCCGTAAGAAGGGGCGCAAAGATAACGCCGTGCTCATCCTTTGATTTATTGACCGCTTCAAGCACGCCTCTGTATGCATCGGGCATATTTACATAGACGGTATCTGTTTTTGCAAGGGAAACTATTTCGCTGTTGCCCGCAATAAGCTCCAGCGCCCATTTAACGAAGATACGGAAATTTTCGTAAACGTACTCGTCTTTGGATTGAGGCGTGGGACGAAGCATAAACTTAGGCAGCTTTCTGCCTGCCCTGCCCAATTCATCCGCAGAGTTATACACCGAGTCGCTCTGTTGAGAAGAATTTCCGTCTACGGTTAGCTGTTTTGCGAGGGCACGTTCCTTTGCGTTAAGCACCAAAAGCCTACCTGCGCGGTAGTCAAACAAAGTATCCTCTGCCGCCACACGGGATTCATATAACATTCCGTAACCGAAGGGAAGATCGTAATAACCCATAGTGCATCCACGAACGACGAATGCAAATCGGGAGTAGTTTTCTTTTATATCCAGCAAAAGGAAGCTTCCGTTGCGTATCTTTCCGTTTAAAGCCATAGCGCCGTTTACCATAGCGTTTGAAGCGAAGGTAACTTCGCCCACCGCTACGCCGTTTTCGGAAAAGACTCTGCGCACCTCGCCAAGCAGATCACGGCGGATACCCACAAGACCGTAGGTTGCCGTCTGCTTCGTCTGTCTTATTGCGAACGTTTTAAGGTTAAGATCGCCCGTGTTGCCGTATATATTTTCGATAGCAAGGTTCAAAGAGTTCTGCATAGCCTTGCGGTGGATAACGGGTACGCTGACCATATCCAGCAAAAACAGTTGATCCGGCAGGACAAGAGATGCTTTCTGCAGGTCCGCGCCCGATGTTTTCGTTTGCTGTTTAAGTACACCTGCAAGGTCATTATAAAATTCCTGATCAAAAGTGCGGGGAGTGTAATCGGAAGAAACCGTGGAAAGTACTTTTCCTTCTTGGGATATAAAGCCGAACTTTACGGTTTCGGAAAGGGAATCTAAAGAAACGACCGCTCCCCGAGTATTATTTTTATTTCCGCGAATATTTTCGAACATCTGGCTAATCTCGCTTCCGTTTAGGTTGATTTTTAAATAATCGGTTATCAGTTGTATTTCCACTCCGTAATTATGCCGCCGCTGTGAGAAACGGTAAGCGTATTTCCGTTTTCGTCCTCTACGGTGAATTCCAAGTCATCGGGATTTGCGGCAATATATTCTTCTGCCATTCGGTCAAGGGCAATGCGGGTGGTAAGCGCAAGCTCTTTTTGCCGAATATTCCCCTTGCCTATGAGAGCGGAAGTAACCAAAAGGGTACTGCAGGCAAAGACCACCAACAGCACCAACAAAGCAAGCTCCATTCCAAGACCCTTGCGGTCCGAAGCCTTGCGCTTTAAGTATTTGAAATTAATTCTTGCGTGTTTCATATATCTCTTCGTCATTGTAATATACGACGTAATTTTCTGTTTCGGTTTCTCCACCCGCAATAACGGCGACCTTTACGGTTTCGTCGCCCACGGACAGAGTAAAAACATTCTCCTCGCCATTTTCGGGGATATCAAAACCCGCCTTGGCAAGAGCTTGTTTAAGCGTATCCGCATCACCGGCAAAGCGGATACATTCCACAGCCGTTTCGCATCCTTCAAGGGCGGCGGATTTGGTAATATATTTTGCATCTGCCTTTACAGAGGCGGCAAGCACGCTTATGGCAGCGCCGGTAATGAGCACTACCACCGCCATAGCGACCACGACCTCTGTAACGGAAACACCTTTTCTGCTTTGTAAAAACTTTATGAATTTCTGCATTATCCACCTACCGTTTCACCCACACGGGGATTTACGCAAAAGGTGCAGGATAATTCTTCGCCAACGTAATCGTTTTCACTCGTTACGGTGCAAAACAGCAAAAAATCATTGCCGTTTGTCATAAGGTCAAATTCAATTTCGGTTACGGTTTCTGTGTACAGACTTATCTCTCCGTTATCGGGAAGAGCGGCGATAACGTGTTCGGAGGTAAACCGCAGAGTATATTTCTCTTCCCCTGCCGTTGCGATGAGAAGACCTGAATCTTCCTCATCAACGAAAAACACAGCGCCTTGGGATACAAGAATATCCACCCAAGATTCTAAAACGCTTTCTGTCTTTTGCCTGTCCTGTAAGACGGCATCGTTGGCGGCGTTTGCTTGTGTGCGCTGTGTCATAAGCTGTGCAAAGGAGACCGCCATAACGATCATAACGGACACGAGTGCAACAGCGACCATAATTTCCGCAAGGGTGGCTCCGCGGCGGTCTTTGAATCTCTTTACCATACAGCAGTACTCCTTTCATATTGATTTTAAAGGGGGTTTAATTAAGAAACACCACAACACCAGATGGGTGCGTGGTGTTTCTTTGATTTTTAACTTAAGTAATGGATTAAGCGGTGGGCTCTTCGTCGGTACTGGTCTCTTCGCCGGTTGCGGTGTTAGCTTCCCACACATTGCTGTCGCCATCCCAATAGCCTGTGCCGGCAGAAGGAGCAGTCTGTTCAGTAACGATACCGTCTGTGGTTACAGGTACGCCGTTATCAATTGCGTAGTAGTTATCGCCAAGCTTGACAATAATATCTTCTTTAATAGCGGCTGCGTCAACGGTAACAGTATACTCGGTATACTCATTTTCGAGCTGCTGAAGAAGCTTGGTATTGTTTGCCTTTTCGATAAGATTACCGAAGGTAGGAATAAGCACCGCCGCGAGGATCGCGATAACAGCAATTACGATTACGAGCTCAACGATAGTAAAGCCTTTGCGGTTGTTTTTGTTGTTCATTAAACACTTTCTCCTTTTAAACTCGGGTAGATGCGCCCGTTTATTTGGAAATGCCGTAAGAATTTACCCTCTCCGTCAGAAAGGTAAAATATTACAAAAATATATTAACACAACCTTAAACGAGTTTCAACACAAAATGTCGAATTTTTTTACTTTTTGCGGTAAAAAACACATAAAAAACAAAAGTTAATTAATTTTGTAACTAAAAAGACTCGTTTTATAATTGTTTTCACGTTATCAAAGAGCGGCGTAAGTTCTTTACAAGTAAAACGGACCTCAGCATCTCCCGCCGCTTGCGCTGTGCATTGACAACATAAAAAAACTATGGTAAACTGTCGGTACTCAAATCCTTGAATGTGAGGAGTAAAAATATGAAAAAGTGCTTGTTGTTTTTATTTTTATCAATATTTACTTTTGCGGTGCTTTTCGGATGCGTTCAAAATTCGGCAAACGAAATATCCGATGCTTCCGTCAGCAAAAATGAAAGCGCCGTTCCGGAAAACAGCATAACAACAGACGAAAGTGATGAAAGCAATATGCAAACCGAAAGCAGCTTTTTTGAAGCAAGCACGGAAAACAGCGAAAATTCAAATGAAATAAGCGAAGAATCCGTAACGGAAATTTCCCAAACCGTTTCCCAAGCAGAGCCCGAGCAATCAAAGCCGGATGAAACCTCAAAACCCGTAGAAGTATCGGAGCCTGAAGAAATTTCGGAGCCTGAAGAAATTTCGGAGCCCGAGGAATCTTCTGTGCCCGAGGAGATATATACCGACGCAGGAGATGCGGAGTTTATTGCTTCCGGCTATCTGCTGTATGACGGCGCGGCATATTCTCAAGCATATTTTAACAAGCGAGTTTCCCAAAGATATGCGGATGCATACGTAAAATACACCGAAATTTTCCCCGACGTACGTATTTCGGTAATCAACCATCCCGCAAATTCCATAAATATCAAAAACCCGTATGTGCAGGCGATGCTTAATGACCAAGGCAAGGTGCTGGACGATATGGCATCCGTTATGTACGGTGACGTGAACTATATCAACCTTAGAAGCACCTTCGAAAAGCACAGAGGAGAATATCTGTTTTTCAAGAGCGATTTCCACTGGACACAGTTGGGCGCATATTATACTTACTGCGAATACGCAAAATCCATCGGACTTACTCCTACTCCCCTTTCCGCCTTTGAGGACCGTATACTTACTACCGAATTTATCGGCCTTACCAACATCTATGCCCAGGATGAGCGCGTAAATACGTTCTATGACACCTTGCACGCGTATATGCCCCGCAAGGAACACACTTATACGGTTTATTACGATGCCGAGAAAAACATAAAAGGACAGTACGATACCTGCGTGCATACGTATATAGAAACCTATTCCTGCTTCCTTATCGGTGACCAGCCTTATGCAGAGATAGTCGTTCCCGAAAATGACCAAAGCAAAGTGGTTCTCGTTATCAAGGAATCTTCGGGTAACGGATTCGTTCCCTTCCTTATCGAGCATTACGGAAAGATAATCGTTATCGATCCCAGACATATCGATATCGACATCCGACCTCTGGTAAAAAATGAAGGCGTTGACGATATCATTCTCTTTGCCACCGCATCCACCTCCAACAGCGACGCGTATTGCAACTATTATTTAAAGCTTATCGGACAATAGCTCATTTTAAAAACTCCGCCGAGGTTCCTCGGCGGAGTTATTTTTGAACGTAAAATCCAAGCATACATTGAGTTTGTAACAAGTAATTGATAATTGTTTTTGTGAAAATATCTGTTATAATAAAGCCACACCGGTGATAACAACTTTTGGAGGTGCTTTTATGCAGCTTAATTTAGGACAAAAAATACGTGAACTTCGCAAGCGCGACGGTCGTACACAAGAAAACCTTGCCGAAGCGTTGGGAGTAACATCCCAAGCTATCTCACGCTGGGAATCAAACGGCGGGTACCCCGATATGGAAATGCTGCCCGCTATTGCAAATTATTTTCACGTTTCCATTGACGAATTATTCGGATACAATTCCGACAGAGAAGAAAAGATAAAAAGCATTTTGGATAAAGCCGATAAGGTTATGGAAAACCAAGGTGTTACCTGTTATCAAGGAAGTCTATCACCGGAAGTGGAAGAATGCATAGAGATGTTGCGTATCGCCGCTGACGAATTTCCCAACGAATCGAGAATACTTCTGCGGCTTGCACATTTACTGCACGGATGGGGATTTAACAAATATGGCTTGAAATCTGACCATGACAACGAAACCGGTATTGAACGCTTCGATATAGGATATCATTCACAAAATCCATACTGGCAAGAGGCGATTACCACATTCGAAAAGCTTTTAAAATCAAACCCTTCTCACGAAGACCGAGAATTGGCAATTCGAGAATTGGCTCTTTTATATTACAGAATGGGCAAATACAAGGAAGCAAAGGAGTTGGCAGAAGCGCAGAATTCCATTATCATATGCAAGGAAATGCTTTTGCCCACGGCAGCTGCGGGTGAAGAAATGATGCGTTATCAAGGGGAGCGAATAATGACGCTTCTAATGGAGCTTCGATTTGCTATATCCGATGCTGTTGCATCAAAAGCAGAGCTCAATTCTTCGGAATATAAACAGAAAATCAAATTGGCGTTACTCAATATGTATGAAACGATATTCGAAGACGGCAGATGCGGTGCTTATCATCAGGCAATCGGTAATATTTATATGCATTTGGCGGATTTCGAATCTCACATCGGAGGAGATTTCGAAAAGGCGCTTGAATATTTCGACAAAGGCTTCGAACATTTCAAAGAATACGAGCGAATTAATTCGGAAGGCGGTTATTCCTACTCCGCGCCTTTGGTATCTTATTTAAAACCCGTTGAAAAAGGCGATCTGCGCTCTCTCGGAGAAAACTTTTGGCAGAAAGAGGTTAAACACATGCCCGAAGATTTCAAAAACGAATTACGGAAGAACAAAAAATACGCGATATGCTTTGAGTAGTATACAAACACCCCGAGAAATTACTTCTCGGGGTGTTTTTGTTGTCGGGGTCCCCGAGAAGCCGCAAGGCTTCTTGGGGTGATTTATTTATAAAATTTTACGCCTGTTCGAGTGCAAGGGTTACGGTAGTGGTATCGCAAACCTCGGAAGGACCAAAGTACTGGATAGCGCCGGGATATACGAAGCAGGTATCCTTGGACCATTCTTCTCTGTTTTCGGCGAAGAATTTGAAAGGAGCGCCCTCAAGCTCAACGAGAGCCTTACGGATAACGGGCTTATCTGCGCCGTGTCTTCTCTCGATATTCATCATCTTGGTGATGGGCATACCGCCTGCAACCCATTCCTCTGCGGGACGGCTGAGGTTGGAAACCTTGGAAAGATAACCGGTATAGCCGTACTGGATAAGCATAAATGCGTTGTAGCCGAGAGAATAGCAGTAGTCTGCGTCGAAGTTAGAGGGGAATGCGCAACGGCCTTCGTAGCCCAAGAAGTGGTGAAGTGCGGAGAACTTGCCGTTATAAGTGCCTGCAGCCTTACGAGCCTTAAGGTTGTCTGCTACAAGTGCGGAGAACAGCTTTTCGGATTCGATAAGAGAAACCTGAACGTTACCGTGAGGATCGCGCTCAAGGAAGAGCTGTTGCTGAATGGAAGTAGGAAGAATTGCGAAAACAGCCATGGATTCCTTGGTAAGACCGTTTTCGATAAACGCATACTTTGCTTCCCAGGTGGGAAGAGCGTTAAACGCTTCGGTCTTTTCGCCTGCGAGAAGCTCGTTGATCTCTGCTATAAGAACGGAGAATTCGGGAACGAATTCAACGATACCTTCGGGAATGATAGCAACACCGAAGTTCCAGCCCTTGGAAGCGCGGTACGCAACGGAATCTGCGATATAATCTGCGATCTGAGCCATAGACATCTTCTTTGCGGCAACTTCTTCACCTACAAGGCAGATGTTGGGACGGGTCTGAAGAGCGCACTCAAGAGCTACGTGGGAAGCGGAACGTCCCATAACCTTTACGAAGTGCCAATATTTCTTTGCGGAGTTAGCGTCACGCTCGATATTACCGATAATTTCGGAATAGGTCTTGGTAGCGGTATCAAAGCCGAAGGAACATTCGATATCCTCGTTCTTAAGGTCGCCGTCGATAGTCTTGGGGCATCCGATAACCTGAATACCGGTGTTGTGGGACGCAAAGTATTCTGCCAGAACAGCCGCGTTGGTGTTGGAATCGTCACCGCCGATAATAACTACTGCGTTAACGCCATGCTTTTTGCAAACTTCTGCAACAACTGCGAACTGCTCTTCGGTTTCAAGCTTGGTTCTGCCGGAGCCGATAATATCGAAACCGCCGGTGTTGCGGTACTGATTGATATATTCATCATCAAAGATAACGTAGCTGTCTTCAAGCAGACCGCTGGGGCCGCCCTTGAAGCCGTAAAGAACGTTTTCTTTGTTGGTAGCCTTCAAAGCATCGTAAAGACCGCAGATAACGTTGTGTCCGCCGGGAGCCTGTCCGCCGGAAAGGATAACGCCGACAACCTGCTTTTTGGATTCGGAGGTGTTTACGCCCTTTTCAAAGGTGATCTCGTTTTTGCCGTAGGTGTTGGGGAACAGAGCCTTTATTTTTTCCTGATCCGCAACGCTTTCGGTAGCGCCGCCGTTTTTAACGCAGATTTCGGAAATACCGTTTCTGAGCATACCGGGGAGCTTGGGGTTGTACTGATATCTTACAGTCTGAAGAGGGGAAAGTTTCATTTAATTGATACTCCTTGCGTTTTATTTTTTCAACATCCAAATTATTATAACTCATTGTGTAAAAAAAGTAAATAGTTTTTTCGGTTTTATTCTGCATAATGAACGAGTTCGTCCAAATCTTTGCGTTTTTTCGGTCTGAGCTTATCGTCCTCAGCGGGGTATCCCAGGGTGATAACCAATCTGACAGCGCTGTCAAGACCGCATATCTCCCGTATTTTCATATCGTCAAGCCAGCCGAGAATGCAGGTTCCCAAGCCCTGATCTGCGGCTTCTGCGGTGATATACGCCGAGAGTATGCCTATATCTATGGAACGGTAATCGTTGCCCTTTACCTTTGCACCCAGAGCGGCGGAAGCCACGTAAGGCTTTTCGGAAATGACCAGCATAACGGGTGCGTCTGCGGCAAATTTGTTCATTCCCATTCCCGTAACCGCCTTTGCCACACGGCAGGCGGCATCTCCCCTGCAAACGGTAATATGATAGGGCTGACCGTTGCATGCGGAAGGCGAAAGGCGGGCGGAAGCGAGGATCGCATCCAGTTTTTCCGTTTCCACCGGGCGGGATGGATCGTATTTTCTGCAGGACTGCCTTGTTTTGGCGATTTCGGTAAAATTCATAGGGTTTCCTCCACGGAACGTTTTTCATTATTATACCACGGGGTACAACCGTTTTCAATGAAAAGTTAATGTTGCAAAAGCTAAATGCCTCTGTTATAATAAAAGCAGACGAAAATATCGCAAAAGAGAGGTTTGTTATGAGCTTTAAAAGAATATGCGTGTTGTTTCTTGCGTTTTTAATGTGTTTGGGAGTTTTGGTATCCTGCACGGAAAACGAAACGAGCAACGATGAATCGGTGCAAAACGAAAGCAAGGAAATTTCCGAGGAGGAAAAGGAACCTATGCCCGAATACTGGGGATTTAATGATTACAAAACAACAGAAATAACAGGCGCGCCCGATGAGATCAAGTCTTATGAAACCACGGTTACTAAGGTAAGCGACAGCAAGTACGCTATGAGTTGTCAGACCGAGGCGGGTAAGCTGACCATAACGCTGGAAGAAAGGCCCTGGGGCTGCTTTAACCTTTGGTCCTGGAACCTTGTGGATAACGACGGAAAGACTCACACCTTCGCTGTGGGTGCAACTGACTTTGAATACGTACATATTCCCACCACACCTAAGGGAACTAACGTATGGTCCGGCGGAAACCACGGAAACGAAGCCTTTTTATCCATCGATTTCTACAACGCCGAAACCGGTGAAAAGCTTGAGCTTGAAAAAGGAAAGGCTGTAACCGTAAATTCTCTCCACGTTATCGAAAAGACCAAGCTACTTTGGTTCCCCGATGACAACAGCGACAGTATCGGCGATTACAACAACAAAAATATGTCTTATACCGACGATGACGTTTACTGCGAAATGACCAGAAAGTACACCTTTACCGGTCCGCAGATAAAGCTGAATTGCGATTATAAATACGTTAAGGACGTTTCCCACAGCCGTTCTTACACCTGTATGATGCCCATTAACAAAAAATACGGCTTGTGGTGCGAGATGTATGATAACAGCGGCAAGCTGTTGAGAACAATACAGACGCTTAAGGTAGGCGCGGCGGATTATTCCGGACCCTCCAATTCCGGTAATGCGGCTACAAGAGCGGTAATTTACGGATATGCCGACCCCAGATATCAGTTTGACGTAAGAGTTACCACATACGAGGATTCTCTGGATAAATGTCAGGGTGATTACAAGACTGCATACTGGGATATGAACACCACGGACAACAAGCTTTATTTCACCAAGTTCTCCAACTCCGTTAAAAAGAATCTTCCTGCAGGAACGGAATTCCATACCGAATGCTTCTGGTTATTCAAATACGTTGAGGATGCGGCAGCTCCCGAGATAATCGAGCCCGAAACAAGCACGCCCGACGAGGTTGAGCCTATCGGTAAATTAGTTTCCGGCGGAAAAGAATATACTCTTTCCGGTCTTTTGGGAACGGGATACGGCAATTACACCGCAAAGCTTACCGATGGAAAATACACCTCTACCCTTACATACGATAACAACTGGTTTTCATTCTTTAACAGCGCCTCTCTCACTCCCGAGGAGCTGAACACCGAAAACGGTATCGGCTGGCTGATAATTGATCTGGGCAAAGAAACGGATATATCTTTCCTGCGCGCCCACATCTGTAACGGCGGTACTGCGGGAATCAACGCGCCTCACAGCGCCACCGTTTCCGTATCGAATGACGGCGAAACCTTTACCGACGTAGCATCGCTCCCCATTTCCACCGATGCAAGCGCCATCTACTGGACTCACGCCGAAACCGAGGGTGTAACGGGCAGATATGTAAAATTCACCTTCAAGCCCAACGGACTGTTCGTCTTCCTTAACGAAGTTGAGGTCTACGAGGCTGAATAACAATCAAGCAAATAATATCAAAACCGCCATCGGAAGCCGATGGCGGTAATTTTATAAATATCGGTATATTAGTTACATACTTTTATCATCCGTGGCCGGGTTATCCAAAAGTCTTCCCTTTTCATCGAAGCGGGAGCCGTGGCATGGGCAATCCCAGGAATGCTCGTGGGGATTATATTTCAGAGCACAGCCCAAATGAGGACAACGGGGCGCGGACGGTGTTAAAAGCCCTGCCGCAGATTCAAATGCATTGACTGCAAGCTGCGGTCGTAAGATACTTCTTGAAGGCGAGAAAACCTTTGAATATTCATTATCCTTCCCCTGAACCATATCCGCAAGTATCGATGCGGAAACCATCGATGATGACATTCCCCATTTATTGAACCCGGTGGCAACGAACACATCGAGAGTGTTTTTCGAATATCTTCCGATATACGGAACGTTGTCTAAAGACATACAGTCCTGGGTTGCCCATTTATTTACGATTTTGGCGGTGGGATAATGCTTTTGTGTAAAGCGTTCAAGTTCTGCCCAATTACCGCCCTTTTTCCCCGTGCGGTGTCCGCCTCCGCCCAGCAATAAGAGGTCTTTGTACGGACGGAAAGAAAGCCCCGTGTCACGCTCGTCAACATACATACCGTCAAGTTGCGGTGCCCCCTTAAGCGCCAAAACGTACGAACGGTGCTGATACAGCTTTAAAAAATATGACCCGTGCTTGTTGTTTAAAGGGAAATGGGTTGCAACCACCAGCTTTTTCCAAGTGATAACGCCGTTTTCCGTAACCGCCTTGTTTGGCAAAAGCTCCAAAACCTTGGTGTTTTCGTATACGGGCAGATCTTTTGACAAAGCGTATGCAAATTTAAGAGGATGAAACTGCGCCTGCCCCTTCACCCGAACCGCCCCTGCGGTTTTAAAGGGAAGCTCGGTTTTACTGCAAAAATCCGCATCCCCGCCAAGAAGCTTTAAAGCAGATAATTCATTTACAAGTTTCCCTTTATCGGAAACGGAATATACAAAAGAATCCCTTTGTTCGTAATCACATTCAATATCCGCGCAAAGTTCCGCATATTTACGGCAAGCCGCTTTTTGCGCCTTATAATAAAGAAGCGCTTTTTCTTTCCCGAAGCGTTGTATGAGCTTATGGTATATAAGTCCGTGCTGCAGGGTTATCTTTGCTGTGGTGTTTTGTGTCACTCCCCCGCAAATATCCTTCGCTTCGGTCAAAACACAGTCTGCTCCCGCGTTTTTCAGCATATACGCGCAAAGTATTCCCGCCATTCCTCCGCCGATAATAAGAATATCGGTTTTGATATTTTTATTCAGTTCGGGAAATTTCGGCTTATCCTCGCTCTGCATCCAAACAGAATTCATAGTATCACATCCTCTTTTACTATTATCTTCCTTTGCAAAAGAGGATATGCACTCAAGACGGATAAATTTAATATGTTAAAGCTTGTGTGTTTTCTTCGGAATACTCTATCTCTTCCGAAATAATGCTTGCCAGCACCGCAATTTCCTGCAAAGTACCGGCGTTTTGAGAGCAGATAAGAGAAGCCAGCAGTCTTTCGCAAAACAGACAAAAGCTAAGGCGCAAACGAAAATCCTCTTCATCATACGCTTCCGTACAGTGGCGGTATATAAAATACGCAAGGGCTCTTTCCTGATATTCGTCCATCCCTTGCGGACGTTTTTTATATGAATAATTTAAAAACAACTCTTTGTGAGCTTCTTCTAGATACTCCAAGGAGGCGATGATTTCCTGCCAATAAGAATCATCCCCAGCCTCAATTTCGTAAAGCGAGTAAACGGTTTGCAGCTTGGTGTTGTAATCGATACTTTCGTCACCGAATATTTTATATATTTTTTCACGTTCACACCGACCGTCAAAGGAATACTCCTCTTCGCCGTAAGAGGCCTCACCTATTTCTTCCATAACACTGTAATTCGGAGAAGAAAGAATTATCCGCGCCGCCTCGCGGCAGGACATACCCAAGCCCACCTCTGCCACGTCTGTGTAATTATAAAAACGGGGATGCTCACGGCAAATACCGCAAAGATACTCCTCACCTGCGGACAAAATGATTTTGCACAATCCGTTTTTATCGAGATGAGGGCACCTTTCATCTTTGCAAAGCTTAAAGTGAGGCGCGCCTTCAAAGGAAATGCTGTTAAGTATCTCCGAAGCGTAAGAGTTTTCAAGCCCTTTATACTTTTCAAGGGCTTCCTTGTCAATATCTATCTCCCAGCCGATACAACAGCTGTGATTGCATTTATCTGCTGTACATTTGAAATTTTTATAATACTCGGGAGCGTAAAGCTTCATATAAAACACCTTTTGATATTTATTAAAGGTATTGTAATACATTTTCGGGTGTTTTGCAACACATAACAATCACCCCGATAAAAAGAACCTGCATTAAATACAGGTCTCTTTTAACATATTTAAAAATTTTTCGCCAAAGAAAAATTTCCCTTCCGGAGTTTCGTCGCCGGAACCGATTTCCGCCCGCACAGACCTTTCTCGGCTCCTTACGGTTACCTTTGTACTTTCGGGCACCATAACTATCAGGCGGCGAGCCTCTTGGGAAAATTGATACGGTTGTTTTTCCTTCACCTCATAATCAAATCCGTCCATAGTATGGAGTATAGCAAAGGTGTAATCCTTTATTTCATATGATTGCTCATTGACAAAGCCAAATAAAATCCGTTTGCTGCGCACTCCTACAAGCTTTACGCAATAGCTTTCATCGCCGCATTTAACGGTGAAATTGTATTTCCCGCTTTTGTAAATTCATTATATCATATCAACGGCAAAGATGGGATTAAGAAAAAGCCATTATAAACGGATTTTTCAATCGTCCATTCTATAGCCTACACCAAGCTCGTTGGTTATATACTTTGATTCGCCCAAGACTATACCCAGCTTTTTGCGGATATTTGCCATATTTACCTGCAGCTTCTTTATACTGCCTTCATCGGCACGCCCGCCCCAAACGGCTTTTATAATTGCGGGATAAGTCATCATTTTACCGCGGTGTTCCGAAAGAAGAGCGATAATATTGTATTCGGTCTGTGTAAGCTTTATCTCTTTTTCCGCTATAAATACGCGGCGGGAATCATAGTCTATGGATAAATCGCCCATTACGAATTTCCCACCGGGGAGCTTTCCTAAATCCGAACGATGGCTGTACCGAAGGACAGCACGTGCTCTCGCAAGCAATTCTGCGGTACCGAAGGGCTTGGTTACATAATCGTTTGCTCCGAAATCCAAAGACTGCACCTTATCAATTTCGTTTGTGCGGGCGGAAAGAACAATAATGGGAGTAAGCGAATCGTTGCGGATATATTTAATAATTTGAACACCATCGCCATCCGGAAGCCCCAGATCGAGTATAACCAGATCGGGACAGTAGGACTCGAACATCATACGGGCTTCGCCGCAATTTTTGGCGATAATCGTTTGATATCCGTTCGCCTCTAACGTTGCGGTAACCAACGAACGAATGTTGGATTCATCTTCAACCAGTAGTATTTTATATTTGTTATTCATTTTTATTATCCTTAATATCCAGTATAAAGCGGAACAACGCACCGTTTCCGGTGTTTTCTGCGCTTATTTCGCCGCCGTGAGCCTTGATAATAGTAGCGCAAACCGAAAGTCCGATACCTGCATTTTTCTTTTTTGAATCGGCAACCGCTTCGGTAGGTTCATAATATCCGTTAAGAAGTCTTGCTATTTTTTCCTCGGGTATGCCGCATCCGTCATCCTCTATTTCAAACACTGCCTTCGTTCCGTCGCTTTTTATTCTAAAGTCAATATTTTTCATTCCCTCCGCGTGAAGGACACAATTTTCCAAAATATTCACGATAACTTGCTCGATAAGCAGATTATCCATAGGAACGACAAGTATCTCATCTGGTACCGAAACGGTAATTACTTGGTTCCGATACCTCTTCTTGAATTTAACGAGTACCGAATCCACCAACTCGTCAACAACAGTGGGTGTTTTGATTATTTTAACCTTACCGCTGTCTATACGGGTAACCGAAAGGAGATTTTCCACCATTCTCACAAGCCAATCGGAATCCTGCCTTATGCCATCAAGCAACTTTACCTTTTGCTCTTCGGACAGATTATCCCGATTTTCTATGAGGGACGTTGCGGCACCGTAAATAGTAGTCAGAGGGGTGCGTATATCATGAGAAACAGCGCGCAAAAGGTTAGCACGCATATATTCTTTTTCGCTCTCTGCGCGGATAGCTTCATGATGTTTTATCTTTGTGGTAAGCGCACCGGTAAGTAATGCGATAGTTACCATTACTATTGCGGAAACAAGATTGACGGGAATAGTAAAATTAAAAGCAAAATACGGGAATGTAAACGCATAGTTTATAGCAAGCGTACCAAGAAATGCCGAGGTTATTCCGTAGACATAGCCGTTGGTCAACAACGAAATGAGAAAGACCGCAAAGGCAAAAAGCGTGGAAACGTGCTCGTCTATTCCGTAATAATTAAAAGCCACGCTGATAACAAACGCCAAAGACAATATCAGCACAGTTAACAAGATATCGGAAACAACTTTTTTCTTCATTTTCATCACCCTTTTGCTTTTTAATTATTTTAACAAAAGAGGCTGTGTTTTTCAACAGCCTCTTTAAAATTATATTAACCAAAGAAGGAGAATGCTACGAATGCAGAGGAGAGGAGAGAAGCAACGAGAGATACAACAGTGATCTGGGTATTGATAGAAGGACCTGCGGTATCCTTGAAGGGGTCACCTACAGTGTCACCGATAACTGCTGCCTTGTGAGCTTCGCTGCCCTTGCCGCCTTCGTTACCTGCTTCAACGTACTTTTTGGAGTTATCCCACAAACCGCCTGCATTGGACATGAAGAGGGAGAGAAGCAGACCGGAAACGATGTTACCGAGCAAGAAGCCGCCTACTGCGGTAGGACCGCCGATAAAGCCAACTGCAACGGTAGCGAGGATTGCAACCAAACCTGCGGGAATGAGCTCACGGAGCGCGCCGGTGGTAGCAACGTCGATACACTTATCATATTCGGGAACAACGCCTTCCTTGCCTTCCTTAAGGCCAACGATGGTGTTGAACTGACGGTGGATTTCTGCAACCATCTTCTGAGCGTTCTTGTCAACGCCGAGGATGAGCATTGCGGAGAATACTGCGGGAACCGCAGCACCAACGAGGATACCGAAGAATACGGTAGGATCCATAATATCAAAGCCGGTGATGTTTGCGCCTGCAGCGTTTGCTTCGGACATAAAGGTACCGAGCAAGGAGATAACGGTAAGGCCTGCTGCGCCGATGGAGAAGCCCTTGGTAACTGCCTTAACGGTGTTACCTGCGGAGTCAAGCTCGTCAGCTACGCGGATAGCCTCTTCGCCGAGGCCGCCCATTTCAGCAAGACCGCGAGCGTTATCAACGATAGGACCGTATGCGTCGTTAGAGATAATCATAGCAACGATGGAAAGCATACCAACTGCTGCCATGGAAATACCAAAGAGAGGATAGTTTGCGCCGTAAGTTTCGATAAGAGCTTCGGTGCCGCAGATCTTGTAAGCTGCGAGTGCGGAGATAGCAATACCGATCATTGCGGGAAGTGCGGAGATAAAACCGTAGGATACGCCGGAAAGAACGGTAAATGCGGGACCGCTCTTGGAAGCGTGAGCAACCTTCTTAACGATAGGCTTGGTATCGTCAGTAAAGTAGTCGGTAGCAAGACCGATGATAACGCCTACAACAAGACCGATGGTAGCACAGCCCCAGATGTGCCAGGAGAAACCGAACAGTGCGGTTGCGCCTGCGGTGAGAGCCATAAATACTGCGGAAGTAACGTATGTAGAAGAGTTAAGCGCGCCGGTAGGAGTGCCGTTCTTGGTAATACGAGCAGTAGCAATACCGATGATAGAAGCGAGAAGACCGAGAGCTGCGTAGCAGAGAACCATCATAACGTTCTTGTCGCCGCCGCCGAGAGTCTGAGCGATAACGAGTGCGGAAGTGAGAGCTGCAACGTTGGAGTCGAAAAGGTCAGCGCCCATACCTGCAACATCGCCTACGTTGTCACCAACGTTATCTGCGATAACTGCGGGGTTACGGGGATCGTCCTCTGCGATGCCGAGCTCAACCTTACCGGTAAGGTCAGCTGCAACGTCAGCAGTCTTGGTGAAGATACCGCCGCCTGCTTTTGCAAACAGAGCGAGAGAAGAAGCACCGAAAGAGAAGCCGAGAAGAATGGAAGCTTCTTTAACGATAGCGAGAACAGCTGCAACGCCGAGAACAGCGAAGCCAACTACGAGCAGACCCATAACGGAACCGCCGCGGAAGCCGATAAGGAATGCGGGCTTGATACCCTTCTTTGCTGCTTCTGCAGATCTGCCGTTGGAAAGGGATGCAACTACAAGACCGAGCTTACCTGCGATAGCGGAAAGTACGGTACCGCCGATGTAAGAAATAGCCATAGCTACGTTCTTCCACCAAGCGTCGCCTGCCTTCCAGATGGGAGTGGGAAGGAATACTACGATGAGTACTGCGATAACTGCGGCAAAGATAGCAAGAATCTTGTATTCTCTGCGCATGAAGGTGTTTGCGCCGTCACGAATGAGGCCTGCAACTTCAGTAATTCTTTTGTTTTCCTGAGGCTGGCGTTTAACCCAGAAATAGAGGTATGCCGCAAATGCAAATGCAATAGCGGATACAACTACGGACACAAGGTAAAACATTGTTAAGGTAGGTGTCATGATAACCCTCCGTAATTAAATTTTTTTGTGAAATAAGAAGGGCGCTTTTGCGATTCAAAGCAAAATTAAAGAGCCGCATAACACGACTCTGTCAACGCGCTTTTAATCGAGATAAACCGTCGTATTTCTACTACGGTGACAGACTCCACCACTTATTCCGATCAAAAACGATACTATCACTTTAACATTCCGATGTCAATAAACCCAAACGTTTCTTTACCGTTTCTTAGCCGACGCACGATATAACTTAATACTTATAACCAGTAATTTTATACCATAAATTGCATAACTTGAAAAAACAGCGTTTTTTGGCCTGCGGTAAAATTTTTACCAAATCTTTGCCGTCGATATGTTATAATGTCAACGAATATGCATTATTGTGTAAAAAAACAAAAGAAAAGGAAATGGAAAATCTATTATGCAAGAATTACTCAATCTGTTCCAACCGCTTCTTGCCTTCGGAAAAGATGGCAACTGGAAAATGTTCATAATGTGGGCAGTCGGCGCGGTTCTTATTTATCTCGCCATTAAAAAGGAAATGGAGCCTTCGCTTTTGCTCCCAATCGGATTCGGCGCAATCCTTATGAATTTCCCCGGCACGGGTATTTCCGAACCGTTGGAAGAGCTTTATAATGCGGGTATCGCAAACGAACTTTTCCCCTTGATCCTGTTCATCGGCATCGGCGCAATGATCGATTTCGGACCGCTTCTTTCAAATCCCAAGCTTATGATATTCGGCGCTGCAGCACAGTTTGGTATTTTCTTCACGTTGTGCACCGCAGCTATGTTCTTTGAGCCTGACGTTGCCGCATCTGTTTCTATCATTGGTGCTGCTGACGGTCCTACCTCTATCGTTGTTGCGAACACTTTGCTGGGCGGAACCGAAAATTCTGGTTATATCGGCGCTATTGCGGTTGCGGCATATTCCTACATGGCATTGGTTCCCATTATCCAGCCCCCTGTAATCAAGCTTTTAACCACCAAAAAAGAACGAATGATACGTATGACCTATAAACAGACATCCGTATCCAAAACAACCAAGATCTTATTCCCCATCCTGATCTCCATCACCACTTGTGCATTTGTTCCTTCAGCTGCTTCTCTTATCGGCTTCCTTATGTTCGGTAACCTTATCCGTGAATGCGGCGTATTGAATTCTCTTTCCGAAACCGCACAAAAGGTTCTGGCAAATCTTATTACAATCTTCCTTGGAATCACCATCGCATTCCAGATGAGCGCAGATAAATTCCTCAATACTTCCACATTACTTATTCTCGGATTAGGTCTTGTTGCATTTATCGTTGATACTGCCGGCGGCGTTTTGTTTGCAAAGCTTTTCAACATATTCTTAAGATTGTTCAAAAAAGAACCTATCAATCCTATGATCGGTGCCGCAGGTATTTCAGCATTCCCTATGTCGGGCAGAATCGTTCATAAAATGGGCTTGGAAGAGGATGCTCAAAACTTCCTTCTTATGCACTCTATCGGCGTAAACGTTTCCGGTCAGATCGCATCGGTTATTGCCGGTTCTTTAGTGCTCGGATTCTTTAATTAATTCAGGAGGCGTACGAATTATGTTTAATTTCAATCCAATGGGATTTGTAGATAATCTGAAATATATGGGCATAGGTATGCTGGGCGTATTTATAATCATCGGCATCATTATCGCAGCCACATACATTATCGGTAAAATAACTTCAAAATCCTCAGATAACAACTGAATCCACATAATCACCCCAAGAAGCCTTGCGGCTTCTCGGTGCCCCAGAAAATAAATACCGCCGAGGAAATTTAATCCCCGGCGGTTTTTCTGTTCACGATGCTTTTTGAAATGCCAATTTTCCGTCTGCTGCAACTACCTCTAGCATATCGTACCCGTCCAGATACTCACACGCTTTTTCGTATTCGCTTCCCTCTCTGACATTGAACGATTCGACTATGGCGTTAAGGTCCTCACTTTGCGTTCCGTGAGAAGAATCCACGAGGCTTGAATTCTGATATCTGCAGTAAAATACGTTTGTGTACTGAGTCGAATTGTGATTGGTTGCCACGGCGGATGCGGCTGCACCGGAAGAATGGGTACCGGTCGTGTAAAGATTGTATACGTAACCGTAATTTGAATATATTGCGCCGGCCTCCTGCTCCGCATTGAGAGCAACGTCGAAAACGCAGTTTATCAGTTCGCCGTAAAGAGCGCGGACGACCTGAGCGCAGACACCGCCCTTTATGCTTCCTTCAACCTTCAAATTGGATATAACCCCATAAGAATACGGAAAAACAGACATTTGTCCCCCATCCGAAATATCCACCTTGACTGTATAACCGTTTCCGTTGTAATTGCCTGCAAAAGTATATCTCGTACTGCCGGATGCGGAAGTTCCGTTGTATCCTTCAAATCCGCACATATCAAGATCTCTCGTCTGCTCGAAATACTTACCGTAACCAAACATACTCTGTTCATCGGAGGCTGTAGATCTTACGAATTCATCGGTCATAAGCTTGAATTCCTCCTCCGACGAGATCAGATACGGATCTTCCTTCGTACCGCTGCCCTTCACTACGTCAAAGAAATACTTTGCGTCGCTGACATCCTTTATCGTAGGATCGGATACCTCTCCTACGGTGCTTTCATAAGGTTCGGTAGGTATAAGAATACAAGCGGAAGGAATGATCCTGTCGGTAGAAATGTTATAGCCGGTATAAACTATAAAGCCCTCGTAAACCTTTACTATGTATCCTTCGCTTCCGTAATCGGGAGAATTGTTTTTGCGGCCGTCGGTATCGCTTATAAGCGTATCGCCGTGGTTATAGGAGCTCGTCTGCGTACCGCTACTTACGTGAACCATTCTGCAAAAGCTGCCGTATTGATCGGAATAATTCTCATTTTCATAAAAGGTAAGGTGAGTATGACCTGTCATCATAATCACATTTTTGTGCTTTTCGAGCAATGATTTGAGCCGCATTGTCTGAACGTACGATTCCTTGAAAGTAATCATTCTCGTGTAATCGCCGCCAATACGATCTCCGGGGCTCCAATTCAAAAACGGTGAATGCTCGATCAAAAATATATTGGTATTGGTGTTTTCGAACTTCTCAAGAGTGGCTTCCAACCAATCCATCTGCCGTTTGGAAAAATTATCGTATGCAGCGCTGTCACTCGGACCAACAAGCTCCTGCGCCATAAAAATAAACAAATTATCTCTGCCGTTTTCGTTCTTCTTCAAAACGTAATAATACGGCGAGCCTTCAAAGGGATGCACCTCGTCGCTTCCGCCCGTATATTTTGAAAACAGCTTAACCGATTCCGATGTGTTTCCGTGATTGCCTATAGCCTCGTATACGCTTTCAAGAGGAATGTCGGAATCGTTGATACGGTCGATATATTGCTGATATTCGCTGTCAAGCTCGGTATCACCGGTCATATCGCCCGTAACGATAAGGCTTTCAACGTTATGTTCCGCAAAAAACTCAAGCGCCTTCTCCCACTTGTCAAGAGAGCCGAAGCCAAGAGATTCGAAGTTCATATGCACGTCCGAGGTTGCGCCGAAGGTGTACTGTACCTCGCCGAGCTCCAATCTCTTCGTATGATCGATATTTATAACGTCAGCCGCATCCTCTATGTTCGGATGCTCTTCGAGAAAACGGCGGTCGCACTCGAAAACAGCCAACTTGGTAACTTCCGCAGGCAGATAAGCCCCGTCCTTGATGTCAAAGCTTACCGTTCCGCCCGTTATATCTATACAAGCGAATTCGTCATAATCCCCCAGCAAACCGTTTTCATCGGCAAAATATACCAGATAATACCCGTCTTTTTTTCCACCTGAAAGCGGTGCGACGATAAGTGTTCCTTGCGCAAATCCGGCTTTATCCTTTTCATCTCCACTGAAAGTATAGCTAAGATCAACCATTTTTTCAAAACCTATCTCTTCAAAAATTGCCGTAACCGTATGATCCGCAGAAATATCATTGAGAGTAAACACCGTAACAGCGCCCTTGCTTTCTCCGTCAACCGTTACGTCTTTAACACGATATCCCGCATTCGGAGATATTATCAAGGTCTGTTCTGCGCCGATCTCGAGCAAGGTTTCCCCTGCGGGAAAAATATCACCGTTTTCGTTTTGAACAACGGTGAGAACATACTGTTCTGTCTTTGTAAAATACTTTACGATAAATACGGTTGACACTGCCAGCAGCACCGCGAGAATTACTATAAATAACCATTTTGCCGTCTTTGATGTGAAAAAGCTTTTACTTTTGTTTTCCATTTCAAATCTCCTTGTTGGCT
>JAZNZY010000035.1:0-5865 GCA_045595165.1 Eubacteriales bacterium
CTATAACCTTCGCTACAACGTATATACGGGAGTTTTGTACCTTGAATACGTTGGTGGCGTTGAAGAAGAGGAGACCGTTCCCTATCAGATCTACATTTCTTATGATCACAAGCTCAGTCTTAAGCAGAGTACCGATAACCCCGATGAGTACTATCATCTCGCCGTTACGATGGGCGCGTGGGATGAGATCAAGGTACTTGACAGCAATCTTGACTACATCACGAATATGACCCTTGCCGCGGGAACAACGGATATAGTTACCAACGGTAGGATCATCACCTTCCAGACGGGCGGCACATATGACTTCTATATCAACAAGACCACCCATGAGGTTCGCTTCGTTGCTTCAACCGGTGGCGGTGACGTTGGTGGAGATGGTGAGATTGATTTCTCCGATGGACTCTATCTCAGCGTTGACTATGAGGATATCAGGGTTTATCCAAACGAGGACGGTGACGTGAAATATATCGGTCTGGAAGTAACGGACGACACCGTTATTTTGATGAAGACGCTCGGCTATGAGTATCTTCCCATAATACTTGACGAAACTGTGTCAAGCTCGATCGCAAGCGTTTACATCGTCGATGATTGCTATATGCTCTTCTTCTATAAGAATGGCACGGTAAATATCACGTACAACGTTTACACAGGCATTATGCATATCGAGATGACAAGCGTAACGCTCGAAGGCGCAAAGGTCGTCCTGTTCAATAACGGAAGTATGACAAATGCCCACTCTGATGCAGACGGTAATGTAGTCTTTGAGCGCTTTGTCCTTGAAGAAAGCGGATCGATCATTCTTATGGACAGCGCATACGAAAATCTTCCTATGGTGCTCGACCCTGAGATGGATACAACTCTGGCATCACTTTATGAATACGAAGGAACGACTATGCTGATCATCAACGGCGCAGGCACTTATAACCTCTATTACAATCTGACAACGAATGTTGTTCTGCTTGAGGCAGTGCCCGAGACCTGATATCGATAAAACTTATTTAGGCGGCAAGCAATGCTTGCCGCTTGACAACATTTCAAGATTTAAGACCCAAACAGCAATTTAACGAATAGCGGTCTTTTAACGATAGAAAAGCACTACAACTTGACGGGGCGTAGTGCTTTTCTGCACTTTAGGGCTTCCAAGTCATAAGATATAGGCACCGTAAATACCGAAATGCACCACAAAAGAGAAAATGCCCTTGATTTACAAGGACTTTCGGCTAATTTTCAACGACAAAAAGAAAACAGTAGGTCGATACTACCCGTATCAATCTACTGTTCCTTATTTGGTGCGGGTAATAGGACTTGAACCTACACGAAGTTGCCCCCACTAGAACCTGAATCTAGCGCGTCTGCCAATTCCGCCATACCCGCATATAACTTGGCAACGGCGTAATTATATCACACCGTTGCCCTATTGTCAAGTGAAATTTATGACTATTATTTGATTTTTTCGTATGTATTAAGCCACTCTCTTGCAATCATCTCGTGGCCGAAGGGTGTGGGGTGAACACCGTCCCACAGCCAATAGGATTCGGGTGCTTTTTCGCAGAGAGAATCGAATTTATCCTGCAAAGGAACAAATTCAAGACCGTATTTTTCGGCAACGCGGCGGCAGGCGGCGGCTTTTTCTTTTACGCCGTTCAAAAAGCCTTCCCAGTTTTCTTCCGTAGCAGTTCCCTTGAGGACAAAGGGCTCGAATATAACTATCTTACATTCGGGAAGCTCTGCTTTGACCTCTTCTATAAGCATAGAATAGATAGTTTCAAACTTGGGAGTATCCACACCGTTTTGATAATTTATCTCGTGCCATACGTCGTTAACGCCGATGAGCACGGACATAATATCGGGACGGAGATTGATAATATCCTTTTTGATACGGGCATACACGTCAACGATACGGTTGCCGGAAATACCGCGGTTTAAAAAAACATATTCGCCGGGGTTATCGTAGCCGAGAGATGCGGTAACCAACTGGGGATAGCCGAGGCCTCGTCTGCTGTCATCGTTATAATCGCGGCCTGCATCTGTAATGGAATCGCCTTGGAAAAGAATGGTTTTCATCAAAAGTACGCTCCTTTATATTCAGTTGAATTTTACTACCTGAGTAAGCAGACAATGAAGAACGTAACGCTCTTTTTCGTTGCTGTAGTTGTTGGTACAAGTAACCAGAGTTGCTATCTTAGAGGAAGAATCGTAAGGAAGATTTGCGGGGATGATGGAACGGGAACGGATCATATCCAGATAATCAACGAATTCCTCATAAGACGGAAAGCTGGTTTTGGTGAAATCGGTGCCGTCAGATCTATATGCGGAAAAGGGCTTGTAAATATACAGCGCATCTTTGGTATAAATTTCGATACGCATAGTTTCCGCAGTTGAATTTCTATTCGCACTTTCAAACCACGTTCTTAATGCACGGAACATGGTGCCGTTTGTCATATTATGACCGTAAACCACAGTGTTAAGGTTATTGCCGTATATGTTTGAAAGGCGGTAATCCACATAAATACTGCCGCCGTTGGCGTGGTTGCCCTTATAATCGGAACGGATATAAGTATCGTTGGTTGCACCCTTAAGCACGGGGTAATCGATATTAGTGCCCGTAACAACTATCCAAGCGTACGCATCGGGATATTTGCTGTTAAGAGCGGTTATTGCCGCACGGTATTTCGCATATCTTGCAGGGTCGTCATATTCGTTATCTTTAGTACCGGAAATTACGTTACTGTCCGTAACCAGATTTATGGAATCGTACAAAGAAAGCAGGTTATCCGGTGTAGTGGCGGCTGCCAGCGGAGATAATGCGCTTTCCGCGATGATCTCAAGGTATGTATCCTGCTCCTGTTTATCCGCAAGAAATCTTTCCAACACCGCGTTGGAGGAAAAGATAAATATTCCGATAAACACGCACGCTAAAACAGCGCGGAGGATGCTGTCTGCCCCAATGCGTTTTCTTTTATGTTTACTGCTGTCGTATCCGGTCTGATCCGGTGTCATTGAAGACAGCGAAGAAAGAAACTGGTTTTTATCCTGCATATACTAAAAATGCCCCTTTTGTTTTTGCTATTGATATTATAGTGAATTTTGTTTAATTAAGCAAGTACGTATTGTAAATTTTTTTGCTTTGATGACAAAAAGATTTATAAAATTCAAAAAGGAATTGACAAATCGGGGTTTTTGTTATATTATATATAGTGCTTAACTATGTAAACGTTTTAAAGGAGAATTAAAATGAGTTTAAAGAGTGTTAACAAAGAAACTCAGAACCTCGCAGAACTTGAGATACTGATCGAAAAATCCGTGTTCGACGCAGAGGTTGACAAGGTGTTCAAGAAGAACGCTGAAAAGATCACCGTTCCCGGCTTCAGAAAGGGTAAGGCTCCCCGTAAGATTATCGAAAAGATGTACGGCACCGCTTATTTCTTTGAAGAAGCTATTGACAATCTGCTTCCCGATGAATACGCTGCTGCTATTGCAGAAGCAGGTATAGACCCCGTTTCCCGTCCCGAGATCGACGTTAAGTCTATGGACGACAACGGCGTTTTGCTTACCGCAAAGGTTTACACCAAGCCCGAAGCAGTTGTTGCGGATTACAAGGGTATTGAAGTTAAAAAAGACAAGGTTCGCGTAACAAAAGATGAGATCGCCGCAGAGATTGACAAAATCCGCGAGCGTAATGCGCGTATACTTACTCTTACCGATGTTGCTGCTGAAAACGGCGACGAGGTAGTTATAGATTTCGAAGGCTTTGTTGATGGCGTTGCTTTCGAAGGCGGCAAGGCAGAGAAATATTCTCTTAAATTAGGCAGCCACTCCTTCATTGAAGGCTTTGAAGAACAGCTCGTTGGCAAGGTTCCTTCCGAAGAGCTTTTCGATATTAACGTTACCTTCCCTGCTGATTACGGTGCAGAAAACCTGGCAGGCAAGCCCGCAGTATTCAAGATCAAGCTTCACGAAGTAAAGCGTACCGATCTTCCCGCGCTTGACGAAGAGTTCGTTAAGGATGTTTCCGAATTTGATACCGTTGCTGAATATGAAGCAGATATCAAGGCTAAAATCAAGGAAAGAAAGACTGCTGACAGCGATCGTAAGCTGGAAGAAGACCTTGTAAACGCTGTTGTTGAAAAGACCACCGTTGAAATTCCCGATTGCATGATCGAAACCGAGATCGACGGCTACGTTCGCGATTACGATTACCGTCTGCAGATGCAGGGCGGCTCTCTTGATCTGTACTACAAGTACACCGGTCAGACCGAGGAGCAGCTCCGTGAATCCTTCAAGTCCGGTGCGCAAAAGCAGGTGAAGACCCGTCTGGCTCTGGAATACATCGCAAAAACCGAGAATATTACCGCTACCGAAGAGGAGATCGAAGCAGAATATGCAAAGATCGCCGCAGGCTATGCTGTTGAGATAGAAAAAGTAAAGGCTTCTATCCCCGTTTCCGGCATTACCGAAGACGTTGTTCTCCGCAAGGCTGTTGATTTCGTTAAGGAAAACGCAGTTATTAAATAAGCTTACCAAAACCACGGGCTGTCTCATTCAGGTGCGGCAGCCCGATTTTTTATAAAACCATTGTATGAAAGGATAGTGTTTTTTATGGCTTTAGTGCCTTACGTTGTAGAGCAAACCAACCGCGGCGAGCGTTCTTATGATATTTTCTCCCGCTTGCTTAATGACAGAATTATTTTTCTTTGCGACGAAGTGAACGATGCGACCGCATCTCTTGTGGTAGCCCAGCTTCTTTATCTGGAGGCACAGGACGCCGACAAGGACATCTGCCTTTACATTAACAGCCCCGGCGGAAGCATTTCCGCAGGTATGGCAATATTCGACACTATGAACTTTATCAAGTGCGACGTTTCCACCATTTGTATAGGTATGGCGGCAAGCATGGGCGCATTCCTTCTCGCCGCAGGCACCAAGGGTAAGCGTATAGCTCTCCCCCACAGCGAGATCATGATCCATCAGCCTATGGGCGGCGCGCAGGGACAGGCAAGTGACATCAAGATCCGCGCCGATCTCATCCTCCGCACCCGCGATATGCTCAACAAGATCCTTGCCGAGAGAACAGGCAAATCGGTCAAGGTGATCGAGCGCGACACCGACCGTGACAACTTTATGACGGCGCAGGAAGCACTTGAATACGGCATTATCGATAAGATCTACGAACACAGAAATTAAATTGACGGAGATTAAGAATGGCTAATAATGAAAATATGGATGTAACGAAGCCGAGAGCCTGCTCCTTCTGCGGACGCGAGGAAAATCAGGTAAATTTTCTGATCCCCTCTCCCGACGGCGTTTATATCTGCGACTTCTGCGTGGAGGCGTGCTACGACCTTATCGCGGATGAAAAGGAGCTTTTGTCAGGTGAGGTACACGACGCGGACAAGCTGAGTGCGGCTACCCTGCCAAAGCCCATGGAGATAAAGGAGGCGCTTGACGAGTACGTTATCGGTCAGGATGCGGCTAAGATCGCGCTGTCGGTGGCGGTATACAACCACTACAAGCGTATCCTCAACCGCGAGGAATCACAAAAGCGAGGCAAGAAAAGAGCCGCAAACGCCGACGACGGTATTGCGGATTATATGAAAGAGCTTGAGGACGTTGACGTTCAGAAAAGCAACGTGCTTTTGCTTGGTCCAACGGGCGTAGGTAAGACTTACCTCGCGCAGACACTTGCAAAGACTCTGCAGGTTCCCTTCGCTATTGCAGACGCTACGACGCTGACCGAGGCGGGTTACGTGGGCGAGGACGTTGAAAATATCCTGCTCCGACTCATTCAGGCGGCGGATTATGATGTTGAGCTTGCGGAGCGCGGTATTATTTATATTGATGAGATCGACAAGATCTCCCGCAAGA
>JAZNZY010000036.1:0-49274 GCA_045595165.1 Eubacteriales bacterium
GAGAAACCCATCCAAAAAGGATGGGTTTTCTTTTTGTTCGTAGAAGTAGAATTTTAATATATTACCTTCGGGTTATGAGCCCGAAGGGCGAATAACTCGGAGGTAGCGAGCAAAGAGAGCGGCCGAGCGGTAGTGAATGACAGTCCGGCGGACTGTCAGAGCCGCGAGGTGACCGAAGTCAAATTCTCCGCAGAGAATTTGGCAAGACCGTAGGTTCAAATCCGGTCGGATTGAAGATATTAGATCAAAAATAATAATTAAAAAAATGCGTATCGCTACGCATCTTTTTACTCGCCAAACCAAGCCAACAAGAACAAGAAAAAATGAGAAACGAACCACTGCGAACGCTCTCACGCGTGTAATCTAACGCATGTTTGTGTTTTGTCAAGTTTTTACAGTCAAGGGCTTATAAAACAACAGCGCTCCTTTTGGGGCGCTGTTTTTTCATAAAATGTTCATAATTACTTGAAATTTGTAAAATATTGGAATATAATATCACTATATATAAACCAAAGGAGAAAGTGCGAAAATGAAGAACGATAAATTATTCATTATCATCGCAGTGTGTTTGGTAGTGGTTGTGCTTTTACTCTGCGGATGCGGAGAACAGAGCGACGATGGCAGTACTGAAGTTTCGATTAACACCGAAGTTTCAGAAACAGTAAGCAGCACAGATGCATCAACCGTGAATGTTTCAGAAGAAGTTTCTGAGGATATTTCCGAATCTGAGGAAAGCATTCCTGTTGAGCACACTCATGAATATGCAGATGCTTGGTCCAGTAATGAAACTGACCACTGGAAAGAATGTAACTGCGGCGATAAAACTGATACAGAGAGTCATGCTTTTGGAGAGTGGACTACCACCAAAGAAGCTACCGAGACTGAAGCAGGAACCAAGAAGCGCACTTGCTCCGTTTGCGATTATGAAGAAGCAGGGATTGTTCCCGTCCCTTCACATACGCACACGTTTTGCGATTGGAAGTCCAACGGCACTTCACATTGGAAAGAATGCGAATGCGACGAAAAATCTGCACAGTCTTCCCATACTTATGGCAATTGGGTCGTAACAAAAGAAGCGACTTGTGCTACTACCGGCACAAAGAAGCATATTTGTACTGCTTGCAACTATAGCGAAACTGTTACTATTCCTAAAACAAATCACAACTATATTTCCGTTGTTACTCCGCCTACAAATACACAAAAGGGCTATACTACTCACACTTGCAGCAAGTGCGGTAATGTTTATGTGGATTCGTACACAGACCCCGTATCTTCTTATGCAGAAGGTCTGGAATACGCTGTTAACGAAGACGGCGTAACCTGTACGATTACCGGCATCGGAACTTGTAAAGACACCGTTTTATACATCCCTCCTGAGATTGATGGGTATAGGGTTACAACTATTGGAGATGAAGCGTTTAACTATTGCTTCCATTTTCCCCAGCACGTCATAATAATTATTCCCGATAGCGTTACAGAAATTGGAAATTCAGCGTTTTCAGGCTGCAGCGGTATATCCAGTATGACCATCCCCGACAGCGTAACGAAGATTGGAACTTGGGCGTTCAGTGGTTGCAACTTTGCCAGTATCACTATCCCCGATAGCGTGACGGAGATTGGAGCGAATGCGTTTACATTCTGCATCAGTCTTACCAGTGTCATCATTCCCGACAGTGTGACAGAGATTAGCGATGATGTGTTCGTAGATTGCACTGCTCTTACCAACGTAACTATCCCTGGCAGCGTTACAGCTATTGGAATGTGTGCGTTCAAAGGTTGCGGAAACCTTACCAATGTAATTATCCCTGATAGTGTGACTACGATAGGCGGGGGTGCATTCGAACACTGCAACAGTCTTACTAGCATAACCATTCCCGATAGCGTTACAGAGATCGGAAGTGGTGCATTTGGATGTTGCCGACGTCTCACCAGCGTAATTATCCCTAGTAGCGTGACGAAGATTGGAATTGATGCGTTCGGAGATTGCACCAATCTTACCAAAATTTACTATCAGGGCGGCATAAAAGACTGGCTTTCAATTTCGTTTGGTTCAGAGGGTTCAAATCCTTGCTGTAACGGTGCTGATTTATATTTCGATAATAAATTAGTAACCAAAATCACCATTCCTGACAGTTTGACCTCAATTAATTCCTTTGCGTTCTACGGTTGTAGAAGTCTAACTAGCGTAACTATCCCTGATAGCGTGTCTTCGATTGGCGCATATGTGTTCTATGGTTGCACTAAGCTGGAATGCAATTCTTATGATAACGGTTACTATATTGGCAAAGGTAATAATCCTTATTTTGTTTTAATAAAAGCAAAAAACACATCCATAACAAGTTGTACAATTCATCCGGACACTAAATTAATTCACGATAAAGCATTCTACGGATGTAGCAGCCTCACCAGCGTAACTATCCCTGGCAGCGTTACAGCTATTGGAATGCGTGCGTTCAAAGGTTGCGGAAACCTTACCAATGTAATTATCCCTGATAGTGTGACTACGATAGGCAGGGGTGCATTCGAAGACTGCGAAAGTCTCACCAATATAACTATACCTGACGGCGTTACAACGATTGAATGGAACGTGTTTAGAAATTGTACCAATCTTATTAGCGTAACTATTCCTGATAGTGTGACGCTGATTTACAGATATGCGTTCTATGGTTGCGATAGACTCACCAGTGTAATTTTTGAAGACCCTAAAGGTTGGTATGCTTCTGATGATTATGACACATTAATGATGGTCGATTTCCCCGACTCTGCTACTGCAGCATCTTATCTTAATCTATATAGCTTTTATTATTGGCATAAAGAATATTAACTCCAACGCTTAAATTATCCCTTCGAAATACAATTTACTTTCACAACAAAAACATATTAAACACAAAGAGCGCTTACCATAATGATAGGCGCTCTGTTTTTCTGTATACACAAAAGCAAAAAGATGCGTATTTCTACGCACCTTTGCTAAAAGGAGAATAGTATAAAAACAACCGCAAATTGAAATATACTATCCTCGTTTAAACTACCACAATTTACATATTTTGTCAAGTAGTTATACTCTCTTCGTATAATCCAATGCAACGGTTAAAGATAATCTTTTCCCATAGGAACAAATATTGCGCTTTGATTGTTAAAGTCGATTCCGTGGCAGAGCGTTTTTTTGCTTTTCATGTTTGCCATACGCTATACCCTCAAAGGCAGTAAACTGTTGATTTGTTTGCACAAGTGTGCTATAATTTTAAATAGAAATCAACTCCCATATCCAACACATCGGAGAACGATATGAGCAATATTATTGAAATAACCGATTTTTCGGATTCCCGTCTGGACGTATACGCGCGGTTGACCGAAGCTCAGCTTATGAACAAAGAATTTCCCGAAAAGGGAATGTTCATAGCGGAAAGCCCCAAGGTTATAAGCCGTGCTCTTGACGCAGGCTACGAGCCGATATCCGTTCTTATGGAAACGCGGCATATTGACGGGGAAGGAAAGCCCATGCTTGAACGGATAAACGGTGTTCCCGTCTTTTGCGCGCCCTTTGACGTACTTACGCTTCTTACGGGTTTTAAGCTTACGCGGGGTATGCTGTGCGCAATGCGCAGAAAGCCTTTGCCGAGTGTAAAAGATATTTGCGAAAACAAAAGCAGAATAGTTATATTAGATAAGGTTATGAATCCTGCCAACGTGGGTGCCATAATACGCTCTGCCGCCGCCTTGGGAATGGATGCGGTACTGCTTACCCCCGGTTGCTCCGACCCTTTGTACAGACGCGCCGCAAGAGTGAGTATGGGCACAGTTTTCCAGATCGAATGGACCTTTATGCCCGATGACAGTTTGGAAGAAATTAAATCCCTGGGCTTTAAGACTGCTGCGATGGCGCTTAAGGATGATTCGGTTTCCGTTGATGACCTCGGGCTTTTGAAGGAAGAAAAGCTTGCGGTAATTATGGGAACGGAGGGGGACGGGCTTTCCGACCAAACCATAAGAAGTTGCGATTACACCGTAAAAATCCCTATGCACAACGGAGTGGATTCCCTTAACGTTGCCGCCGCATCCGCCGTGGCTTTTTACAGTTTAGGTAACAGACGGTAATGAATACCTTATTGTATATTGAATTAAACTATAAAAAATAAACTGTGCGAGGTTTGTTATGAAAAGACAAGGAGCATTTATTGACTGCGAAAAAGGATTTATAAGAGGCGGGCTTCATACCCACACCACCCGTTCCGACGGAGTTGGATCTCCGGAGGACGTTATGAAGTTTGCAAGCGAGCATGGATACGATTTTATTGCTTTGACCGACCATCAGATTTATAATTATGTCAACTATGCTCCCGAAACCGGCATTCTGGTGGTTCCCGGAATGGAGCACAGCAATATTTTGGAATACGGACACGGATTCCGTTGCTTTCATACCGTTTGTATCGGTCCCTCGAAGGAGGACGGCAACGGATTTGATAACGATGAGCAGGTTCCCGGCACCAACTTCCCCAATTCGGATACATATCAGCCTTGGCTGGATGCTGCTCACGAAAAAAAGAATCTTACCATTCTTTGCCACCCCCAGTGGAGCAACACCAGCGCCAAATATTTTGAAACCCAGAAGGGCAATTTTGCTATGGAAATATGGAACAGCGGCTGTGCCTTGGCAGAGGATTGCGATGCGGACGCGGCTTATTGGGACGAGCTTTTGGGGCAGGGAAAAGTGATATACGGTGTCGCTACCGATGATTCCCACGTTTTCGACCATCTTTGCAAAGGCTGGGTAATGGTAAAGGCAAACAAGGATCTTAACGAAATCCTTTCGGCTTTGGAAAAGGGCGAATTTTATTCCTCCTGCGGTCCCGAGATATATGATTTTTACGTTGAGGATGATAAAGTGATAATCGATTGCTCGCCCGTTGCCAGAGCACGTCTTCACAGCGATATGCATCCTAACCAGGTGCGAGTGGACGAAAACGGAAATATCACTCACGCAGAGTTCACGTTGAATCATTGGGCAGGCCCTTACGATTACGTGCGTGCAAGCATTATCGATAAGGATGGCAAGCAAGCGTGGACTAATCCCATATTCCTCGATGGCAGAGAAGGCTAAAAAATAAAAACCATCCGATAGGATGGTTTTGTGGTATAATCTTAAAAAATGGGGGCCAAACATTTATAAAAAGAAAAAGGTGAAAGATATGTCTTTCGTTAAAAGACTGGGAAACCGTTTGTCGGAATTTACGGTAGAATCGGTAACCAAAGAAAATGTACGAATATATGAAAACGTGTTTTGTTCAAATACGGAATATTATTTTATAACCGACGGACGTCCCGCCGTAAAGCAGGACTGTATAGATACCGTGGAGTACACCGAGGAATTTACAGAGGGCACACCTCATTGCATTGGTTTTTTGCGCGGTGATAAAGCTGTTGCTTTTTTATCGCTGTTTGAAGGGTATCCCGAAGAAGACACTCTATATATCGGACTTTTTTTGGTAGACAAGAGCGTTCAGCGCAGTTCTGTCGGCACTGTAATTATGCAAGCTGTTATCGCCGAAGGCTTTTCTTCCGGCTGTAATGCAGTAAAATTATCCGTTCAGGATAACAACCAGAGTGGTTACCCTTTCTGGCAAAAGCTGGGATTTAAAGCTTTAGGCGAAACCAAGTGTGAAGGCTTTTACAATATTTCGATGGAACTGAAACAAATGAAAAGCGGTATGGCATATGAATAAAAACGATTACACAGAAAAGCTAAAATATCATTACAGACCTCAAAAAGGATGGATCAACGATCCCAACGGGCTTGTTTATTTTAAAGGGTATTATCATATTTTTTATCAGCACGCACCGAATCACGAGATCCCTTGGGAACAGCCGATGCATTGGGGTCACGCCCGTACGAAGAATTTCTTGCATTGGGAAGAGTTACCCGTTGCGCTTACTCCGGGGGATAAATATGACGGCGGCGGATGCTGGTCGGGTACGGCGATCGTGAAGGATGAAAAGCTGTATTTGTTTTATGCGGCGATCACGGCGGTTTCCACTATAGCGGTGGCTGTTTCCGAGGACGGAATTCATTTTGAAAAATACGATGGTAATCCCGTTATAGACGGTTACCCTTCAGATGGGGGACCTGATTTCCGCGATCCCGCCGTTTGCTGTATTGACGGAGAGTATTACTGCGTCGTGGCTTCTGGAAATCCCGCCGCAAAAGCGGCAAGACTGCTTTTGTATAAAAGTAACGATCTTTTTAACTGGGAATATAAAGGAATAATGTGCGAATGGGAAAACTGCAAATATGCCGAATGTCCTTCTTTTGTGCCCGCAGGAGATGGGAAGTTTTTGCTGTCGGCTTCAGTTTGTCCGCTGGATAGCCCTCATTATTTTTCTTTGATGTACGGTGTGTTTTTAAATGGTAAATTCCATATCGAACATATTGCGGAAATTGACAAGGGGCCAGATCAGTATGCGGGGCAAGTGTTCCGCGATCACCTGGGCAGAAATATCCTTATTACCTGGATACCCGGCTGGAAATACAAAGGCTTTGCCGAAAAAGATATAGGCTGTATGTCTGTTCCCAGAGAAATTAAGCTTGTTAACGGGAAAATCACCGCTTTCCCTGTAGAAGAAGTACGTCACCTGCTTAAGGATACTGATCCGTCGGTAGTTCTTACGGATAAAGGCTTTGTTATACATCGCCAAGAAATGGAACCGGTAATTCACGAGGGGGATGTTTCCGATATTAAGAACCTGCGTGATAATTATATATTGGAAGTTTTCGTAAACGGCGGAGAAACGGTATATTCAGTTTTTGACGCATGATTTATTGAAAAAAGGTATAATCAATGAAAAACGATTTTATAAAAGAAAAAATCCGTCTCGAGTGGGTTGGTATGGTAAAATTCACGTTGATATTCGTGCCCATAGTTTTTGCTTTGTGCGCTGCGCTGTTCTTGTGGATTGCGGCTACTTATGATAAGGTAGAACCTGCCGCCCGCGTTTTGATGTATATTTTGTCTGCAATATCCGGACTTGCCGCAATAGCGTATCCTTCGGGTGCTATGTACTCAATTAAAACGTATCCCAAGCACAAAAGATTAGCATACCTGTTTTTACAGAAATATGTTTTCAAGCATTTTAAGTAAAAAGGAGTTATAACATGAATACAAAAGCGAAAAACAGTGGTTTATTCATACTGGGTGTTGCTATATGCTTTAGCTTGGCAGGACTATCTGTTTTTTTGGAAAATATAATTCCCGGAGGGCTCTTGGGCGCTTCTATCATCGCCTTGTTTCTGGGAACATTAATTAACAGTTTTTTCCACCCCGCTTGGATGAAGCCTGCGTTGAAATTCACATCCAAACGGATTTTGAAGGTGGCTATCATACTTCTGGGCGCATCTTTGTCCATCAACACCATTATGTCCGTGGGCAAAATGACATTTTTCGTAATGCTTTTCACCTTTGCTATGTGCTTTGGTGGCGGGTATTTTATACGCAAAATTTTCGGCTTGAACTGGAAGCTCAGCAACCTTATTTCTGCGGGAACCGGTATATGCGGCGGATCTGCTATTGCGGCCATCTCTCCCGTAATTGATGCGGACGATAAGGATATCGCTTTTGCAATGTCCTCTACGTTTATATTCGATATGGTTATGGTTGCCTTGTATCCCATCATGGGTAAGCTTTTGGGAATGTCTGATATTGCCTACGGCATCTGGGCGGGGACTTCGGTAAACGATACTGCCAGCGTTGTGGCTTCGGGATACGCTTTTTCCGAAATAGCGGGCGATTTTGCCACAATGGTAAAGCTTACACGTACCATTGCTATCATTCCCACTGTGCTCGTTTTTGCTTATATCGGTACTCGCATAAAGCAGAAGGAGATTAAAGCGGCAAATAAGGGACAGAAGGTTAATATTATTAAAATAATTCCTTGGTTCATCGGCGGATTTTTACTTTTGGCAGTACTTAACAGTGTCGGCTGTATTCCCGCACAAGCAGGGGAAATTATTAAACAAGTGAGCAAGTTTTTAATGGTTACAGCCTTGGCGGCGATCGGACTGGGAACCAGCATAACCGATTTCAGGCGGGCAGGACTTGCGCCTATGTTTTATGGAATTACAATTGATACGCTGGTTACACTCACAGCGCTGGGTGTTATCTGGTGTATGGGACTTATGTGAAAATACAAAAAATCCCGTTTTTAGGCGGGATTTTTATTTTTCCGGAACCCCGAGAAAACGAAGTTTTCTTGGGGTGATCTTATACAGTAAGGGGTTTAACTGCTCCTGTATTACAAAACTCAATTATATACTGATTAACGATATCAGCTTGGTCGGCGATACAAATATGTCCCGCATTTTCTACGAAGATCATGTTTTTCACTCTTTTTCTATCCCGTTTCAGCATCGGGATGAAGAAATGGTCAAGCGCACCGACAAGGTATAATCCGTTGGGTTCGGTCTTCATCGTTGCCTGATACTTTTTTTGTATACTCTTGAACTTGGTGAGCAGCTTACACCAAGCGATAAACTCCTTTTTGGGCAACCTTCTGGCACAAGCCAAAAAGATATCACGTCCGAATTTAGATACTTTATACGGCATAACTATCGCCGCCACAAGTCCGAGTATAAAATTAAGCGGTGAAACGGGAAGCAGATATTTCACCATATTGATAGCGCTTCTCAGCATAAGCGTAAAATCACCGATAGGACCCGCAAGAATGTACTTGTCTACTCGTTCAGGGTGGTTCAGCACGATGTATTTTACCAGCATCGTTCCCAAAGATACCCCCGCATAAGTTGCCTTTTTTATTCCCAGATGATCCACTACCTCAAACAGCTTTTCCGTGAGCGCTTCGTAGGAAATCTCCATTTCCGACATCATCACAGGACTGTTGCCGTGGGAGGGAAGTTCGATCAAAAGCAGATCGTATTCTTTTTTCAGGGCGTGTACTTGTCCGTGCCAGTTTGCGTATCCGCCGCCCAAACCGTGTATTAATATCATAACCGGTTTTTTAAAGGAGATCTTATGATCATCCGCATATATCATATATCTTAACATATGTATAATACCTTCCAAAACCGCAAAATTCAACGGTATTAATTATAGTCAAAAATGTTGCAAAGTCAATAAGTTTTGCGGTTTTGAATCGCCCGAAAGAAATACCGAGCATTTTTATGCTCGGTATCTCTTGTTGTGGTGATTACTATTTTTAGAAAAGTATGATAAGGAACTGAGAAACAAGCACTACTGCGATAAGAGAGATGGGATAAGTTGCGGCATAAGCTGCTGCAACGTCCTCGGTTCCTGCAGTGCCGATGAGAGTACCAAGTGCGGGAGTAGATGTCATACCGCCGGTAAGAGAGCCCAGATTGTTGAGAAGGCTGAGCTTGAGCACATACTTTGCGAAGATGTAACCGATAACCATAGGAACGATGGTCATTACGATTCCGTATACAAAATACATAGGATCGAAATTCTCAACGAATTCTGCACCGCCGGGGATACCTGCGCCCACAAGGAATAGTACAAGACCCAGCTCACGGAACAGCTTAAGGGTGGATTCTGCGGGCATAATATTGATCACGCCGATTCTGCCGAAGTGTCCCATAAGGAGAGCGGTAAGCAGACAGCCGCCGGTGGTGGTAAGTGCAAAGCAGGTGCCGGAAAGTCCGTCGCCGGAAAGGGGAATCTTAATAGCGCCCACGAGAGTACCGATGATTGCGGCAAAGGAGAAAGCCGCAATTCCCATATGGTCGATATGGAAAAGCTTTACAGCCTTCTTTTGCTTTGCTTTTTCTTCCTTGATAACCAGCTTTGCTCTTTCTTCATCCATATTAGCCTTGGTAAGCTTGGGAATAAGCTGAACGAAGAGAACAACGCCGATAACACCGAAGATATATGCAATACCGTGTCCAACGGAAACGAGTCCCTGCAGTGCGGGGTCAACGGTTGCTTTTGCCGCAGAGAATGCGGGAGTGGAGGTAAGAGAACCGGAAAGCAGACCGACGATCATAGCAACGAAACCGTCCTGGGTTTCGATGGTAGCGCCGTAACCGATAACTTCGCCCATATAAATACATCCGGCAGCGGAAAGACCGCCTGCAAGAATGATAACTACGCCCAGCAGAACGTAGGATTTAAAGTTTTTCTTAAAGTTACCGAAAAACTTAGGTCCTGCGATAAAGCCTACGGAAGTTACGAAAAGGATAAGTCCCAGACTTTCTATAAGTGAAAGTGCATCTCCGAAATCATAAGGCTTCGTAGAGGCGTTGAAAACCAACTCGCCGCTTTCGGGCATTACTTTAAACAGCAGAGCGCCGCAAAGCAGAGCGATAATAAACACGCCTGCATCGCCGAGAGAAACGCCCTTAATTGTTATTCTGCCCAGCAGATAACCGATCATAAGAACTCCAAACACCACGAGAAGCAGTGTCGGGAGATTTTTTAAAGTTAAAACACCGCCTAAAAGATCCATTTTTACATTTCCCCTTTATGCATTAACTTTTCTTGTATAATCAGGCAGAAGCTTGGGAGATACGGTTTCGGTTTCGATACCTGCGCCGCAAAGCTCTTCTTCGAACTTAGCGATATGATCAAGAGTGAGAGTACCTACCTCAACGTCCTTTGCGACCTTAGCTGCATTCTGACCTGCGTTTCTGCCGAATACGATTATATCCAGCAGAGAGTTACCCATAAGTCTGTTCTTGCCGTGGATACCGCCTACAGCCTCACCTGCAACGAACAGGTTTTCAATATTGGTAGTCATACCGTTAACGTTGATATCAAGACCGCCGTTCTGGTAATGGAGGGTGGGGTATACAAGGATGGGCTCTTTACGGATATCTATGCCGTATTTGCCGAACATACGCATCATTGCGGGGATACGCTTTTCGATAGTGCCTTCGCCGCCGATCTTTTCGATCATAGGAGTATCAAGCCATACGCCAAGACCGTTTCCGGTTTCGATACCGTTGCCGCGCTCTGTACATTCTCGGATGATAGAAGCTGCGGTAACGTCACGAGTTTCCAGGGGATGCATAAATACTTCGCCGTTTACGTTAACCAGCTTTGCGCCGAGAGAACGAACCTTTTCGGTAACGAGAGCTCCGAATATCTGCTCGGGGAATGCGGTTCCCGTGGGGTGATACTGAAGAGTTTCAGCGTAAAGAAGCTTTGCGCCTGCGCGGTAGCCCAGAACCAGACCGTCTGCGGTTGCGCCGTAGTGGTTGGAGGTAGGGAAGCCCTGATAATGCATTCTGCCTGCGCCGCCGGTTGCAATAACAACAGTCTTTGCCTTTGCAACCATAAGCTCCTTGGTTTCCATATTCATAAGAACAGCACCTGCGGCGTTGCCCTTATCATCGAGAATAAGCTCGATGGCTGCGGTGAAATCCACAACGGGGATCTGACGGTTAAGAACCTCATCACGGAGAGTTCTCATAATTTCAGCGCCGGAGTAGTCCTTTGCAGCGTGCATACGCTTACGGGAGGTACCGCCGCCGTGGGTGGTAACCATCGTGCCGTCTTCGGTTTTATCAAATTCAACGCCCAGCTCGGAAAGCCACTGAATAGCCTCGGGAGCATCGCAAACGAGCTTTGCGAGAAGCTCTCTCTTTGCGGCAAAGTGACCGCCGCCGAATGCGTCTACAAAGTGTATTGCGGGGGAATCATTGGGCTTATCAGCCGCCTGAATACCGCCTTCTGCCATCATAGTGTTGGCATCGCCCATACGGAGTTTGGTAACGATCATTACGTTTGCGCCTGCTTCGTGAGCTTCGATAGCTGCGGAAGTACCTGCACCGCCGCCGCCGATAACCAGTACGTCAACATCATACTCGGGCTTGGAAAGATCAACGCTGTCTGCCGTGATACGGCTGTGAGCCTGAAGGATATCTCCCAGCTCGGTGGGAACCTTATCGCCCTTGTTGGGACCAACGGTAAGAGTTACAAATTCATCTGCCTTGTAATCGGGGTGGAATGTTGCAAGGAGAGTTTCCTTTTGCTCTGCGGTCATACGCGCAGGCTCAAGAGCAATGTTCTTTTCTCTTGCCGCTTCTACGAGGGCAAGGGACTTTTGAAAGTTTTCTGCGTACATTTTTCTTTCTCCTTACTTCTCAATCTCACGAGTGTTGTAGAGTTCTTTCAATTCGGAAACGGGCTTTTGCATCAAAGCCTCGATCAGATCATTGAAATCGCCGTTTTTGATCTCTTTAACTCTGTCTTCAAGGTGTCCGCATCCGGGAGCGAGGTACTTACCGTTAATACGGCGGGCAAGCATTGCAACCTGAGGATGAGAGATACCTGCGGGGCAACGGGAAGAGCATACGCCGCACATTACGCAGTCAAAGGATTCCTCTGCACAAGCTTCGAAATCGCCTCTCTGTGCATAAGCGATGTACTGCATAACGTTAAGCCCCTGAGTACAAGCCTTGGTGCAGGCGTTACAGCCTACGCAAGCGTAGATCTCGGGATAAAGCTGCATCATTATAGCCTCGGTGGGCTTAACCTTGTTCATATCGTAAACCTGTTTAACAAGGGGGAAGAAGGGGAGGGTTGCGATATACATATCGTTCTCAACCTTGGTCTGGCAAGCAAGACAAGCCTTAAGCTCGCGGTCTCCCTTGATACGGTATATGGTAGCGCAGGCGCCGCAGAAACCGTTACGGCATCCGCACCCGCGTACCAACTGGTAACCCGCATATTCCATTGCTGTCATAATGGTAAGGTTAGCGGGAACCTCATATTTTTTACCGAAGAGGTATATATTAACCATATTTTCCATGTTAATCACTCCTTAATATTCATTGGGCAGTTCGTCCAGTTCGTCGCAACGGAAGACGGGACCGTCCTTGCAGACGTATTTTGCACCTACGTTACATCTGCCGCATTTACCAACGCCGCACTTCATACGAAGCTCGAGGGTAGTGTATATCTGGGTCTTATCAAATCCCAGTGAGCAGAGACCTTCAAGAGTAAACTTGATCATAATAGGAGGACCGCAAAGTACTGCAGTCTTATTGGTATCAAAGCCAAGCTCCTTTACGTAGTTGGGAACGAAACCAACGTGTCCGTCCCATCCCTCCTGAGGATTGTCGATAGTAAGGTGAACGTCAACACCTGCGTCATTGGACCATTCGTCGATTATCTCCTTGTAATCCAGAAGATCGTCCTTGGAACGGGAACCGTAAACGATGTCTATTTTACCGTAACGGTCGCGGTAATGACGGCAGTAGTTGATAACGGAACGGAGAGGCGCAAGACCTACACCGCCGGCGATGAACAGCAAATTCTTTCCTGCGAACACATCGTCAACGGGGAAAGGATTGCCGTAAGGACCGCGGATGGTGATCTGCTGACCTGCCTCTGCCTGATGGAGCCACTGGGTAACACAACCGCACTTTTTGATGGAAAACTCCATATATTCAGTGTTGGTGGGAGAAGAGGTTATGGAGAACATAGCCTCGCCTACACCGGGAATGGAAAGCATTGCGCACTGTCCGGGACGGTGATCAAATGCCTTTTTTCCGTCGGGAGTTACAACGCGGAAAGTTTTTATATCGGGGGTGTCGATACGTACGTCGGTAATGACGCCGACCTTGGGGATTAATGTTTCATTACAGCTGCTCATTATTTTTCCCCTCCAATCTTTTTCATAACTTTTGCAATATTCATAGATATGGGACACTTTGCAAGACATCTGCCGCAGCCAACACAGCTGAAAAGTCCGTTATTATTTTCGGGATAATAAACCAGCTTGTGCATAAAGCGCTGACGGAATCTTTCTTTTTGTGTAAGACGGTTGTTGCCGTGAGCCATTCTCGTGAATTCGGAATACATGCAGGAATCCCAGCATCTGTAACGGATAACGCCGTTGCCGGTATTGAAATCTTTAATATCGTAGCACTGGCAGGTGGGGCATACGAAGGTACATGTACCGCATCCCAGGCAGGTCTGGGACATTTCGTCCCACGCGGGGTTATCCCACAGCTCTTTGGTCTTGCCTGCGCCGAATCCATCGGTGGTAAGGTCTGCCAAGGGGAGCTTTTTGAGAATAGCAGCGGTCTTTTCCTTTTGCTCGTTTACGGCACTCTCGTCTGCATCTTCCAAAAGGGAAGCAACGGAGTCAAGCAGTGCTTCGCCCTTTTCGGTGTTCGCCTTAAAGTATACGTCGGTTTCGGTCTTCCACGCAGTGACGTCGCCTTCGGGATTTGTTGCATCAATACCGAATGTGGTACAGAAGCAGGTTTCGGAAGGTCTGGTACAAGCGAGAGAAACGATTATACCGTGCTTACGGCGGGAAGCGTAGTAGCTGTCCACGGGATCGGACAGGAATACGCGGTCGAGTATATCAAAGCTTCTTACGTCGCAAGCGCGTACGCCGAAAACAACGAAATCCTCGTTAGCGCTTCTGATATCGATAATCTCGATATTCTTACCCTCGGTCTTAAATCTCATTAAGTCCTCGGTCTGGGGGAAGAACATATCCTTGGGGCTTTTTACGGTGTTAAGCGCGTTGCTCCATACGGTGCCCTCTTCCCATTTGGTGTATTTTGCGCTTCCGTCAGTCTGATCAACGGGGAGGTAGAGATTTTTATTCTCTGCCACGGCGGCAAAAAGCTTGTTTATGTTTTCAAGAGAAATCTTACGCATTGTTAGTCATCCCTCCTGTCAAAAACTTCGCCGGGTTCAACGTCGCCAACGGTGTAATTAACCAGAGGCGCTCTGCTTCCCTCGGTTTCTCCTGCCTGATATTCGCCGTAAAATTCGTTTATATCTTTAATAAACTTACGGTTAAGCAGGTGGAGAGGTATATTCTGGGGACAAACGCGGGAGCATTCGCCGCAGTCGGTACAACGTCCTGCAACGTGGAACGCTCTTATAATGTGGAACATCTGCTCCTCAAAGGAGTTTGCGGGAGCTTTATTCTCAACGCCGGAATTGGGGTTGTCGAATACGCACTTTTCGCAGGTACATGCGGGGCAGGCATCACGGCAGGCGTTGCAACGGATACAACGGGAAAGCTCGTTCTGCCAGAACGCAAATCTTTCGTCTGCGGTCATAGCCTCCAGCTCCGCTACCTGATCAAAGCGGGCAGAATCGATAACCTCGCCGTCTTCGCCCATAAGCTCATCGTATGCAACGTGCTTTTTGCTCTTACAGTTAATGCATCTTTCGGCAAGAACTGAAGAATACTCAACCTTTACGGGAGCATCTTCATAGAGAGTAGTAATGTACATAGCGTCATCACGGCATTCTACGGAAGCGATACCGTCAACCAACGCCTTGAGCTTGCCCGTATCAGCCATACCTTCACAGCCGATACCTACCGCATAAACCTTTTCACGGTCAAAGCGATGCTCGGTAAGAAGCTGGTTGAAGCTGTACGTATCGCAGGGCTTTAAGAAAACGAGAATTTTACCTTCGGTCTTCTTTGTCTTTGCAACGAGATATTTGGAGAAGTTTGCTCCGCAGAAATCGTTAAATACAAAGCCTTCTTTGATTTCTTCTTCAGTTTTGAACAGGTGAGGGGTGATATCGTAATCGAATTCGCCCTTTGCCCAGCCAAGTACGGCGGAAACGGTGCCGTCGTTAAGAAGAGAAACCGCTTTTTCGATCAGTTGATCTTTTGTTATTTTTTGCATCTCAGATCCTCCAATCTCTTGTTTTCGCCAAGGGCAGTTACCTTTTCAACGAAATCATTCATTGTAGCGGCAAACTTTGCGCCTTCAGCCGCAGATACCCATTCAACACGGGTACGCTCTCTTTCAATGCCCAGATAATCCAGCATAGAGAAGAGCAATGCCATACGGCGGCGGGTATAGTAATTTCCGGAGGTATAATGGCAGTCGCCGGGATGGCATCCGCAGATTATAACACCGTCAGCACCGCGCTGGAACGCACGGAGAATAAACATAGGGTTAACACGGCAGGAACAAGGTACGCGGATTATCTTAACGTCCGCAGGGTAGTTAAGACGGTTGTTACCTGCAAGGTCGGCACCTGCATAGGAACACCAGTTACAGCAGAATGCCACGATCAAGGGTTTATGTTCTTTCATTTGCATATCGCATCTACCTCCGCCATGATCTGATTATTGGCAAAGCCACGGAGATCCATAGCTCCGCTGGGACAAGCAACGGTACAAGCACCGCAACCCTGACATACAGCAGGATTTACGCTGGCAACTCTTCTGATCAGAGTGGTTCTGTCAGGCATACGGAAGGGCTTATCTTCATAAGAGATCGCACCGTAAGGACATACTCTTTCACAAGAGGAACAGCCGTTACACATTAATTCGTTGGAACTTGCAACGCAGGGGTTGCCGGTAAGCTTATCCTTGCACAAAAGTCCGATAACCTTGGAAGCTGCGGCACCTGCCTGAGCAACCGTTTCGGGAATATCTCTGGGACCTTGGCAAGCACCGGAAAGGAATACGCCTGCCGTGGGACTTTCTACGGGACGAAGCTTGGGGTGAGCTTCGGTGAAGAAATCGTTGGTATCCATACTTGCGGTAAGCATAGTCGCAAGAGGTCTTGCGGATTTATCGGGCTCGATCGCCGCAGCAAGTACAACGAGATCTGCATCTATATGAAGCTGCTTGTTGGAGATAAGGTCGGAAGCCTGTACTTTGAGCACGTCGCCTTCGGGAACGATCTTGCCAACCATACCCTTGATATAGTTTACGCCGTATTCTTCAACTGCACGGCGGTAGAACTCATCAAAGTTCTTACCGGGAGTACGAACGTCTATGTAGAATACGTAAACCTCGGTATCGGGATATTTATCGCGGGTAAGCATAGCGTGCTTTGCGGTATACATACAGCAGATCTTGGAGCAATATTCCTTGCCCTTTTCTGCGCAAGCAGAGCAACGGGAGCCTACACACTGAACGAATACGATCTTGTGGGGATGCTTTCCGTCAGAGGGACGAAGCAGCTTGCCCTGAGTAGGACCTGCGGCGTTTGTCAATCTCTCGAATTCCAGAGAGGTGATAACGTCCTTGGACTGATTGTAAGCGTATTCATCGAATTTATCCATGCTTATAGGATTAAATCCGGTAGCCACTACGATCGCGCCGTACTTTTCTTCTATAAATTCGTCCTTCTGGGTGTAATCGATAGCACCTGCGGCACAAACCTTGGAGCAAACACCGCACTTGCCGGTCTTAAGCATCATACACGCATTGGGATCTATGGTTGCAACCTTGGGTACTGCCTGAGCAAAGGGAATGTAAATGGCAGAACGGGTATCCATACCAAGGTTGAACTCGTTGGGATTCTTTTTCATAGGACACTTGTCAACACAAGCTCCGCAACCGGTACAAACGTCTTCCTTAACGTATCTTGCCTTCTTTTTAATGGTAACGTCAAAGTTACCTACGAAGCCCTTTACTGCGGTTACTTCGCTGAAGGAGAAGATGCGTATTTTTTCGTTTTGAGCAACGTCCACCATCTTGGGAGTGAGGATACAAGCCGCACAGTCAAGAGTGGGGAAGGTTTTATCAAGCTGAGCCATCTTACCGCCGATAGTGGGCTTGGTTTCAACAATATCTACGGGGAAGCCTGCATCAGCAATATCAAGTGCTGTCTGAATACCTGCAATCCCCCCGCCGATAACCAGCGCACGCTTGGTTACGGGGGATTCGCCGGGGGTAAGGGGAGTATTAAGGTTTACCTTTGCAACTGCGGCTTTACCCAGTATGATCGCCTTTTCGGTACCAACGGGCATTTCCTTGTGTACCCAGGAGCACTGCTCACGGATATTTGCAATTTCTACCATATAGGGGTTGATACCTGCGGTAGTTGCTGTCTTTCTGAAGGTAGCCTCGTGCATACGGGGAGAACAGGAGCAGATAACCAATCCGGTAAGATTGTGTTCCTTAACGGCGCGGATTATCATATCCTGACCTGCCTGAGAGCACATATACTGATAATCGGTGGAATAGACGACACCGGGTTCAGCCTTCAATGCTTCGGCAACAGCCTTTACGTCTACGGTTCCTGCAATGTTAGAACCGCACCAGCATACAAAAACGCCGATTCTTTGCATATTCGTCATTCCTCCTTATTTAGTGAATTTTCTGAATGCACTGACCAAAAGCTGCTGAGGAGTGTCCTCATCGATCAGCGCGGGGATCTCATCGGGAGTCAGGTGGTTTGCACCCTGACCTCTGATAACTGCCAGTCTTACTGCTTCTACCAGCTTTGCGGGCTCAACGCCTCTGGGGCATCTGTCCACGCAGGCAAAGCAGGTAAGACATTTGTAAAGGGATTCGGATTCCAGGAGAGGCTGTATATCACCGGTATCCACCATATTTACAAACTGGTGGGGATGATATTCCATCTCGTCATATGCAGGGCAGGTAGCAGAGCACTTGCCGCACTTCATACATTTCTTAGGGTTAACTCCGCTGCGGAGTATAACCTCTTCACGGAGGTTCTTCTTATTCATTTGTATCCTCCTTTACGCCCAGCGCTTCTGCCAGCAGTTCTGTGAAATAAACTACGGGAATATCTGCGCCGTTCTTGATCAGATTATATTTGCAAAGGGGACAAGCGGTAATTATCATTTCCGCGCCCTGTGCAACCGCGTTTTCGACTATAGCGTTGCTGCGCTTCTTTGCCAGCTCAGGACTTTCCAAAGTAATATATCCGCCGCAGCATTCGTTGCGGTTAGCATATACCACGGGAGTTGCGCCGATCGCCTTTATAAAATCTTCCATTATAGTGGGATTTTCGGGATCGTCCATACGCATTACGGTGTTGGGACGGAGCAACAGACAGCCGTAATATGCGGCGATCTTCTTGCCCTTAAGGGGATTTACAACCTTTTCCTTCAAGGTATCGAATCCCACTACGTCGCGGAGCATTTCAAGATAATGATAAACCTCTGTTTCGCCGTTGTATGCATTATCCTCTGCCATATAGCGGTTTACCTTATCGGCAAAGCCGGGATTGGTCTGCATTGCGTGGTTGGTCTGCTTCAAAACGTTATGGCAAGCAGAGCAAACGCTTACAAGACCCTGATTCTTGCTGTGGGCATCCTTTAATGCGCGTACGGAAGACAGCTTCGTGGCGATCTCGTCGGCAGAGGTGGTGAACACGCCGCCGCAGCACTGCCAGTTTTCTATCTCCTCCAGCTCCACACCAAGAGCAAGCGCAGACTTTCTGGCATATGTATCCAGATCCTTAGCCTTGTTCTTTAAGGTGCAACCGGGAAAATAACTTAATTTCATTTGGTTACCTCCGATTTATTAAACCATTTCTTCGGGATGGAATACTTCATCAAATCTCTCTGCGGTAAGGAATCCAAGCTCTACGCAGGCTTCCTTGAGAGAAATATTATCCTTGAACGCGTTTTTAGCGGTTTTTGCCGCATTTTCATAACCGATATAGGGGTTAAGCGCGGTAACGAGCATAAGGGAGTTGTGCAGATTGTGGTGCATCTTTTCCTTGTTTGCCTTAATACCGACAGCGCAGTTGTTGTTGAAGGATACTATAGCTTCCGCCATAAGTCTTGCAGACTGAAGGAAGTTGTAAATGCAAACGGGCATAAATACGTTAAGTTCAAAGTTACCCTGAGATGCCGCCATAGAAACAGCAACGTCATTACCCATAACCTGAACAGCTACCATGGTAACAGCTTCGCACTGGGTGGGGTTAACCTTACCGGGCATAATAGAGGAGCCGGGCTCGTTTTCGGGAATGAATATTTCTCCCAAACCGTCACGAGGACCGGAAGCAAGCCATCTTACGTCGTTTGCTATCTTCATCATATCTGCCGCAAGAGCCTTGATTGCGCCGTGAGCAAATACCAATTCATCCTTGGAGGTGAGTGCGTGGAACTTGTTTACTGCGGTAACGAAGGGCTTGCCGGTGATCTCCGCAACCTTTGCGGCAACGGCAGTGTCAAATCCTTTGGGGGTGTTAAGACCGGTACCAACAGCAGTGCCGCCGAGAGCAAGCTCGTACAGAGGCTCGATAGAACGCTTGATAAGCTCAACATCTCTCTCAAGACTGGATCTCCAGCCGCTTATTTCCTGGCTGAAGGTGATGGGAGTAGCATCCTGAAGGTGGGTTCTGCCGCTCTTTACAATACCTTGGTTTTCCTCTTCAAGGCGCTTGAAGGTGTCTATAAGCAGTAGGACTGCGGGAATAAGCTTATCTTCAAGAGCGATAACAGCCGCAATGTGCATTGCAGTGGGGAAGGTATCGTTGGAAGACTGGCTCATATTAATGTCATCGTTGGGGTGGCAAAGCTTGCTTCCCGCAAGCTCGTTTGCGCGGTTTGCAATAACCTCGTTGGCATTCATATTGGACTGAGTGCCGCTTCCCGTCTGCCATACTACGAGAGGGAAATGATCGTTAAGCGAACCGGACATTACTTCGTCGCAAGCCTTGGAGATGACCTCGAGCTTTTCCGCAGTCATCTTTTCGGGCTTAAGAGCGTTGTTTGCCATAGCGGCTGCTTTTTTGAGTATACCAAAGGCGCGGGTTATTTCGCGGGGCATGGTTTCGATATCCACGCCGATACGGAAGTTTCCGCGGCTTCTTTCTGTCTGGGCTGCCCAGTACTTGTCTGCAGGTACCTGAACTTCGCCCATGGAGTCGTGTTCAATACGGTAATTCACAGTTGTTCCTCCTTATATTTCTATCTGGCTGATTATATTCTTAAGACAGTTTGCACTATTCCGGAGAAGAGCGGTTTCCTCGTCGGTAAGAGAAACGAGAAGCTTTCCTTTAATACCGTTCTTGCCAACTACGTTCAGCGTGCTGAGGCATACGTCATCAATGCCGTATTCGCCGTGCATCATTGTGGAAACCGTCATAGTGGTATCTGTTCCGTTAAGCAGGCACTTGCATATGTGGCATACGGAAAGAGAAACCGCATAGAAGGTAGCGCCCTTTCTCTGAATAACGCGTCCGCCGGACTTTCTCATATATTCCTCAACCTCTGCGTAGTTAAGCTCGGGATAGATCTGACCGGGAAGAGTCATTGCCGTGGGATAATCCTTAACGGGAACGTTGGAAATGTTGGCAATAGACCAGGGAACGAAGGAAGAATCGCCGTGTTCGCCGAAAACGTATGCGTGTACGTTCTGCTGGCTTATGCTGTAGTATTCGGAAATTCTTGCACGCAGACGAGCGGTATCAAGAATAGTACCGGAGCCGATGATCTTTCCTTCGGGCAAACCGGAAAGCTTGTTCCATACGTAGGTGATAACGTCTACGGGGTTGGAAACGATAACGTAGGTTGCGTCAGGCGCATAAGCGGTTACCTGAGGAATGATGGATTTCATTATATTTACGTTTGCCTGGGCAAGGTCAAGTCTGGACTGACCGGGCTTTCTGGCAAGACCGGATGTGAGCACGACTATATCGGAATTTGCCGCATCGCGATAAGAGCCGGCATAAACGGATACGGGAGTGCAGAAGGGCATACCTTGACGGATATCAAGAGCTTCTCCCAGCGCCTTTCCTTCGTTTATATCGATCATAACGATCTCAGATACACGGCCGCTTGTTGCGAGTGTATATGCAATGGTGGAGCCGACGCTTCCGGCACCGATAACTGTAATTTTTGACATTATACTTACTCCTTCGTTTGTTGAGTTTATATTTAATGAGATACTATTTCAATACGGATACGGCGTCGCTTATAGTTTTTTCCATTGCTTCTCTGCCGTATTTGTCGACTTCGGCTTTGTTCTTTTCGCCGTGAGTCAGACAGCCTGCACCGCCGATACATCCGCCGATACACGCCATACCCTCGATAAAGTTACCGTCCAGAACGTTTTTGCTCGCCTTCAGCAAAGCAACGCGGCAGGCTTCGATACCGTCGCAGGGGATCGCTTTAAGGTTGAAATCTATGTTCTGTTCCTTCATAGCCTGAGCTACTGCATCGGACAGACCGCCGGAACGGGCGAATATACGTCCGAAATAAGAAGCGTTATCCAAAACGCCCTCTTCCAGGGTGGTAATGTCGATATTGCGGCTGTCATAAAGTGCCTGCAATTCCTCGAACGTCATTACCGCGTCAACGAAGGGCTTGACTTCTTCAAGCTGTGCTTCTGCCTTCTTTGCGGTGCAGGGACCAATAAATACGACCTTGCAATCGGGCTCGTTTTCCTTCAGATATTTTGCCAATGCCGTCATAGGAGAGGGATTGTGGGAAACGAGAGGTAAAAGCTGAGGGAACGCAGATTTAATATAAGTAACGAATGCGGGACAGCAGGAACTGGTAAGGAAGCCCTTTTCAGCAAGCTCGCGGGATTCGGACTGAGCAACCATGTCCGCACCCAGAGCCGCTTCGATAACCGTGTGGAATCCCAGCTCTTTAAGTCCGGTGATAACCTGTCCCAGCTTTGCGTATGTAAACTGGCTGGAGATAGAAGGTGCTACTATAGCGTAAACCTTGTAATTTTTGTTGTTTTCGCTCTTCTTGATAAGATCGATCACGTTCAGAATATAGGAACGGTCGGTAATCGCACCGAAGGGGCACTGGTAAACGCAGGCGCCGCACTGGATACACTTGGAATTATCGATCGCCGCTACGTTGTTCTGGGTAATGGAGATCGCCTTTACCTTACAAGCGTTCTGGCAGGGACGGCTGCGGTTTATAATTGCGGAATAAGGGCAGACCTTTGCGCACTGACCGCATTCAATACACTTGCTCTTGTCAATGTGAGCAACGTGGTTGTGGTCAAATGAGATCGCTCCGCGCTTGCATACGTCCTCGCATCTGTGTGCAAGACATCCGCGGCAGGATGCGGTAACCTCATATCCCGCTGCGGGACATTCGTCGCAGGCGATATCGATAACCTGAATAACGTTGGGGTTTTCGCCGTTGCCGCCCATTGCGATTTTTACACGCTCTGCAAGTATGGCACGTTCTTTATAAACACAGCAACGCATCGTGGGAGTGGTGGTGGGGACTATTATCTTGGGAATATCCATAACGGTTTCCAAAAGATTTCCTTGCCACGCTTTGCGGGCAACCTCACGAAGCACCTTATATTTTAAATGCTGTACTTTAGTATCAAATTTTCTCATTCAGCACTCTCCTTAAAAATAACTTACTTTTATTCGTTTTCCCATTTGCTTAAGACATTCCGAAAGCTCTTCCACAAGATTCATCTTGATACTGAAGGTAATGGGCAGATCCGGGTTTTGGTGAGCCGGGTTAATGGCCCGTCCGACATAAAAATTGATATCCGTTGCTTCCTCAAACAGGAGTCGGCTTACCAGAGAGGCTCCGTCCCGCTGTTGGCTCCAAATATCGTATTTCGTGTTTTCCGCGAGGTGATCCTTTGCATATTCCAAAACACGGTTGATGGTAATAACACCCTCGGTTACGAGATCCACTCCCTCCAATTCCGCAATGGGAGGAATATCGGATTTTTCGAAATTCAATGTCGCTCTTAAAGGCTTACGCAGGAATTTCGCAGCAATAGAGGATGTGGTACCACCGCAGACTATGTGCTTTCCTTCCTTGGAAAAGAACAGCGACATCATACGGTCGCAATCGTTACGGTTGGAAGGCGGGCCGAACAGAATGTTCATAGGCTCGCGCTTGCGTATCCGCACGATACACGCCGTGGCGTCATCACCGGGCTCGTTGCCGTACAGACGGTTGCACTCGTCCACCAACATTGTGGAAAGGGTTTTTGCGGTATATCCTACGGGAGCGAGCATTTCGATAAATTTGATGATCTCTTCCCGTTTCCAACCGAAATTATATGCCAGACCGATTCCCGCGTGGGGGCATCCGTCGCTCATTGCAACGAACAGGTCATTTTCTTCGAGCTGAATGACGGATTTAAGTATCTTCTTGCCCTCTATATTCATTTCGGTGGAGGGGTAATCGTAATTCTTTCCGTTTCGTATTACGATCACTCTGGGGTTATCATACTGTATAATTTCAGCGAATTGGTTGTTTTTGATTTGTATTATGGTGAAGGTGGAATAGGCGACTCCGCGTACCGAGCAAATGGGCAGGGTAGCGGCTATGGTGGATACGCACTCCTCCAGAGAAAGACCTTCCGCCATCATGGTAGAGATGATCTTTGAGGTGAGCGTAGACAAAATGCTTGCCTTTACCCCGCTTCCCAAACCGTCTGCAAGAACGATCACCGTTGCGTTATCGTTGCTTTGTTCGATCACATCAATGTGGTCGCCGCAAAGCTGCTCGCCGTAATGGTTAATGCTTTTATATCCGATATCGGCACACAGATCATTCATTTTCAATAGACTCCTTCAGCTTGGCAAGAGCGATCTTGGTTTCCGCCGCCGTTTCTCCCAGCAGCGAAGCGATCTCCTGCACGATACGCATCTGTCTGTCAACGACCTTATCTGCTACTTCCACTGTCTGACGGCTTATGCTTTCTTTTCTTACGCGCTGTTTTTCTTCTTCGGTTACGTCGCGCATTATGCCTATAAGCAGGTGGGTATCACGGTCATATACGACTGTCTGTTCCACGAATCGCTTGTATTCGGCAAGATATATTCTTTGTCCGTAAACGTTGTTTCCGGTGTTAAGCACCTTGATAAACACGGAGGGATCGAGTATACGCACAACCTGATCTCCCAGAATATCGGAATCGTAACGGATATTCATGATCCGCTTTGCGGATTCGTTGATCTGCTGTACTTCAAGCTGCTCGTTAAGTACTATCAGCGCATTGGGAGAGCTGTTTACCACGGCATCGGAAAAGCTTTCGGCTTTGTCCTTGAGGAAGGGCAGACACATTGAGGGTTCTGCCTTGCCTTGGTAAATTGCGATCGCCTTTTCACGGCAGGTATTGTAGCCGCAGGTTCCGCAGTTAAGCTCCTGAGAGGGCTTGTACTTGCCCATCTGGCGCAATATCTGAGAGATTTCTATCTCCGTGGGTACGGGAGCTCTTTGCGCAATAAACTCAAAGTGCTTTTTAAGATCTATCTCCTCGGGCATTTCAACTTCAAAATCCTTGCTGCCAGCATATGCGGAGATCTCAAGATAATCGTGGACGTGGGAGGAATGGTATTTTTCCATAACGGGACCGCTGATACAGCTTCCCACACAAGCAGACATTTCAATAAAGCACTTGTGTATTTTTCCGTCCTCGATATCCCGCAGTGCGTTCATACAAGTTTCGACACCGTCAAGGGCGAGATAAGTGTATCCGCCGATTTCGGGCTCCATTGTCTTAAGTACGCCGCCGGTGGTGGGGAAAAAGCGTGCGCGGCTGTTTTCAGTGGAATCCATTTCCTTGCGCAGCTCAATATTTTCCTGCTTCAGCCAATTTGATAATTCGTCATATGTGAGGACCGCATCAACGATTCCCTCGTAATGCGCGGCTTCGTCTTTTTTCGCCACGCAGGGACCGATAAATACCGTCTTTGCATCGGGTATACGCTTTTTAATATCCTTGCAATGCGCCTGCATGGGAGAAACTATATCCGCAAGATATTCAAGAGATTTGGGGAAATGCTTTTGTATAAGCAGATTTATGGAATGACAACAGGAGGAGATTATGATGTCCCGTTCGTCTTCCTTAAGCATACGCTCGTATTCTTTTTTTACGATAGTCGCGCCGATAGCGGTTTCCTCTACGTCGTAAAAGCCAAGCTTCTTAAGCGCTTCACGCATAGAGTCTATGCCGATACCGTGGTAATTCGCAACAAAGGAAGGCGCAAGGCTTACAATTACCGGCTCGCCGGTCTGAAGCAATACCTTTACCTTCTCAAGCTCGCTTGTTATCTCCTTTGCGTTTTGAGGACATACGACAAAGCATTGTCCGCATAGGATACATTCGTTTCCTATGATATGTGCCTGGTTGCCGGAAAAGCGTATTGCCTTTACCGGGCAATGGCGTATACATTTATAGCAGTTTTTGCAGTTCGATTTTTTAAACGTCAAGCAATTGGGCATACGTTATATCGACCTTTCGTTCAGAGTTTGTTTACGATATGTTCTTTGAAAAATTCTTTGAAGTTCTCTTTCGTTATACCGATGTGTACCTCATCGTCAACCAGCACGGTTACTCCCACGCGGTTGCACTTTCCTACACAAAAGCTGCCGGTAAGCGTGATCTTATCCGTAAGATTTTCTTCTTCTATCGCTTTTTGGAGGAGCTCCACGATCTCGGGAGAGCCCTTGAGATAACAGGAACTTCCTACGCAAATCTTAATTACCATTGTTTTATACCTTTGCAAGCACCGCTTCCTTAAAGAAGGTGTCTACCGTGTCGGGGGATACGGAGTGGAATTCCTCGTCCACGTTTACGCAAACGCCCTGTTGGCATTGACCCAAGCAAAAGGTTGCGCCAAGATCTACTTTGTCGCCGAGATTGTGCTCCGCAATAAGATTCTGAAGCTGTTCAACTACCTGGCGAGAGCCCTTGAGGTGGCAGGAACTGCCGATGCATACTGTAATTTTCATAATATAATCTCCTTGTATATTAATATTTTTTTATTTGTTCTTTAAAATCACGGGAATTTACGCAATCCAGAAGTATAGTGCGTTCTCGGAGAGGGCGGCGCACTGACATCGCCGCGCCGATTACGGGAAGCCAGGAATATACCTTTTCTTTTTCAGAGACGTTTTCTCCGCAATACAGGTCAAGATACGCTTCCGCATCCTCGCAGCCGTTGTTAAGGCAGAGCAAAATATATGTCTGCGCCACGTCCGCCAAAGGGTTGCCGTAGGAAGCCAGAGTCCAGTCTATGATATAGTAACCGCCGTTTTCCGCCGATATTACGTTGGATGGGCAGAAATCTCCGTGGCATACCGCCATTCCCTTTGCCATATTCTCCAGTCTGTCATGAAGGTCGAAGCGGGTAGTGGCATCCAATTCGGATACGCTTATCTTTTTGTTAAGCTCGTCCTTCAATCGGTACAGATATGGGCATTCTCTTCGGTGTATATCTTTTTGCAATTCCGCAAGTACACGGTAATATTCGTTTTTATTCTCGGGATTCTCCGCCATAAGACGCTCCAGCGTCTTACCGTGGATATATTCCGTAACTATTGCCCACTTTCCGTCCATGGACGTAACCTCAAGGACCTTGGGAACCCGTATTCCCGCTTCCTCTGCCATTACGTGATTGTGAGCCTCATCGAAAATGGCTGTCTTGCTGTAAGGCATATTGAATACCTTTATGCAACGGTCACCGTCGCGGTATACGGTCTTTTTCGTCCGTACCGCAATAACACGGTCTAATTTCATTATACCTTGCTCTCCTTACGACTTTTGTTTAACAACTGGTTGTTCAGATATGCCAGGGACACCGCCAGATTTTCCTGCCTGAACAGTATTCCCTCCGGAACATTGAGCTTGCAGGGAGCAAAATTCCATATTGCAGTAATTCCGCTTTCCAGCATTTGATCGCATACGGTTTGAGCAGAGCCTTCACCTACGGTGATGATACCGATCTGAACTTCATTGCTCCGACAGAATTCACCGAATTCGGACATAGGCAGTATATCAAGAGAACCGTTAAGCTTTAAAACCTGCTTGTTGCAATCGAATCCTGCAACGATACGAATTCCGTATTCCTCAAAGCCGTCATACTCCAGCAAAGCTTTGCCCAGTCTGCCTGCTCCCACGAGCACGGCATGGGTGCATTCACCTTGTCCGAGATATGCCCGTATGCTTTTAAGCAGGTCGGCTGTGCGGTAGCCTAATTTAGGCTTTCCTTTTCCGCACACGGCGCTCAGATCCTTTCGCACCAGCACCTCTCCCAAAGAAAGCTCCTTTGCGATTCGGGTTGCGGAAATATAGGGCACATCCTGTACGGAAATTCGTTCCAGAAATGACAGATACTGCGGCAAACGTCCCAGCACTGCCTTTGTTACTTTATTGTTTTCCACAGTATCCCCCCATAATATCATTTGTTAAGCTATTATAGCAGACTTTGTTCCTGAAAGGAATTCTTAAAATGTTATATCGGTCATATATATATCGATAATATAAGGTGAGAAACAAAACAAAACGCCTGTATGTACCTGAACGGGCAGGTATTTGCAGGCGTTTGCAGTTATCATTGGGCGTTTATGTGTTTTTTCGTTTTGCTTCACACAAAGAGGTGATAAACTGTTTGTCAAGCGTCGATAATTTGTACCCGTTTCGATATATCAAAACATCTTTGTATACTTTTGTATTGTCAACACACTCTATTTCGGTCAAATTGTGTTTTTCGAGAATACTTCGGGGAACAAGTGAAACCCACATAAAGGCTTCGGAGTTGGCGGACAGAACGTCATATTGGCTGCCCCGCTCGTATGTGAATATACGGCGGCTGATATTATCCGCCGTATCCTCCTTCATCATCTTGGAAATGGGTGTGGAGGGTGCGTACGGCTCAGCCAGAGCGATCTCTATCATATCCTTAAGATCTTCAAATTCAATTTTTTCTTTTTTTGCCAGAGGACTTTCGCTGTTCACAAGAATACTGTGGCGGAATTCTGTGATCAATTCATAGCAGATATCTTTTTCCTCCAGCAGGTTTTTGAAATATTTATCGTATTCGTCCGCATAACGGATGATCCCTAAATGATAATTGTTTTCCAGAACATCACGTATGGTTCCTTGGGAGTTGGTTTCTTTGTAAAATATTTCCGCAGGCTCTTTTGTAAGGCTTTTGGAAAATTCCGCAAACGCTTCGGATACATATTCGGCGCGGGGGGCCGATACCGAAAAGCTTTGCTTGCTTGACGAAGTATCCTTGTAATACTTTTCCACCTGATCGATCTGGGAAAGGATACCCTTTGCGAATCCTATGAATTCCTGTCCCTCGGGAGTCAATGTCATACCTCTTGAGGTTCGGTCGAAAATAACTATTCCCAGATCCGCCTCAAGCTCCTTTATGGAACGGCTGAGATTGGGCTGTGCGATAAGCAATACCTCGGACGCCTTGTTCAGCGATCCGTGCTTTGCCACCTCCACGGCATATTTCATATGAAGTATGTTCACAAGAGTACCTCCCTTCATTATTATTATAATCATTATTAGTCATTATATCAAGTTCAGTCGTATATTGCAATATTTTTTTATAAATTTATCGGTTTTTCGCAGTGAAAAAAATTGTAATTTTTCCTTTCGAAATGTAGCCCGTTTCGGCAGTCTTTTTTCTGTTTGCCGCAAAAATGAAATTTTGCTTTCTTCCCGTCAATAAAGTTGAAAAATTTATCTCCTTATGGTATAATGTTGAAAACGAAAAAGGAGCAGTATTATGGTTAAGGTTAACATTTCTCATTTCGGAGGAGCCCGCGGTGCGGACGAGCTTGTAGTATATAATTCCGGAGAGCGGACAAAAACCAACAGATTCGGCTGGGAAGCCTGCGTAAAGGACGGAAGAGCGGTGCTGTGCGGAGGAAACGATAACCTTATTCCCGAAGGGGGATACGTAGTTTCCGGTCACGGCAAAATGGCTGTCCTTCTCGCCAAGGAGATATGTATAGGCGCAAAAGTCAATATCCAAGACGGAAGCGTGCTGGTTATCGAGAGAGATGCCCACGCGGAAACTGTTTCCGCCCGCGCAAAAATTGATCTTATTAAAAGCAGAGCGGCTGAATTGGAGCAGAAAAATATCCAATATAATCGTGTTTTCGCACAAGAGCTTATAAAAGGATCCGAATCTGCTTTGGCAGAAGGAAACTTCGATGAAGTCGAGCGTTTGACTACCGAAGCATATTATTATACCGCTTCTCCCGCGCAAAACGAGGTTCGCGGTGCTTGGCTCCGTCCTTACGAAAAAAACGACGAAGAGGTTGAGCGCGCCGTTGCCCGTCTTGCGGATGCGGGCATAAACTTAATTCTTGTGGAAACCAATTACGGCGGATATGCAAACGCTTTGCGGTGCGTAAACGATTGTCTGCCTCCTCAAAAGGAATATGAAAACGGATTTGACGTTATAGACTCTTACATCCGCTACGGCAAAAAATACGGAATGCAGGTGCACGCTTGGTTCGAGGATTATTTCTTCGGTTCAAAGGGCTCTCTCTGCGCAATTGCGGATGCTCACCCCGAATGGATGGCAAGGCGTAAGGACGGCGGCTTGTTCCACGATGCTTACGATACCTTTTATTTCCTCAATCCCGTTTTGAGCGAGGTAAAGGAATTTTTGCTTTCCTGCTGTAAGGATATACTGGATAATTACGATTTCGACGGACTTCAGTTGGATTATATTCGTTATCCTCTCATTCACGGTATCGACCGTGCAGCAGGATTTGACGAATATACCGTAAACACCTTCCTTGCAGAAAAGGGAATAGATATAAGAAACATAGCGTCTACAGACGAGGAGGACTGGAAGATCTTCGTCCGTTGGTGCGCGGACCACGTTACCGAATACGTTCGTTCGGTGCGCGGGCTTGTGGACGAATATAAAAAATTGGGCAGAGATATATGCCTTTCCACTGCCGTTTTCGGTGATCCCGTGGCGGCGCTTTACAGCAAATGTCAGGACTGGCAGAATTGGATAGAGCAGGGCTGGCTGGACGCTATCTATCCTATGGCGTATTACAGCGATGCCTGCGAGGTGGAAAAAGAGGTTGCCGCAATGGTTCAAAAATACGCATCGGTTCCCAACATTTCGGGAATTGCGCCTATGTACACCAAGCTTCCTATCGTAGAAACCACAAAGCAGGTAGAAGCCTGCCGCAGAGCAGGAGCAAAGGGCATAGCATTCTTTGCCGCAGGTAACTGCAGAGACGAGGAATTGGAAACCCTTAAGATCGGTGTATACCGTAAATAAAAACTCAGGAGATATACTTATGAATCCGGAACTTTATTGGCTTGAAGACCCGCAAACTTTTGAAGTTAACAGAGAAAAAGCACATTCCGATCACGTTTTTACGGTGAACGGCGTTTCTTCCCGTCAGTATCTTAACGGTGAGTGGCGGTTTGCATATACGGAAACGCCGCAAAACCGCCCTGAGCATTTTTACAAAGAGGATTTCTGCGTGGATAACTGGGCATCAGTTACCGTACCCGGTCATATTCAGCTTCAGGGATACGGCAAGCCTCAGTATACCAACATTCCCTACCCTTGGGAGGGAAGAGAATCCCTCGTGCCCCCTCAGATACCAAAGGAGTTCAATCCGGTAGGATCCTATGTCAAGTTTTTTGATTTTGAAAAAAACACCGCATACAAAAGAACTTACGTATCCTTTCAAGGCGTGGAAACTGCCTTTTACGTTTGGCTTAACGGACATTTTGTGGGCTACAGCGAAGACAGCTTCACTCCCGCCGAGTTTGATATTACACCTTATCTTAAAGAAAAGAACAACCGCCTTGCGGTAGAGGTATACCGATTCAGCACCGCAAGTTGGCTGGAGGATCAGGACTTTTGGCGTTTTTCGGGAATCTTCAGAGACGTATATCTGTATTCCGTGTCCGATGCTCATTTAAGAGATGTTAAGGTTGTAGCGGATTACGATTATACAAACAAAAAAGGAATTCTATCCGTTGCCGCTGATATAATTTCAGATGGAGCACATAGCGTTTCATATTCTCTTGAAGACCCTTTTTCAAATCAAGTATATGTAAGCGATACTTCTCCCGAAAATGTAGTTTTAGATTCCGTTTTGCCTTGGAGCGCAGAAGAACCTTACCTTTACACCCTTACCGTAACGCTTTCCGCCAAAGACGGAAAAAACACCGAAATATCTTCAGTTAAGGTGGGCTTCCGTACCTTTGAGTTAAAGGACGGGCTGATGTGTCTTAACGGAAAACGTATAATCTTCAAGGGCGTTAACCGCCACGAATTCAATCCTTATACGGGAAGAAGTATAACCAAAGAAGATATGCTTTGGGATATGCGCTTTTTAAAGCAACACAATATAAACGCAGTCCGCACCAGCCATTACCCCAATAACAGCTATTGGTACGAATTGTGCGATGAATACGGAATCTATCTTATTGATGAATCCAACCTCGAGACCCACGGCTCCTGGGGAAATATGGACGGTTCCAAATATGCGGTTCCCGACTCGCAGCCGTATTGGAGAGGCGCGGTTGTGGACAGAGCCCGCGCCATGTACGAACGGGACAAAAACCATCCTGCTATCCTTATCTGGTCTTGCGGAAACGAATCCCATTGCGGCGATAATATTCAGGCAATGTCGGAGTTTTTCCACAAATCGGACAGCACCCGCCCGGTGCATTACGAGGGCGTGTTCGTAAACCGAAAATACGACCATATCACGGATATGGAAAGTCGTATGTACGCAAAGCCTTTTGAAATAGAGGAATATCTTAAAAAGGACACGGGCAAGCCTTACATAAGCTGTGAATATATGCACGCTATGGGAAATTCCTTGGGCGGAATGAAGCATTATACCGACCTTGAGGAAAAATATCCCGCGTATCAGGGCGGATTTATATGGGATTATATTGATCAGGCACTGTATCTTGACGGCAACTTGGCGTGCGGCGGCGATTTTGATGACCGCGTAACAGATTACAGCTTTTGCACCAACGGTATAGTTTATGCTTCCCGCAACCCGTCCCCCAAGGTACAGGAAGCAAAGGCGCTGTATTCCAATATAAAATTGAAGGTTCAAAACGGTACGGTTATCGTAAACAATCAAAATCTGTTTGTAAATACGGACAATCTGGAATTTAAGGTTATCCTTACGAGAGATGGCGAGCTTATTGCAGAGGAATCACATACCTTGTCCGTTCCGGCAGGAGAAACCGACACTTTCGATATCGGTATTTCCGTACCCCGCGAAGCAGGTGAGTACGTGTACACCGTTTCCGCCGTGCTTAAAGCGGATTGTCCTTGGGCGGAAAAGGGACACGAAATCGCTTTTGCCCAAGAAATTGTTAATATCCTTGGTGAAAAACGCTCTGCCGCTTTTGAAAAGCCCGTGCTTGTAAAGGATAATTCCTGTGTCGGCGTTCACGGAAAAGATTTTTCAATGCTGTTTGATAAACGGCAGGGAGGTATCGTTTCCCTTGTGTACGGAGACACGGAATATATAGTCCGTGCACCTAAAATAAGTTTTTGGCGTGCGCCTACGGATAATGATAAAGGCGCCGCAACTCCCGTAAAGGCCGCTGTGTGGAGCATTTGCAGCCGCTATGCTTCCCACCTCCCGTGGAGATTTGCCGTGGAAGAGATGGAGGATTCCTACCTGTTCACCTTTGTGTTCTCCACCCCTTATTTTGAATATAAAGTGATATATACTGCATTTTTTGATGGTTCCTTAAAGGTGCGGGCAGAGTATCCGGGGGCAGAGAATATGCCAATTCTTCCCGTGTTTGCTTTGGATATGCGTCTAAAAAAAGAGTACGGTAATTTCACTTATTACGGTATGGGCCCGCAGGAAAATTATTCCGACCGTTTGGAAGGCGCCCGTCTGGGTGTATTCAACAGTACTGCGGCGGAAAACCTTTCCGGCTATCTTAACCCCCAGGAATGCGGAAACCGCACAGGGGTAAGATACCTTAACGTGTACGATTCAAACGGCAAGGGGCTTTCATTTAGTAAAACGGATGCTCCTTTTGAAATGAGCGTGCTTCCTTACAGTGCATACCAGCTTGAGGATGCGCTTTATCTTCACGATCTTCCCGCTCCCGCATACACTTGGGTTCGTATTGCCGCAAAGCAAATGGGCGTGGGAGGCGACGATACCTGGGGCGCCCCCGTCCACTCCGAATATCTTATCCCTTCGGATAAACCTCTTGCGCTGGAATTTGTAATAAACAGACTGTAATCAAAAAAACTGCCGACACTTCGTTTGAAGTATCGGCAGTTTTGTTGTCGGGGTGATTTTTGCACCTTTGAAACTTAAAAAATAATATGTCTGGAACTCCACAGATATATAAGCGTAGCCGCAGAAAGCAGAGTATAAACGGCGATCTGACATAGGGTGAATATCCAAAGAGGGGAAACTATACCCGTTACAATAAAACAAAGCACGGGGTACGTTACCGACCAGACGAATAATGCGCAATGGGCAATCGTCATTTTGGTAAGTCCGGCTGCGTTTACTTTCCGCATTTCATATTTTCCCGCGATGGAAAGTAAGGGGAGGGGAATAAGCGCGAGTCCGAATATTACGTCGATTGTTGGCATTAAAGGAATAAAGAGATACTCCAGATGTGAATAGTCGGTACCGGTATTCAGATCCACCGCATAATGAACAGAAAGTATAAGAACGATTGCGTTTATAAAGCTCATTATTATAACCAATAGGTCTGCGGCAGTCATAACGTAAGGAGCTATAATAATCCGACGGGATTTTTCTATTTCTATTATGTTTCCGCAAATAGGACATACTTCGGCATCATCGAATACATAGTTGTTACATCTGTTGCAAATCATAATTATACTCCTTTACTTTTGTTTATGTTAATATTATAACATAATCGCTACTTCGTGTCAACTTTTTTGTGTGTTTACCTTCTTAACGGAGAAAAACTGAATATGTAAAACCGTTTTTGGGGGCGTGAAAGGTATGGACAAGAATCAGACCAACGCAAATGCGTAGAACAGCGTGAATACCCGGTCCGAGCATACCGGCTTGAGGATGCGCTTCACCTACACTTATGATCAAAAACACTAAGACGGCGGTCAAACAACCGCCGTCTTGATCTTTTTTAGTTATTTGCCGCAGGCCAAACTGTTTTTCCGTTTATTATTGTATACCGCACCTTTGAAAAAACATCAAAAGGGCTTCCGTCATATATCACCAAATCACCATCCTTGCCGTTTTTTATACTACCCAAGCGGTGGTCAACACGGCATATTTTGGCGGCATCAATGGTTATTGCCCGCAAAGCGTCGTATTCGCTTAACCCTTCCTTTGCCGCCAACGCGGCGCAGAGAGGGAGGTATTGTATGCGGGATACGGGGTGGTCTGTGGTTATTGCCACGGTAACGCCTTGCTTGCGCAAAACTCCCGAGGTTTTAAAATCCAACTGGCTTACCTCCTTTTTGTTTCTGGATGCAAGGGAAGGACCCACGATTGCCGGAAATCCGGAAGCGGCTATCTCTTTTGCAATAAGATGTCCTTCGGTGCAGTGATCCAAGGTTACGGAAATTCCGAATTCCTTGGCTATGCGAATTATTGTCAGTATATCATCTGCGCGGTGAACGTGGGCTTTCAGAGGGATTTTGCCTTCAAAAAGCGGGCGGTAGCATTCGTATCTGAAGTCTTTTTCACCGGTTTTTTCCAAATAGTTTTTTGCGTTAAAAAGCTCTTCTCGTATCACGGCGGCGGTTCCCATTCGGGTGGAAGGAGTGTTTCCGTTGGAGCCGTAGTTGTTCATGGGGTTTTCTCCCAACGCTACCTTTATGGCGGCGGGGAACAGGACTATCATTTCGTCAATACATCTGCCCGAAGTTTTAATAAACACAAACTGCCCGCCCACGGGGTTTGCGCTTCCGGGACCCACCATCACTCCCGTGATCCCTACAGCCAGCGCATTGTGAAAAGCGCTGTCCATAGGGTTTATTCCGTCAATTCCCCGTATCCACGGGGTAACGGGGGTGGTGCCTTCGTTGCTTTCATCGTTTAAAGCCGTGCTTTTTTCTTCTGCGATCCCCAAATGGCTGTGGGCATCTATAAACCCCGGATATACCTGCAGGTTTGTTGCATCCAATACCCGCATGTTTTCGTCGGGAGATATATTTTCGCTGATTTTTTCAATAATTCCGTTTTTTATCAGCAGATCCGCTTTTATGGGAAACTTACTTTCCATTGTATATAGAGTGCCGTTTTTAATTAAAAGCATATGTTTTTCCTCCTTTACGAATAGTCTTTGCTTAATCAGGTAAAACTATTCCCGAGCATTTATCAAGGGGGTGAAAATATGGATTACAACCAGAACAACAACCAGAACAACAACCAGAACAACGAAAGCAACAAGAACAAAAACAATAAGCAGAACCAGAACAACAACCAGAATAGCAAGAATAGCAAAGATAACAAAAACAAGTAAGCACGATCTATAAAAAATGCTCCGCAGATAAAAGCGGAGTATTTTTTATGTATCGGCAAAAAACAAAAGTTTGGTCGTTTATGTGCAAAATGCTGTTTTTACTATATTTTGAAGAAATTTGCGATAAATTGTTTACAAATGCGTATATGTTGTGGTAGAATAAACGAAGTAAATATCTTTGGTCCTATGTAAAATAAATTCAAAGGAAGTAAAAGTTATGGAAAAAAAGCTTGTTTATGATGTACATGAACGGCCACAATTCGGCAAACTCATTGTTTTCGCCATTCAGCAGCTTCTTGCTATAATGGCTGCGACAATCGCTGTACCCGCAATAGTGGGTAATGGAATGTCTGCTTCTGCGGCGCTTTTCGGCGCAGGTATCGGTACGCTGGTATACCAGCTGTTCACCAAATTCCGCAGTCCCGTATTCCTCGGTTCCTCTTTTGCGTTTATCCCCTCAATGCTTGCAGCATTCGCAGGCGCAGTTTCCATGAATCTGGGCTATCTGGGCTTGGTTATCGGTGCGGTGTTCGCCGGGCTGGTTTACGTTGTTATCGCTATCGTAGTTAAATTGGTCGGTGTAAACTGGATCAACAAGCTTATGCCTGCCGCAGTTATCGGTCCCACCGTTGCGCTTATCGGGCTATCCCTTTCCGGCGCGGCTGTAAAGGACGTATTTTCTTACGGTCCTCAGACGGAAAACGGCGAGTTTATTATGAGTACCAATATCTGGGTATCGGTAATTTGTGCTCTCGTAACGTTTTTCGTTGTAATACTTTGCTCTACTTACGGCAAAAAGATGACAAAGCTTATCCCCTTTATCATCGGTATCCTTGCAGGATATGCGGTTGCTCTGATCTTTACGGTTATCGGCTATGCCGCGGGCATAGATGCCATTAAGGTTATAGATTTCGCTCCTTTCCAAGCTCTGGTTGCAGACGGTGTAGGATTAAAGACCTTCCTTGCTGTGCCCGAATTCACCTTTATCAACGCTATAAACGGCGCAAAAGATTTTGAATGGAGCTATCTTGCAACTATCGCAGTTGCGTATATTCCCGTTGCTTTCGTAGTATTTGCAGAGCATATTGCGGACCACAAGAACCTTTCCTCTATAATCGATAAAGAACTTCTTGAGGATCCCGGTCTGCACCGCACCCTTCTCGGCGACGGTGTTGGCTCTATCGCAGGCGCATTCTTCGGCGGATGCCCCAACACTACTTACGGCGAATCCGTAGGTTGCGTAGCCATTACCCGCAATGCATCCGTGGCTACCATTACTACTACTGCAATTATATCGGTTCTCATCGCGTTCCTCTCTCCCTTCGTAGCATTTTTAGATTCCATCCCCGGCTGTGTAATGGGCGGCGTCTGCATCACTCTTTACGGCTTTATCGCTGTTTCCGGTCTTAGGATGATCCAGAAGATAGATCTTGAGAACAATGCAAATCTCTTTACCGTTTCCGCAATACTTATTACGGGTATCGGCGGTATGGCAATGGCGATCGGTAAGGTGGCCATCTCCTCCACCGCGTGCGCACTTATACTCGGCATAATCGTAAATATCATTCTTAACAAGGGCAGGAAGAATAAATAATGAAAAAGTATGATAACGTGGTCATTTTCGACCATCCCCTTATAAGACACAAAATAGCCATCCTCCGCGATGAGAAGACCAGTATGAAGGAATTCCGCGAGCTGGTTGAGGAAATAACCACCCTTATGACATACGAAAGCCTTAAGGACGGCGTTCCCACCACCGAGGTTGAGGTAAAAACTCCTCTGGAAACCTGCACACAGCGCGTAGTGACCGATAATTCCATAGTTATCGTCCCCATTCTCCGCGCAGGCTTGGGTATGGTAAACGGCATACACGTTTTGTTCCCCTCTGCCCGTGTGGGACATATCGGTATGTACCGCAACGAAGAAACCCTTGAGCCTTGCGAATACTACTGTAAGCTTCCCAAGGATATAGACGATAAGCTGGTACTGCTTGTTGACCCTATGCTGGCAACCGGCGGCAGCGCTTGTGATGCTATCAACCTGCTTAAAAAGCACGGCTGCAAGCACATTAAGTTTATGGCTATTATCGGCGCACCCGAGGGCGTTTCCAAGGTTGCTGAATCTCATCCCGATGTGGATATTTACGTTTCCACCCTTGACAGATGCCTTAACGAAAACGGCTACATTCTTCCCGGCTTGGGCGATGCAGGCGACAGACTCTTCGGCACAAAGTAAAATATTTCATTTAAAAACTCCCGTTTTGCGCAAGCGGGAGTTTTGTGTTGCTTTTAAGAGTGAAATGTGATATACTGTTAACAGTACACAGAAAGGATGTGATACGGTATTGGTTAAAAAAGTCTTAAAATATTCAGGATTATTTTTGGCAAGCATAATTATTTTGACCGGTATTCTATATTTAACTATTTGGGTTTGCTCGAATTTTGATGGTTTTAATGAACATATTTTCTGCTGTTTCTTGGGAGTACTGTTTTCTGTAATTGTTATCTTTTCAGAGAAAAAATTGGTTTCCAAATTCAAGTTAACAAAAAAATTATATTTACTTTCCACAGTATTCGTTCCTGCTGTTATTTATAATGTGGTTTACGTGATATTTAGGTGTTCAAATAACAACGGAAGTTTGCTTGATAAGACTCTCGGCGAAATATCATTTTATCTCATATTTATGAGTTACGCCCTTGCTGTAGCATCAGCGGTTGTTGCGTTGATTAAGCTCATACAGCTTTTAATTAAGTCTTGTAAGTAAGAAATAAACCACCTCGAAAATGCAAAAACTCCCGCTTTCTTTACGAAAACGGGAGTTTTGTGTTGCCATAAACACGAAAAAGTGTTATAATCGGGCTAATGAAAGGAGATTATCCTGTATGTCAAAAAAGATATTAGTGTTAATTCTTGCGCTTATTACCTGTTTTGGCGCTTTTTCCTGCGAAAACAGCGGCGAAGAAGATGGCGTAAACAGCGTTCCCCAAGAAATTTCCAAAGAGGTAAGCGAGCAAAGCGACTCTTCCGTAAACGAACCCTCGGATACCGTTTCGGAAGAAAGCGTACCCGAGGAAAGCGTTCCCGCAGAAGAAAGCACACCCGAAGAAAGCGTTTTTGCCGATACCGTAAAGCCCGAGATAAAAATAGATCCGGCGCATATTACCGTAACAATAATAGCGGGAGAAAATTACGATCTTTTGGCAGGCGTCAGCGGATATGATAACGTTGACGGCGATATAACCGATAAAATAGAAATTGATAAAGGAGGCTTTGATCCGACAAAGGTCGGAGAATACACCGTGACTTTTACACTTACAGATAACGCAGGTAATACTGCAGACGTAAAGACAAAACAGATAACTGTAGAAAACAGAGGAATCCTTTCTGCCCCTCCCGTGTGGGAAGGTAAAATTGACGGCGAAAAGCTTAACCCCGCAGACCCCGCGGTATTCGGCGGCGCGTGGTATTATAAGGTGGTTTCCTCCAAGGATAAATGGGTGGGAATAGAGGTCACCGTTACCTTGCCCGAAGTCGAGATAAGACGTTATAAGAGCGATTTCGACAGCACCCTGGATTTTGACCCAAGCGTAAAAAACCTTGATAACCCCTCGGTTTATCTGGGCGGAAACGCACTCAGCGAATCCGACGTGGGGCTTTCCATGTCCCTGGGAGTTATAAATACAAGGACCAACGAGATAAGCAAAGGGAGCGTAGCCTTCCGCCCCTTCTGGCGATACATAACGAGCGAGGATCAGGACGTGGGCGGCTACGATGCTCACGATGGAAAATATTCCGTTTCCGCCAACGGCAACAACTGCTTTGCAAATTATCATTGGAAATATACGGAATATTATTATCTCCCCGGCGATAAGCTTCGCATTATCGTTTATATTCCCGAAGAAAACAAGATGCAATTACAGATAGAGGTTCTGGAAAAATCCACCCTGCCCGAATCCGTGGAAATGCGTGAAAAATACGGTTGGAAGGATCCTGCGGACTTTTTAAGCCCCGTGTTCACTTCTCCCGGCCACGGCACGGGGATGGACGCCGAGTTCAAGCGTGTAAACGCTATCGACCAATCCGGTAACGAGGGCGGAACCGCAATTCCTACCGATACCAAGATGGAAGGTATCGTATGGCACGAAACCTATCTTTACCGCGTTATTGACGGCGTTTTATACAGAGTTCCCATGAACGAATCACGCCGCGGTACCACTGCCGCACCCGAGAGCAAGTATTTCACCGTGTCTTACGAGGGCGTTGACTCCTCTCTCGGCGGGGAAGTGGTAACCATTCACCCCGGCTACGAAAACTGATGTTTTTAAAGGTAAAAAATGAGCGATATACAAAGCAATTCAACAGCAGACAGCCAGTATAAAAAAATGACCGAAACCCCCGTGGCGCGTCTTGTAATAACCCTGGGCATACCTACCACAATAAGTATGCTTATTACCAACATTTACAACATGGCGGATTCTTATTTCGTAAGCGATATTTCCGTCAGCGCAGGAGGAGCCACCAGCATTGTTTTCGGAATAATGTCCATTATTCAGGCGTTCGGATTTATGTTCGGACACGGTGCGGGAAGTCATATCAGCCGTCAGCTCGGAGGAAAGAATATAAAAAAGGCAAACAGCTACGCTTCCACGGGATTTTTTGGAGCTTTATGGTGCGGACTCGTTATAATGTCCTTGGGACTTATCTTTTCAAAGCCTTTAATGCTTTTGCTGGGCAGTACTCAGACCATTTTGCCCCACGCAATGGATTACGCCTTTTGGATATTTATGGCGGCTCCCGCAATGACCGCAAGCTGTGTACTTAACAATATTTTAAGATACGAGGGAAAAGCCACCCTTGCTATGATCGGTCTCACCACGGGCGGTGTGCTGAATATCATTCTCGATCCTATATTTATAAAAGTTCTGGGAATGGAGATAAGCGGAGCAGGTCTTGCAACCGCAATATCCCAGTATATCTCGTTTTCCATTCTGCTTTCCGTGTTTATTTTGGGGAAGACAGAGAGCAAGATACGTATTTCAAATATTTCCCCTGAGTTTTATATACTTAAAGATATAATCGTAACCGGACTTCCCAGCCTTGCACGGCAGGGACTTAACAGCGTTTCCACAATGGTGCTCAATTCCCAGGCAAAGGAATTCAAGGACGTAGCTATCGCCGCGATGGGATACGTAAGTAGAACTTCAAGTCTTATATTCAGCGTAGGTCTTGGTATCGGCCAGGGATTCCAGCCCGTTTCCGCCTTCAATTACGGGGCAAAGAAGTATTCCCGTGTTAAAAAGAGCACCTACTTTACAGCAATTTTCGGTGCGGCGTTTATGGGTGTGCTTGCGGCCTTGTGCTTTGCTTTTGCACCCGAGATAATCGGGATTTTCCGTTCCGAAAAAGAGGTTATAGATATAGGCAGCGTGGGCTTGCGGATACAGTGCGCTTTCCTCATATTCCTGCCCGTATCCGTGGTTGCCACAATGCTGTTCCAGAGTATCGGAAAAAGCGTGCCTGCTTTGGTACTTTCCTGCCTGCAAAGCGGATTGATCTTTATACCCTTGTGCCTTGTTTTGCCAAGATTTTTCGGAGTTCTCGGTATACAGGTTTCACAGCCCTTGGCATATTTCATTACCTCACTCGTATCTCTTCCCATGGCATTGAGGTTTTTAAAAAAGCTTCCGAAGGACGAATAAAATGTCTGTATTTTCGCCAATCAAAAACACAACAAATAAATACGGCGCGGCGGTGGATCTTGGCACCACCACGGTAGTGCTTAAACTGTATTCTGCCGACGGGGTCTGTATTGGGGAAGCATCCGCTTTCAACCCCCAGCGCGAATTTTCTGCTGATGTTATCGGCAGAATTTCCAAAGCGTTGCAGGGAGAGGGGGAAAAACTTCAAAAAAACATAACGGATTGCATTTTTAATCTTTTAACAAAAGCGTGTGATTTTGCAGGTATACATAATACCGACGTGAACCGTATGGTAATAACGGGAAACACCGCTATGCTGTATCTGCTTACGGGCAGAAACCCCGTTTCCATTTCCCGTTTTCCCTTTAAGGCGGATCAGCTGTTTGGCGAATGGATAGATTTTTTGGGAATAAAAACCTATCTCACCCCCTGCGTTTCCGCTTTCGTTGGGGGAGATACCGTTTCCGCTTTGCTTTGGGCGGATATTCTTTGCAAAAAAGAAACCGCACTTCTCTGCGATATTGGCACGAACGGTGAGATCGCTTTGTATAAAGACGGCAACCTTTACGTTACCTCGGTAGCCGCCGGTCCTGCTTTTGAGGGCGGCGATATTTCCTGCGGATGCGCGGGGACGGAAGGCGCCGTTTACCGCGTCTGGGCAGAGGATGGGAAAGTATATTCCCACACGATAGGTAACAAGCCGGCAATCGGAATTTGCGGTTCGGGACTTATAGATGCGGTGAGCGCATTTCTTGAGGAAGGGTATATAGATGCCGAGGGTACTGCCTTGCATTCCCTCGTTATAAAAGCCGGCGGAAAAAATATTTTCCTTAATCAAAAGGATATACGGGCGCTGCAGCTTGCAAAATCCGCCGTGGCAGCGGGAATAGAATGTATACTTTCCCGCACAGGGACGGATGCCGCAGATATCAAGAACATGTATTTAAGCGGCGCATTCGGAGTTAAGATCGATCCGCAAAGCGCGGTAAATATCGGACTTTTTCCAAAGGAACTCAAGAATAAAGTGCGTTTTATCGGAAACGGTGCTTTAAACGGTGCGGAAAAAATGTTGTTTGATGATTCGTACTGCGGTTTTGCCAAAGACCTTGCTGCAAAGGCAAAAACGCTGTTTCTGGGCGGAAGCAAGGATTTCAACCGAAGCTTTATTAAAAATATGCGTTTTCCTGAATTTTGTTGAAAATGAGGTAGTCTAATGGATACTTTAAAGTTTTTATTAAAGAATTTCTTTACCCACAAGGATTTTTTGCCGTCGGCAGATACCCTTGCGGGAACGTTGTTTACGCCCCTTCACATTGTATTTTCGATTTTTTGCTTGGCGCTTGTGGTGGTCTTGTCCGTTTATTTTTCAAAAAGGTCCGTAAAGACGTTAAAGATAACATATACCGTCATCTGGATCACCGCCGTGGTTTCGGAGGTTGCCAAAATCTCGTGGGAAACCCTCTGCGGTGCGGACGTAAGCTTTGAATGGGGCGGAATATTACCCCTTTACCCCTGCAGTATATTTTTGTATGCCCTTCCTTTTGCAATTTGGGGCAGGGAAAAGGTAAGGTTTGCCGCCTGCGGATACGTGTGCAGTCTGGGTGCTTTGGGCGGTATGATAAATTTTGTGTATCCCGCAAACGTTATTTCAAATTATTCCTGCATTTCCTTTGCAGGCTTCCACACGCTGTTTTACCACGGCGTAATCGTATTCTGCGCCGCAACAATGCTTTTAAGCGGCTACCACAGCTATAAGGGTATAAAAAAGGCATATCAGCTTTTACTCCCCGCAGTTCCTTTTTTGGTTCTTTCCGTTGCGGCAAATGCGGTCAATTTCTCTCCCATCGGCTCGGATTATATGTTTTTCAAGCTCAATTCCTTCTTTTTTGCGCCCATAGGCGCCGCCCTGCCCGATGGACTTACGGTAGTATTGGTATACCTCATATACCTATTCATCCACGCATTACCCTACCTGCCCTCGTATGTATCGAATAAACTCAAAAAATCTTAATCAAATCATAAAAAATCACCTCATTACGAGGTGATTTTTACGTTATATAGGTTATTTGACCTCTTCGACACTCCAAGTCATAGTGTTGAAGTTGAGAATTAGTTTGTATTCATTCGTACCTGGCAACTGTATTCTTCTTACGTCATTTTCACTTCTTTTAATTTCATTGATGCCGCCTGCTTGAGTTAATTCAAAACCCTTGTAACCGGATTCTTTGTATGGTGTGCTTTCTGGGATATCATCATTCATCAACTGCGTTGCGTAGTATATAAAATTGAGATTGTCTGTTGAATAATTGGAATTTTTTGGTTTAATTACAGCTTCATATATACCCGATTGTTCTGTGGTAACAATATTAAAACACCATTCTTCTTCGTTGTCGGTGTTTCCTATCGTTCCTACAATGACACCTGCTACTATCGGCTCTTCTGCTCCGCAAGCGCACACTCCGTCGGTATAATTATGTTCGCCGGTGGCGGGAGTTTCGCTGTCCGTGTAATTATCGCCGCAAAGAGAGCAGGTGTGGGTGGTGTATCCTCCGTTTACGCAGGTGGGCGGGGTAATGACGGAATCGTAGGAATGTGCGCATTCCGTTTGCTCCGAGCTTTGCATAAAATACAGACCGTCTATTTCCAAGGTGCCAAGGGTACAACCTGCAGATTCATCCTCCGTTGTTTCGGGGTCATCAAACGCCGCCTTCAAAGCGTCCGCCTCGGTTTCATAAACTCCGAAAGAAGCCCCGTTTTTAATCACCACTACCTTGCTTTCCGTTTTGTAAAACAAGTATTCCGCATCATCTGCTTCCACCGCGTGGTCGATCAGATATTCTGTGTATGCGCCCATTGCCTCCTGCATAGCGGCGCTTTCCTTCGCTTTATCTATGATATTCCCGAAGGCGGGTATCAAAACCGCCGCCAGAATTGCGATGACTGCGATGACAATAACCAGTTCAACAATAGTGAAACCGCGCTTTTTTACAGTTTTTCTCATATTTACATACCGTTTTCGTCATTTTTTCGAAATTCAACATTTCGTTTATTAGATTATGGCATACCGTTAAACAAATGTCAAGTTTTAGGGATACAAAAACATTATCATATTGAAAATCAAATACTTTTGTGCTATAATCTGATTAATAGTATTAATATGGTTTATTTTAGCGGAAAGGAGAATAATATGGAAAACAAAAACTTTAAAGCGTGGCTGTATTTACTTCCCGCACTATTGTTTTTGGGCGTATTTCTGGTATATCCTCTTATTGACGTTTTCGTTTATTCTTTTGAAGAGGGATATAACTACGCTTCCCAGACCTTCTTTGGAATAGGATTTTACAATTATTCCTACGTATTGCACGACCCGTACTTTTTACAGGCAGTACAAAACACCCTTATACTGGTGTTTATAACCGTTCCCGTATCCACGGGACTCGCTCTGCTTATTTCCGTTGCGCTCAGCTCCATAAAGCCCTTGCGCAATGCGTTTCAGACCATATATTTTCTTCCTTACGTTACAAACACCTTGGCAGTCGGTCTGGTGTTTATGATATTGTTCAAGAAAACCGCGTATACGGATGGTCTTGCCAACCTTGTAATAAACCTTTTCGGCTTTAATTCCGTGGATTTTATCGAAGGTCCGTACTGGGCAAAAATGCTGGTACTTTGCATATATACCGTTTGGGTGGTAATGCCATTTAAAATACTCGTGCTTACCAGCGCGCTGGCATCGGTCAAGCAGGATTATTATGATTCCGCCAAGGTGGACGGCACATCCAAATTCAGAGTGTTCACCCGTATAACCGTACCTATGATATCTCCTATGCTGTTTTATCTGGTAATAACCGGATTTATCGGCGCGTTCAAGGCGTACAGCGATGCGGTGGCTTTGTTCGGAACAAACCTTAATTCCGCAGAGATGAACACTATAGTCGGATACGTTTTCGATATGCTGTACGGCGACAGCGGCGGTTATCCCTCCTTTGCGTCTGCTGCAGCTATAATACTGTTCGCTATAGTGCTTACAATTACCTGTATAAACCTGCTGGTAAGCAAAAAGCACGTTCATTATTAAGGGAGGTGCGTTTTATATGACAGATTACTCCCGTGTGGAAAAAAGAGCAAACGTAAAGCGTATTGCCGCCAAAACCGTTATATACACCTTTCTGGCGATATGGGCGGTAGTGGTGCTGTTTCCTTTTTATTGGATGGTGCTTACCTCCGTAAAAAGCTATGCTTCCTACAGCTCGGAATTTATACCCAAATTTTTTACCCTTGCTCCTACTTTCCAAAACTATATAGATGCGTTTACGATGGTATCTTTGGGAAGATATTTCTTGAATACCCTTATTTTCACCATCGTTACAACGCTGCTTATGCTGTTTATAACCATTCCCTCGGCGTTTGCGTTTTCACGCCTTGAGTTCAAGGGCAAAAATCTGGTTTTCACCTTGTTTTTGTCCCTTATGATGATCCCCGGCGAATTGGTAGTGATCACCAATTACACCACCGTTACGAATATGGATATGCGCAATACCTTTGCGGGACTTATATTGCCGTCTGTTGCTTCGGTGTTTTATATTTATTTGCTTAAAGAAAACTTTGCACAGGTTCCCGATGAGCTGTATTACGCCGCCAAGGTGGACGGCACCACGGATCTCAAATATCTGTTCAAGGTAATGATACCTATATGCAAGCCCACTATCGTAACCATAACCATTCTTAAGGTTATCGAATGCTGGAATTCCTATGTATGGCCCAGATTGGTAACGGATAAAGAGAGTCATTTTCTCGTTTCCAACGGTATTCAGGCGATACGGGAATCCGGATTCGGCAGAGAGAATATCCCTGCAATGATGGCGGCGGTAGTGGCTATATCCGTTCCTCTCATAGTTTTGTTCCTCGTTTTCAGGAATAAGATAATGGAGGGCGTAGCGAGAGGAGGCACAAAGGGATGAAAAAAGTATTTGCCTTTTTGCTTTTACTTGTAATCTGTCTGCCCCTGCTGGCATCCTGCCACGGCTCAAAGGGGTTGGACGAATTCGTTTTGCCCGAGGAATTTGATACTTCAAGGGAATTTACCATCTCCTTCTGGGCTAAAAACGATACCAACAATACTCAGGTCGCCATATATAAAAAGGCTGTTGAGGATTTCGAAAAATGTTATCCCAACGTTACGGTGGAAATAAAATGGTACACCGATTACGGCAGGATATATAACGACGTTATTACAAACATTTCCACACAGACCACTCCCAACGTATGTATCACTTATCCCGACCACATAGCAACCTATATCACGGGCACGAATATTGTGGTACCGCTGGACGATCTGCTTTATAACGAAAACTATGGCTTGGGCGGAAGCAAGGTGAACTTTGATGCGCCCACCGCTTCCGAGGTGATCCCAAAGTTTTTGGCAGAGGGTAAGATCGACGGAATAACCTATGCGCTTCCCTATATGCGCTCTACCGAGGCTTGCTACGTAAACAAGACCTACGTTGAGGCTTTGGGATATGAGCTTCCCGAAAAGCTTACCTGGGATTTCGTGTGGGAGGTTTCCCAAACGGCTATGGAAAAGGACGCTGACGGTAATTACAAAATAAACGGTCAGAAGGTGCTTATCCCCTTCATATATAAATCTACGGATAATATGATGATACAGTACCTTAAGCAATCCGGCGCAGGATATTCCGATGATCAGGGGAATATTCTCATATTTAACGATACCACCAAGAAACTGCTGTATGAGGTATCCGAAAACGTTGCTTTGGGCGCGTTTTCAACCTTCAAAATTTCCAGCTATCCCGGAAATTATTTTAACGCAGGTCAGTGTATATTCGCTATAGATTCCACGGCAGGCGCTACCTGGATGGGATCTAAATCTCCTCATTCGGATATAGCCGAGGAAAACAAGGTAGAGTTCGAAACCGTGGTCATGGAGATACCTCAGGTGGATACGGAAAATCCTCAGATGATATCGCAAGGTCCTTCCATCTGCGTATTTAACAAAACCGATCCTCAGGAGGTTCTGGCATCCTGGCTGTTTACTCAGTTTCTTCTCACCAACGAGGTGCAGATAGCATATTCTCAAACCGAGGGATACGTTCCCGTAACCTCCAAGGCGCAGGAAAGTGATGAATATAAGGATTATCTCTCTCGAGCAGGAGAAGACGACGAACTGTACTACGATATTAAATTGGATGCGGCGAAGCTGCTTTTGGATAATATTGACAATACCTTTATAACACCCGTGTTCAACGGCAGCGCTTCCTTGCGTAACGCGGCGGGACAGCTTATCGAAAACACCGTAAAATCCACAAGACGTAACGAAACGGTGGACGAAGCGTATATCGCAAATCTGTATAAGGACGTTACCTCTCTTTACAGATTGGACCAGACTGCAAGCAACTCCGTAGAAAAGCAGGATTTCGGAAAAATGCCCGTAATGGCAGTAACCCTCATAGCCGGTGTTTCGGTAATATGGATATGTATCGGAATATATCAAGGGGTAACAGTTGTGAAAAAGCGCAAAAAATAGACGCGGGTATTGACTTATTATCAAAAACTGTGTATAATTGCTGTAGTTTCACAAACTAAAAAATATTTTAAAAAGGTGTGGAAAAAATGAAAAAGATTATTATTTTGGCATTGGCTTTCGTAATGGTTCTCGGTCTTGCAAGCTGTGGCAAAGATATTCACGCTAAGTCCGAAGGCGTTATGACCTATTCCGAATACGCAGCAGCAGCTTATGATTCTGAAGTTGTTATCGAAGCTTTGGTTCAGGGCAAGCAGTCCTGGTGGGATGGCAAGGGTACCTTCTATCTTCAGGATAAAGACGGCGGCTACTTCGTATACGAAATGGCTTGCACCGAAGAAGAGTACAACAAGCTTACCGTTGGTACTAAGGTTAAGGTTACCGGCTACAAAACTGAATGGTACGGCGAAGTTGAGATCGTTGACGCTTCCTTTGAAATTCTCGAAGGCACTTACGTAGCAGAGCCTACCGACGTTACCGCGCTTCTCGGCAAGGATGAGCTTGTTGAAAAGCAGAATATGCTGGTTTCCTTCAGCGGTCTTACTATCGAAAAGATCGAGTACAAGAACAATGAACCCGGCGACGATATTTACGTAACCGTATCCAAGGACGGCACTTCCTATGATTTCTGCGTAGAGCGTTACCTCACCGGTCCCGAAACCGACGTATACAAGGCGTTTGCTGACCTTAAGGAAGGCGACGTTGTTGACGTTGAAGGCTTCCTTTACTGGTACAGCGGTGTTAACACTCACATTACTGCTGTAGTTAAGAAGTAATTTAAATTTAAGCATTAAAAAAGCACCTCATTGCGAGACTTCTGATAAGGAAGTCTCGCAGTTTTATTCGCCGAATTACATTCAGCGAGTGATATTGCTCCGCAGTAATATTATGCTTTTACCCCACGAAAGCATCTTTCGCGGGGACCCCTTACGCATAGTTATATTGCCTTCGGCAGTTTAGGGCGAATAAAATAACACTGAAGCCGATAGGCTTCAATAACACTATTGCTTTGCAATAATATCACTCCGACAAAGTCGGAATACAACTTGAATAATATCGACTGATATGTTATAATAAAATGAGTTTGGGAATGGCCCAATAAG
>JAZNZY010000037.1:0-12996 GCA_045595165.1 Eubacteriales bacterium
TGATGAAAACGGTGTTGAAGTATCGCTTAAGTGCTTCGATGCAAACGGATTGATTCATTACGTTACATATGACTCCGGCAAGACCCTTTCTTGGTCTGAGTATAAGTACGATGAAAACGGAGAGTTTTTGGAAAAGATCGAGCATTCCGTAGAAGGAATATACGTAGAGCCTGATGGCGACGATGCCGAGATATATACGTATGATGTACCGTAAAACGTTGCTGAACTCGGAAATATATTTGTAGGGTGGTCTCTTTCAAGCTAACCTACAGAATACCAATATTACTCACCTGTTAATTTTAGAATTAGCCTCTTTTTAAAGTTTCTTTGCGTGCTTTTTCAATAGAAACAGATTAAGATTACGATGAAAAAGCCCCCCGAAGTAATGTTCTGCCCCAAATTGTACGGACAGCACAAAAAAGCCCCCTATGGTAGGTAATATTCAAATTTAAGCAACATACTGACTTCGTTTTTCGAGCGGAGTCAGTTTTGTTTTGGTTTGAATACGTTCGTTGTTGTAAAAACGAATGTACTCACCTATGAGGAGGCGCGCCTCCTCATAGGTTTTCAGTTTCACGCGGTAAATGCATTCGGTTTTGAGAATCGAAAAGAAATTTTCCGCCATAGCGTTGTCATAAGGGTTGCCCTTACTTGACATTGACGGCGTTATGTTGTAAGATTGAGTAAGCTTAAAATATGCTTGCGATGTATATTGAAAGCCTTGGTCACTGTGGAGCTGCAACTCTGCAGTGACTTTTTCTTTCCTCTTGGCTGCTTTGATCGTATCTAATACAAGATTTACTGTTTGTTGTGTTCTGGTCTTGTATGCAACTATGCTATTATCATACAAATCTCGGATGATAGACAGATACAGAACACCTTGCTTCGTGTGTATGTACGAAATATCCGTTGCCCACTTCTGGTTTGGTCTGTCTGCTTTGAAGTTCTGCTTCCAATGGTTTTCGTATTTATGTAGATGTTCGCCGTATTTGTAGAATCTGCGTCGTCTGATGACCGACAGCAAATTGTACTTTTGCATGATTCTCAGGATTGTTTTCGGGTTTTTGTGTATGCCGTTACGTTCCAGCCAAATATGTACTCGACGATAGCCGTAAGTCTTTCCGCACTTGTCCTGACACTCTCTTATCTTCTCAGCAAGAGGCAGATCCTTGGCCGGTACTTCCTGCCTTTTGACATAGTCGTAGTAGCCGCTCCTTGACACGTTGAAGAACCGGCACATTTCGCTGATCGTATACTTATCCTTATGACGATAGATTACCATATACTTTACGCTTATTCTCACTTCCTTTCTATGAGCGAGAGAAAATCCCGCATCAGTTCGTTTTCCATTTCCAAACGCTTAATATGCCGTTCTTGACTTGCGAGTTGATATTGTAGTTGAGTCAGTTTGCTTAATTGCTGTATTGATGGTGGTAATACCGTCCCATCTTTGCGCGGTCTGCCTTGCCGTTTTAATTGCACGCCCTCTGATAACTTTCGTTGGTTTCTATTGTATCTGTGGAAAAAGGTGTGTATTTTCTCGTAAGAAAAACCTAACCGTTCTCCTATTTCTCGTTGCGTTAAGCCCTTTGATTTAAATTCTAATATTTCTTTTTCGTACTGTTTAATGTGTCGATACTCTCTTGGCATAAAAATTCCCTCCTATGGTTTTTCTTAATTATACCATAGGAGGGTGCTTTTTTCATTGTCCGTTTTTAACGGTTCGGTTCAGTTTTGTGGGGGGGGCTTTAGTTTTCACGATCCCACAGCACGTGGTAGAAGCCGACATAATCCTTATCGTCTGTTTTTATCTTATCGATAGCGGGACCGGGATGGCGGTTGAGCATACCGGTGAGAAGATACGGTATCTCATATCCCCACACCAAGCCCTGCGCCTTAAGAGGAAGCATATATTCCTGAATAAATTTGAGTACGTAAACTACGTTATAACGGGGATTGCGCAAAAAGCCAAGAATACCCTCAAGTATGCAGTTTCCTGCTCCTCTTCCCATCCCCATCATAGTGGCGTCAAGATAGCTTGCGCCGAAGGCGACGGATTCAACGGTATTGGCAAACGCCATCTGCTGGTTGTTATGGGCGTGCATACCAATCTTTTTCCCGTACTTTTCACCAAAGGAGCAATACAGCTCGGTAAGCTCGCGCACCTGCTCGGGATAAAGGGAGCCGTAGCTATCAACAAGATAGATAACGTCAACACTGCTCTTGCCCAGCATTTCCAACGCCTGCTCCACATCCTTGGAGTCTGCCGTGGAAACAGCCATAATATTCACGCAGGTTTCATAACCCTTGTTATGGCAGTATTCCACCATTTCGATAGCGGCGGGAATGGTGTTGATATAAGTGGCTACGCGGATCATATCGATAACGCTGTCTTTTTTATCGATAATGTCCCGCTTATAATCGGTTCTGCCTACATCCGCCATTACGGATATCTTAAGATCGGTGTTATTATCGCCTATGATAGCGCGGATATCCGCTTCTTCGCAAAACTTCCACTTGCCGTAAGCCTTTTCATCGAACAGATCCTTTGAAGCCTTGTAGCCGAACTCCATATAGTCCACGCCGGCCTTTATATTTGCTTCGTACAATGCTTTTACAAAATCATCCGTAAAAAAGAAATTATTTACAAGACCGCCGTCACGAATAGTAGCGTCAAGCACCTTTATGTCGGGACGGTAGATCATAAGATTACCTTTTTGTGCCATTGTTAAATCCTCCGTAGGAAAATTGTCTGGTGGCAGTATACCACAAATATATTAAAAAATAAATGGATTTTTTGTTTTTTGCGTTTTTTTATGTCATCAGCATAAATCCGATAGTGTTTATAGCGAAGTTTGCAAACATATGCACAAACCAAGACGTATATATGGTTCCGTGCTTTTCGTTAAGATAATTGAATATTCCTCCGCCAACGGCAAGAGCAACAACAACCAGCAAAAACAGACCTATATTGAACCAGCCGATCATCATAGCGACGTGATAAAGAGAAAAAGCCACTGAACTTATCATATACGCCGCCATACGGTTAGTGCCCTTTTTAAGATTCATAAACACAAAGCCGCGGAAAAAGAATTCCTCAAGCAGTGAGTTTGCGAAAGAAATATAAAGGGAAACGTATAAAAAGTTATCCTTGGTTACACCCGCGGTGGAAGAAAGGGCGCTCACTATTCCCGAAAAATCGAAAAACGGTCTTACGGCAAAATACGCTCCGAGAATTAAAGCGTACAATCCCACACCCAAGGCGAGAGAAACCAAAAAGGGCTTTTTTTCGAATCGAAACAGCGTTTTAAGGGAAACGTCCCTGAAAAACAAAGAAAACAATAAAGGCAAAAGCAAAAACAAAAGGATCTTTATAACGGATTTAACTGCATATCCCGGCTGTATAACGCCGTCCACCAGCGCCATTATCCCGCAGGAAACAACGGTTAACGCCAATATCCCGAAAACTACGGTCTTTTTCATTTTTGCTCCCTTCTTGTTAAGTAAAATACGCTCTTAAAGCTTTTAGTCTATAAGTCCTGCGAAATATCTGTTCCACGCACCGGTGTTACCCATTGACGAGTTTACCATAAAGAGGATATCGTCAAAATTATAATCGCCAAACTTTTCGTATACGTTAAGATCGCCTGCATAGCGGGGGTCTACCACCACTATATTCCCGTAATGCTCGGTAAGGAAAGGAATGCAGGCGTTGGCATAAGAATCCTTAATGATCAAAATAGATTTATCCTGATCATTTTCGGGCACGTTGATGACCATATAGGGATGATCTCCGCCGATAAACGCGGGATATCCTTTTATGGAAGTGATAATGCAGGTTTTGTAGGTCGATACACCGAAACCGCCGTGTATGGTCATCGTACACTCTTTTCTTGGCATATACGCTTCGATAGTATCGTAAAACTGTTTAACGCGGTAATCGTTGGTAAAACCGTACATAGAGCCGATGTAGTTCTCACGTATTATCTCAATCTCGAACTCTTCAATAGGAGTAGGCTCAAGACCAATGGAACGCACGAATTCAGCATACGCATAATACGCACCGCGCTGTGTCCAGTGATGGTCGCTTCGGAAATAAAGGTATTCATCCAGATGATCGGTATAAATATTTTTAAGATTTACGAAATTGATATCCTCGTTGGTAATAGCCGCCTCCATTTTATCTAAAATATCGCTTTGGCTGGAAATGCGGGAGTTTATCTCGGGATCGGTGATCAATATGGTGGCAAGGGGTGCGATAACTACGTTTATACGGGATTCGGGGAAAAGCTCAGCATATTTATCGTAAACCTCGGCATACTTGGGAGCCTGCGTGGCGCTGAAAAAGGACTGAGTATATGCCGCGCCTTTATAAAGAACGAATCCGCCGTCAAGATATATAGGCTTGCCGTCGTCAACGTAAGGCGGCAAAACGACTTCGGGAGTAGACGTTTCGGGAGCAGATGTTTCGGGCTCAGAGTTTTCGGGCACGGAAACTTCGGATTCCTCGGAAACTTCGCTTTCCTCGGGCAAAGATTCCTCGGTTGATATTTCCTCGCTCACTTCATCGGAGCTTTCGGAATACACGCTTTCATCTGCGGAAACCTCTTCGAACGCAGAAGCTTCGCTTTCCTCCACAATTTCTGCAGACGAATTATCAAAAATCGATTGCTCGGGAGAAGAGAACTCATTATCCGCCACACAACCGAAAGCTAAAACAAGCAAAGCGGACACAAGGACCGCAAGAACGTATTTTTTCATATATACAAACCTTCCATTAATTGGTAATTTCAAGTATATCACAAAGCTCAAGCAAATTCAATATACACAATAACAAGGTTAGGCGGTTGACACTTCGTTTTTTTGTGCTATACTTAAAGAAAAAAGGAGTTTTTTACATATATGGGACTCACAAAAGGAATACACCACATAGCCATTAAGGCAAAAGGAATTGAGCAGTACCGCAAAACGTTGGATTTTTACGTAAACGTTTTGGGCATGAAAACCGTAAGAAGCTGGGGCGAAGGAGATAACCTTGGCTCAATGGTGGACACGGGCAACAGCGTGATGGAGATATTTTCAAATGCACCGGAAGTATTTGAGGAAGGCGCTTTGCGCCATATTGCTTTTGACGTCGAGAATACGGATGCCTGCATAAACGCCGTAAAGGAAGCGGGATATACCGTAACGGTAGAGCCGAAGGACATCGTTATTCAAGCAGACACCCCCCTTTCCGCAAGAATAGCCTTCTGTATAGGTCCTGTAGGTGAAACCATAGAATTTTTCCAAGTAAAGTAAATCACCCCAAGAAGCCTTGCGGCTTCTCGGGTACCCCGACAATCACCCCAAGAAGCCTTGCGGCTTCTTGGGGACCCCGACAATAAAGTGAAAAAACGGGCTCAAAAGCCCGTTTTTCTATTTAATCTTTTCTATTCCGTCCGCAAGAGCCTGACTGCTTATCATTCCCAGATGAGATGCGGCAACGTTACCGTTCACATCTATAAAATAAGTAACGGGAATGCTTGACACTTCATACGCGTTGGCAGCCGAAAAGGCAGTATCGTAATACACGGGAAAGGTATAACCGTTTTGAGAGATAAACTCGTCAACCACATCAACGGTATCACGATTTCCGTCGGTAAGGTTTACCATTAAAAACACTACGCCTTCATATTCGGCGCAAGCCTTTTCAAAATCCGGCAGCTCTGCCTTGCAGGGAGGACACCATGTTGCCCAGAAGTTGAGTACAATGGGCTGTCCGAAGAAATCCGAAAGCTTTACTTGGTTTCCGTCGGTATCCAAAACGGTAAAATCCGGTGCGGTGGGCCGGCTTTTTTGTATATCCGTTTCCGCTACGCAGGAAAACAGAGAAGCCGATATTAACACCGCAAAAAGTAAAACCGATATTTTCTTAAGTGTTTTCACATTAAGCCTCAAGCAGCTTAAGTATCTTTTCCTTGGGAATAACACCCACGGATTTATTTACCTGCTCGCCGTTTTTCATAACAATGAGAGTGGGGATATTGGTAATGCCGAATTGCTTTGCCAATGCGCCGTCTTTATCGACGTCTATTTTGCAAACAACGTATTCGGGATGCTCTGCGGCAACCTCATCGATAATGGGAGCGAGCATACGGCAGGGACCGCACCAGGTTGCCCAAAAATCGATAAGCACGGTTTTTTCGGATTTTAATACTATTTCTTCGAAATTGGAAGAATCAACGTGAATTACAGACATTTGTTTTTCTCCTTTAAACATAATTTATTTTATTTTGAAATACTTACTTAAATAAGCATCCCGTCTGGAAAGCCATTCTTTAAGCGCCTGTACGTTGCCTTCAAATGTGGATTCGGGAGATTCGTCCTCGAAATCGCAATAAGGACGGCTTACGCTCCAGCCCGCTTCGTTATAATTGCGGGTAAAGGTTTTTTCATAAGTTTCGCAAAGGGTATCTATATAACCGCCGTCGGAATAAAGAGAAGCGATATTATCGGAAAGGGAAGCATATTTTTCCTTGACAGCATCCGAAAAGAAGGCGTATGTCATAAGTGAACCAAACCATTCCTGCTGTGCCCATATGCCGGACGCGCTGTCCCAGGATTTATCGCCGTATCCATCGGCATTGTTATAAATATGATACTTATCTTGAAAATAGTAATGGGAAACGTTGCCCGTGGAAAGGTCCATATCCCAGATAGGACCTGCGTACAAAACTCCGCCTTTTCGGTAAAAATAGGTAGAGCCCGTAACCATATCGCAATCCTTGAGCAGCTCGTGAATAATATATGCGGACACAAAAGAATCTACGTTTATAAGCTTTTCGATCTTTCCTTTATTGCCCGATGCGATGGCATCGTCAACCTGCTTCATAAAATCAACGATCTCTCTTTGCTGACCGCGGGACATTTCATTCCGCTCGGGAGTATCAAAAACGTATCCTGCACCGCCCCGAAGGAAGAAATCATTTTCACCCTCAAGTACTACGATGCGCTCAACAAGGAAATCACCGTTTTTGGTATCGAGATCCAGCGTGCCATCGGACACGGGCTGGGTAATGAGATAGTTTCCGCACAAAGTATTATTTACATAAACATCGCAATATTTACTCTGAATGGAAGCGATATCGCCGCACATTGCCGAAAAGTCAAACGCCAGCTTGTTGCGCATTAAGGTTTTATCGTAATGGTTTGCGATAAGACACCACTTCCTGCCCTCGGTCATACCTAAAACAGAAGTTTTTTCGGTGAATTTGATGTTATAAGGCTTTTTATCCGCAGTTGCGGTAGAATTGCCGCGGACACGGATGGTTATATCCTCGACTATATCGCCGTATGAGCCGTCGACGCTATCGATAATATAGATGCGGGCATCTATATACTCTTCCCTGCCGATCTCTCGGTTTGCGTAAATATGCACCATGGGAACATCGCCGCGGGCATATTCGGCGTTTGCTTTTAAAACAAGTATTTGCTTGTACAGCTCCGTTCCCCGTGAAATGCACTCGTTATCATCCTCGGGAGGAGAAACAACGAAATCATTGACTTGGGAAACCAGATCGCGATAAGAACTATACCACTCCTCGGTATACAAGGCGCGGTAAACCCTTTCGTCTGTCAAACGCACCAAGGCTCTGCGAAGCTCGGAAGCGGAAGAAAACTCCGGCACGGACACCTGAATATCTGTACCCGACACGTCTTCTCCCCCATTTGAAGCATCGTTGCCATCAGAACATCCGAACATCAAAAACAATGATACGCAAATTAAAATTAAAATAAAAAGTTTGTTTTTAGTTGACATAACATTTATTACGGTCAACTTTCGCTGCCGTTTTGGTAGTATTTTTTATACTGCTCGTGTAAAGCAGCAAAGCGGAAAGGATGATAATAATGAGAATAAGAAAAAGTAACGTGGCGGGAAACGTATTTATCGGTTAAGCGCATTTGTTTTACAAAGCGGGAAACCGATGCAGGAGTGAAATCGGGACAAAAGTTTTCGTTATTTGCCCAAAATTCAATGCCTTTTTTGATTTTTACCGCATCTGATACTGCTTTATACAGTCCATCTATGTTTTCGATATCCACGAAGCCTGCGCCGATAGAATCCTGACAGCAGAAAATGTCACCCTTACGGAGCTTTGAAGCTTCAAAAAATCTGCACCAAGCCCGCTTGGTTGCTTCGGGAGACGCTTTTTGGTTTAAAAAAGGCGAAAACATAATGGGCAAAGAAGGGTCTATTTTTTCAAGTCCTTCAATATACAAATTCATAAACCGGCTTCCCGTATCCGCAAGCTCATCGGGCATATGGTTATAAAGCTCCCATGCCCAATACCAGCCTGCAAACACTTCGGAATATTCCCCGTAATACTGTTCGTAAAGCTCGCGGGCGATATTCACACCGAGTTTGGCTTGTTTTTTGCCCCAATCGGGTTCAATACGGGAAAATTTCCACCATTCGTCGGACACGTTCAATCCGAGGAACACTTTTACGCCCGCTCGTTTTGCGGCTTTGAGTAACAGTTTTATGCAGTCGGGACGGCAGACGTAATCCTCTGCCGCATTTCCTTCTGCCGGTGCAGTATCGTAATAGCAATCCTTGAATTTGCCGTATGGCGTGGTTGCCGTCCATTGGACTATAACCGTGTCGATGCCGACTTCAAGGAGCTTTTCCAGATGGTGCGACCATTTTTCAAAGTCGTATTCGGAAAACGCCCACGGCTGTATAAACGTACCTGTAACTATAGGGTATGATCTTGTGTTGAACACACTCATTCTCCTTTAACTACTATCTCTACCACACACTCCTCGGATTCGCCGAGAAGATCGTTATAAGTATAAGTAAACGTATCGGTTCCGGTAAAGCCCTTATCGGGATAGTATGCAAACGTTCCGTCGTCTGACAAGGAAACCGTACCGTGCTCGGGCATAGATGCAAGGCTAAAGAGCTGATACTCGTTATCGGGATTCAAGGTATCGTAATATACAGTTTCCTTGGCCGCTTCTCCGGTAAAGGTATCCTTTTTATCGGGCGTTACGTCAAGATCGCCCTTTGCAAAGTGATAGGTAGCATCGTAGAGCATACGGCAAAGGGGATCATCGGAATAGCCCATTGCGGAGATATTATCTCTATCGTTGTAATAAACGTGGATGGAATCGATATATCCGTAAACCTCGCCGTAATAGAGATACAACATATAGTTACGGGCAAAGTGAATATCGGACATTGCTTCGCGGGTATGCTCTATCTCAACGCTCATCTTATTATACTTGGTAAGCATTGCGGTAGAATCAAAACGCCACAGAGGTGCTTCAAGGTCAAATACAACATTGGGCTGCATATTTACAAAGTCAAAGCCCATTTCGTATCCGAGGAAGTAACGATTTGCGGTGTAATAAGGAATCCACCAGAAGTAACTGCCCATATCGTGAACGATATCAGCAACCTCGGCAATAATGTGAGAATCGTCCTTGGACCAGATAACTTCCTCGTTCATCCAATAGAAGCCGCCCAATTCAAGGTTTTCATAGCCGCAATCGGCAAATTCCTGCTGGCACTTGCCAATATACCATCTGAGTATTTTTTCTCTGTCTTCAGCAGTTTTGGTGGTTTCGGGCACACCGTCACCGTCAACGTCACCGAAATTATCGGTTTCGTTGCTGATAGTGAGTATAGATACGTATACCTGAACCTTGTGGTCCTTGTAATCCTCGCCCAAGGTATCCTTTACGGTCTGAACGGTCTGTTCAAGAACGTCAAAACCATATACGCCGTGGAAGGTGGTTTCAAGCAGCCATTCCCAATCGGACATAGCAGGTACCTCGTGAGGAGCCGCGCCCGAAGGCAGAGGGCTTGCGGGAAGATATGCAAAGCCATCCATAAAGGTATCCTTTATGTTGCCGTCCTCATCAAGATATGCAACGTAAGGAAGAAGCATATTTTCCTTGGGATTCTCTGCGTCCTTGTCGCTGATATATACAAGGGTTATATCTTCTGCTTTAATAGGAGTGTTTTCGGTAGTAGCGTACTGAGCATTATCGTAATTGCTGTAGAAAATTACGCTGTCCATACCGCTGTCGGCAAGACGAACGGTTTTGCCGGTAACGGCTTTGGTGCCGAAGGCTTCCATTTCGTCGAGATACAGCCAGCCGTCTGCCTCTACGCGGAAGCGGACGAAGCGGGCAGAATATGTCTTATCCAATTCGAATACGTAATTTGCGTGGTGGTTATCTCTGACTTCGCCGTCATCGGAAGTCTTGCGGCTGCCTACCTTGTACCAGTTGACACCGTCATCGGAAAGGAATACATCGCAGAATTTGGGGCGGTTTACAGCCCAACTGCCGTATTCAAGGAAGCTGAGCACCAATTTATCCACAGAGGATACCTTGCCCAGATCGTAAAAGAAATTATATCCCTTGCCGCCGAACATATAGAAGTATTCGCCGGAAGCACGATCGGTGCCGGTGGCACGCTTACCGTCGGTAAGTGCGGTGTTGGTAGCGGGTGAGGTGTTTTTGGAGTATGTAAGGATATCTGCATAATGAGCCGCCGCAACGTGCATTTCTGCGCCCTTGAGCAGGTTCTGATACTTGGTGTAATCGGTTTCGGTTGCAGACCAGAATTCATCCTCTGTAACAACGGGAAGATCAAGAGGAGGATACATCTCGTTAAGCACCTTATCGGAATAGCCTGCAAGTACCTCTATTTCTTCTACCCAGAAAGCGCCTGTGCCGCCGAATTCAAAGCGAACCTGCTTCACATTTACATACTCGCTGAGGATAAGGGTATATGCGAAATGAGTTCCGCCCGCAGGAGCGTATACTCTGCCAAGCAAAACGAAATCCTTGCCATCCTTGGAGCCGTAAACGTCCACGTAATCGGGATAAGCGATATCGGGACCAATGCCCATAGCATGAACGCGGAAGCCGAATACGTTATCGTAGCTTTCGCCCAGATTAACGGTTATCTTGGGAGCGCTTCCGTCCTTGCCCTTGAAACCAACCCAATAATCCTCACCGAAGAAGCGTCCTGTGGGGTTTCCGTCGGTAAGTAGGGTCTTTAAATTCTCATCGTGCTTTTTGCCTGCGGCGGGAGCGCGATCGTCAAAGCTGCAATCGGAATACGAATAAGACTTGCTGTATGCAATATTTGCGGAAACCAGATAATCCGCCTTTTTGGAGGTGGAAAGTGCTTTCCAAGCGGTCTTATCTATATTTTCGTTTTTATATGCTTCGAGAGTAGATGCACCCGTGTTCTTTGCGGGAACATCTGCGTATACCTCGATTTCATCTAAAAAGAAGAATGCAGACGTAAGATATACACGTATCTTAAGGTATCTGTAATTAACAGGCTTTTCCAGCAAAAGAGTTGCTGTACACATGCTTCTGTCTGCTTTGGGAGTGAAATAAACAGTGTCCAGACCTTCCCAATCCTCGCCATCATTAGAACCGCTTATACGCACGTGGGAGGGTAATTTTACTCCGTCGGAATAAAACTCAAAGGCACGGACGGATATTTCGGTAATACGCTTGCCGTCTTCGCCCAGATCAAGTATAAACTGTCCGTTGGATTCAAAGCCGACCATTCTCGCATCGGTATAATGAACGTAGGTGTCGGGGGTCTTCTGACCGTCGGTAAGCTGTTGTCCACAGTAGTCTGCATATCTGGTGGATGCAGGAACGATGGATTGATAGGGTTTACCAACGCTCACAAGCGTTCTGTTTGCATTTTCGGGATCGTATGACACTTCACTATCACCTGAACTTTCATTAACATTCGCGCTTTCCTCATTAGGTGTTGTGCAAGAGCAAAAAACGAACAACACCGCAAGGAAGAGCGAAAGTATTCTGACAAAGCGTTTCATTAAGTTACCTCTCTCTGCCGTATCTGATTCGGCATATTTTCATACATTATACATTTTACCTTGTTTTTAACAAAAAGTCAACACAAAAAGACCTCACTTACAATCTCAGACCGACATAAACTGAAGTAAGCGCAAAAAGCGCAAGGAAAGTAAAGGAGAAAAAGATTTAATGGCAACATTTTCAAATACCGCCACGTTATCCTATAGCGGCGGTACTGTAAATTCAAATACCGTATTCGGGACTATACAAGATGCCCTTACCATAGCCAAAACGGCTGTAAACGAGAATTACACCGTAGGCGATACCGTAACCTATATCGTAAGTCTGGTAAACAACGGAAACAGCGATCTGAACGGCGTGAACGTTACCGACGATATGGGCGGTTATCTGTGCAACGTAACAACGGTATATCCCCTGGAATATAACGAAGGAACCGTTAGATATTATGTAAACGGAGTCCTTCAGGATCCGCCCACCGTAACACAAAGCGGAAACCTTGTTTTTTCCGGTCTTACTGTTCCCGCAGGGGGCAATGCTATGCTGGTATACGAAGCAACGGTTACGCGTTACGCACCGCCCCAAAGCGGAGGTCAAATAAACAACACCGCAACGGTGTGCGGAATATGCATTAACTCCTGCATAAGCGATACCGCTACAGTAACCGCCACAGACGAGCCCAAACTCTCTATATGCAAAGCGGTTTCCCCTGCGGTGGTAAACGCAAACGGCACGCTGACTTATACCTTCACCATACAAAACACGGGCAACGTGGAGGCAGTCGCTACGGACAACGTGGTGATAACGGATATTTTCGATCCCGTTTTGAACATCACCTCCGTAGTCTACAACGATACCTCCTGGTCCTCTCCCGCAAACTACACCTACAGCAATATTACGGGACAGTTCACTACGGGAGTCGGTCAGATCACCGTTCCCGCCGCCACCTATGAGCAGGACGCTACTTGCGGCTGGATGGTAACTCCGGGTGTTAGCACCCTTACCGTAACAGGCACAATCCAATAACAACAATCACCCCAAGAAGTCTACGACTTCTCGGGAACCCCGAATCACCCCAAGAAGCCCGACGGCTTCTTGGGGGCCCCCAAACACCACCAAAAAGCCCGCCGGCTCCTTGGG
>JAZNZY010000038.1:0-48314 GCA_045595165.1 Eubacteriales bacterium
AACGTTATTATGGTTGCGCCCAAGGGTCCCGGACACACCGTAAGAAGCGAATATCAGGCAGGTAAGGGTGTTCCTTGTCTTATCGCTGTTGAGCAGGATGCTACCGGCGATGCACTTGAGATCGGTCTTGCGTACGCTCTCGGTATCGGCGGGGCACGTGCAGGCGTACTTGAAACCAACTTCCGTACAGAAACCGAAACCGACCTTTTCGGTGAGCAGGCAGTTCTTTGCGGCGGTGTTTGCGCTCTTATGCAGGCAGGCTTCGAAACCCTCGTTGAAGCAGGCTATGACCCCAGAAACGCTTATTTTGAATGTATCCACGAAATGAAGCTGATCGTTGACCTTATCTACCAGAGCGGCTTCTCCGGAATGAGATATTCTATCTCCAATACCGCTGAATACGGCGATTACATCACCGGTCCCAAGATCATTACCGAAGATACCAAGAAGGCAATGAAGAAGGTACTTAAGGACATTCAGGACGGTACCTTTGCAAAAGACTTCCTGCTTGATATGTCCGATGCAGGCTCTCAGGTACACTTCAATGCTATGCGTAAGCTGGCTTCCGAGCATCCTTCCGAAATCGTAGGCGAAGATATCCGCAAGCTTTACAGCTGGAGCGACGAAGACAAGCTTATTAATAACTAATCATTTTAAATATCCCCGGAGAGTGTTTTTCTCTCCGGGATTTCCCATTTAGATAAAAAGAGGAATTAATATGGAAAAAATTATAAAAGGCGTTGGCAACGCTCCCCACAGATCACTTTATCACGCTTTGGGAATGACAAACGAAGAACTTGATAAGCCTATGATTGGTATAGTAAGCTCGTATAATGAGATCGTTCCCGGACATATGAATCTTGATAAGATCGTCGAAGCAGTGCGTATAGGTGTTGCAATGGCAGGCGGAAATCCTGTTGTATTTCCCGCCATCGCCGTATGTGACGGTATAGCTATGGGACACGAGGGTATGAAATACTCTCTCGTTACCCGTGATCTTATTGCGGATTCTACGGAAGCAATGGTACGTGCTCACGGATTTGATGCTCTCGTTATGGTGCCCAACTGTGATAAAAACGTTCCCGGTCTGCTTATGGCGGCAGCACGTCTTAATATTCCTACTGTTTTTGTAAGCGGTGGTCCTATGCTTGCAGGCAGAGTAGGCGGCAAAAAGCGCAGCCTTTCCAGTATGTTTGAGGCTGTGGGACAGTATAACGCAGGTAAAATAGGCGAATGTGAGCTTGAAGAGTTTGAATGCAAGGTTTGTCCTACCTGCGGCTCCTGTTCGGGTATGTATACCGCGAATTCAATGAACTGTCTTACCGAAGTTCTCGGTATGGGACTCAAAGGCAACGGTACTATTCCCGCAGTATATTCTGCCCGCATCGAGCTGGCAAAGCACGCAGGTATGGCGGTTATGGAAATGCTTGAAAAGAATATCCGTCCTCTGGATATTATGACAGAAAAAGCATTTATGAACGCCCTTGCAGTTGATATGGCTTTGGGTTGCTCTACCAACAGTATGCTTCATCTTCCTGCTATCGCTCACGAATGCGGAATAGATATCGATCTTGATATTGCCAACGGTATAAGTGCGAAAACGCCCAATCTTTGCCATCTCGCTCCCGCAGGTCCTACCTATATGGAAGATCTTAACGAAGCGGGCGGCGTTTACGCTGTTATGAACGAGCTTACAAAGAAAGATCTCCTTTATACAGATTGCATTACCGTAACCGGTAAAACGGTGGGCGAAAATATCGCAAACTGTGTTAATCTCGATCCTGAGGTTATCCGTCCCGTTGAAGCACCTTTCAGCGAAACCGGCGGTATTGCCGTACTTAAGGGTAACCTCGCACCCGAGGGTAGTGTTGTAAAGCGTTCTGCTGTTCTTCCCGAAATGCTGGTACACGAAGGCCCTGCTCGCGTGTTTGAATGTGAAGAGGACGCTCAGGCGGCTATTGATGCCGGCAAGATAAACCCGGGCGATGTTGTGGTGATCCGTTACGAAGGCCCCAAGGGCGGTCCCGGTATGCGTGAAATGCTCAACCCCACCTCTGCAATTATGGGAATGGGATTGGGTAGCTCGGTTGCTCTTATTACCGATGGACGCTTCAGCGGTGCCACAAGAGGTGCTTGTATCGGCCACGTTTCTCCCGAAGCGGCTTCGGGAGGAGCTATCGGTATCGTAAAAGAGGGCGATATTATCAGCATAAATATTCCCGAAAATACTCTTGAACTTAAAATAAGCGAAGAGGAATTCGCTTCCCGCATGGCAGCTTTTGTTCCCAAGACAAAGCCTCTCTCCGGTTATCTCAAACGCTATGCCGCATTGGTTTCCAGCGGTGCGAAAGGTGCGATACTTAACTGATGAGCGCAGTAAATATAAAGGAAATATATACAAATCTGCTTTCTCTTGCAGTATTTCCCGGATTGCTGGAGGACAGCGTTATCAGCGCGCTGTGTGATTTTCTTTGCACGGAAGATAACGTAGATGACCGTGTTTCCGAGTATTCGAATTTCGTGTCAAAGGTATTTTCTTGCGGAAATTCCTTTGCTTGCCATTTGCAAAACCTTGTAAATGACGACGAGAACGTGTATATCCGTACCATAAGTGCGGGGAAGACACCTTCCAAGGCTTTGGAAAACGCAGTAACAGCAGAGCTCGGTATTCTTCAAAGCGTTTCCGAAATTACTCCCGAAATGCTTAAAGAGGTTATCGATTACCACGGTTATCTTCCCGAATTTGATGTGGAATCTGTAGACATCCCGGGCGAATACAGATACCGCTGTGAAAACGTAAACAGATTCGGATACGGCATTTATTCCAAATATAAAATGTTTTATCTGGATGATGACCGTCATATCGTTCCCGTCAAAAATCCCGACAGCATCTCCCTTTGTGAGCTTGTGGATTACAAAAACGAGCAAAACGTTATTTTGGAGAATACGTTGGCTCTGCTTGAAGGAAAGCCTGCCGCCAATATTTTGCTTACCGGTGATGCGGGCACAGGCAAGTCCTCCACCATAAAGGCAGTTGCCAACGAGCTTTACGAAAGAGGTTTGCGTATTCTTGAGGTGCGCAAAGAACAGCTTTATGCACTTCCCGAAATTTTGGATCAATTAAGCGAAAATCCCTTGAAGTTTATTATTTTCGTTGACGATCTTTCCTTCCGAGAGGATGATGATAACTTCGGTGCGCTTAAAGCCATACTCGAAGGAAGTGTTTCCGCGCGGTCGGGCAACGTGGTAATATACGCCACCAGCAACCGCAGGCATTTGGTTAAGGAAACCTTCTCCGGCAGAGAAGGGGATGATGTTCACCGTAACGATACCATGCAGGAAATACTTTCTCTTTCAGCACGCTTCGGCATACATCTTTCCTTCTATAAGCCCAACAAGGAAACCTATCTCCACATCGTTACCCACCTTGCGGAGGAAAAAGGCGTTTCAATGCCCAAAGACGAAATGTACGTTCTTGCTGAGCGATTTGCTTTGGAAAAGGGCGGCAGAAGCGCAAGAGCGGCAAAACAATTTGTGGATAGTCTTATTACAAAACAATAGTTTTAAAAAGCTTTTCTGTGGTTTTGCGGAAAAGCTTTATTTTTTGTGACATAGCTATTGAAACCGTAATATGTTAATGATATAATATAAAACGAAAGGTGAGTTAAAAATGGACCAAAACAATGAAAAAATAACATATACCACGTTTAAACACGATGTAATGCTTTCCGTTATATTCGGAATATCCGTTATTTTTTTAATAGCTTTTACTTCTCTGATGCTGTACGTTGCGATCGTTATATTACCCGAAGAAATAACCTTTGCTCCGGGCAGAGTTGCCCTTGCGGTTGGCACCGTTTTTGTAGGTGCATTTCTTGTTGCGGTTACGTTATTTACGGGATGGCAGTTTTTACACTACTGCGGCTTGTTCAGGACAGAGTATATATTCGATACCGACGGAATTCACGCCAAAGGTCTGTTTAAAAGACAATTTATGCCATGGTCCAAGGTAAAGGATTTTGGTTTTTCCTACGTTATGTACAAACGGGAGTATAGACGTTATTCCCGCTATTCGAGAGGTAAATGGTTAATAAAAACCGGCAGAATTTATAAAGTCTATTTTTCCGATACAGCGTGCAAATCATTGCCCAATGCGCAAAAAGAGCTTAAAGGAAAGCTTATTAATTTTTACATAGAGTTTCCTTTATCCACTCCTGCTGTAGAAAACTATCAAGGTATGACGTGGGTGCGTGATTTTATTGAATACGCAGAAAACAAAACGGAAATTAAAGCCCACGTTCCGGGATACGTTCATCCTTTTTTATATCCCGAGAGAGTTAATGACATTGCCGAATAAAGGACGAATTTGGTTTGAATAATAAAAAGGTTCTGTATTTAATAATTGCCGCGCTGTTTGTTTTGGTCACAGCGCTTACAATTATGCTTATTTTCCCTGCAAAAGAAGAAAATTCAAAAGCAGAATCGGATTTTTCACAATTATCCGAGGTAAGCGAAATTTCCCGGGAAATCAGCGAAGATAGCGCAGTTGATCTTTCCAATACAGTTTCGGAGGATATATCCGAAGAAATTTCCGAAGAAGAATCCGCTTTACCCGAGGTTTCTTTTGTTCCCTCTGTTCCCGATGATGTCAGCGAACCCGCCGAAGAGTCTTCTTCACTGCCCGATGAGGAAACAAGCATTTTAGATGAAGTTTCCGAAGAACCCGCGCAAACTATTACCGTTCCTCAAATTACCGTACCCGAATCTCCCGATACAGCTTGGGATGGCAACGTAGCGACTGCTTTTGAAAAGGGAAGCGGTACACAAACAGATCCGTTTGTTATCGCCACTCCCGCACAGCTTGCGTTTTTCCGTGATACCGTCAACAACGGTAATGAGTATACAGATCAGTATATTTCTCTTTCAGCAAGTATCTGCTTATCGGATATAGACGTTGATAATCTGCCCGATGAAAGCGAGGCTTTTTGGAAAGGTATCGGCACAAATAAGCATCCCTTCGGAGGCACTTTCGATGGAAACGGATACGCTGTCTACGGCATTTACGGCGATGGACTCTTCGGAACGATACAAGGCAGTGTAAAAAACGTAATTATCGTAAATTCTTATATAACCTCAGGCGGCGCGATTGCGAAAACTGCAAGCAAAAACTATAATTTTCCCGATAATCCCACGGTTATTTTGGGCTGTGCGGTTTACGACAGTATCGTTTGTGGCAGCGGCGGTGTGGTTGGCTACGCAGGGGGATATAATGTCGAAAATTGCATAAACACCGCTACCGTCAAAGGAAACGGATCTTGGGCTGGCGGTATTGCTGGTGAGTTTGCACTTGGTACTATGAAGGATTGCTTTAACCTCGGCAGTATTTCCTCAGATACTGCATGCGGCGGTATCGTCGGCAATGCTTTTAACAGCAGCTTTACCGATTGTTATAACGTAGGAGCAGTTAAGGGCGGCGGAATTGCGGCTGTTGATTATGACAGCACCTTTTCCTCCTGCGGCTATTCTGACACTTCTGCTGAATATGCTTTGAAAACAAGCGACGGCACTAAGTTGACTGCAACAAACGGTATTTTTATCTTCACTTCCGATGATATACAAAAAGATAACGGCAGAAACTGATCTGCCGTTAAATTTTTCACAAAATACTGTTGACAAAGCTTGTTTAATGTGTTAGACTACAAACGTCGAATCGATTAGACATACAAAAGAGGTACTATTATGGAAAACACACCTAAGGTTTTTGAAAGCGAATACAGATTTTGTCTTATACTTTGGGAGCACGAGCCTATTTCGTGCTCGGCACTTGCCGCTATATGCAAAGAAAAGCTGGAATGGTCCCGCACCACTACCTATACGGTAATAAAACGCCTTTGCGAGCGTGGAGTGCTGGTCAACGAGAACTCTATCGTGCGTTCGCTTGTAAGCAAGGACGAGGTTCAGGTTTCCGAATTGGACGAACTGTTTGTAAAACGTTTTGAAAGCTCTTTGCCTGCGTTTATTGCTGCTTTCGCAAAGCACCAAAAGCTTTCCGAAAAAGACGTAGACGATATCCGTAAAATAATAGACCGCGGAGATAAGTAAAATGTCAAAACTTTTTCTTGATATATTCAATTTAAGCATAACCGCAAGCTGGCTTATCGTTGCGGTGATTGCAGTACGCTTTATTTTCAGAAAGCGTGCACCCAGATGGGTAAACTGTCTGCTTTGGGCTTTGGTAGGCTTGCGCCTGGTTTTGCCCTTTACTATCGAAAGTCCCGTTTCCTTTTCCGTTAATAGGGAAGTGATCAACACTGATGCGATCTACGGTGAAGCTCCCGCAGATACGGTTCCTCCCGAAGATACCGCTCCTCCTGCCGATACGGTTCCTCCCACAGACGATGAGATAGTTGCTCCTCCGGTGATTGATACCGTGCCGGATGATAATTATATTCAAAGCGGCATCGGCGCTCTGGATGATCGCCTTAATCCCGTTATTAAGGACACCGTGTCCTCTGCACAGCCCTCCGAAGAAAACGTTTTACAAAAAGTTATAGATATTGCAAGCTATATCTGGCTTTCCGGTACTCTGCTTTTGTTGGCTTATGCGGTTATCAATTACCTTTTGCTTAAATACCGCGTTTCTTCCGCTATCCCTTGCGGCAATTCGGTCCGTAAAAGCGAGAGAGTTGATACTCCCTTTATACTTGGCTTTTTCCGTCCCCGTATTTATCTTCCTTTCGGCCTTTCTGCCGAAACGGAAGAGTGCGTAGTATCTCACGAGAACGCCCATATCAAAAGAAAAGACCATTTAATAAAACCGCTTGGATATGCCATTCTTTCGGTTTATTGGTTTAATCCTCTGGTGTGGGTAGCTTATATCCTTCTTTGCCGTGATATCGAGAGTGCTTGCGACGAGAAGGTTATAAAAGACTTGAGCGCCGAAGCGAGAAAGGCGTATGCGACCGCATTGCTGGAATGCAGTGTGCGCAAAAATTATGTCGCCGCTTGCCCTCTTGCCTTTGGCGAGATAGGAGTGAAAAACAGAGTGAAAAACGCGATTAGTTACAAAAAACCTGCATTTTGGGTCATTATTTCCGCCCTTTTGGTTTGTGTTACAGTTTCTGTATTGTTTCTTACAAGTCCTGGAAAAGCGGAAAATGATATTTCCGAAACCATTTCCGAAGATTCACGCCAAACCGAATCTTCAGATACTTCCGACACCGATGTTTCCGATGATGTTACTTCATCAGACGTCAGCGAATACATCGGTGAGGTTTCGGTAAGTGATGAAGTTTCTTCCGAATCTTCGGATACCGACGTAAGCGAAGAAATATCCGATGAAGTGAGTGAGGAAGAATCTGGAGAAGAGTCAACGCCTGTAGAAGAGGAAGATGTTTCCCACGAACATTCTTTTGAATTGGCGTACGATGAAACCGGGCATTGGCAACAATGTGGGTGCGGTGAAGAACAAGACTTTTCCGCACATTCCTATGCAACGGGCGAGCTTAATAGCGATGGTACGAAGAAACAGTGGTGTACGGTTTGTTATCTTTCGAAAATCGTAACATATGCATTCCCCGCGCCATCTACTTATATGGAATTTGAACTGAGTAGCGACGGATCCTATTATAGTGTTGTGGGATATAATGGTGATGTTTCCGATCTTATTATACCTTCAGTTCATAATGGAAAGCCGGTGAAAAAAATTGGCTTTTCTGCTTTTAGAGAAAAAGGGAGGTTTAACAGCGTCTATATACCTGGCAGCATAACGCATATTGGTGCTCGTGCTTTTGAAAGTGCCAGAATTGACAATGTTTATTTTTCTTTTGGATTAAAAGAGATTGGAGAAAGCGCTTTTGCATATTGCGACTTAAAAGAACTCAAATTACCTAATAGCTTAGAGAAAATTGGTCCGTATGCTTTCAGATCAAATTGGTTAATAACCCAATTATACATCCCCGGCAGTGTAGTTCAAATTGGCACAGGAGCTTTTTACCAGGTAGATAGCTTGAGATTGATTTACATATCTAAATCTGTTCAGACGATAGGATCTAATGCGTTTTTCTCACACTCAAGTCAAACAAAAAGAATTCTGTGTGAAGCAGATGAAAAACCTGACGGGTGGCATGATGGCTGGAAGGCCGGTTGCTACGGAAACATTGAATGGAACTGTGCTTATTCAAGATATAAATATTTTGTAGATAATTTTGATTACTGGTTTTAAAGTAAAAATAGACCACCGATTCTATATCGGTGGTCCCTTTTTTATACAAGTGTTGCTGCCATTACGGCTTTTATGGTGTGCATACGGTTTTCGGCTTCGTCAAAGACGATGGATTTTTCGCTTTCGAATACCTCGTCGGTAACCTCCATACAGTCGATACCGAATTTTTCGTATATTTCCTTGCCGGTGGTGGTATTAAGATCGTGGAATGCGGGGAGGCAATGCATAAAGCGGCACTGCGGGCCTGCTGTGTTCATAAGCTCGGTGGTAACGCGGTAAGGAGTAAGCTCCTCAATACGCTCCTTCCAGACTTCGTCGGGCTCACCCATAGAAACCCAAACGTCGGTATATATTACATCTGCGTTTGCAACAGCTTTTTTGGGGTCGGTGATAAACTCAAGCACCGCACCCGTTTCGGAAGCAATTCTTTTACATTCATCAACAAGTTCGAGGTTAGGGAAGTACTTCTCGGGTGCGCAGGCTACGAAATGCATACCCATCTTTGCACAGCCTACCATAAGAGAATTACCCATATTATAGCGGGCGTCGCCCATATAAACCAGCTTTTTGCCCTTCAGCTCGCCGCAATGCTCCTGAATTGTAAGGAAATCCGCCAGTATCTGTGTGGGGTGGAATTCGTTGGTAAGTCCGTTCCAAACGGGAACTCCTGCGTATTTCGCCAGCTCTTCAACAATTTCTTGTCCGAATCCTCTGTACTCGATACCGTCAAACATTCTGCCAAGCACTCTTGCAGTGTCCGCAATACTTTCCTTTTTGCCTATCTGTGAACCTTTAGGGTCAAGATAAACGGGGTGCATGCCCAGATCGGCCGCCGCAACCTCAAAAGCACAGCGGGTTCTGGTGCTGGTCTTTTCAAAAACCAGAGCTATACTTTTTCCTTCACACATTCTGTGAGGAATACCTGCTTTTTTCTTTGCCTTAAGCTCTGCACTTAACTTAAGCAGTTCGTTTATTTCTTCGGGTGTATAGTCAAGCAGCTTTAAAAAGCTTCTGTTTTTAAACTGTTCCATTACATTATCTCCTTACATACTGTCTTAATGACGTTTACCGCCTTTTCAAGTGCGGGCATAGGAATATTAAGGGGAGGAAGCAAACGAACCTTATCCTTTGCGGTAAGGCAAAGCACGCCTTGGTTTATACATTCGTTTACTATCTCTTTGGCGTTACCCTTTGTCTTAATACCGATCATAAGTCCCATACCGCTTACGCTCTCAATGCCATCTGCATCCGCAAGGGAAGCGAAAACGTATTCGCTTTTGGATTTCACGTCCTTAAGAAAAGCTTCGTCCAGACGGCTTATAACGCTTAACGCGCCTGCACAGCACACGGGGTTTCCGCCGTATGTGGAGCCGTGGTCTGAAGGTCCCAGCACGTACTGTACCTTTTCGCCCATCATCGTTGCGCCGATGGGAAGTCCGCCGCCCAAACCCTTTGCGGTTGAAACAATATCTGGTGTGATACCGAACTGCATATAAGCGTAAAGGGATCCTGTTCTGCCGTTTCCGGTCTGAACTTCGTCGATTATAAGAGGAATATCATTTTCTGTAGCAAGACGCTGTGCTGTAATAACAAATTCTTTATCAAGAGGGATAACACCGCCTTCGCCCTGCACCATTTCAAGCATTATACCTGCGGGCTTAAGAGCCTCTACGGCGTTAATAAGCTCTTGCGTATCATTTGCCGCTACGTGGGCAAAACCCGGTGTAAGAGGATTAAACAGCTTGTGGAACACGTCCTGTCCCGTAGCGGAAAGGGTAGTAAGCGTTCTGCCGTGAAAGCTGTTTTTTAATGTGATGATCGTGAAGAATTCATCGCCCTTTTTCTGGGCGGAATACTTTCTCGCAACCTTAATGGCACATTCGTTTGCTTCTGCGCCGGAATTGGAGAAAAACACCTTTTTCATTCCCGTTTTTTGGCACAGAGCCTCCGCAAGTAAAGCGCAAGGCTCGGTATAATAAAGATTAGAGGTGTGCTGTAATCTGCACGCTTGCTCGGTAACAGCTTTTGTCCACTCATCATCGGCATATCCGAAAGCGGTAACGCCGATTCCGGAACCCATATCAATGTATTCCTTGCCGTTAATATCCTTTACAATACAGCCTTTGCCGTCAACAAGTTCCAAGGGAAATCTCCCGTAAGTGCCTGCTATATATTGCTTGTCTTTTTCAATAAAACCGTTCATATGGTTTAACCTTTCGTTACCATCGTACCTGCGCCTTCGTCGGTAAGAAGCTCCATAAGAATAGAGTGTGAAATGCGCCCGTCCATTATTACAACGTTATTCACACCGTGCTTAAGCGCCTCGATACAGCAATCCACCTTGGGTATCATACCGCCTGAAATAACGTTTTCTTCGTATAATTTTTTAGCTTCGTCAATCGTGATCTGGGGGACAAGGGTGGAAGGATCGTCTTTGTCGCGGAGTATACCTGCGATATCCGTCATCATTATAAGACGTTCTGCTTCCAGCGCGCCGGCTATCTGCGCAGCAGCAGTATCACCGTTTATGTTGTAGATATTCCCGTTTTCATCGCAAGCAACGGTGGAAATAACGGGAATATATCCTTTTTCCAAAAGGTCGGTAACAGGCTGAATGTTTATGTTGGTAATATTACCAACGTATCCCAATCTTTCGTCCTTGAAATCGGCTTCGATCAATCTGCCGTCAATACCGGAAATTCCCATTGCCTTTCCGCCCTTCATTTCAAGCATATTGACAAGGGTTTTGTTAACTTTACCGGCCAGAACCATTTGAACTATATCAACGGTTTCTTTATCGGTAACGCGCAAACCGTCAACAAACTCGGCTTTTTTGCCGAGCTTCGCCATAGTTTCGCTTATCTCGGGACCGCCGCCGTGCACGAGTACAACTTTAACACCGATCAGCCACAAAAGCACGATATCTTCCATAACCTGCTCTTTTAGCTGTTGGTTTATCATGGCGTTACCGCCGTATTTTACTACCACGCATTTGCCGTTGTAACGGCGGATATAAGGAAGCGCCGCAGTAAGAACTTCGGCTCTTTGTGCGTTGGAAAATGTATTATCGTTGTTCATAAAAGCTCCTTATGTGCGGTAATCGCCGTTGATCTTAACGTAATCGTATGTGAGATCGCACCCCCAGGCTGTCGCGGAATACCGTCCGTCGCCGAGAGAAATGAGTATCTCTATCTCTTTTTCAAGTAGGATTTCTTTTGCCTTTTCTTCGGAGAAGGGGACTCCCGCACCGTTTTCGCAAACGGTAATCTCTCCTTTAACGCTCCTGAAGGAAACTCCTATCTTCGTAACATCAACCTTTGCGCCGCTGTAGCCGATTGCACACAGCACGCGTCCCCAGTTAGCGTCAGCACCGAACATTGCGGCTTTAAGCAGGCTGGAGCATATAACGCTCTTTGCGCAGATCTTTGCGGTTTCCTCGCTGTCAGCGCCGGTAGCTTTACATTCCAGAAGCTTGGTGGCACCCTCGCCATCTCCCGCGATCATTCTGCAAAGACCTACGGTTATGGTGTTCAACGCTGTCATAAACACAGTAAAATCTTGGTTTTCTTCTGTAATCTCTTTGTTACCTGCCATACCGTTTGCAAGAACGGTAACCATATCGTTGGTGGATGTATCACCGTCAACGCTAACCATATTAAATGTGTTCTTAATATCTGTTGAAAGTGCTTTTTGAAGCATATCGGGAGTGATGGCACAGTCGGTGGTAATAAATACCAGCATCGTTGCCATATTGGGATGGATCATACCGCTTCCTTTTGCGATACCGCCCATACGGCATATTTTCCCGTCTATTTCAAATTCAACCGCTAATTCCTTGGAAACAGTGTCGGTGGTCATAATTGCTTCGGCGGCAAAACCGCTTCCGTCATAAGTTAGTCCGTCGCACAGCAATGCCATACTGTTTGCAATAGGGGTAATGTCCAAAGGTTGTCCGATAACGCCGGTAGATGCGACAACTACATCGTTTTCGGCAATATTCGTATATTCGGAAACCAGTTTACACATTTCCTTTGCTATCTGAATTCCGTTTGCGTTGCAGGTATTTGCGTTTCCGCTGTTGCAAATTACCGCCTGCGCCTTTCCGTCGGAAAGATTGCGCATATCAAGGAGCAGGGGAGCTCCTTTAACAAGGTTTGTTGTATATACGGCAGCGGCGCTTGCGGGAACGTCACTCACGATCAGCGCAAGATCCTTTTTTGTGCGGTTCTTTCGTATACCGCAATGAATACCGCTTGCTTTAAATCCTTTTGCGGCACAAATACCGCCGGAAATAAGTTTCATTTTAATTCTCCTTAATCATTCACACAAAGTCCGCATTTTTCATCGACACCCAAAAGGATGTTCATATTCTGGATCGCAGCGCCCGAAGCACCTTTGCCTAAATTATCGAACCGTGCTGTGAGTATAATTCTTTCGTCGTTGCCGTGAACGCTGATACACATATCGTCCCGTCCCGAAAAACGGTTTGCGGATAACATACCCGTATCATCTTCACTGTCATCAACAAAAACGAGTCCGTCGCTGTAATATGCCTTGTAAATATCACGAATCGTATTGATATCACCGCATATATCTTTTGCAAATAAGGACACGGTAACTTCCATACCGCTGTAAAAATCACCGACGATGGGGCAGAATACGGGCATATTATCAATACCGCAGACATGCGCCATCTCTTTGAGATGTTTGTGCTGTTGTGTAAGCGCGTATTGTCTGGGGGCTTTCAGCAGAGGAGATCTGTTTTCGTCCTCGTATTCGGCAATCATCTTTTTTCCGCCTCCGGAATATCCGGTAAGTGAAAAACAAGAAAGCAATACGTCCTTGTTCAGAACTCCTTTTTGAACAAGAGGTGCAACAAGGGCGATAAATCCGCTTGCGTGGCATCCCGGATTTGCGATACGGTTGCTGTTTTTTATCTTTTCTCTCTGTCCCTCAAGCTCGGGAAAACCGTATGTCCATCCCTCGGAAACGCGGTGCGCGGTGGAAGTATCTATTATTTTTGTGTTTGATTCTTCAGCCAGCGCAACGGCTTCTATTGCCGCTGCATCGGGAAGACATAAGAAAACTATGTCAGCGTTAAGGATAGCATTTTTACGCTCGGCGGTGTCTTTTCTTTTGTCATCGGGCAGAATTATCAATTCTATATCTTTTCTTTGAGAAAGGCGCTCTGCGATCCGCAGACCGGTGGTTCCTGCGCTTCCGTCTATAAATACTTTTGTCATTTTTCAAGAATCTCTTTCACATAGTTTATCTGTGCTTTAACCGAATCTATTGAGGTTCCGCCCTCGGAAATGCGTTTTTCAACGCATGTCATCAAATCTATATCACTATAAAGATCGGTATCAAACAAATCGGAATATTCCTTGTAGGTTTCAATGGGAAGCTCTTCGAGCACGGTATTCTTCTCAATGCAAAGAGCAACCAAGATGCCGGAAATTTTGTATGCGCTTCTAAAGGGCATTCCTTTTTTAACGAGATAATCAGCAAGATCTGTTGCGTTTATGAATCCCTTTTGCGCGGCACGTTTCATATTAACGGTATTCGCTTTCAAGGTCTTTATCATTCCCGTGAACACCTTAAGACACATTATAACCGTGTCGCAGGCATCAAAAACACTTTCTTTATCTTCCTGCATATCCTTGTTGTATGCAAGCGGGAGTCCTTTGAGAGTAGTAAGCAGGGATAAGAGGTCTCCGTAAACACGTCCCGTCTTTCCTCTTACAAGCTCTGCCATATCGGGATTTTTCTTTTGAGGCATTATGGATGAGCCGGTAGTATATGCATCGGAAAGCTCGATGAATTTAAACTCCCAGCTTGACCAAAGAATTATTTCCTCGGAAAATCGGGAAAGGTGCATCATAAGAATGGCGATATCGCTCATAAGCTCAGCGCAAAAATCGCGGTCGGAAACACCGTCAAGGCTGTTAAGACAAATTCCGTCAAACCCAAGTTTTTGTGCTTCAAATCGTCTGTCGGTATCGTAAGTGGTTCCCGCAAGTGCGCAACAGCCGATAGGGGAGAAGTTCATTCTTTTTCTGCAATCATTCAGTCTGTCCATATCGCGGAGGAGCATCATAGCGTAAGCCATAAGATGATGTCCGAAGGTTATGGGCTGTGCTCTTTGCAAATGGGTATACCCGGGCATTATGGAATCTTTGTATTCGTCTGCTTTTTCGGTAATAACTGCAGCGAGCTCTTTTGTGAGTGCAAGAATTTCATCGGTTTCGTTGCGGAGATACATACGGATGTCCAACGCCACCTGGTCGTTTCTGCTTCGCGCCGTGTGAAGCTTTTTGCCCGTTTCTCCGATACGCTCGGTCAACACCTGCTCCACAAACATATGAATGTCTTCGCAGGACATATCGATCTCAAGATTACCGGATTCAATATCTGCAAGTATATCCTCAAGTCCTTCGGTGAGAGCATCCGCATCAGCCTGTGAAATAATTCCCTGCTTTGCAAGCATTGCCGCGTGGATAATACTACCGGTGATATCCTGTCTGTACATTCTGCTATCAAAATGTATAGAAGAGTTGAAATCATCGGCTATTTTTTCTGTTATACCGTCGGTGCGGCCTGCCCACATTTTTGCCATTTGCCTGTTCTCCTTAAGTCTGAATATATGCGTAACATACGCCAAATACCGGCTGACCGCATTTTCGTACGGTCATCCGGTATTCAAAATATTTTTGATTATTTGCCGTCAACCATTGCCTGAACCTTTATGGGAAGACCGTAAAGGTTGATAAATCCGGTTGCATCGGTCTGATCGTAATCGCTTTCGCCGAATGTAGCGATCTCCTCGCTGTAGAGAGAGTAATCGCTCCAAACACCGGCGTTGATCATATTGCCCTTGTAGAGCTTGAGCTTTACCTTACCGGTTACGCGTTCCTGAGTCTTGTCAACAAAAGCGGAGAGTGCCTCGCGGAGAGGTGTAAACCACTGACCGTTGTAAACCAGTTCAGCAAAGGTAATGGAAAGACGCTGTTTCTCGTGAAGAGTCATCTTGTCAAGGCAGATGCTTTCAAGAACAGAGTGTGCTTTGTAAAGGATGGTTCCGCCGGGAGTTTCATATACACCGCGGCATTTCATACCTACAAGACGGTTTTCAACGATATCGATGATACCGATACCGTTCTTTCCGCCGATCTCGTTCAGCTTGAGTATGATATTTTTTGCGCTCATCTTTTCGCCGTTAAGAGCTACGGGAGTGCCCTGATCGAACTCAAGAGTGATGTAGGTAGGTTCATCGGGAGCCTGAAGGGGGGAAACGCCCATTTCAAGGAAGCCTTCTTTTTCGTACATAGGCTCATTGCCGGTATCTTCAAGATCCATACCTTCGTGGGAAAGATGCCAGAGGTTTTTATCCTTGGAATAGTTGGTCTCACGGTTTATCTTCAAGGGAATATCGTGAGCTTCTGCGTATTCGATCTCTTCCTCGCGGGATTTGATGTCCCATTCACGCCAGGGAGCGATAATGGGCATATTGGGGCAGAAGTGCTTAAGTGCAAGCTCAAAACGTACCTGATCGTTACCCTTACCGGTACAGCCGTGAGCGATAGCGTCAGCATTTTCTTTTATAGCGATTTCAGCAAGACCCTTTGCTATGCAGGGACGTGCGTGGCTGGTACCGAGAAGATATTCTTCGTAAACAGCGCCTGCTTTCATAGTGGGAATAATATATTCATCAACGTATTCGTCGGTCTGGTCAAGAACGTAAAGCTTGGAGGCGCCGGTCTTAAGAGCCTTTTCTTCAAGACCTTCAAGCTCATCTGCCTGTCCTACGTTACCGGAAACGGCGATAACTTCGCAGTTGTTGTAGTTTTCTTTAAGCCAGGGAATGATGATGGACGTGTCAAGACCGCCGGAGTAGGCAAGCACGACCTTTTTAATGTTTTCTTTGTTCATAATATATGCCTCCGAAATTTAAACTGAATTTGTGAAATATTATACAATCAACACGCCGATTTGTCAACAATATTAAGAGAATAACTGCTTTTTTTACTTTTTTAATACAGAATCCATAAGTTTTTAGTGTTTATTTATGCAAATACACAATAAATTTATTTAGTGTTGGAAAAACAACGATTATCCTTGATTTTTTACGCTAAAATTGTTATATTGTATTAAAAGTTTATTTTGAGTTTATATTTCTGTGTTATCTTATCATAAGGGGGTATGTATATGTTTCACATTCTTGTTGTTGACGATGACAAAAATACACGGTTGTTTTTTAAAACGGTGCTTGAAAATGAAAAGTATACCGTATCCACCGCTTCCAACGGAAAAGAAGCACTTACTCTAATGGATTCAACACATATAGACCTGGTGGTTTTGGATATTATGATGCCGGAAATGGACGGGTACGCTTTTACAAAAGCGTTAAGAGAAAACAACAATTCTTTGCCCGTGCTTATGGTATCTGCGAAACAGCAGGCAGAAGACAAAAGAAAAGGCTTTTTGGTGGGTACAGACGATTATATGGTCAAGCCTATTGACGAAGAAGAAATGCTCCTCCGCATAAAAGCGCTTCTTCGCCGTGCACAGATAGTTAATGAACGGCGTATTATTATCGGCAATATAATTCTCGATTACGATTCTTACACCGTTATCGGGAACGGCGAAAGCATCGAACTTCCTCAAAAGGAATTTCTGCTTTTGTATAAACTTCTTTCTTATCCCGGAAAGATTTTTACCCGTATACAGCTTATGGATGAGATATGGGGAGCGGACAGTGATACCGGCTGGGAAACCGTAACCGTACATATCGGCAGGTTGAGAAAAAGATTTGAAAACTGCAAGGAATTTGAGATAGAATCAGTAAGAGGTCTTGGTTATAAGGCGGTGAAAAAGATATGAAAAACAAAAAAGGCAGTTCTCGCTTTGCACTCACTTTATTGCTGGCTACCTTGGTCTTTCTTGTTTTTCTGTTTTCACTTGTGCTTGTAAACTGTGCTATTATATTGCTTATATCGACTGATATTTACCGTCCGGAATTACACGGATATAACGGTATCACAATGTTTATGATCACCATAAGCGTTGCCAGCCTTTTGGTGGGGTCGGTTTTCGCGGGGTTTATTGTAAGAATACCATTGAAACCTATCAACAACCTGATCAACGGATTAAATACTCTTGCATCCGGAAATTACAGCGTACGCCTTTCTCCAAAAGGTATTTTTAAAAAATTTTCGTTGTTCGTAAAATTAACCGATTCTTTCAATAAGCTCGCCGAAGAGCTTCAGAATACAGAGCTGCTTCGTTCCGATTTTATCAATAATTTTTCTCACGAATTCAAAACTCCCATCGTGTCTATTGCAGGATTTGCTAAGCTTATTAATAAAGGCAATCTTCACGATGAGCAAAAAAAAGAATATCTTTCCGTTATCGAAGAGGAATCGCTCCGTTTGTCGGGACTTGCCACCAACGTGCTTAATATGACCAAGATCGAAAACCAGAATATTCTCACAAACGTTTCCGAATATAATCTTTCCGAGCAGCTTCGTGTATGTATTTTGATGTTGGAGGAAAAATGGTCAGATAAACAGTTAGAGTTCAAACTGGATTTCAGGGAGCACACCATAGTCGCTGATCAGGAATTGCTTGCGCAGGTTTGGATCAATCTTATAGATAACGCCGTTAAGTTTTCTCCCGCAGGAGAAATCGTAGAGATAAACATTAAGTCGGATGAAGACAGGATATACGTTTCCGTTATCAACGTCGGTGATCCTATACCCGAGGATAAACGACAGCGTATATTCAATAAGTTCTACCAGTTGGACGTTTCCCACGGCACCGAAGGCAACGGAATCGGTCTTGCTGTGGTAAAACGCGTTGTTGATCTTCACGGCGGAAGCGTGTCAGTTAATTGCGAAAACAATATGACTATGTTCACAATTAGTTTACCAAAAGAACAAAAATAAATTAAATTTTCCTCTTCCGTGTTTATTTTCGGTTTAGAAACTGAGCATAATATGTTTACATTACCGAAACGAAAAGAGGAATGATCTTGAAAGAAGTCAAAAGACCCAGAAAGCCGTTATTGCTATATTACGGAATTGCTTTTGCTGTGTTATTGCTGTTTAATTTAATAGCAATGCCGCGTTTAGCGGAAAACAAAATAACGCAGGTTGATTACGGAACGTTTATGTCTATGACTGCCGAAGGTAATATCGGCAAGGTGGAAATACAGACAAACCGTATCGTATTTACTGATAAAGCCGAAAAAAACGTTTACAAAACCGGCGTGCTTGAAGATCCGGGACTTATCGACCGTCTTCATTCGGCAGGCGCCGTCTTTTCAGGGGAAATAATCGAAGAAGCATCGCCTTTGCTTTCCTTCATCTTCTCTTGGATATTTCCTCTGCTTTTCTTTATAATTCTCGGAAACGTGATCTCCAAAGCGTTTATGAAAAAGGCTGGCGGAAACAATTCCATGATGTTCAATATGGGAAAGAGCAACGCCAAAATATATGTAAAATCTTCTGATGGCATCAAATTTTCCGATGTTGCGGGAGTGGACGAAGCGAAGGAAAACCTCACCGAGATTGTTGATTATCTTCACAAACCGGAACGATACACCCAAATCGGTGCTTCAATGCCCAAGGGCGTTCTGCTTGTCGGCCCTCCCGGTACGGGTAAAACCATGCTGGCAAAGGCGGTTGCGGGGGAAGCAAACGTTCCTTTCTTCTCTATTTCGGGCTCGGAATTCGTCGAGATGTTTGTGGGAATGGGTGCTTCCAAGGTAAGAGATCTGTTTAAGCAGGCAAAAGAAAAGGCACCGTGTATCGTATTTATTGATGAAATTGACGCCATCGGTCAGCGCCGCGACGGACGCTTAGGCGGAAACGATGAAAGAGAACAGACGTTAAATCAGCTTCTTACCGAAATGGACGGCTTTGACGGAAACACCGGTGTTATTATTCTTGCGGCAACTAACAGACCGGAAACTCTCGATCCTGCGCTCACACGCCCCGGAAGGTTTGACCGCCGCGTTCCCGTTGAGCTTCCCGATCTTAAAGGCAGGGAAGAGATATTGAAGGTCCATTCCAAAAAGATAAAAACAGACGGCTGTGTAAATTACCTCGCGGTTGCCAGAATGGCATCCGGCGCCTCAGGCGCTGAGCTTGCAAACATAGTGAACGAAGCGGCGTTGCGTGCAGTTCGTTCGGGCAGGGACACTGTGAGTCAATCTGATCTCGAGGAAAGTATCGAGGTTGTTATCGCAGGTTACCAAAAGAAAAATTCATTGCTTACAGATAACGAAAAGCTTGTGGTTGCATATCATGAGATGGGTCACGCTATAGTTGCCGCAAAGCAGTCGGATTCTGCACCGGTGCAAAAGATCACTATAGTTCCCAGAACATCAGGCGCGTTGGGATACACCTTGCAAACCGAAGAAAACAACCGATATCTTCTTTCAAAAACCGAAATTGAAAATAAGATCGCCACTCTCGTTGGAGGGCGCGCCGCGGAGCAGGTAGGGGTAGGCATTATCACCACAGGCGCTTCCAATGATATCGAGCAGGCAACCAAGCTTGCCCGTGCCGCCATAATGCGCTACGGTATGAGCGATGAATTCGGAATGATGTCGCTGGAAACGGAAGCGAACCGTTATCTCGGAGGAGATACCGTTTCAAACTGCTCTGCCGAAACTTTGACACGTGTAGATCGCCTTGTAGCGGATCTTATTAAAAAGCAATATGACAAAGCGGTGAACATTTTGCAGGAAAACCGTGAAAAGCTTGATGAACTCGCTTTGTTTCTTTATCATAACGAAACCGTAAACGGAAAAGAATTTACAGAAATACTAAACGGTAATTAATCTACTGAGGACAGAAATGAACAGAATACTGAAAAAAGACCAGATATTCACATTGCCTAATTTGTTAAGTATAATGCGGTTAATGCTTATTCCCGTTATCGTGTATCTGTACTGTTTTGAAAAGCAGTACTTTGCGGCTGTAGCGATCATCGTTATTTCGGGATTGACCGACATTATTGATGGAATTATAGCGCGCTCTTTCAAAATGGTGTCAGATTTCGGAAAAATACTTGATCCCATCGCAGATAAGCTTACGCAGATTACTGTTATATTCTGCATAGCTACCCGTGTTTCACAGGTGTGGCTGTTGGTAGGAATGTTCATTGCGAAAGAAGCGGTGATGGCGGTAATGGGTATGGCGGCTATCAAAAAACTGGATTCAGTAAACAGCGCCAGATGGTACGGAAAGGCTAATACGGTTATTCTTTACGCCGCTATGATACTGTTCGTTATCTTTCCGGATATGCCTCCGCTGTATTCTGCGTTGATCGTAGTGTTTTCTGCCGCATCTCTGGTTGTCAGCCTCGGCTTATACGTTTGTTTTTATTACCGTCTGTTTCTTAGCGCAAAAAAGAAATAGCTCGGACAAAATACAGAATAGTAATTGTTAATATATACGGAGAAGAATTATGCTCGAACTGAAAAACATTAAGAAAGAATATTCTGCGGGCGACGCAAAGGTATATGCATTAAGAGGCATAGACCTTCAGTTCCGCGATTGCGAATTCGTTTCCATACTCGGTCCTTCGGGTTGCGGCAAGACAACTATGTTGAATATTATCGGCGGTCTTGACAGTTATACTTCTGGTGATCTGTATATAAACGGAAAAAGCACAAAGGATTTCAAAAGCAGAGATTGGGATACATACCGTAACCATTCTATCGGCTTTGTTTTCCAAAGTTATAATCTTATTCCTCACCAAAGCGTGCTTCAAAATGTGGAACTTGCTTTGTCTTTGTCCGGTGTTTCCAAACGCGAACGCCGCAGAAGAGCAAAAGAAGCTTTGGAAAAGGTTGGACTTGGGGACCATATCAAGAAAAAGCCGGGTGAGATGTCGGGCGGTCAGATGCAGCGCGTTGCTATTGCCCGTGCTATTGTAAATAATCCCGATATTATTCTTGCAGACGAACCTACCGGCGCTTTGGATACGGAAACAAGCGTTCAGGTAATGGATATACTCAAGGAAATATCCCGCGACAGACTCGTTATAATGGTAACCCATAATCCCGAATTGGCAGAAGCATATTCCACCCGTATCATTAAAATGGTTGACGGTGTTATAAAGGGAGATTCTGCGCCCCTTTCCAAAGAAGAGCTTGACCGTGAGCATCTTAAGGAAAAGGCGTTGGCGGGAAAGAAGAAATCCAAAATGCCTTCTCTTTCATATTCCACCGCATTCGGTCTTTCATTAAAGAACCTTATCAGCAAAAAAGGACGTACTATTCTTACTTCCTTTGCGGGAAGTATCGGTATTATCGGTATTGCGCTTATTTATGCTGTGTCAAACGGTATGACGGCGTATATTGATACGGTACAGGAAGAAACGCTGTCCTCTTATCCGCTTACCATCGAAGCACAGCATCTTGATATGGGCACCTTGCTTCAGACTTTTATAGGTCAGGCCGAATCTGTTGAAGAGCACGAAAAAGACGCCGTATACCAAAAGGCAATGCTGGCGGCAATGATAAATGCTCTCAACAATACCGAGGCAACGGAAAACGATCTCAAAGCATTTAAAGAATATATCGAAAAAGAAATGTCCGATGCTTCGGATAACGAACAGCTTAAAGACGCCTTAAACGGTGTGCAGTATACCTACAACCTTAATCTTCTCGTATATACCAAGGACGAAACCGGTAAGATTATCCAATCCGACACTCAAACTCTTTTAAGCGAGCTTTTGCTTGAAAACTTCGGTATGGATATGTCTGCTATGATGGGTGGCGGGCTTGCAGGCTCATCAATGTTCTCCGGAATGTCTTCAACTACGCCTACAGTTACAATGTGGCAGGAAATGCTTCCCGGTGAAAAGGGCAAGCTTGTAAGCGAGCTTGTTGAAAAGCAGTACGATCTCGTCTACGGAAGCTGGCCTACCGAATATAACGAAATTGTCCTTGTGCTTGACGAAAATAACGAGCTTGACGATATGACTCTATACGCTTTGGGACTTGTTACCAAGGCAGAAATGGCAACCGTTTTTGATGCGGTGATCAACGGCACTGAGCTTGAACTGCCCACCAACCGCTGGACGTATGAGGAAATCTGCAATATGCAGTTCCGCACCGTGCTTAATTCTTCCTGCTATACTATTGATAAAGATTCGGGACTTTATATCGATCTCCGTGATACCGATGCAGGTCTGCGGTATCTGTACGATAACGGAATTCCTTTGAAGGTATCGGGAATTATCCGTCCCAATGACGATTCTGTATCTTCTATGCTTACAGGTGCGATATGCTATACCAGCAAGCTTACCGAGCATATTATTGAGCAAGGCGCGGCATCGGATGCCGTTCTATCCCAGATTGCCTCTCCCGATACGGATATATTCACCGGTCTGCCCTTCAAGGATACTTCCGCTAATCTTTCCGATGAGGAGAAGGAAGAGGCTTTCCGTAACCATATCGCATCTCTTGACGAGGCAGAAAAAGCAAAAGCTTATATTACCATTATGTCTATTCCCTCTGAAACCGAGATTGCTCTTACGGTTAACACTATGCTTGAATCCATGACAATGGAAGAGATGCGTGCTAATCTTATAACGGGCTTGGCGCAGCAGATGGGAATGAGCGAAGAGGGTGTCGCTGAATATATCGACGTTATGAGCGATGAAGAAATCCGTGAAATATTCTTTGCTTTGCTTGCAGAACAGTTTACCGCACAGTATGCCGCAAAGGTTCAGGCACAGCTTGCGGGATATGAGGCGGCTCAGCTTGCGGCAATGCTTGATGCGGCGCTTCCTGATTACACCACTGAGCAATGCGCAATCTACTATGAATCCGTACTTGAGTTTTCTGAATCCACCTATGATAATAACCTTATAAAGCTGGGCTATGTGGATATCGAAACTCCCTCTACAATCAATCTTTTTGCATCCTCTTTTGAAAATAAGGATATCATCGAAGAAGCCATTGCAAAATACAATGAATCCGTTGAAGATCTTCAGAAGATTTCCTATACCGATTACGTGGGACTTATGATGTCGTCCATCACCACGATCATCAATGCAATTACCTACGTTCTCATTGCTTTCGTTGCGGTTTCTCTCATAGTTTCTTCAATTATGATCGGTGTTATCACTCTTATTTCGGTTCAGGAACGTACAAAGGAGATCGGCATCCTTCGTGCGTTGGGTGCTTCCAAACGCAACGTTTCTTCAATGTTCAATGCAGAAACGGTCATTGTCGGCTTTGCTTCCGGTCTTGTCGGCGTAGTTGTTACCTATCTGCTCTGTATACCCATAAATATGCTGCTGCATCATCTTACGGGTATCGGTAATCTCAGCGCGGCTTTGCCTGTAGTTACCGCAGTTATCCTTGTTGCCATAAGTGTATTGCTTACCATGATCTCCGGCATTATACCTTCTGTCAGCGCGGCAAGAAAAGATCCCGTTGTGGCATTGCGTACCGAATAAAATACTTAAGGGACTCCTTGCGGAGTCCCTTGACTTTTATAAAAGTGCGATATATAATTTTATAAAATGGGGTGAAAACTTGAAATACAAAGCTATTATTACAGATCTTGACCGTACCTTGCTTCGCACTGACAAATCCGTTTCCCACCGTACGTTTTCGGCTTTTCGCAGGTGTAAAGAAGCAGGCGCGCTTTTGCTTGCCGCAACGGCAAGACCTCACAGAAGCATACACGAATACGAACAGCTTTTGTGCTTTGACGGGGTCGTATGCCTTAACGGAGCATACGTCTGCCGTAACGGAATCAAGACAGAGCATTGTATTGATATAAAGGAGGCAGAGCGATTTCTTGCCCAAGTGTGTGCCGATTTTATGCCTACGATCTCTGTGGAATCAGACGGAATATTATATGCAAATACCGTTTTCGAAGAATGGGAATCCGTTTATTGGGATAAATTTCCCGAGTTGCCCAAAGGAGCTTTGCACAAAATACTTATAAGCTACAGCAGCGAAATGCACGAGCTTGTAAAAAGGTATTTGCCGCCTTCAATGTATTGCACAGTTGCCGCAGGAAAGCTTTTGCAGATAATGAGTGGGGAAGCGACCAAGATAAACGGCGTTTTGTCGTTACTTAAAATGTTTGATATTTCTCTTGAAAACGCCGTGTATTTCGGCGACGATTACGACGATATCGCTCCCGTGAAGCAATGCGGCTTGGGAGTCGCTATGGCAAACGGTATTGACGATATCAAACGGTGCGCCGATACAATTACGGATACCAATGATAATGACGGCGTTGCTTTGATTCTTGAAAGATTGCTGAATGGTGAAGCACTATGACATTTGTTGAATTTTTCGATAAAAACGTGGTGGAAAATATTTGCGCTTGCCTTTCCACTATTCCCGAGCGTGTTATATTTTTGGGAGATAAGAAAAAGACACTAATCCGCCACGCGGAACGATATAAGAGCGTCTTTGCTCTGCGTGGACAAAACGTGGAGTTTATTTGTAAAAGCATAAACAGAAACAATCTGTCAAGCGTTGTAAACGTGCTTTCGGAAATCGTTGAAGAATACGATAACTGCGCTTTTGATCTTACAGGCGGTGACGATCTGTTCTTAACGGCGGCGGGTATCGTATATGAAAGATATAAAGAAAAAAATATACAGCTTCACCGCTTTAATATTCAGAATAATAAAATCTACGATTGCGATAGTGACGGAAACGTGCTTACCGTAAACGAAAACACCCGTCTTTCCGTAAGAGAAAACGTGCTCATTTACGGCGGTGACGTTATTATGGGTGAAAACGGCACCTTACGATGGGATATGACAGAGGATTTCAAACGTGATATTCTGTCAATATGGGAAGTATGCCGTGTCAACGTGAAGGGCTGGAACTCTGCGATCAGCAATGGAAAACGGGACAGCGGAGTTTTTAAAGCCTTGGAAAAGCAAGGGCTTATAACCGTTAGAGATAATAAGATACAGTATAAAAACAATCAGGTTAAACGCTGTCTTACAAAAGCCGGAATGGCACTTGAAATGATAATATATCTTGCCGGTATTGAATCACAAAACGCTGACGGAAATCGGGTTTATACCGATTGTATGAACGGAGTTTGTATCGATTGGGACGGTGCGGACGAAAAATACGATACCAAAAACGAAATAGACGTTATGTTTATGCAAGGGTTAATTCCCGTGTTTATATCCTGCAAAAACGGCGCTGTGGAAACGGAGGAGCTGTACAAGCTTAATTCCGTTGCGGCAAGATTCGGCGGCAGATATGCAAAGAAAGTATTGTTTTCAACCGCTTTGTCCGCTACCGGAGAATTCGGCGAATATTTTCGTCAGCGCGCATCTGATATGAATATCAGACTTGTTGAGGATATACAGCATATGTCCTATGAAGAAATTAAAAGCATTGTAAAAAATCTTTGGATAAGCTAAAGGAGCAACTATGGAACGAATTGCAAGCTTTACGGTGGATCACCTCAAATTACTTCCCGGTCTTTACGTTTCCCGTAAGGATAAAAGAGGAGATACGGTTATCACCACTTTTGATATGCGTATAACTGCGCCCAACAGAGAGCCCGTTATGGATATACCCGCACTTCATACAATCGAGCACCTCGGCGCCACTTATTTAAGGAATTCAAAATACAAAGAAGATATCGTGTATTTCGGACCGATGGGATGCAGAACAGGTTGTTATATACTTATATTCGGAGACCTTTGCTCTGAGGACGTATATGATCTCGTGATCGAGCTGTGCGATTTTATTATTTCCTTCGAGGGTGATATTCCCGGCGCCGCCCCCGAGCAATGCGGAAACTACAGTGAGCAAAATCTCAATATGGCAAAATACTATATAAGCAAATATAAAAAGCAGTTGACAGAAAACAAAAACTTCACATATATTCCTCTGTAATTTATTCAATACGCTTTGTTTTTAACAAGGCGTATTTTTGTTATTATGTACGCTTTTTGTTGAAAATACGGTTATTATATGCTATAATGTATTAAATCAAACAGAAAAGAGGCGTATCTCGTGGACAGTTTAAGTGATTGTTTAGACCGATTTATTGAATTTACCGCTTGGGAAATGACAAAACCCAAAGCTTACGGCCCATTTCACCTCATTTTCACTTTCGCAGGCGTTTCTTTGCTTCTCCTTCTTGCGTGGAAATTACGCAATATCGGCGAGAGGGGCAACAGGATACTTCTTATCAGCGTCAGCTCGTTTTTGATAATAACGGAAGTGTACAAACAGCTTTTTTATTATTTTCATATGGAAAACGAAGAGTACAACTTCGGTATTTTTCCCTTTCACCTCTGTAGTGTGCCTATGTATTTGTGTCTTATCGCCGCCCTTATCAAGCCGGGAAAGATTAGGGACGGTATGTATTCCTTTATGACCACCTTTAATCTTTTGGGCGGAATAATGGCATTTATTGAGCCGTCCGGTATCGTTCACAGCCATCTAACACTTACAATTCACGCCTTTCTGTGGCATCTCACCCTCATTTTCGTAGGTGCATATCTGCTTATGTCCGGCAGATACGCCAAAACCAATAAAGATTATTGGGGCGCCGTTGCAACGTTTGTTGTACTGTGTGTTATAGCTTTTTGCATAAATCTTTCCTTGTGGGAGGTTTCGGATGGCGGAATAAATATGTTCTTCGTCGGTCCCAGAAATTCGTCCTTAATAGTATTCAAGCAGATTTCCGAGAGATTCGGCTGGTATGTAAGCACTGTATTGTACATCCCCACGGTTTGTCTGGGCGCATATCTTGTCTTTTTACCAGCACATTTACGTTATAAGAAAAAGCTTAAGAATGTAAAAGCATAATTACAACTCAAATTCTTATAATATCAATATAAATTTCAAATCAGGGGAGTCCTATATGAACAATAAGCAGGAAAACTTTTTAAATCTTGTAATATATCAGATATATCCTCGCAGCTTTATGGATTCAAATAACGATGGTATAGGCGATATCCGCGGTATTATCAATAAGCTTGATCATATTTGTGAGCTGGGTGCAAATGCCATATGGCTTTGTCCTTGCTATAAAAGCCCCAACAAGGATAACGGCTACGATGTTGCCGATTACCGTGAGATAATGGACGAATTCGGAACAATGGACGATATGCGTGAGCTTATACGGGAAATGCACTCCCGCGGTATGAAGCTTATAATGGACCTTGTTCCCAACCATACTTCCGATCAGCACAAATGGTTTTTGGAATCCAAAAAGTCCAAAGACAATCCCTACAGCGATTATTACTATTGGTTTGATAAGCCCATTAACGATTGGCGCGCCAGCTTCGGCGGCTCTGTCTGGGAGTATGTTCCCGAAAGAGATCAGTATTACCTCCATTCATATACCATAGGTCAGCCCGATCTTAACTGGGATAATCCCAAGGTAGTTAAAGAAATGCAGGACGTGGTGGATTTTTGGGTTGATATGGGCGCCGACGGCTTCAGAATAGACGTTATCGACCAGATCTCCAAAGATTTTGAAAAAGGAAGAAACTGCTTCGGTCCCAACCTGCATAAATATATCAATCTTCTGTTTGGCAGAGAGAAAACAGCTCATTTGTTCACCGTTGGCGAATGCTGGGCAAACGATATAGAAGAAATAAAGCGTCATATAGATGCGGAGAGAAACGAGCTTTCAACGCTGTTCCAGTTTGATCATCTTGAAGCAGGAAGAAGCGAAAAGTTTACTCCTATGGAGGATTCACTCCGTTCAGTAAGAGATATACTTGTTAAATGGCAAACACTTACAGGTCAGCACGATCTGCTTTATTCGTTGTTTACGGATAACCACGATAACCCTCCGTTTATTTCCCGTGCCGGTAACGATAAAGAACTGCGTTATGAATCCGCAACCTGCATTGCCGCAATGTTTTATCTGCTTAAAGGTGTCCCCTTTATTTATCAGGGCCAGGAATTCGGTATAGCCTCTTCTCATTACGATGATATGTCTTTCTTCGACGATGTCGAAAGCTTTGATATGTTTAACCGTCTTGTTGAAAGCGGACTAACAGAAAAAGAAGCTGTTGAAAAAATCAATTTCGGAGGCAGAGATAATGCCCGCCGTCCCGTCCCCTGGAATGGCGGTGTCGGAGGCGGATTTTCCAAAGCAAAAACCTGGATACCTTTGTCCTCCCGAATTGACGAGATAAATCTTGAAAACGATATCAATTCCGAAAAATCAATTTTCGGTTTTTACAAACGGCTTCTTGCCCTTCGCAAAGAAAATGAAGCATTTATTAAAGGCGAATTCACCGTTCTTTCCTGTGAAGAGGATAATTTCTTTATCTACACCCGTGTCTATAACGGCGAGAGATTCACCGTAGTATGTAATTTTGAGCAGGAAACCGCTGTAGATTGCAGCCCTTTCGGCACTCTCGTTCTTGCAAACTATAAGGACCGCACGGGTGCAGAAGAAACTTTCCGGCCTTATGAAATCGCAGTATACAGAGGATAGCTTTATGGAACCCAAAGATTACACCTTAACACGCATTGAGGGAGAATACGCATATCTCAAACCTGATGACGGCACGGAAGAAGTCTTTATCGCTCTTGCGTTGCTGCCTGTGGGCGCGGATATCGGCACCCGTCTTCACTGCGAAATGTTTGAATATACGATCATTTAACTATTGATATTATTTTTCCCTTGTGATATACTTTTTTCATGTTTTTTGAAAGGTAGTTTTATTTATGAGCATTCGTATAGGTATTTACGGCTACGGCAATCTTGGCAGAGGAGTTGTATCTGCTATAAAGCAAAACAGCGATATGACACTTGCCGCAATTTTTACCCGCCGCGATCCCGCTTCCCTTAAAATTGATGATGCTTCTATCCGCGTTCTCCGTACCGAGGAAGCTGAAAATATGGTGGATGATATTGACGTTATGATACTTTGCGGAGGAAGCGCAACAGACCTTCCCGTGCAAACACCCGCTCTTTCCCGTCTGTTCAACTGTGTAGATAGCTTTGATAATCACTCCCGAATTCCCGAGCATTTTGCCGCTGTTGACAAAACAGCGACCGAAACAGGTCATCTTACCCTTATTTCTTGCGGATGGGACCCCGGTATGTTTTCTCTTAACCGCTTATACGCATCCGCTATACTGCCCGAAGGAAACGATTACACCTTCTGGGGCAAAGGTATAAGCCAGGGACATTCCGATGCTATCCGCCGTATTGAAGGCGTTTTGGATGCACGTCAGTACACTATTCCCGTTGAGGAAGCAATCGAGTCTGTAAGGAGAGGGGAAAACCCAACTCTTTCGGCAGGTGAAAAGCACACCCGCGAATGTTTTGTTGTAGCAGAGGACGGCGCAGATAAAGCCCGCATAGAGCACGAGATAAAAACTATGCCCGCATATTTCGCGGATTATAATACTACCGTACACTTTATTTCCGCAGAGGAGCTTAAAGCTAATCATTCCGCAATGTATCACGGCGGAGTAGTTATACGTTCAGGCAATACCGGCGGCGGTAATAACCACGTTATCGAATACAGCTTGAAGCTTGATTCCAACCCCGAGTTCACTTCTTCCGTTCTTGTATCCTGCGCCCGTGCAGTTCACAGAATGGCAGGGGAGGGAATGAGAGGATGTAAAACTATGCTGGACGTTGCTCCCGCATATTTAAGCCCGCTTCCCGCCGATCAATTGCGTAAAAAGCTTTTATAATATTTTACCCCGCACTTTGCGGGGTAATGATTTTTAAAGAGGTAAATATGAGCGTTAAACGTTGGATAGAAAAAAACACTTATTCGCTTAGTGGAAAAACCGTTGTAATAACCGGCTCAACCGGCGGCTTGGGAAAGGAGATATGCAAGATACTCGTATCCCTCGGAGCTGATCTTGTGCTTGTGGACAGAAATCCGAATAAATCCGCACAACATCGGGATTTGTTGCTTTCCTTAAACCCGAATATATCCGTAACTCTCGTTACTGCTGATATGGAGGATATTGAATCCGTAAAATCCGCCTGCACAGTTCTCAAAGATATAAACTTTTCTTATCTCATACTTAACGCAGGCGCATACGCAATTCCGAGAAATACCTGCTCAACGGGATATAACAACGTGTTTCAGATCAACTTCGTGTCCCAGTATTACATAGCCCGCACCTTTGCACCTTTGTTAAAAGAAAGGGAAGGCAAGATCATCGCCGTGGGAAGCATTGCTCATAATTACTCAGTAATCGATAAAAACGATATCGATTTCTCCACCCGTGAAAGATCCAATCTCGTGTACGGAAATTCAAAACGGTATCTGATGTGTGCAATGTATAAGCTTGGTATGGACACGGGTGTGAACATCTCTGTAACGCATCCCGGTATCACCTTTACGAATATCACCGCCCATTATCCTCCCCTTATTTTCGCTGTTATAAAGCATCCTATGAAGGTGATATTTATGTCTGCACGTAAGGCTTGTCTTTCGGTTGTAAAAGGCGTTTTTGATACCTGTGAAAAATTCCGGTGGATAGGACCGCGTATTTTCGATATCTGGGGTATGCCGAGAAAAAGAAAGCTCAAAACCATATCCGAAGATGAATTTTCCTTCGTTTCATCGGTGTGCGATGATCTGTTTTAACCTATTTCTCATTGACAATTTATACATTATGATGTAAAATATATTCATTAAACAATTAGGGAGGACAATATATGCTTTCGAAAGCTTTATGCTCCGATATTATAGCAAAGGCTATGTCTACCGGAGCTGATTTCGCCGAAGTTTATCAGGAGCTTACCCGCGGTAACGTGATCAAGCTCATCGGCGGTAAAATTGACGCTATTGACGATACCGTAATTTCAGGTGTAGGTGTCCGCGCTTTTCTCGGAACACGTACCGTTTACGCTACCACTACCGATCTTTCCCGTGAAGGTCTGCTTCGCTGTGCTTCTGCGGTTGCTGATACCATCGCTCAGTCCAAGGCTGAGGTTTCAATCAACCTTACTGAGCGTATTTTTCCCAATGTTCACGGCGTAAAACGTCTTCCCGGTGATGCTCCCGTAAACGAGCGTATCGGTATTCTTAAGGAAGCTTGCTTTGCCGCAAAGGAATACGATGAACGTATCGTTCAGGTTCAGGGAAACCTTATTTCCATCGATCATTCCATTCTCGTTGCAAACAGCGAAGAATTGTATACTACCGACCGCCACGTGCGTACCCGTCTGGCTGTTTCCGCTATCGCCTCCAACGGCACGGAGAATCAGTACGGCTTTTTCGGTCCCGGCAGAGCTATGGGTCTGGAAATGTTTGAAACCGTCAATCCCGCAGAAACCGGTGTTCGTGCCGCACGTCAGGCTATCGTAAACCTTGGCGCAGTTCCTTGTCCCGCAGGACAAATGCCCGTAGCAATCGATAACGGCTTTGGCGGCGTTATTTTCCACGAAGCATGCGGACATTCTCTTGAGGCGACCTCCGTTGCTATCGGCGCATCTCAGATGTGCGGTAAGATGGGACAGAAGATCGCAAACGAAAAGGTTACCGCCATAGACGACGGCACCATTCCCAACGCTTGGGGTTCTATAAATATCGATGACGAAGGTCATCCTTCACAGAAAAACGTTCTTATCGAAAACGGTATTCTTAAATCATATATGGTTGACCGTCTTGGTTCCCGCCGTATGGGCGTTCCTTCTACCGGCTCCGGCCGACGTCAGGGATATATGTATGAGCCCACTTCCCGTATGACAAACACGTATATTGCCAACGGACCCGATAAAAACGAAGATATCATCGCTTCTATCGAATACGGACTCTATGCCGCAAGTATGGGCGGCGGAAGCGTAAACCCTGTAAACGGTGCTTTTAACTTTGCTGTTAACGAAGGATATATTATCCGCAACGGTAAGATCTGCGAACCCGTACGCGGCGCATCTCTTATCGGCACGGGCAGCCAGATCATTCAGGATATCGATATGGTCGGTCAGAATCTTGAGCTTGGGCAGGGAATGTGCGGCTCCAGTTCGGGAAGTGTTCCCACCAACGTCGGTCAGCCTCTTATCAGAGTTTCCAAAATCACCGTGGGCGGCGTAGGTTAATAAGGAGGTAAAACATAATGACTTTTGAACAAATTAAAACCGTTGTTGCCGAAGCGGCAAAGCTTTACGGTGTTACACAATACGAGGTTTATTATTCCGAAAGTGAAGGTATGAGTACCGAAACACTTAAGGATGAAATAAGCTCCTTCACCTCTGAAAACGCTTCTTCCGTGGATTTTCGTTGCATTATAAACGGCAAAGCAGGATATGCTTCAACCCAGCTTCTTGAGGCTGACGAAATTGCAGACCTTGTTAAAAAGGCTGCCGCAAATGCAGCTGTATGCGAAAGCGAAGACGAACTTGAATTCTTTGCGGGAAGCGAATCCTACGGCGAAGTGAATATGCCCGAACCCGTTATCCCTTCAGCGGCTTCTCTCCGCGAAGCGGCTCTTGCACTTCAGAAAAAGACTTATTCTCTTTCCGATAAGATCGCGGACGGCACTCAGTCCGCTGTCGGCGCCGCAATAAGCGGAAGCCATATGTATAATTCTCACGGTCTGGAATTATCCGAGCGTTACGGCGTAAATTACGGTTACGTTTCGGTTGTGGTACGTGAAGGCGAAGAAAGCGTTTCTGCTTTCAAGGGCGCAAACGGCTCTACATTTGAAGAGCTTGAGAGCGCTTGCGATAAAGCCGTGAACAAAGCACTTTCCCAGATCGGCGCAGAGCCCGCTCCTACAGGCGAATATCCTATCATTATTGCAAGCGAAACCATGCGCAGTCTTCTTTCCACATTTGCACCTGTGTTCTCCGCAAAGAATGCAGAAAAAGGACTTTCTCTTCTCAAAGGTAAGGAAGGCGAGGCTATCGCCGCAGAGTGCGTTTCTATTGTTGACGATCCCTTCAGACCCGGCTCCGTACAGTCCGCATTTGACGGCGAGGGTGTTGCTACCTATACCAAGAACGTAGTTGAAAACGGTGTTCTCAACACCCTGCTTTATAACCTTTCTTCCGCAAAGAAGGCAGGGAAGACCACTACCGGCAACGGTAACCATTCCAACGGTATCCGTTATCACAATTTCTATATCAAGCCCGGTACTGCCACCCGCGAGGAGCTTCTTAAAACGGCAGACGGCGGTATTTTCATTACCGAGTTCAAGGGCTTGCACGCAGGCGCAAACGCCGCCACAGGCGATTTCTCGGTTGAGAGCGCAGGCTATATGATCGAAAACGGCGCTTTGGGTAAGCCCGTTAAGTCATTTACCGTTGCAGGTAACTTTTTTAAGCTTCTTAAAGATATTGCCGCTTTGGGTGATACTGTTGATTTCGGTCTTTCCACTTCTCCCACAGTTTTTGCATCCCCCGATATTTATCTTCCCAAAATGCCCGTAGCAGGTAAATAAGAATATATTAGTAAAAGCCCTCGTTTGAGGGCTTTCTTGCGCAAAAAAACGGACGGGTTTTCCCGTCCGTTTAAATTATTAAGTTATATTATGCCTTTTTCTTTTTAAGGATAACTACAACTACTACGATAGCAACTATAGCTACAACGCCTGCGATGATACCGATGATAAGACCGGTGTTGCCGCCGTCCTCTTCGCCGCTTACGGGAGCGGAGGTGTCAGCGGTGGAATCGTCGGTTGCGGGAACGGATTCGTCCTCGGGTTCGGATTCGGTGTCAACGGGATCAGATTCTTCGGGGAGAGAAGTATCGTCAGGTTCAACAACGGGAGGTACGTATGCGGGATCAAGCTTCAAGGTGTTGAAGGTGATTTCAGCGCCGTTTACGGAGAATACGGTGAAGCCGTTAATAACAACAAGACCGTCTTCGTTGGTGCCCATAAGCTCTGCCAACTGTTCGTAGGATATAGCGCCGGAGTACTCACCGGGCTGAAGGTCATCAGAACCGGATTCGAGAGGTGCATCGGGAATCAGCGTGTGGATCGCATAAGTATCATTGAAGCGGAGGCTGGTGGTACCTGCTTCGAAGGAGAAATCGTAAACAAGGTAAGTACCTTCACCAACATAAAGGGTGGTGGGGAACTTTGCAGCTGCAGAGGGCCAAGTGCCGGATTTGCTACCGCTTACAACGGTCTTGCCCTGAGAATATTCGATATTTACAGAAGCGCCGTCGTGATCAGTCTTTGTCCAAAGGCCGTCGAGCGTGGGGAAAATATCGCAAACAGTGTCCATAGCGGTGGGAGCTTCGGGCTCTTCTGTGCTTTCTTCCTGAGTGGGATCCTTAACAAGATCGGAAACCAGCTTGCAGTATGCCATACCGGTTACTTTTTTTGCGCCGGTAAAGTAATCGGAATAGTAAACGTAATCGTTATAATCTCTTTCTTCGCCGGAGTTAGCATAGCCGGTACCGTAGTCAGAAAGACCGAGCTGGAAGCCGAAGCCGAACAGAGAACCAACCTGACCCTTAACGCCGTTGGGAGCTTCGGAAGTGGTCATTTTGGAAAGAGGGATTTTCTGCTCGTATACGTCGTAGCCGCCGTCGGTGGTTACTTTGTATTCGAAGCCTTCAAGTCCGGACATTCCACAGAAGTGGTCGGAGATATCGGATTCGGAAGTCTGAGAAGGATTGATAATGGTCCACTCAAAGATAAACTGTTTGTTATAGAGACCACTCCAGTCCCAGGAACCGTCTTCGGAATTGGGGTTAACGTAGCATGCCTTGTAGGGGTCATCGGGACAGATACAAGTCATCATGTGGTGAGCGTTGAATATCCAGTGTTCAGCAGCATTGTCCATGTAAGCAACGTGTTCTCCGTTACAAACAGCTTTAACTGCTACATAAAGGAAATCGCCCTTCCAGCAGGCCCACAGTTCTATTGTATCGTCAACTGTGCAACCTTCCCATGTGTTAAGATAGCCGGTGGTATCGTTACCGGTTTTGGTAACGAGTCTGTAACCTTCGGAATCGATTACACCGTCTACTACAGGTGCGGTTTCAGCTTCGTAAATACCGACAATGCCTGCAGCAGAGCTTTCAAAAGCAAAAGCAGCGGTAAGACCGAGCACGAGGGTTAAAGTGATTAAAATGCTTAAGAGTTTTTTCATTTTTTTCCTCCTAAAATGGTTATTAACTCTGTACACATATTAACATCAAACACAAAAAATGTCAATAGTGTGAACAAACTTAATAGTTTGTATTTTTAATTTGGTCATTTTGACCAAAATTTCTCCCCTGTCTTTGTGTATAAGGTTTAATGGTGTGATCAAAATTACCATTGAAAAAATATTTTTTTGTGTTATAATATATTAAAAGGAGGCGATATTATGCTTTTGCAGGAATCCGGCGAAATGTATCTTGAAACAATATACGTTTTAACTCTTGAGAGTGCGTTTGTCCGCGCCGTTGACGTAAGCGATAAACTCGGTTATTCCAAGCCCAGTGTTTCCAGAGCGATGGGACTTTTAAAAAACGGCGGATATATAAATATCGCCCAGGACGGAAATATCACACTCACGGATATAGGCAGAGAAACCGCAGAGAAGATATATGACCGCCACAGCACGCTTACCGAATTTCTTTTGTGTCTTGGAGTGGATAAAGAAACTGCTTCCGCAGATGCCTGCCGTATAGAGCACGTTATCAGCGACAAAACGTTTTCTGCCATAAAAAAATATTTAAATAAGTAATAAAAAATTCCGCACACATAAAGTGTACGGAATTTTTAAATAATGGAGCTGGTAATGTGACTCGAACACACGACCTGCTGATTACGAATCAGCTGCTCTACCGACTGAGCTACACCAGCGCACGGCTCACATTATAACAAAAAAATCAAAGTATGTCAACTACCTTTTGAAGTAATATTTCTCTTTTGTTTTCTGTTTTTTTTGCTATTACGTCATCCAGCAGTCTGTCCAAAACGTAGTTTATTTTCCTTTTATCTTTGGTAAAAGGAGCTATATCGTTTCCGCGAATGTTTAACATAGAATGATTGTAAGGGGTACCTTCCTTTATAATCGCTTTCAAAGCTTTGGTATCGCCTCGCTTCTTACATATATATTCTGCGTTTTTTTCTCCGCAATACCGCAAAAGTTCTATAGGATCGCAAGACGCGAATTTAAAATAATCGTCTGCCAGTTTTATTGATTTTTTATCGGCTTTAAGTGCTTTAAGTGAATATACCGCATCTTCTCCGTTTGAAAATACGCTTTTTATCGGAGCGGCTTTCGGTATAAAATATGCAAATATATCATAATATTTTTCGTAAACACTCTGGAAGTGCTCTCCCTCTGCCGCCTTTCTGAATTCAGAAAATATCCTCTCTACTGATATTTTTTTAATGTCATCCGCATATTCTCTCATAGCGCGCAGCGTGCTTTCTTCAATCTCAAACCCCAGTGTGCTTGCAAAGCGTAAGCCGCGAAGAATTCGCAAAGCGTCCTCTTCAAATCTTTTTTTGGGATCTCCCACAGCGCGTATCACACGTTTTTTTATATCATTTATCCCGCCGTGCAGATCGATATATTCATTACCGTCAAAGCAAATTGCGTTTACGGTAAAATCCCTGCGCATAAGGTCATCCTCAAGAGATGCGCCAAATATCACGGTGTCGGGATGTCTGTGGTCGGAATACCCGCTTTCTTTTCTGAATACGGTTATTTCAAAGGTGGTATTTTTATACAATAGCGTAACGGTGCCGTGCTTTATTCCGGTTTCAATAACTTTGTTTTCGGAAAATATGTTTTTTATTTCTTGCGGAAGTGCGGATGTGCATATATCGTAATCGTATATTTTTCTGCCCAGTATCATATCTCTTACACTTCCGCCCACAAGATACGCTTCGTACCCGGCTTTTTTCAGCGTATTTATAACTTCTCTGTACATATTCTCCCTCCTTTCCTTATATTCTATCACATTTTAGCACGCAAATCAATCAAGGAGTTTAAAATGAAAAGAATCTTAATATTTTTGTTAGTTTTTGTTATATTATTATGTTCCTGCGAAGACCGATACGAAAACGTTTCCAATATTACTCCCGTTCCCGATAATACAGAGGATGTCTTTGTTCCGTATCCCGATAATCTTGAAAATCCCGTGGAGGACAGATATATGTATACTCCCGTTCAGAAAAATAAAATTAAAGGCGTGTGGATATCACAATATGATACTTCCTCTGCGATGTGTACCAAGGAAGGACAGGTTCCTGTCGGCGACTATGCCGCAAAAATAGACGCCATATGCAAGGGACTGAGCCAAAAGGGATATAACGCAATATTCGTGCAGGTGCGTCCTTTTGGTGACAGCTTTTATCCTTCCGAATTTTACCCTCCCTCAAAATACGCTGTGGGAGCATACGGAAATGAATTTATTTACGATCCCATAGAATTATTTGTTTCTGCCGCTCATACTTACGGTCTTGAGTTTCACGCATGGATAAATCCGTTTCGCTTGATGGAGGAAAAAGATTTTATCTTTCTTCCCGAAGATTCACCGATACGCCAGCTTGAAGCTTGGGGCAAGCTTAGCTTGTATAACGGCAGATATTATCTTAGACCTTCCGATGAAGCGTCCTGCAGCCTTGTTTTAAACGGAATTGAGGAAATCATTACGAAATACAATGTAGACGGGATTCATTTTGACGATTATTTCTATCCTACCGCAGATCCTGCGTTTGACAGTGAAGATTTTGCCGTTTCCGGTGAGCCCAGACTCTTAATGTGGCGCAGAAAAAACGTAAGTGATTTTGTGAGCCGCGTTTACGCTCTTGTCAAATCTCTTGATGAAGACTGTATGTTTGGTATCTCTCCTGCAGGAAATATGCATTATACCTTTTCAGTATGCTGTGCAAACGTATATAAATGGTGTTCTGAAGAAGGCTACGTTGATTATATAATGCCGCAGATATATTTCGGATATTCCCATTCAACGGCGCCTTTTTCCGATATAGTCGAAGATTGGCAGAATATAATCAAAACTCCAAGTGTGGCTCTGTATATCGGTTTGGCAGCATACAAGCAGGGCACCGTCGATAATAACGCAGGCGACGCTAAAGACGAATGGATAACCGATAAAACCATGCTTGCAAGACAAGCCGAAGAATGTCTTGAAAAATGCGACGGATATAATATGTTTTCATATAATTACATTGATTGAAATTTTAAAAGGCTGTCATCGGACAGCCTTTATCTTTATTCTATGCATGGTTGAGTCTGTATTCCTTTTATGGCATTTTCTGCAGAACAAACAACCTTTTCAAAATCGCACACCAAAGAATCCGGTTTTTTGTCGCTGTCATCTTGGGCAAGAGGTACGAAATAAACGTTTTTTCTTACAGCAAGTGTACCGATATTTCTCAATGTCATCCCGAGCGCATCATTTGTCGCGAGAGCGATCAGGATCGGAGTGCGGTTTCTGAAGAAAATTTTTGCTGTCATTGTAACCGAAGAATCGGTTATTCCGTTTGCGATTTTTGCCAAAGTGTTTCCCGTGCAGGGACAAATTATCAGAAGATCGTATTTTTGAGGCGTAAGTATCTCTTCTGCTTCTTTAATGCTTGATATTATCTTTTTCCCACACAGTGTTTCGATATTTAAAATAAATGTTTCCTTCGTGCCGAAGCGTGTATCGGTCTTACAAACGATTTCGGATAACACGGGGGTTACGTCATATCCGGCGCCTAAAAGCCTTTTCAGCGTGTTCAGAGCGTTCTTGTGGTTACAGAAAGATCCGCATACAGCAAATACTATTTTCACACCAACACTCCTTTCTCGTTCAACAATGATACTATCGTGTTGTAAATTATGCGCCCCGCAGTAACGGGTGCAACTTTGCCGGGCAGGGAAAGCGCCCAGATGATCCGCCTGCCAATCTTTTTCCCGTATTCAAAATCGGTTCCTCCGGGACGTGATGCCAGATCTATAATGATACCGCTTTCGTTAAAGTTATCCAATTCATTTTTTCCTATTACAAGAGACGGTACGGTGTTAAAAAGAATATCGGTAAACGGCAGCATAGTAATGGCCTTTTCAAATGTACATACCTTTATACCTTGGGTTTCCCAATACGCTCTGTCTGATTTTTTTCTTGCAGCAACCGTAATTTCTCCGTTCAATCCTTTAAGCCTTGGAACCAAAGCCTTTGCGATCCTGCCGCTTCCGAATACCATACACCGTGCTCCGTCAACGGTAAACGGCGTTTCCTGCATTGCGATCATTATAGCGCCTTCCGCAGTCGGTACAGCATTACCCGTCTGTAACAGCTCATCTTTGTAATAATCAATACATTTATTGAAATTATCGGTGATAACTTGCGGCAGCATACCTCCGCAGATCACGGTGTCATTTTTTGCGTATTCGGAAATGTCTTCTATTTTTATCGCCTCATCGCACAGGGGCGCGGCAATAATATTACCATCGGGTGAGCAGGGAAGTCCCAATAAAATTATATCGGCATTTTCCACAGCTTCCTTCATACTTCCGCAACGCTTTATCTTGCCGTGAATATGTGAGCAGTTATCCCAACCGTAACACAAAACCGTATTGTCATCCGCGAACCGACGTGTTGCTTCTACTAAACGCATGTCGCCGCCTATTGCGGCAATTATCTTTTTTTCCGACATAAAACCCTCCTTTGTCTTTTTATCAGTATATGACAAAGGAGGGCGTATGTTTTTATTTTTTAATTATTACGGGAGATGGTTTGATCAATTCTCCTGCGGCGCTGAACACTTCTGTGTTATCGGCATATAAGACGTTAGGGTCAACAAAATATTTTTTTGCAATACTCCACAGACTGTCTTTTGAAGTGGGGTAGCAGCATATAAGATTACAGCTTTCCAAGTCGGATTCTTCATCGGTGATCAATTCTGTTACTGCTGAAAATGTTTTGTAACTTTTAGGCACTGTTCTCGTACGGCACAGCATCTTTCCGTTAAGCTCCCCATCGGATGTCAGAATTACGTTTGCTTCAAACGCTATACACTCTGTATCGCAGGTTTCAAAGCTAAGAGCGGTATCTGTTAATCTTTCCTCGAAATTATCTGAAAAATCAATATTTTCATATCTGTCTTCCGTTTTTCCGAAAACCGAAAGCGTGTATGTACCGCACAGTTTTGCACCCATATCGTCATTTTTTATCTTGCAATCGTTAATTTTGGCATTGTAATCGGTTATTTCCGTTAATTCTTTTTCGGGCGCAAAGCGGAAATCTATGGGAAAAACTCTTGATATCGCGTCGTCGTCGGTAAGGGTCGTGAATTTTTGTAAAACGGGGTGGTTTTTCTTACCGCAAGCGAAAGCGTCGGTGGCGAATTCACAGTTTATTTTTTCAAAAACGTTTACTTTTGCTTTTACTGTGAATTTTAGCCTTATAACACGGTTTTCTCCGTATGAATCTACATCCACATCGGTTTCCGAAGAGATAACGGAAGCGGATGCACACACAAGCGAATTATCGCTGACGGTGATATCATCAAATATCATATTGGCGGGAAATGTTTTTTTAGACATTATATATTTTCCGTTTCCGCCTTCACCGGTATATATCAACTTACTTGTTGCATTTGTTTTAAGCTGAACTTTCCCATCGGAAACATAGCTTTCGGGTTCTTCGATACTCATACAGTTCATAAGTATGTCGTCTGCGGGAATATCTTTTTCGGATAAATTATAGCTTTCCTCAAATGTGAATTCGTTTGTGCGCTCGTCGACTTTTTCCGGGTAAACAAAGCTATCCTTTTTAGAATGAATGTTTTGAGGAAAAAGGGAAGTATCGCAAATTTTAACCTTGTCTGTTCCTTGCGCAGATATATTCAGCACGCTTTTAACGCGAACGGCAAACTTTCTCGGGTTTATTATTTTACAGCCTATTCTTTTTACTGTTGCTTTTGCGTTTACCGTTCCATCCTTCGCGGTATTTTTAATATCTATCTTCTCGTTAAACGGTATGTTGAACGTGGTGTACGAAAGCGAATTGCTTTCATCGCTTTCATACAGCATTGAAAAAATGTATATACCGCTTACCAGACACTTGTCACCGTTTAACACGGCGCTTTCAATGTAAGGTGTTGCGTCAAGCTTTACAAGCCTTGTTATATCAGGGGAATAATCGGGAAGCGACATCTCCTTTTCCAACTCTCTGTCAACGTCGCCGCAAAACACGTTTTTATATAACGGTATCTCCTTAGTGTATATGTCCATAGTTAATTTCCTTTCTGTTTTTAGTTTATATATATGAGTAAGGCATCGAAATTAGTACCACAAATCCGATATCCGCATAAATTGGTATCAAGAGGTGATGCTGTGAAATGCAAACATAATTACAGAGGTGCGGGATGCTGTGTAACCGCGTTCGGACTTGGAATAATCGTTGCGTGTATATTGCCATGGGTTGCGGTGAGCTTTACCGTTGCGGCGGTGGCGGTAGCCGCAGGTGTTTTGTTATATTTAAGATAGGAGGGAACAACGTATTGAAAATAGTAGTCTTACGTTCACCGAAGCTTTTACGTCCCATTATCAGGCGTATTTTCGGTTCAAAAAGCGACCGTTAAAAAAATACTTGTGTTTCATTAAAAAAAGTACTTGACAAACTGCCTTGCGTGTGTTAGAATAACCAAGCTGTCCGGCAAAAGCAACGGTCAAAGGTTTATTCAATGTGGGCCATTAGCTCAGTTGGTTAGAGCAACCGGCTCATAACCGGTCGGTCCGGGGTTCGAGTCCCTGATGGCCCACCACACATTTTAATATATATGCTGATGTGGCACAGTAGGTAGCGCACATCCTTGGTAAGGATGAGGTCACGGGTTCGACTCCCGTCATCAGCTCCATAAAAACCGTACTTCAAAGTACGGTTTTTGTTATATTTAAGTGAATTACAAAGAAAAAACGGCTTTTTCAAGCCGTTTTTTGCACTTTTTCAAAATATATTCCCTTTTCGTCAACGGTAACCTTATATACCACCGTTTCGGTATACGGCTCCCAATAAGAGGGAAGGCTGACACCGCTGTAATGATGCAGTCTGTATTCGATTACGTCTGCCTCTGCAAACAGCTCGCCGTTTTCCCCTTCGAAAAACCGTATGTCGCTTACTATGTTTTCAAACGGAAGGAAAACAAAATGCTTTATCTCACCGTTTTCCCATACTGCCGCATTGATTCTGTATGAGGGGACGGACAGGTCTTCAATACATGAAATACTCATTGGATAATAGTTCTTGAAACGGTGGAACGTTATTTGCGCTTGGTTGCCGTCGCCGTCAAAATCCGCTTCCCAAGTGTCAAAGCACCCGGAATTTTGGTTAAGCACAGTATAATATTCGCCTGATTTTTTTAAATCCGCTCCCGTGCCCGCGGTAATATCTTCGCAAAATTTAATACTTTCGGGTGATTCTGCGGTTAAATACATACTTTCGTTATTCGTATGAACGATTAATCTATATTTGCCGTCAGAGGTTTCCAGCAAATAACCGTCGGATGTTTCGGTAACTTTACCGTGTATTCCGCCGGTGTTGTTTTCCGCGCATTGCAGGAAAAACTCGGTTCTGTCGTTATAAAAACACAGTACGTTTGTTTTGAATACCATATATTCTTCTGCGGTACCGGATACAGAGAAGGTAAACACTTCAAACGAAGGTCTTTGTATATCTTCATAATAGCTTATTTCCGTTTCTTCCAACAAAAAAATACTTTCGTTACTCCTTGAGCTTACAGAAAGATAAACGGTTTTATCTTTTAATAAGATAAGCTGCAGTTTTACGTTATTGTCCGTTTTAATGGAATATGTGCATTCAAGGTTTTCGGTAATATACTGTAAGGAATGTCCGTTTTTCCAGTCGGATTCAGAATTTATGATCTTTAAATCAAGCGGACCTTCGATCAAGATACCTTTTTCTTCCCAAACCGACTGAACGTCCTCCTCGTATCTTACGGTTGAAAACAGGTGCATATTTGGAGTAACGTATAATGCTTTCTTTTTCTGGCTGCGTAATACTGATTCTGTGTACACAAAGGATAAGTAAGGATTTACGCTGCTCAAAGCAAGTGTTTCACTGCATACAACCTCACTGCAGATGTATTGTCTGCCTTTTTTGTCCGGGTTTTCCGTGCTCTCACAGGAATACATGGGTACACAAACAGCAGTAATACAAAGGATTAATAAAACTAAGGATATTATTCTTTTCATTGTTTTATCCTTCCCATCTCGGAAAACGGCATTTCCTCGCCGGTTTCCGTATTTGTGCAGATTATTCCTTCATCGGTAACACGAAAATCGTACCGTATATTATCTTCACTGCCGAATACAAGCTGGATACTTCCGTCTGGGGCGACTACAAAACGTGCAGTCTCAAAAGCTATCATTTCGCCGACCATATAATCGCATCCGTCGTAAATTGCCAGCAGTGTCGTGCTTATTCCTGACGTTCCTCCATCGGAAATCACGCAGAGTTCATTTTTTCCGTTTCCGTCAACGTCCTTAATCGCGCTTTGAAAAACCAAATCGCTAACGTGTGCATATTCACCGATAACGGTTTTATTCTCTTTTACAAATACCGTATTATCGTCAAAAAACTGTAACTTATGCCCCGGATTGATCTCAGTCATATGTAACTGTGAAGACAATTCCGCTACATACTCGATACTTTCATCTTTGACATTAAAAACATAGGTGTTTTTCCCGTCTGCAGTTTCAAGATACAGCTTGTCGCCGTCCTTGCGGTAAGTGCCGTAAGGGCAATAATTCCGTAAGTTGTAAGCCTCATAACCGTAGGTGAAGTGATTTCCGTCTTTTTCAAGATATACTGTTGCCATTTCTCTGGGGTACGGGTTTTCGTTCTCATATACGTACGTATACGCTTCGTATTCCAGCTTCGGCAAAATGTTACTATGGTTAGCTAGATCGGTAACGGCTGAATATTTTGCTATCGCTGTTATAGAAACAACTTTTTTGTACTTTTCTGCCTTTTCATTACCAAACGCAAATAAAGTAGTACCGTCATTGAGGTATATAAGATAAAAAAGTCTGCCGTCGTCACATCTGCAAGCATAGGATACTTGCGTGTTGTTTCGTATAGATTCTGCGCTGTAATTATCGACCCACTGCATATCGGAAATAGCGAAATCAAAATTGCTTTTGGCTAACTTAATGCTCACAAGTGTGCCAAGCTCATGCCAAGAACTGTTAAGTGCCTCGTCAGCAGGATGCTCCGACGTAAGTAAGCGGTTGTCCGTAGTCACTGCAAACTGGGGAAGACTTATATCGGAATCGGGACAGCAAACATATTTTTCGAAAGAAAATTGCGCGGCAATAAGCTTTTCATCGCCCGGGAATATACACCAAGGTGGCATACTGATATCATCGTCCGTGTCCAAAGGATCGGTGAGAAAGAATACCGAGGTAGCAATACACGCCAAAACAGCTATAATTATTATCCAAAAAGCAGGCTTTTTGTAGTTAAGCACGCCTTTTATACGGGTTTTTACTGCAGTTTCTCCAAAAGCTACCGGGCAGGCTGTTACCCACTTTCCCGAAACACTGCAGTTAAGCAATGCTTCGGAATACTGCTTTTTAATTTGCAGACCGTATTTTTTAATAACCTTTTCATCGCAGGCGGATTCAATATCCTTGCAAAACATAACGTACGCAACCCACAATAAGGGATTAAACCAGTATACGGTAAGCAGTAAAAATCCAAAAGGTTTCCACAGATGGTCTTTGCGCTTGATATGCGCCTGCTCGTGAGCGATCACCATCTCCGCATCCGTTTCTGTAATAGAAGAGGGGAGATATATTTTCGGAAACAACACGCCCATAATAAACGGCGAAGAAATGTTATCGCATATAAATATTCTTTTATCCTGCTTAACAGCTTCTCTTACCTTGCGCTTCAGCAAAGTGTAGCTAATTATGGCGTAAACAGCCATACCCGCCATTCCGCACAGCCATACTGAAGCCCCAATATCAATTAACTTTTTCGCAGGAGTTTCTTCGGGCTCTTCAGCTTCGTTGTTATCGGGCTCTTTTGGCGAAAGTATTTCCGTAATATATGGATTTAAGTAACTGTTGAATGTGGGCAATCCGGTGTGTATTTCTGGAACATCCGTATAAACTATCTCCGGCGGTACTGTTTCCACGCTAGGAACTACGCTTGTTTTGCTTTGCACCGAAAAAGGGATGAGCAGCCTTAAAGCCACGAATGCCCACAGCACGCAGAATATCCAGCTGGGAGCTTTCTTAAGTACTGGGCGCAAAAGCAAAACAGCTATAACAAGCCACCCCGCAACAATGCTCATATTAAGTAGCTTTATAAAAATATCTGTCATTACTGCTCCTCCTTGTATTCGTTTATCATTTTCCGCAAAAGAGACACTTCCTCCTTGGTAAGCTTCTTTCGTGAAGTAAAAGCGGCTATAAAAGCAGGCAATGAGCCGTCAAAGGTTTCTTCAACAAATCTCTCGCTTTGCAGCGAATAAAAATCTTGCTTTGATATAAGGGAGGAAACCACGCCCTTTTCGTTTTTAAACAGACCTTTTTCGCAAAGTCTGCGGAGCACCGTAAAGGTGGTGGATTTTTTCCAAGTCAATCTTTCTTCACTCAGCTTTACCAGCACAGAAGAATATATAGGCTCGTTTTCCCATATAATGTCGGCAAATTTACTTTCAATAACGCCGAGCTGTATTTCATTCATAAATCATTCCTCCTTGGTTTACTCGCTGTAGACCTGCATTCAGTTTACACTATGTAAACCGTTTTGTCAATAGAAAAGCGCACAAAATTTGTGCGCTTAAACTTTTTATATTTTTTCGCTTGTTACCTTGGTTTCCAATCCGCCGCAGGAGTTTGCAAGTATTACCGCATCAATGCTTATACGGGCGGCTGATTTGGGCTGCAATACGGTTTCATAAACCAGAGTGCGTTCCTCAAGTAATTCGGGAAACGGTCTTCCGTCAGCCATTACGGGCCAATACCTGCCGTGGGACAGAACAAGCCCTTCCTTGTTTATTCCCGCAAATGCCTCATCGGGGGAATTGAAGGAATAAGGCTGAACGTTCATAAACGCACGCAGTACGTTACCGGCGGTATCTCTTACGATAGTCGCAAGCACACCGCTTATGGAGCCTTTTTTATAGACTCTGAACCGCTTTTCGCAATCGCTCGAATTCACAAAGGTCAGGTTATCCGTGTACTGTATCATCCAGTTGCCGGTATTAGCCGGCTTTCCCGCGCCGTCTGCACGGTCGTTATCGATAATAATGGGTTTTCCTTCGGTATCCACACTCTCAAACACCATCATATCTGTACCGATATATTTATCGTTTCCGTTGGGATTGATCGCGTAATGATATGCAGGACCCGTGTAAGTGAAATTTTCTCTTTCATAAAGCTGGTACGGCTGATTTTTACTTGCACAGTCGTTATCGGACCAGTAATCGTATGTAACGGGGATAGGTCCGTCTTTCGTTTCGTTACCCGAAACGAATACCGCCTCTGTTTCGATCAGACCTGCGGTGTGATCGGTGCCCTTGTACTGGGCGGAATAATCTCTTCCGTCGCGGCTGATTATGTATCCTTGCTGTGCCTTGCCGAAGGGAACATTCTCTGCCTTTGTATAGCAAAGGAACGAGCCTACCATCTCGCCGTCTATATTAAACTTAACCACGCCGTTTCCGCATTTGCCCACTTTAAGGAACTTATCTCCCGTGTCGCCTGCAGTAAATCCGCCGAAGGAATCTTCGCTTGTACCGCCAAGCACGTAAACATACTTTCCGTCAGGCACGGTTATTGTCTGGGGAACGTAAGGGGCAGGGGTGTAATCAACAAAATCACAGCCGAAATAAGCCTCGTGTACGCTTCCGTCCCCATTGAAATAATCCTCGGGCAGATCAAATTTGAGGGAGTAATAATCGCTCCATTCCTTCTGTCCCAGCCATTCGCCTTCCCATTGTACGCCGATATTGGTTACTGTTACAGTTGCATCCTTGCCGGAATCATTGTACAATCTGTAGCCCATACGGAGGTCCACACCGGAATGATTGCTGTTTTCAAAAGTGAAGACAACGTCGCCGCTTAAGTGTTTGTCTTCCATTAAAACCGTATCTATATCGGGGGAAGCAAGCATTTCCGGGTTATTACAGTAAACGTAGGTACCTCCCAAACGCTTTTTGCAGTTTATTTTTACGGGGGAAACATCGTTTTCGTCGATCACTACGGTGTCAGTTGAAAACGTATTGTCAAAGGGCTGTGAGTTAAGATTGTAATTCTGTTTTTCAAATGTGATCGTTGCTTTTCCGCTTTCGGACATATACTTCATATTAATTTACCTCCGGTTCTCCGTCATAATACCATCTGCCGCCAACCTTAACAGTGGCGCATTCTCTTGTAAACCGCTTCTCTCCGTCAACGTATACGTTTAGTTTCACGTATCCGTTCTCGCCGTTTATCCGTTCCTCCGCAACTGTGAAGGTGATCTTACTTCCTTCGTATCCGGAGGGAACGCCGTCATAGCTTTTATTTAGCACATCCGTAAGTTGTTTAACGGTAGGAATCTCGCCCGTGTTGTAAAGAATTTGTTTTACTTTATCGGAAGCGACGGAAGCCATCCCGCTTGCATCGTAGCGCATAGAAGCTTCTATATATTTCGTTGCGGCGGAAACTGAATCACCGGCGCCGTTTTTGCCGATAACCGCCATCACGGTTACGGAAACCGCCAGAACCGCTGCTATACAAGCTACTAAAATGTAAAGCTTTTTGTTTTTCACTGTGCATTACCTCCTAAAAGGATTATACCAAAGGCTGTCTGTTTTGTCAATGTGAGGAAAATTTCAATTTTTTTTAAAAAAGGTATTGCAAAATGAAAAAAGATGTGTTATTATAAGCAAGCGCGCTGAGGCGCACACCAAATTGGTCCGGTAGTTCAGTTGGTTAGAACGCCAGCCTGTCACGCTGGAGGTCGTGGGTTCGAGCCCCATCCGGATCGCCATATTTTTTGCGGATTTAGCTCATTTGGTAGAGCGCGACCTTGCCAAGGTCGAGGTGGCGGGTTCGAGCCCCGTAATCCGCTCCAAATATGCCTCTGTAGCTCAGTTGGTAGAGCAGAGGACTGAAAATCCTCGTGTCGTTGGTTCGATTCCGACCGG
>JAZNZY010000039.1:0-22273 GCA_045595165.1 Eubacteriales bacterium
GGAAGACTGAAGAGAGCCGAGCATCTTGCCGATAAGAACTTCCTTCGAAGGAGTCTTTGCAAGATCCTGAACGCCCTTTTCGTCAAGAAGGTTGCCTTCTACGAAACCTGCTTTGATAACAAAGTTGGGGTTCTTTTCTGCAAAAGTGCAGAGTATTTTTGCCGGTGCGATAGGATCGCTCTCGCTTGTAGCCATAGCGGTCATACCGGAAAGGACATCCTTAAGATTTTCAAAGCCTACGATATCGCATGCTCTGGAAGTAAGAGTGTTCTTTACTACGCTGTATTCAACGCCTGCGTTACGAAGTTCTGCACGCAGCTTTGTATCAGCTTCAACGGTAATACCCTGGCAGTTTACGAGAACACCGCCGGCAGCATTCTTCATCTGGTCTGCGAGAGACTGGACGATTGCTTGCTTCTGTTCAAGAATTTTTGCGCTTGCCATGTGTTCACCTCCATATAACACGCTTTTGGTGTAAAAAAGCTCCCTCGCCTTTTTGCGCGAGGGAGCATAAAATACCATTAATTTACGGTGTTTTAAAATACTTTCCTCGGCAGGCGGAAAAACCATTATACACGTTAAGTGTGCCTACTGTCTTTGGAATATTTTGTTTTTAACCTTATGAATAATACCACAGAAAATATGATATGTCAATAGGTTAACGAGATTTTTTTAAAAATTAAAGCTTAGAGGGGTTAACCTTTACGCCGGGGCCCATAGTGGAAGCGATGGTGCAGGACTTGATGTACTGACCCTTTGCTGCTGCGGGCTTAGCCTTGATGATCGCGCCGAGGAGAGCCTCGAAGTTTTCATTAAGCTTTTCTGCGCCGAAGGAAACCTTGCCGATAGGACAGTGGATGATATTGGTCTTGTCAAGACGGTATTCGATCTTACCTGCCTTAGCTTCCTGAACAGCCTTGGCAACGTCCATAGTTACGGTGCCTGCTTTAGGGTTAGGCATAAGTCCTTTAGGACCGAGGATCTTACCGAGACGGCCGATAACGCCCATCATATCGGGAGTAGCGATGATAACGTCGTAATCGAACCAGTTTTCCTGCTGGATCTTTGCGACCATATCTTCTGCGCCAACGAAATCACTTCCTGCTTCCTCTGCTGCCTTTGCCTTGTCACCCTTGGCAAAAACGAGAGTGCGTACCTTTTTACCGGTACCATTGGGAAGCACGATAGCGCCGCGGATCTGCTGATCTGCGTGACGTCCGTCAAGACCCATGCGGAGATGGACTTCAACGGTTTCGTCGAATTTAGCCTTGGAATTATCGCAGGTGAGCTGGAGAGCTTCTGCGGATTCGTAAAGCTTGCTCTTATCTATTGTCTTAAGAGCGTCCTGATAATTCTTTCCTCTTTTCATTGCTCTGTTCCCTCCTTAGTCTACTACCGTAACGCCCATGGAGCGTGCGGTACCTGCGATCATGCTCATCGCAGATTCGATATTAGCAGCGTTGAGGTCGGGCATCTTGGTTTCGGCAATCTTTCTTACCTGTTCCTTGGTGATGGTAGCGACCTTGGTCTTGTTGGGAACTGCGGAACCGCTCTCCAGGTTGCAAGCCTTCTTGATGAGGACTGCTGCGGGGGGAGTCTTGGTGATGAAAGTGAAAGTACGGTCTGCGTAAACTGTAATAACTACAGGGATGATAAGACCGATATCATTCTTGGTACGCTCGTTAAAGTCCTTAGTGAATACGGGGATAGCTACGCCGTACTGACCGAGCGCAGGACCGACAGGCGGCTGAGGAGTCGCTTTGCCGGCAGGAAGCTGAAGTTTAATGTAACCTACTACTTTTTTTGCCATTTTTAATTACACCTCCGAATTGTGGTAAATATGTCGGGAGCTTTGCTCCCTCCCACCGAGCCTGTTCGTTCTTTTATTCAGGCTCTACTGATTGCGACGATATGGCTTACTCGTCTAATGTTTTGACCTGTGTGGAATCCAATTCAACCTTGGTTTCTCTTCCGAACATAGAAGCGGTAACCGTTACCTTCTTCATATCGGGAGAAATTTCGTTTACGATACCGATAAAGCCTGCAAGAGGACCGTCGCATATCTGGACGCTGTCGCCCACTGCGAACTTAACCTCCACAACCTTAACTTCTACGCCCAGCTTTTCAACCTCTTCGTCCGTAAGGGCGACGGGTGCGGATCCGGGACCAACGAAGCCGGTTACACCGGTAGTGTTGCGGATGATATGCCAGCTTTCATCGTTCATAACCATTTTGATCAGAACGTAGCCGGGGAACATCTTGCGCTCGATTTCCTTGTTCGTATCGCTGTCTGCCTCGATAACTGTTTCCATAGGGATCTTCACTCCGAAAATGAGATGCTGCAGACCGCGGTTTTCAACTATCTTTTCGATATTGGTTGCGACCTTGTTCTCATAACCGGAATAGGTATGCACTACATACCAACGGGGAGTTCCTTCATGCTGTATATTCATCGCGCTTATGCAATAAGATTGGCAAGAAGGGCTACGAGTGTTTCAAGCAGATAATCAAGTCCGCCCACAACAACGGTAAACACGAGAATAGCGCTTATAACAAGCGTGCTGTTCTTGAGTATCTGAGTGCGGGAAGGCCAAGCGATCTTTTTGAATTCGCTCTTGTTGTCTTTGAAGAATTTGGATATACGGTTTTCTTTCATTTCCGTTACCCTCGCTTACTTGCTCTCTTTATGGAGAGTATGCTTGCGGCAGAACTTGCAGAACTTGTTCATTTCAAGTCTGTCGGGGTCGTTCTTCTTGTTCTTCATGCTGTTGTAGTTCCTCTGCTTGCACTCGGTGCAAACGAGAGTGATCTTTTCTCTAGAACCTTTTTTCATTAATCGGCACCTCCATTAAATGTTACCTCCCTCTGTTGCTTTTTTGTTTATCGCCCTCGCGGAAATCAAACAAGAGCGCAACAAAAAAGACCCCAATCACAGAGGTGAAAGCAGTATACCAAATTTCTGCCCTCTTGTCAAGGTCTTTTTTAATATTTATTGTAGATTTTTTGGGGATTTTTCGTTTGGATAGGGTTATTTGCCGTCTTCGCAGAGGTACGGCTCCATTCCGAAGGAAAGCAGCCATTCCTCGGTGGGGCGGGTTTCGAAACCGGATATACTTATATATGCCGCCAGATTTTCGCCGGTTATCCACATGGCAACGGATCCGGGCACGTCTTCTGCGGGGACTTCGGGATGTGCTTCCGAGGAAGAGTAAGAATAGTATTCTATAACGTTGTACGTCAGTTCTCCCTGCTGCAACGTGTAATATACCCGTACGAAGGCATCGTATGTCAAAATATCAAATCTTTCAATATATTGCTTTGAATTTTCCACGTTCATCAAAGGAACCTTCAGGCTGTCGTCCCGTGTTGCTCCCTTGTTTTCGGCGGCTTCCGCTGTGTCGGAGGGTGTGGTATCGTTTGTGCAGACCGTAACTACGATCTTTATGTTTTCATCCTTTGAAGACGTCAGCTCAAAATCGTAATTGAATTTAAACCATTTCAGACTTTCCACGGAAACGTCCTCGGGGTATACGGGCTGCCACAGATGCTCCGTGTCCGTAATTTCGATAATACCGTCTTTGTCGGTATGCCACATATACCATCTTGTGAAATCGGAAAAACCGTCTTCCAGTATGGTGCTTCTCATATCACTCAATGACTCGAATTCAACGCTTTTGTCCTGACACGATAAATATGAATATCCCTTGGAAAAATCGTGGAAAAACTCCATATAATACAGATTGCCCACACGGTAAACTATATGCTTATCCGTCCTTGCGATGATCTCGTCCGCATCCAGCGTGGGCTGATAACATCCCGCAAAGGACAGCGTAACAAAAAGCAACGCCAGCAAAGCCGAAATAAATCTTGCTTTCTTCATTTTCACCCCTCCTTGTCACTATATTAACACAATGCTTCTCTCCAAATGTTAACAAAATGTAAAATCCTGCGATATCATCGCAGGATTTTTAGTGAGTTATTCAAACATATTCACTCTGCGTTCGTGGCGGCCGCCCTCGAACTCGGTGGAAAGAAAAATGTCTGCCAGACGGCAAGCCTTTTCCTCGCTCTCCACTATCTTTGCGCCGATGCAAAGGATATTGGAATTATTGTGGCGGCGGGTCATTTCCGCAGAAAATTCATCGTGGAGAAGTGCTGCTCTCGCGCCCTTTATCTTGTTTGCGGCGATAGACATTCCGATACCCGTGGTACAGCACAGAATACCGAAATCCACGTCCCCTGCGGCAACCTTGTTTGCAACCTTGTGAGCGAAAACGGGGTAATCGCAGGAATCCTTGGAATAGGTGCCTTCGTCGGCAACCTCGTATCCCTTTGCGGTGAGGTGGTTTTTAAGAGTTTCTTTAAGATCGTATGCGCCGTGGTCGCAGCCTATTGAAATTTTCATTTGTTTTTCTCCTCTCGTTCCCGCTCCGCCTGACTTGCGCGGAGATATACGGGCTGTAATTTATCGCTTGAAATTGCTTTTCCTTGTGTGTACGCCTTGTAGCCTGCGTAAGCTACGGAAAGTGCGTTCTGGTCGGTAGCGGCAAAGGATGCAGAGAATATGCCGGGGGTATCTCCCACCGCTTTCATAAACACCTTCGCTCCGTCACCGCAAACGGTTACCCGTTCACCCGTGGAAACGAGCCGGTCAAGCAGGTCTTCCGCGCTTATCAGCCTGTCCTCGCACAGACGGTTGCCGTCCTTGAAAAGCGCGTTGTAAAGCTGGTTTCTGCGTGCGTCCATTACAGGGCAGATAATATTTCCCGTGCCCGCAAGATTTTCCGCAATAGCCTCCAGAGTGGAAACTCCCACGCAGGGGATATCGTTGGTGAAAGCGAGTCCTTTTACCGTCGCCACGCCGATACGCACTCCCGTAAAGGAGCCGGGACCTGCGCAAACGGCAATAAGACCTATATCGTTAATGCTTGCTTCCATAGCGGAAAGGGCTTTATCCACCATAGGCATTAAATTTTCGCTGTGAGTAAGGCGGTTTTTAACGGTTATAAGGGAATATCTGTCCGGTACGCCGTTTTCAAAAGCCACCACAGCCGCAGAAGCGGTAAGGGCAGTGGTATCTACTGCAAGAACTAACATATTGTAAACCTCCTTGCGGTTTCGGATATTTTTTCAATATTCACCCGCACTGCATCCTCGGGAATAGCGAAGGGAATGTTTTCGCTCCATTCGGTGAGTATTATACCGCCCCGCTCCTCGTAATCGTAAAATCCCGTGGAAACAAGGTCATCTTCGTCCTTTATGCGGTACATATCAAAATGGAATATGCTTATTTTTTTGCCCACGTATTCGTTTACAATGGCAAAGGTGGGGGAGTGGACAAGTTCAAGACATTCGGGAGCGAGTCTTTTTACGATCCCTCTGGAAAAAGCGGTCTTTCCCGCACCAAGATCCCCGTAAAACGCCACGAAATCTCCGGGGCAAAGGTCTTTTGCAATTCGGTAAGCTATTTCTTCCGTCTCTGCAGGGGAATTGGATATATATTCTTTCATCGGTTTTTCCTCAATAAAAATAGGTGTAGGTTTATTATAGCAAAACCCCGCACGGTAGTCAATACAAAAACGAGAAACTATGAACTATGAACTATGAACTATGAACTATGGAAAGTTTTTTGCCGAGCATAAAACAAAATCCGCTATGGCGGGTTTTGTATAAACATTGACATTTCTTTGAGAAAAAGTTATAATTAACCATAACAAACAAGGAGGTTGTGTTATGACATCTGCAATTCCCGAAACAAAAAAGCAAAACAAAATGTTTACCTTTGCGGCGGTTTTGTACGTTATTTGTATGCTTTTATTAGGCACGGAACGTTTGCTTCCTTTTGTGCAGAGTATGCTCGGTCTGAAAGCATCCGCTGGTTTAATTAATATACTTATTTTTGCAGCTATAAGCGTTTCTTTGTTTTTGTTGGTTTTTATGCTTCCTAAAGCAAACGGCGGCGGAAAGCTTTTTGCCCCGTTTTTTGTCTTGGCGGGCTGTTATTTGCTCCAAATACTCACTCCCGTTTATTCTACTGTAAGACGCATCTCCGAAACAGACAGAATTTTAGATACAGCCGAACTGACCTCTGAAATAATTTGGTGCAGTGTTTCTGTGTGCGCATTAGTATTCGCGGCAGTTGGCTTTGGGTTGTTGGGACTCTTGTTTATGCTTTCGCAAAAACAAAACCAAAAGCGTTCTTTCGTGTGGGTGTTGCCGGCAGCGGCGTTTTTGCTCTCTACCATTCTCAGCGGAACAAAATTCGGTATAAACGCTGTTAACTTTGTATCCTTTATAACGTCCGATGCGGCATCGGTTTTATCAAGCAAAGATTTGATCTTGTGGTCGCTCACTATTGTTCCGTCAACAGTTACATTTGCAGTTATGCTGCTTTATACTGTTGCTTCTGTGCTGATCGCGATAGGTAATATGAAAAATAAATAAATCCGCATAAAGCGGATTTTTACCATCATTCCTCATTCCTCATTTATCATTCATCATTAAAAAAATCCTCCGATTTTATCGGAGGATTTTTTGTATATATTTTCGGTGCTTATTAGTCTTCAACTATGGAGAGTGCGTCCTTGCGGGAGAAATTGAGTCTGCCCTTTTCGTCGATACCAAGGGACATAACCTTAATTTCATCGCCTACGGAAACAACATCCTCTACCTTTGCAACACGCTTTTTATCAAGCTTGCTGATATGAACCATACCTTCCTTACCGGGAGCGATCTCAACGAAAGCGCCTACGTTGGAAAGGATACGGGTTACTTTACCGATAAACAGATCGCCGGGTTCGGGATCGTTAACGATAGCGTTGATAATGTTAAGAGCCTTGTAGCCGTTTTCCTTATCAACCGCTGCGATAAATACGCTGCCGTCGTCCTCGATATCGATCTTTGCGCCGGTATCTGCGCAGATCTTCTGAATAACCTTACCGCCGGTACCGATAACCTCACGGATCTTATCTACGGGGATCTTAAGGGAGATCATCTTGGGAGCGTACTTGGAAACGTCATCTCTGGGAGCTGCGATGCAGGGGAGGATAACTTCGTCGATTATCTGGAAGCGTCCCTTGCGGGTAACTTCAAATGCGTTTTTGATAATTTCGGGGGTAAGACCGTCTATCTTAAGGTCCATCTGAATGGAGGTGATACCCTTCTTGGTACCTGCAACCTTAAAGTCCATATCGCCGAAGAAGTCTTCAAGACCCTGAATATCGATCATGGTCATCCACTTATCTTCATCGGTAATAAGACCGCAGGAAATACCTGCAACGGGTGCGGAAATGGGAACACCTGCGTCCATAAGAGCGAGGGTGGATCCGCATACGGATGCCTGGCTGGTAGAACCGTTGGAGGAAATTACCTCGGAAACCAGACGGATCGCGTAGGGGAACTCTTCCTTGGAAGGAAGAACGGGTTCAAGAGAACGCTCTGCCAATGCGCCGTGGCCGATCTCGCGGCGTCCGGGGCTTCTTGCAGCCTTTGCTTCGCCTACGGAATAGCCGGGCATATTGTAGTGGTGCATATATCTCTTTTCTTCTTCGTTATCAATACCGTCAAGAAGCTGTGCTTCTCTTACGGGAGCGAGGGTTGCGGTGGTGAGAACCTGAGTCTGACCTCTGGTAAACATACCTGAACCGTGGGTTCTGGGAAGTATTGCAACTTCTGCGGCGAGAGGACGGATCTCGTCCATTCTTCTGCCGTCAACACGCTTTTGCTCTTCCAGCAGCCAGCGGCGTACTATCTTCTTCTGAAGTTTGTACATACACTCGTTGATCATAGCGGTCCGGTCTGCATATTCTTCGCCAAGCTCTTCGAAAACTCTGTCGTAAATAGGCTTGAGAGCCGCGTCACGAACACGCTTATCGTCGGTATAAAGAGCTTTTTCAACGTCTGCGCCTACCATTGCCTCGATCTTATCGAAGAGATCGTGGTCAACGTCGCAGGACGGATAATCAAACTTGGGCTTGCCCACAGCTTCGCGGATGGACTGGATGAAATCTATAAGGGGCTTGATGGCTTCGTGTGCCTTGAGGATAGCTTCCAACATAGTGTCGTCGTCAACTTCCTTTGCGCCCGCTTCGATCATAACAACCTTTTCCTTGGTGCCTGCAACGGTGAGCTCAAGCTCGCTTCTGCTGCGCTGCTCCTCGGTGGGGTTAACTACTATTCTTCCGTCTACCAGACCCATGAAAACGCCTGCGATAGGACCGTTCCAGGGAATATCGGAAATGGTAAGTGCGATGGATGCACCCAGCATTGCTGCGATCTCGGGAGAATTATCGGGGTCAACAGACATAACGGTAAGGGACAGAACTACGTCGTTACGCAGATCCTTGGGGAAAAGGGGACGGATAGGTCTGTCAATAACTCTGGAGGTAAGGATAGCCTTTTCGCTGGGTCTGCCTTCTCTCTTAAGGAAGGAGCCGGGGATCTTACCAACGGAATAAAGTCTCTCTTCAAAATCTACGGAGAGGGGGAGGAAGTCGATACCGTCTCTGGGAGCGGCGGATGCGGTTGCGTTACAGAGAATTACGGTTTCGCCGTAGCGTACCAAACAAGAGCCGGAAGCCAGCTGTGCCATCTTACCGGTTTCTACTATCAATTCTCTTCCTGCGAGAGTTGTTTTAAACGTTCTGTAATTGGGAAACATTGTTAAACTTCACCTTTCATTAAAATATATTTTTTCCAAGGCGTAGGTTTAACACTTAAAAACGTGCCGAAACAGCTTTTTTCGAAACATTTTTAACTGCTAAACCCTGACCTTGCGTTTTAGCGATTTAGTGGATTCCAAAAACAAAGGCGGGAGAAATGTGTACTCCCGCCTTCGCGTTTTGCTTGGTTGATCCCCAACGAACACAATTTTGGCGGTGCGCTTTTAGGGGGTATAAATTACTTACGAAGACCGAGACGTGCAACGATGGAACGGTAACGCTCGATATCCTTCTTCTGCAGATAGTTAAGGTACTTTCTTCTCTTACCTACCATGATAAGCATACCTCTGCGGGAATGGTTATCCTTGGGGTTTACCTTAAGATGTGCGGTAAGCTCGCTGATTCTCTGAGTAAGAACTGCGATCTGAACCTCGGGAGAACCGGTATCACCTTCGTGAACAGCGTACTCCTTGATGATCTGCTGCTTAAGATCCTTGTTGATCATGCTTGTTTCACCTCCATAATTATTTGCCTACGGGCAAGACTGAGTAAAAGGTGTGTGAAAACGGCGGAAAACTACCGCCCTGTGCCCTCAAACCGAGCCTCCCCAATTTGGCATACAACGAATTCTACCACAAAAAAATGCATTTGTAAATAGTTTTTTTAAGTTTTTTTATTTTTTCTCGTTTTGCTTGATTTATTACTGTTTTAATGGTAAAATTCTGTTGAAAGTGTTCCCTGAAAGGATTTGTTTATGAAAAAATACGGTAATGCTGTTAAATATACGGCATTTTGCGCCGCCGCTGCCCTTTTTGCTCTTTTGGCGGTGTGGGCTGTAAACGGCGGACTTTTAAGCTTTATTTCAAAGGATACCCCTTTGCGCGATGAATTTGAATACGAAACAGACGATAAGATATTGGAGGATCTGCTCAACGAGGGCGACGTTTCCGCGATTGAACAAAATGAATACGATATTTACGTTTCTTCTCTTCCCGATGTATCGGGCGAGGTGACCGATACTTATGTTCCCGGAGAGACCATCCTCGCCGTGGACGAAAGCTTTGAAGACTTTTCGGAAACGATAAACGTTAAAATGCCTGCTCCCCAGCAGGAATACTCCATTCCTGCAGGGTACTCCTGCACCGGCGCGGAAGAGGGCGTACTTCTTCTCAACCGCGGCGGCAAATACGGGTATTTTCTGGAAGCGGGACGCTGGCTCACTCAGCCCGAATATGCGGAGGCATATGCTTTTTCCGGCGGAGTAGCTGTGGTAAAGCTGAATGGTAGATACGGTGTTGTGGATACGCAAGGCAATCTTATAATTCCCGCCGTGTTTGACGAAATAAGCGATATGGACGGAAGCGGCATAACCGCATATAAGCGTGGAAACGGTTATACCAGAATAGTTTTTATAAAAAAGTGAACAATAAAGTCGAAGGGAGCGATAAACGCTCCTTTTTTCAGGCATAATTTGGCAAAAGAGCTATTGAAATATCAAGTTTACTATGTTATAATAATGTAGATTATATATTCTTGTTTTGCAGGAGGGTTAAAACGTGTCTCAAGCCGAGTATTTTTTTCATCAGGGCACAAACATCCGCGCTTACGATTATATGGGAGCCCACCGTCTTGAGGACGGGAGCGTGGTTTTCCGCGTCTGGGCACCGGGCGCAAAAGAAATATTTCTTTGCGGCGATCACAACGGCTGGGCAAAGGACACACCTCTTTCCCGCGAGAATATAAGCGGAATATGGTCGGTTACTCTGCCTTCGTTTGAAGAGGGGACAAGATATAAATATCTGATTTGCGGAAATAACGGCGACCATCTTAAAGCAGATCCTTACGGTTTTTACGCTGAAACGGGTATGCAGACCGCCACTATCTTTCACACATTAAAGGATTTTGAGTGGACGGACGAAGAGTTTATAAAAACCAGAAAAATATTTGCGGATTGCCGCGAATATGATGAAATGCCTTCCACTCCCGTAAATATATACGAGGTTCACCTGGGCTCGTGGATGAAAAAAGAGGACGGAAGCTATCTGTCTTACCGCGAGGTGGCGGACAGATTGGCGCAGTACGCTTCGGATATGAACTACACCCACGTAGAGCTTATGCCCATAGCCGAGCATCCCTTTGACGGCTCTTGGGGGTATCAGGTGTGCGGATATTACGCGCCTACCTCCCGCTTCGGAAGCCCCGAGGATTTTATGTATTTTGTAAACAAGCTCCATTCCGAGGGTATAGGCGTTATCCTGGACTGGGTTCCCGCACATTTTCCCAAGGACGAGCACGGACTGTACGAATTTGACGGAGGTCCGCTGTACGAATATTCCGATCCCACCCGTATGGAAAACCGCGGCTGGGGTACAAGATGCTTTGACGTGGGCAGAAACGAGGTAAGAAGCTTTCTCATCTCCAACGCCTGCTTCTGGCTGGATAAATATCATATCGATGGCTTGCGTATAGATGCGGTCGCCTCCATGCTTTATCTGGATTATGACAGAAAAGCGGGGGAATGGCATCCCAACGCATACGGCGGCAATCAGAATCTTGAGGCGATATCCTTCTTTCAGCATTTGAACAAAGTGGTTTACGATAATTTCCCCGATCGGATGATGATCGCAGAGGAATCCACCGCTTTTCCCGACGTTACCAAGAGGCACGGACTGGGCTTTACCTTTAAATGGAATATGGGCTGGATGAACGATACTCTTTCTTATCTTCCCGTTGACCCTTATTTCAGAAGCGGCAGCCACGGCAAGCTCACTTTCGCAATGATGTATAATTTTGCGGAGAATTACGTGCTTCCTCTCTCTCACGATGAGGTGGTGCATTGCAAGCATTCCATTATCGGAAGATGCTCCGGGGATTATTGGCAGCAGTTCGCAACCCTGCGGGCGTATTTCGCATATATGATGGCGCACCCCGGCAAAAAGCTTTCATTTATGGGCAACGATATAGCCCAGTTTGCCGAATGGGATTATAAAGGACAAATCGATTGGTTTTTGCTGGAGTACGAAAAGCACAGACAGTTCAAGGACTATATGCGTACTCTCAACGGAATTTACAAAGACACTCCCGCCTTGTGGGATCTTGACAGAGATTGGGGCGGATTTAATTGGACGGATGCGGATGCGAGAGATGAAAATATGCTTATCTTCTCACGTCTTTCCAAATTCGGCGAAAGAGTGTATGCAATAATCAATTTTTCAGCTTCTCCCCACGATAATCGGACCTTTGCCGTAGAGTCCGGCGGATATTATTCCGTTTTGCTTAATTCCGATTCCGAGGAATTCGGCGGATGCGGCTATATGAAAAAGAAAACCCTCCGCGCCCTTAAGGACGGAAACGGCGGGTATAAAATAACAGTATCAGTACCGCCGCTGGGCGCACTTTATATTAAAAAAAGGAGTGGGCAAAAGAAATGATCAAAAGAAAAGAATGTGTGGCAATGTTGCTTGCAGGAGGACAGGGAAGCCGTCTGTACCTGCTTACGGAGCGTCTTGCCAAACCCGCAGTTCCCTTTGGCGGTAAGTACCGCATTATCGATTTTCCCATATCAAACTGTATAAATTCCGGTATAGATACCGTGGGCGTGCTTACCCAGTATCAGCCCCTTGCGCTGAACGAATATATCGGCAACGGTCAGCCCTGGGATCTTGACCGTGTGTACGGTGGAGTTATGATGCTCCCCCCCTATCAGGGATTAAAGCGTGCGGACTGGTATAAAGGCACGGCAAACGCCATTTACCAGAATATGCAATTTATAGAAAAGTACGATCCCGAATACGTGCTTATCCTTTCCGGCGACCATATCTACCGTATGGATTACGCCAAGATGATCGCAGAGCACAAGCGCAATAATGCAGATTGCACTATCGCGGTTATCGACGTTCCTCTCGCAGAGGCAAGCCGTTTCGGCATTATGAGCGCGAAAGAGGATATGTCCATATACGATTTCGAGGAAAAACCCAAAAATCCCAAGAGCACCATGGCGTCTATGGGCGTTTACGTGTTCAGTAAGGAAAAGCTGTTCAGCTATCTTATCGCAGACGAGCAGGATGAAAACAGCGATAAGGACTTCGGCAAAAACGTTATTCCCGCAATGCTTAAGGCAGGGGAGAGAATGTTTGCATACCGCTTTGAGGGATATTGGAAGGACGTTGGAACCGTATCCTCTCTCTGGGAAGCGAATATGGATCTTCTGGGTGATAATCCCGCGCTTGATCTTAACGACGGCTCCTGGAGAATATACTCCAGAAGCAACGCTTATCCTCCTCATTACGTGGGCGAGAGCGCGGTTATAAAGAATTCTCAGATAACCGAGGGCTGTGAAATTTACGGAACCGTTATAAATTCCGTTATCGGCGGCGGCGTAACTATTGCAAGAGGCGCCACCGTAAAGAACAGCGTTTTGTTCGATAACATAACCGTAAGCGAAGGCGCATCCGTTTATTATTCCATGGTGGATTCCGGCACGGTAGTGGGCAAAAATGCCACCGTGGGTAAGGACAAGGATAAAGACGGTCAGCTCACTCTGGTGGGCGGCGGTTTGAACATATTGCCAGGTGTTTCCGTTCCCGACGGGGGACTTGTTTCCGAAAAAACTCTCGCCGAGCTCGGCGGAGAGGGAGGTGCGAAATGAACGTACTCGGTATAATTTTCTCCAATATTCACGATGAAAACGTTGCAGACCTTACCCGTCTGCGCACAATGGCGTCCGTTCCCTTCGGATGCAGATACAGACTTATAGATTTCGCCCTTTCCAATATGGTCAACAGCGGTATATCCCGTGTGGGCGTTATCACTCATTATAACTATCAGTCCCTTATGGACCATATCGGCTCCGGTAAAGACTGGGATCTTGCCCGCAGAAGCGGCGGTATACAGATACTTCCTCCTTACATAACCGCATTTGCTTCCTCCAGACCCGATGTATATAATACCCGTCTTGAGGCACTTATGGGTATAGTTTCCTATATCCAGAATGCGAAGGAAGAATACGTTATACTCACGGATTGCGACGTTATCTGCAATATGGATTTTTCCGCAATTATTCAAAGACATATAGATACCGGCGCAGACTGCACCATCGCTACCAAGAAATCTTATCTGGTTACGAAAAGCGGTACCAGCAACAACGTTGAATTGTTCTATGATGAAAACGGCAACGTTACCGATATCGCCGAGCACAATTCCGTTGATCCCGCATACTGCAACGTAAACCTTAATATTTACGTTATGAACCGCAAGTATCTTGAGGAGATCGTTCTGGATTCCATTGCTCACGGCTACAAGAGCTTTACTAAGGACGTACTTGCCCGCCGTATCGGAAGAGATAAGATAAAAGCGTACGTTTGCGACGGATATTACGCTACTGTGGATTCTATGGCAGAGTATTTTGCTTGCAACATGGATCTGCTTAACCCCGGCACCCGCAGAGAGCTTTTCGGTGTAAAAGACAGACCTATATTTACCAAAGTACGTAACAGTGCGCCTACACAGTATAGCGATACGGCTGTTACCAAAAACTCCCTCATTGCTGACGGATGCGTTATCGAAGGTACTGTTGAAAACTGCATCCTCTTCCGCGGAGTAAAGATAGGCAGAGGAACTACCGTTAAGAATTCCATTCTTATGCAGGATACCGTAGTAGGAGATAACGTATACCTGAATTGCGTTATTACTGATAAATCCGCCGTGGTTCGCGATGGACGCGTGCTTTCGGGCCACGAGAGCAAGCCTTATTTCATAGAAAAGAATCTCACGGTTTAACATCAGAGTTCCGTTTACAACGATAAAAACAAAAAAAGGAGTAAAGCTATGAAGAAAATACTTTTTGCTGCCAGCGAAGCATTACCTTTTGCCGCGTCCGGAGGTTTGGGCGATGTTATCGGTTCTCTTCCCGCTGCTATAAAGGAAGCGGAGAAGGATTGCGATATCCGTGTAATTATGCCCCTTTACGATAAAGTTTCCGATTCTACCCGCTTGCGTATGGAAAAGGTTTTGGAAACCACAATCGAGCTGGGCTGGAGAAAGCAGTATTGCGGTCTTTATTCCTTGGTTGAAAACGGCGTAACCTATTATTTCATAGATAACGAGTTTTACTACCGCCGCGGCGCTCTTTACGGAGCGGGCGACGATCTTGAAAGATTCGCTTTTTTCTGCAAGGCGGTAGTAGATCTCCTGCCTCTTATAGATTTTTATCCCGATTACCTTCACGCTCACGATTGGCAGGCGGCGATGTCGGTGGTATATCTTAAATGTCTGCACGGCAATGATGAAAGATACAGAAATATCAAAGCCGTATTCACAATTCATAATATACAGTATCAGGGCATAGGAGATCTGTATAATATGGGCGACCTTTTGGGATTGCACGAAAAGTACGCGCCCGTTCTGGAGTTTGGCGGTTGTATGAACTTTATGAAGGGTGCGATCGTCTGTGCCGATATGGTTTCTACCGTTTCTCCCACCTATGCAAAAGAGATACTTTCTCCCGAATATTCCCACGGCCTGCATCCCGTGCTTGAAATGTGCAAGGGAAAGCTTACGGGAATATTAAACGGTATTGACAGGGAATACTATAATCCTACCAAGGATACCGAGCTTGTTAAAAACTTTTCATATATGCGTCCTGCCGGAAAGAAGGAATGCAAGAAGTTCCTGCAGGAATATCTGTCCCTTCCCGTAAAAGAGGACGTACCTATGGTGATAATGATCACCCGTCTGGTTTCCCACAAGGGATTGGATATTGTAAGAGAATCTCTTTACAGCCTGCTTGAAGAAGATATACAGTTCGTTCTGCTGGGCACCGGAGATTACGAATATGAAAGATTTTTTGATGAAGCGGCAAATCGCTTCCCCGGAAAAATGCGCACTTTGCTTAAATACGATAAAGAGCTTTCCAAGCGCATTTATGCCGCAGGCGATATTTTCCTTATGCCTTCATTAAGCGAGCCCTGCGGACTTGCGCAGATGATCGCATCCCGCTACGGCACCGTACCCGTTGTACGTGAGACCGGCGGACTTTACGACAGTATAAGAGATTACGGCTGGCCGGGCGGCGGCAACGGTTTTACCTTTGCCCCTTATTCCGGTATGGAGCTTTATAATGCGGTGAAACGCGCCGTTAATCTTTACAGCGATACTGCCGAATGGGAAAAACTTGTTTTGAAAGTAATGCGCTATGATTTCTCCTGGAAAAAGAGCGCAAAACTATATATCCAAATGTACGAAAGGCTTAATTAACCCCAATGAACAAACAACAGCTTAAAGCCCAGATCACGGCTACACTTTCCAGATATTATGCGGTTTCTCCCGAGGAGGCAAATTCGGAGCAGATATATTCCGCACTGGCTATGTGCGTAAGAGACGTTCTGGCAAAAAAGAATAGCGATTTTTCCAAAAAGGTAAAGGAAACCCATTCCAAGCAGGTATTTTATATATGCATGGAATTCCTTATGGGAAGACAGCTTAAAATGAATCTTTGCAATCTCGGTCTGGAGTCTTCATACCGTGAAGTGCTTTCAGAAATAGGATTCGATCTTGATGAAATATACGAACTGGAGACCGACCCCGCTTTGGGTAACGGCGGCTTGGGCAGACTTGCCGCTTGCTTTATGGATGCCCTTGCAACCCAGCAGTACCCCGCAAGAGGATATTCCATACTTTTTGAATACGGTCTGTTCAGACAGAAGATGGCAGAAGGCGAACAGCTCGAATTGCCCGATATCTGGCTTCCCTCAGGTCAGGTATGGCTGGTTCCCAGACAGGATAAAAGCGTTTCCGTAAAATTGGGCGGAAAAATAAAAGAAAAATGGGATAACGGCAGATGCGAACCTATTTACGAGGATTACGATGAGATCGACGCCGTTCCCTACGATATGTTCGTTTCCGGAGCAGACAGCGAATGCTGTAACACCCTCCGTCTGTGGAAGGCGCAAGATAAGCGTAATTTCAATATGGAGGCATTTTCTCAAGGTCAGTATATAAAGGCTGTTGAGGAAAATACTATGGCAGAAACCATCTCCAAGGTGCTTTATCCTGCGGATAATCACCACGAGGGCAAGTTACTCCGTCTTTCCCAGCAGTATTTCCTTGTTTCCGCATCTTTACAGAATATAGTTTCAGGCCACGTTTCTCAGTATAAGACTCTGGATAATTTCGCGGAAAAGGTTTCTATCCATATTAACGATACTCACCCCGCACTCTGTGTTCCCGAGCTTATGCGTATCCTTATGGATGACCATCATTATTCCTGGGAAAAGGCGTGGGAGATCACCGTAAATACTATCTCTTATACCAACCATACTGTTCTTCCCGAAGCGTTGGAGTGCTGGAACGAGGATCTGTTCCGCTTCAAGCTTCCCAGAATTCACAATATCGTTACCGAGATCAACCGCCGCTTCTGCGCGGATGCGTGGAACAATTTCCCCGGAAATTGGGATAAGATCAGCCGTATGGCAATTCTCGGAAACGGTCAGGTAAGAATGGCAAATCTTTCCGTTGTTGGCTCTAACCACACCAACGGTGTATCCAAGCTTCACTCTGATATTCTTAAAAAGACGGTATTCCGTGATTATGCGGATATGTATCCCGAAAGATTTACAAACGTTACCAACGGTATCGCACATCGCAAATGGCTGTGCTATTCCAACCCCCGTCTTGCAGGTTTGCTGGACGAATGTATCGGTGAAGGCTACCGTAAGGACGCTTCTCAGCTTGAGAAATTCCTTGCATACGAAAACGATGAATCCGTGCTTAAACGTATCGGCGAGATAAAGCGCGCAAACAAAGTGGCTTTTGCCAACTATATTAGCAGCCGCTACGGCACGTCTATCGATCCCGATTCTATTTTCGACGTTCAGGCAAAGCGTCTGCACGAGTATAAGCGTCAGCTTCTCAATGCCCTTAATATTATTTCTCTTTATACCGCGCTTTTGGAGAATCCTTCTCTTGACGTGCAGCCCCAGACCTTTATCTTCGGCGCAAAGGCGGCTCCCGGATATTATCTGGCAAAGGATATTCTCCGCCTTATATGCTATATCGCGGCTGATATCGAGAAAAATCCCGTTCTGCGTGAAAAGATCCGCGTAGTATTCCTTGAAAACTACAACGTAACCCTTGCAGAGCGTCTTATGCCCGCTGCCGACGTAAGCGAGCAGATCTCACTTGCAGGTAAAGAAGCAAGCGGTACGGGTAATATGAAGTTTATGATCAACGGCGCTGTTACCATCGGTACGTTGGACGGCGCAAACGTAGAGATCGCAGAGCAGGTGGGAGATGATAACATCTTCATCTTCGGTCTGCGCGCTCACGAGGTGGATGAGCTTTGGAAGAAGGGCTACTCCTCTTCAAGCTATTACCTCCGTTCTCCCGAATTAAAGCGTGCTATAGATAGACTTGCTGTCGGATTCAACGGAAGACCGTTTACCGATATAGCAAATTATCTGCTGTTCTCTCACGGCGTATCCGACCCCTATATGTGTCTTGCTGATTTTGAGGATTATCATGCTACCCACAAGAATCTTGTAGATGCATACGGCGATACGACCCGTTGGAACAAGATGGCGCTTAATAACATTGCGAAAGCAGGCATTTTCGCCGCAGACCGCAGTATCCGTGATTACGCGGAAAATATATGGAACGCTGTTCCCGTTAAGGACTGATAAATATCAATTCAATACTTTTTGCTTCCGGCGCGCCTACGGAAAAGCGCGTGTTCCCCTTGGGCACGTCCGTAGCCGCCGGAGACGGATATATAATAAAAGATAAATACGGCAATACACCACCCGCACTTCCCGGTGCGGGATTGTATACTGTCTGCTACCGCGACGGCGGACAAGTGGATACCTTCACGGTTACTGATGAAAAGTATCCCGCTCCCGCTTTTCTTGATAACGGCATTATATATCAGGTGTTTGTGGACCGCTTTGCCCGCGGTGGTAACGTTCCCAAGAGAGATGACGCTGTCTACCCTGATTGGGAGGACACCCCCGAATACAAAAGAAGCGAAAAAGGGGAACTTAAAAACAATACCCTTTTTGGCGGAACGCTGTGGGGGGTTGCCGAAAAGCTTGATTATATCGCATCTTTGGGTGCGGGAAGTATATATCTTTCTCCCATTTGCAAAGCGTATTCCAACCATAAATACGATACCGACGATTACCTCACCGTAGACGAAGGCTTTGGCGGCGACGAGGCGCTGCAGCATCTTATAAACGAAGCGGAAAAGCGGGGCATAAAGATAATTCTTGACGGCGTGTTCAACCACGTGGGCGAGCACAGCCTGTACTTTACCTCTGCCATTAACGACCCGTCCTCGCCTTACAGAGAGTGGTTTTCGTTTTCAGATTACCCCCACGAATATGATTGTTGGTGGGGGTGCCGAAATCTGCCCAAAACCGTAAAATGCGTGTCCTTCCGCGATTTTATATGTAATAAGGTAATACCTAAGTATATGGAAATGGGTATAGGCGGTTTCCGTCTGGACGTGGTTGACGAATACAGCAACGAGTTCACCCACGAAATTTGCGCCGCCGTAAAAAAGGCGTTCCCTCGCGGATGCATTATCGGCGAAGTGTGGGAGGATGCTTCCACCAAGGTAGCATATGACGAGGCGAAGGACTATTTTCAAGGCAGTTCTCTGGATTCGGTTACGAATTATCCCTTCCGCGACGGAATTATAAGATTTTTCCGTTACGGAGATATAGCTCATCTTTCGGGCGTGCTGGCGTATCAGCTCACCCATTATCCCAAAGCAAAGCTGCTTCGCCTTATGAATACCCTGGGCACTCACGATACAGCCCGTATCATAACCGCATTGGCAGGCTATGAAGGGGATATGTCTGCAGAGGATGCGGCGGTATACCGCCTTTCCGAAGAAGAGTACGCTTTGGGCGCAATGCGCTTGCGAGCCGCATACGGACTTTTGGTTTCTCTTCCCGGCACTCCTTGTCTGTATTATGGGGACGAGATCGGTATGCAGGGTAAGTCCGATCCCTTTAATCGTTATGCATATCCTTGGGGAAAAGAAGATACAGATCTTCTTTCATTCTTTAAAAAAGCAGGCGAAGTGCGTAAAAATTCACCCTTGCTCTCCCGCGGAGATACCAAAATTATTTTGGCTGAAAGCGGCAAATTCGTATTCACCCGCGCCTTTGCAGGCAAGAAACTTTTGGTGGTTTCTTTTGCCGCAGGAGGAGAATATTCTCTCGTCGGAGAATATACTGATCTATTGACGGGTCAAAAATACTGCGGAAAGGTATCCGCATCCCACCCCGTAACATTCATTTTACAGGAGGAGTAAAATGCTGTCTTTAAACCATACATTTGAAGAGATATGTAAAGCATTTAAGCTCAAAGGCGAATTCTTCGGATACAACGTAATAAAAAGCGGAAATATAAACGATACCTATACAGTTCATACCGACGGATACGAGGGCGGACGTACCTATCTGGTACAGCGTATAAACCACAACGTGTTCCATTCTCCCGATAAGATCATTTCCAACGTGTGCCGCATAACCGATCATATAAGAAAGCGTATGATTGCGGACGGGGAAACGGATATTAAACGCCGTGTGCTTAAAATGTATCATACTCCCGAGGGAAAGTATATCTACCGTTCCGAGGACGGAAGCTATTGGCGTGTTATCAGCTATATAACCAATTCCTGTACCTTCAACAGCCGTCCCACCGCAAAGATAATGCGTAATGCAGGCAAGGCGTTTGGCGAATTCCAGAAAAACCTTTCGGATTTTGATGCGGCTTCTCTGTACGAAACTATCCCTTATTTTCACGATACGGTGAAGAGATTTGAGGATTTCGAAAATTCTGTGGCGGCTGATGTTGCGGGAAGAGCCGCTTCTGTGAAGGACGAGATAAATTATCTGCGTTCAATGGTGTCTTATGCGGGCTATTTCCGCGATCTGGCAAAAGAAAATAAAATACAGCTCCGTGTCACCCATAACGATACCAAGTGCAACAATGTAATGTTCGATGCAGGCACGGGCGAGCCTTTGGCAGTAATAGATCTGGATACGGTTATGCCCGGCTATGCCGCATATGATTTCGGCGATGCGGTGCGTTTTGCCGCAAACACTGCGGCGGAGGACGAAAAAGATCTTTCCAACGTTTCTCTGGATACGGATATGTTCACCCAATTTGCTTCGGGCTTCGTTCCCCAGCTTTACGGCAGTCTTAACGATACGGAAATTTCCACGCTGTCTATGGGTGCGCTGGTGGTTACTCTCGAGCTTGCCTCCAGATTTTTGGCAGATTATCTCGCAGGGGATACTTATTTCAAGACCGCGTATTCAAAGCACAATCTTGTACGTGCACGCTGTCAGATACGCCTCGCTCAGGATATGGAAAGCAAAATGAATGAGCTCGAACGCATAATGATGCAATTTTGAACAAATTTTTAAAAAACTTTAAGGAAATTTGAAAGAAAAGTTAATTTTTCACTTGACTTTGGGGAAAATTGTGGTATACTACTACAAGATTAGTGCTTGTTTTGTGAATTTTTAACAAGAGATGTGGATGGAAAATATCACTCCCGTAACAAATGAAGACGCGTTGCTTGTGGCATCTGCCCGCGAGGGAGATTCACTTGCTTTTGCTTTGCTTGTACACAGATATTCCCGAATAATGAATTCCTACATAGGCACTCTTTCGGTGTCCGAATCCGAGAGGGAGGACCTTTTGCAGGAAGGGCTTATAGGGCTTTTAAAGGCTGTCCGCAGTTATGAAGATGAGAAGGCGTCGTTTTCCACATACGCCGTTACTTGTATAAAAAACAGTATAATATCGGCGCTCAGAAAATATGCAAAAGCGCCCGTCCTTTTGCCGGATATGCAAGAGATCGGCGAGGCGGAGGCGCTGGAGAGCGATTCACCGGAGCAGATCCTTTTGGATACGGAATCCGGCAAACTTCTGCACGACAGACTTTTCAAAGCACTCTCTCCTTTGGAAACAAAGGTGTTTGAGCTTTATCTTGCGGATGAATCATACGCGGAGATAAGTCGAAAATTGGGCAAGGACGTTAAAAGCGTAGATAACGCAGTACAGCGTATCCGCTCCAAGCTCAAGCGAATAATTTAGCAAAAACCCTTTAAAAAAGGGAAAAAATAATTTTTTATCAAGCGAGGTAAAATCAGCATGTACGAAGACAAGACTTTGGTTTGTAAGGATTGCGGTGCAGAATTCGTTTTCTCCGCAGGTGAACAGGAATTCTATGCAGAACGCGGCTTCCAGAACGAGCCCCAGAGATGCAAACCCTGCCGTGACGCAAGAAAGAACGCAGGCAAGGCTCCCAGAGAGCTCTTTACAACCACTTGTGCACAGTGTGGCAAGGAAGCAAAGGTTCCCTTCCAGCCCTCTAACGACAGACCGGTATACTGCAGCGAATGCTATGCCGCTTCCAAGCAACAGTAATCTGCTATAGCGAATAACATATATTATTCCCCGGCACGAATCATTTTTGCTTACAAAGACTGTGTAAATAAAAAATCCCCGAGCTTTTTCGCTCGGGGATTTTTTTGTCGGGGTCCCCAAGAAGTCGCAGCCTTCTTGGGGTGATTTGTAGTATTTTTTACTTTCTGTTG